>JAEEZX010000018.1 GCA_016292045.1 Bacteroidaceae bacterium | reverse complement strand
GGGCGCGTGGCTTCACACCCATTTCGGCAAGAACTTCTCTGCGCGAGTTCAGATACCTGCGAAACGTGTTGGAGCTAACGCCAGCCAGCCGTGCCAGTTCTGATTTATACATCGCTTTCATATTCAGGTTCCAAGTTTCAAATTAAGATAATACTCGCTAAAATCCTTACAGTCCGGAGGCAACTGATGATGTTCCAACGAGGGCAGCATGCTTTGCAGTTGCATGAAGAGCCGTTCGCCGGGCGCATCGCGGTCGGGGTACATATGGAAGCTAATTGACAATTGAGAATTGAGAATTGATAATTGTTCCACATCCCGGGGTTTGAGTAGGGTAGCGGACGGTATTGCTATTGCCTTGTGTCCGGAGGAGAGCATTGCCCAGCAGTCCGAGCATCCTTCCGTGATGTATAGCGCCTCGCCTGGCTGCAGCAGGTTCAGCACGGGCAGATTGTATATGCTGCATTGTGACCCCTGAGGAAATCTAAAGCGAGGCGTAGCACCTTTTATCAGGTTTCTGTTCTGGATACCAACAAGCCTGCCTTCACGATTGAAGTAAGGTATTTGCAGCCATGGTATTCCACTACGATTTTTCCATGATGTCAACCGGCACCAGCTCGCTACCCTTGGGTCAATCCTGCGCTCCTCAAAGAGGAACTTTCGTGCCTCTTCGTTCAACCAAGGCCGCTCGAAGAAGTGCTCATACTTTGTCGCATCAAACGGCTTCTGTACCTCATCTGTCTTGGCAGGTTTCCACTCATCAAGGATGACACAGTTCTCGTCTGCCAGCCATCGGCAGGCCTCTTTGAAGTCCTTGTTAAGATGCCGCATCACCAGATCGATGGTGCCTATTGACTGTGTCATACACACGAAGCAACGGCAGGTGTTTTGGCTCACCTTGAATGACAGGCTGGGGGTGTGGTCTTCATGAAACGGGCACAGGCTTTTGTGCTGCTCCACCTGGAGTCCGAGTCGCTTCGCGACCCCCTCAATAGGAAGGTCGCGGAGCTCTTGAAGTTCTAGTTTGTTCATAATTAGAGCCCCTCTCTAACTCCCCCCTCAAGGGGGAAGTACCATTATTGGGGCATTGGGCTTGATTATACATTTGGATTTTCACTCCCTTCCCTTGAGGCGACTGGGGAGAGGCTGGTCACTCCAAGATAGCTCGCTGTCTTGGAGTACAGTCCTGTTTGTGCAGAATACTCAACAAAACCTCTGTTCATCCATACATATAGTTGGCGTTTTGTGCCATCCTTTGGTTTACCTGTACTCTCGCGAAGAACCTCTAGCTGCACCTCGTTGAACGTGTCGGGCAGACTGTCCAGCATGTTCTTCGGGCCGCGTCGTTGCACTTCGCTCATGTGCTCGTCATCATTGCCAAGCATGTCGGCAAAGAGTTGCATCTTGCTCCAGATGTCGTGATACACCAGCCATTCCACCATGTCGCTCATCGGCTTTGTCCACGTCTGATTGTTGAGCACCCACATGATGCATCCGGCCTTCCAAGCTGACACCAGCGCGCGATGCGACATTTCAAACAGCAGGTCGTCGTCTGCCAAATCGGCCAGCGAAGCCATATCCTCGGCCAGACGGTCGGTCAGCTTGTTGAGCGGCCTGATGATGTAGCGCCCTTTGCAGAGGTCGAGGCGTGCGATGTATTCGTCCAGCTGCTCGTAGAACTCATCCGGGTACTTTCCCTGTCGGGGTATCTTTCCGTTGCGGTTGCCTCGCGGCTTGTAACTGAACACCATTCGCCCGAAGGTACCGTTGTATAGTTCGTTTTTGTAGAACTTGCGCGTAGAGATGGGGTTGGACGATATTGTGATGCAGGCCCGAAGGATAGGGTTGCCCGTCACGCCGTCGGACGTTGCACGCAGGGCTCCGGCCTGGGCGCGGTCGTAGATGTTGCGTAGCATCAGCGACACGTTCTTGTGTCCGCCGCACAGGTTTTCGGCCATCTCCACCTCCGGCAGGTTGAAGTATTGCGTGCGGCCTCCCTGATCCTCAAGTGCCATCGCGTTCTGCAGGAAGGCGGGTTTGGTGGTGTCAACAGGCGGAAACCAGAAGGCCACGTCCGGTCGGGGAGTTTTCTTCTTGTTGTCCGGTTCGGTCTGTTTCTTTTTCTGCCATTCCCGCAGCTTGTCTGTTTCTTCCTTGTCGTGCTTGATGAAGTCGCGACAGATGGCTTTTGCAAGAGTTGTCAATTGGCCTTTGTTGTCGCCGCTTTTCGCCACCAGATTGCCCATCATTCCCGTCATTTCCTTCCAACTGTTGTCAGGATACTGAAATTCTGCTCCGCTGATGTGTGCGCCAAATATGGGGAAGAACATCGGAACAAGGGGTTCGTGCATGTCATTTGAGGCCTGTGAGAGTAGCAGTTTGATGCATTCTGTCCCTTTTCCGAGGTTCGGCATGGCGGGAGCAGAGGTCTTGCTAATGTCGTATTTCATTGGTTCTTTGCTTTTTAGATGAATATAAATTGGATAGATATTTCAGTTTCAGTTGTTTCAGTTTCTTTTTTGGTGGTATCAATTCTCTCTTTATTTATATTATTTCCATATATATTACTTATTATTAATTAGTTATAAGATTAAAAAAAGAGAATTTGATGTATAGCTGAATTCTGAAAAAAAACTGAAATACTGAAACTGAAACATTAGGATACAGATTTTTTACTTCTTCTCTATAAGGCTTTTCATCATCTTTCTGGCGATGGCGCGAGCCTGGCGCATCAGCTGTGCGGGCAGTTCGGTCACCAGCTGCTCAGGCATTGTGAACACGAAGTAAAACTTGCCGTCCTTGCCCAGCGTCAGCGAACTGTTGTCCTCGCGGAAGATTGGTTTACTCTTGATGCGTCGGGGCAGTTCCGAGATATAGACGTTTCCGTCTCTCATGCGCTGCACCTTGCATTTTGTTACCACTTCCTCCAGCTCTGTGTCCTCGCAGCATTTGAAGTCCATGACGTGCATACCGCTTTCCGTCTGGCCGAAGGTCATCATACCGTTCAATGTGATCTCTCTCTTTGTAACTTTCTTGATGATGTTACGTACTGTGTTTTCGTTTGTTGTTTTCATTTTTTTGAGTTGAATTTGCGAGAAGAAGTTTTGAGAAAGGGCCCTACACCTTTCGGTGCTCAATTGATTCCCTCGACCTCAACTCAGGTTAAGGCCCCCTTTAGGGGGCTCGGGGGCTTTACATTGCAACAATATCCGTTGCTGTTACGTCCTGATACTCCGCTCCATTGTGCTCGTGCGTCTGGAAGCGCAGCGTTGCAGCTACGAGACATCCGTCTTCGAATCGCAGTGTGGCAAGTGTGCCGAAGGCGGTCACCACGTACTTGTTTTCATACTTGCCTCCCAGCTCTTGCAGGACGATAGTTCGTTTGTCCAGCACTTTGTTGTCGGCTTTCTCACTCTGCACGGAAATCTTTTCTCCGCACTTCACTACTTTTAAAATTTTTGTTTCCATTTTTTATTAGTTTACGAGTTATTAGTTCGCTTCGGCTTCGCTCGCGCTCATTCGGCAAGCCGAAAGTAGACAAGTAGACTAGTCGTTTGTCCGCTGCAAAGGTACGGGGTTTTGTCGGGGGTAGGGTGGCTTTTGAAAGGGCCGTCTTGTAGTTTCTTGTAGTTTCTCGTAGTTTCTTGTAATGTCGCCTGCGACGTCATCACAAGACACAAAAAAAGCACCAGAACTTTCATTCTGATGCTTCTCTTTTTTGTTTATCTTTTAATCTGCTACTTCAGATAGCAACTGTAGAAATACTTTTCGCTGTATCCCTCGCCGCACGGCATTCCCATTCTCTGCAGCTCCTTGTATGCTGTACCCGGACTCTGCGGCAGCAGCAATTTGCCCTTTTCTCTCTGCTCTTTCAGATAGATGCATATATCCTGCACCTTTTGGTTGACCACCAGTCGCTTTATTGCATTGTGGATGCGCCTGGCCTCTTCTTCCTCTATCTCGGGGTGAATGAAGTGAAACAGCTCCGTCTCCAGCGTCTCCGCCTCCTCGTGACATAGCCCGTAGCTGGCGCTCTTTCCCTCCTTCTGCATGAGTTTGCGAAGCTCTTGCTGCGACAGTTCCACCTTGTGCATGTATTTCAGGAAACACGTTCGATGGGCCTTTGCGTTCTCCTCGTTGCGGTTGTTGTAGAAGTATTTGCCGACGTGCAGGGGATTCACCTTCAGGCAGCCGTCTTCGTAATCTACCAGCCGTCGCAGGGCCGTGTAGTGGTGCACGGCGCTTTTCGTTATTTTCGGGTTGGGCTCCAGCTGGTCGAAATCTATCTCGCCGGGATAGCGCTTGGCTCTCATGATATGCTCCACGACGCCGTTGAACACACCCGTCCCAAACATCTGCAGCAGCTTCTCCAGCCGGTAGTCCTCGATGTCCTCCAGCGTGGGCTCTCCGTTGCAGCTGTTGTCCTTCCATTCCTCGAACCTCTTGCGCGAGTAGCGTGCCGCGCCCGATGCCATATAGTTGTTCTTTTCCTTTTCATACAGGCGCACGAACTCCTCATCGCGATGGTGGCGATCCAGCTGTGCGATGATTTCCTCCACCACGGCGCTCAGACCGCCAAGTGCCTCGGTCACCTGCAGCTGCTCTTCCTGCACTTCGGGCTGGGCGTATTCTTCCAGCTCCATCGTGAGAAGCCTCTGCGAGAGCGCAGCGAAGTTGATGCCGATATCCATCACCGCGTCCTGCTTGACCCTTTCCAGCACTTCATCGTGCAGTCTCTGGGCCAGCCCCGCGATGTCAGCAGCAATCCCCGCCAGATGATATTTCATCCCTGACGAGGAGCTTGCGTTCCTTGCCGTTGTCAGCCACAGGAACACATCGGATATGGCGTCTTCTATACTTTGCATCTATTATTCAGCGTCATCCGCATCTTCTTTCTCGCGTCGCGGCAGTGTGCGCTTGTTCATCTTATATACTTCTCCGCCCACTTCTTCGTCCAATGCGGGTTTGCGCACGAGGTCGAACATGATGTTCTTTTTCTTGTATTCGAATTCCAGTTCGTCGAAAAGTCTCTTTGTTGCCACGTAGAAGTAGCTGCCGGATGCTCTCACCTCGAAGGCGTCTTCATCGTTGCCGCTCATCTTGGCCATATAGAGTTCTTTGCTCTCGTCGTCGAAAAGGAACTTCACCCGGGAACCGCTTTCGAACTGGAGTTCCTTTGATGTCTTGTCCGTAAAACTCAGTCGCCCAGAGCTTTGTATTGTTGCTTTCAGCTTCGTTTGGAAGCGTTTTGCACTTAATGTTTGTAGTGCCATATTATTATATTTTAAATTTTATGGCGCAAATGTACGGTTTTTTCTCCAACTGGCAAAGAAAATCGTGAATTATTTTCGTCTTTTGTTTACGTCTTTTTTTATGTTTCTGTGTTGTTTGTTTATGCTGTTTTGTATATTATCTTGCATCTTGTTTTGTTTTCTGTGTGTCTAATTTACAAATTCTTTTCAGTCTATCTTACACATTCTCATGAAAGAAGTGGCTTAGGCTGTTGGATGTAACGTAGGGTAGCATTTTTGTTTGCAAAGATAAGTGCTTTTCCATATAAACAAATAACAACTTCGCCAAATCGCATCACAAAACATCTTTTTTATAGAATTTTGCGCCCGCACGCATGAGTTTTTTTGTGTGTTTCAAAAAAAAAATGTATATTTGTTGCGGAAACGCTTAAATCTAGGCTAAAAAACACATAAATAACGAGAGAAATGAAAACGTCAACATTTATTCTCGATTTGCTATGGTTATGGAAATTGAAAAAATAAGTGAAGAAGCATTTGCTATATTGGCACAATGTGAAGAAACACGACGACCTTTTGGCATAACGGTTGATCCTTATAAGGGCAACCTAAAATTCGTGTGGGCATTTAAAATTGATAAGGCAAAGGCACACAGGGAAGGTTTTGATAGTAAAAAGGTACATGGTACTATATCTTTAGCTCAACATTTCCCAGGTTGTCCTTATTGTGGAGAAAAGCGTTTTTATATTTGCGGTAACTGTAACTCTGTAGTTTGCTGGCATGGTCAAGAACGGGTGACTTGCCCCAACTGCCATAAGTCTGGAACATTGGAAGCCGCAGATTCTTTTGATCTAAGAGGAGGTGGTTATTAATACAGTTATGAGTATGGAACTAAAGAAAGGGGCACGAGTAAATCTGACGTTTGGAAATCAGGCTACGGTTATAAAAGAATTAGGACGAGGGGGACAGGGTATTGTTTATCTTGTTGATTTGGATGGCCAACGAATGGCATTGAAATGGTATATAACACCTCCAGACGAAAAATTTTATAAGAATCTTGAACGTAATATTCGACAGGGTGCACCTTCTGATGCATTTATTTGGCCAGAATATTTGACCCAGAAAGAAAATGGTAGTTTTGGCTATATCATGAAGTTGCGTCCCTCTGACTACTTTGAGTTTGGTAACTACTTACTCGCTCGGAAGAATTTTAAGTCATTTAATGCAATGCTTGCAGCGGCAATGAAAATTTGTAATGGCTTTATGATGCTCCACCGTTTTGGGTATAGTTACCAAGATTTGAATGATGGTAACTTCTTTATTCGTCCTACAGATGGCGATGTGCTAATTTGTGACAATGATAATGTGATGCCACAGGGTGAAAAATCTGGCATTATGGGTAAGGCTCGTTATATGGCTCCCGAGATTGTTGCTGGTGGTATTCCAGATAAATATAGTGATAGATTCTCACTTTCTGTCATATTGTTTATGCTTTTCTTTGCCAACCACCCTTTTGAAGGGGCTAAGGTTGTTGCTTGTCCTTGTATGACAGAGACATTTGAGAAGCGCTTTTATGGCAGCGAGGCTATTTTTATTTATAGTCCATCAGACAAGTCTAACCTACCGGTGAGAGGTGTACATCAAAATGTAATAAAGAGATGGCCCTTATTCCCGTCAACACTTAAAAAAACTTTTATTGACCAATTTAGTGAAGAGAAGCTATGGCACCCAAACACTCGTATGATTGAACAAGAGTGGGAGAGAATTATTTCAAAAGTGCGCGATGAGTTAGTCGTTTGTCCCCATTGTCATGAAGAAACATTTGTTGATATAGAGGATAATAAATTTAAATGTATTAACTGTGGTGATGATATCGACGTTACAAAACAACTGAAATTAAACAATAGAAGTTTAATATTAACAGCAGGAACAAAACTATATATAAATCATGATAACACTCCAGATGCAGAAGTAGATTTCTTTCCATCGGACAAAAATCTGCTTGTAATAAGAAATCTTACTCAATCCTGTTGGCATATAGATACTCCAAGCGGAAAGGTAAAAGTCGTAAATCCAAATGAATTCTTACCAATTTTGAATGGTTTGAAGATTTCTTTTGGCTCAAGTATCAAAGAGGCAGCGGGAACAAAGGGTGAAGTAATTGCATAATATCAAAAACAAATAAAAATAGTATGGGACTTTTAGACGAAACCGTAAGTGTTCCTCGTAGGACGATGACACTTTTCTTCCTGATTGATACTTCTGGAAGTATGGAAGGAAACAAGATTGGTGCAGTAAATGATGCCGTTGTTAATGTGTTACCAATGCTTAATGACATTTCTGAGACCAATCCTGATGCAGAGATTAAAGTAGCTGCTTTAGAATTTTCTAATGGAGTTAATTGGCTATACGATGAGCCAAAATTAGCGAAAGACTTCATTTGGCAGGATGTTGTTGCAAGTGGGCTGACATCATTAGGAGCTGCTTGTTCAGAATTAGCTTCTAAGTTGTCGCGTTCTGGTGGATTCATGCAGTCTGCCAGTGGCTCTTTTGCACCAGCTATAATTCTGCTTTCTGATGGTGGACCAACCGATGACTACAATAGTGGTTTAGCAAAATTAAAAGCTAATAATTGGTTCAAGTCGGCCATAAAAATTGCGATTGCAATTGGTGACGATGCAGATAAAGATGTCTTGAAAGAATTTACGGGTTCCTCGGAAGCTGTTATTACTGTTCATAATATTGACGCACTTAAACAAATCATTAGAGTTGTTGCGGTTACATCATCTCAAATTGGAAGTAAGAGTAGTACAGCAGGAGAAATAACAAAACAGGAACAGGTTGTTAAGGACATTCAAGATGCAACTCAAAATATTGATGGTGCAGAAACATCTGATTCAACTTCCACTATTGACAGTAGCCAATATATTGATGATTGGGGATAAATGATAGAAAGCTATTCCTTCTCATGTCAGGGAGAAAGCCATAAGGCTGATAATAAGCCTTGTCAGGATGCCTCCTTCCATGCCGTCTATGAAAATGGACTTGCTATTGCTGTCGTGTGTGACGGCCATGGGGGCGAACGCTATTTTCGTAGTGATGTAGGTTCTCGCATGGCAACAGAAGTAATTCTTGATACTGTCAGGACTTTCGTTGAAAATATCGATAAGAATTTATTTATAAGTAAGCCATTTACGGCGCAGGAAGCTATAACCTCAGAAGAAGTTGTCAAAAAACAAACACCTATAGATGTAGCATTCCGCCAACTTTTCTCATCGATTATCTATCAATGGAATCAGAAAATCGCAGAGCACGCAGCTAACACAACTATTAGCGAGTGGGAACAACAACATGTTGATCCCAAATATATTAATGAACTCTCTACTAGCGAAACCTTCGAGAAAATATATGGTTGTACACTAATGGCTTATGCGCAAACATCTGATTATTGGTTTGCGTTTCATTTGGGTGATGGTAAATGTATATCCTTTCAAGAGGACCCCTTGTGGATGGAGCCTATTCCCTGGGACGATCGTTGTTTCCTAAATAAAACGACATCTATTTGTGATTCTGGGGCAATTAATGAGTTTCGGTACTGTTATCAGGGTGACGGTCATTTCCCAATGGCAGTTTTTTTAGGGTCTGATGGTATAGATGATTCTTTTGGTGAGATAGAGAATCTAGTAAACTTCTATATTCAAGTTATAAAGATGCTTGTTAATGATGGACGCGAGGAAACTGTCAAGTCTATTGAGAAAGAACTTCCCCAGCTAAGTGCAATCGGAAGTAAAGATGATATGTCCGTTGCTTTCATATACAACTTGAATGCTCTGCAAACTCATATAGTAGAGTTTATCCAATACCAGATAAAACTAGTAACAGATAAGGTTCAAACAACAGACAAACGAATAAAACAACTTACCCAAAAGCTCGATTATCTCGAAGATGCAGGAACAGATAATGAAAAGGACAAGATAGAAGCAGCTTATGCACGTCAAGATATTGAACGTGCAAATGAGGAACGCAACAAACTTTTATTTAAGCATGAGGCTTTAATGCAACAATTGTCGCTTAGTCTTTCTAAAGAATTACATAAAAATGGCGAAGCAAAATAAGATACTGCCAGAATCCATTAAAGGGGTAATTCTGCAATACGGTAGTGATGTCGTCAAGAACATTAGATTATCTAACATTCTTGATGATGTTGCTTCCTTCGACGATATTCCTGCAGCAAAACAAGTTCTTCGGACAATACTTAAAGCCGGATATGGTGAGAAATTACTGGGTGTAAAAGAAGACTGGAACTTAAAAATAAATGTATTTACAGCAGAAATTTGTCAGAACTTTGGATTTCAAAAAGAAATTGTAGCATATTTGTTGTCATCAATTGTATATGGTCTTGGTTTATCCGATATCATTCCAGAATATACTCTTGGAAATAAAAATGATGATTATTCCGCGAAACACATAAATAAGACAAACATCATCTCTGATTTAAAAGGGGAATTAAATGCGCAGAAGACGGAGTATCGCAGATTATTAGATACATTATTGGTTATTCCTGCTAAGACATCAGCATATTACCCAGCATCGGCCTTAACAAAACTCTCCTTTGTAGAAGGTAAAATAAAAATTCTGAGTGAAGCGCTAAAAACTAGTGATTCAGATTGGTGCATCCAAGAGAGAGAAAAAGTTTTACAGGCACATCACAAAGACACATCCTCTTTGAGAGTAAAAGTCTATATAACGGTTGCACTCATTGTCACGATCATACTCTTTGGTGGATTAAATGGAATTTCTTATGTCTTATCTTTAGGAAAGATAGAGACGTTTAACCAAACCGTTCAGAAAGGTGATTCTTATGTGTCATCAGGTTTGTACGATCAGGCATTTGCATCTTATTTAGAAGCCTACACAAACTATGATGCGTTTAATCGTTCTTCATATAAAGAAAATGCCTTCCAAAAGATGGAAAAGGTTACAGATAAGTTAATAGAAAAAGGTAAGTCCGACAACTCTTACCTTTTGCAGGCAAAAGAAGCTCTAAACAGCCTTATACAACTTGACATACCTTCTTCTGTCCGGGCTAGTCTTCAAGAAAAGTTAGATGGCGTAGAACAGGACATCATTAATAGGGTGAATAATGGTAGGAACACCTTAATCCTAAATGTTTCAGCGAATAAAGGTAAATTGAATGAGGCTGGCAAGAAACTATTGGATGAACTTATGAAACTATCTCCAGACGATTATTGGTTGAACTTTATTAAAAACAAGGAACTATGAGCAAGATAACAAAGAAAATTTTTAAATCCATACTCTTTAGTTCCGTTATGTCACTTATACATACGGAAGCCAAAGCGCAGGACCCATTTCTTCCGAGTTTTGAACCAGAAGATGATGATACTGACCAAATAAAGGAAATCAAGCACCGTATATATAAGAATGTGGTAAAGATAGTTCCAACGGGACGTATGTCTATGGTTAGTGCTCACCGATCGCATAGTAGTCATCGGTCACATTCTTCTCATTCTTCTCATTATTCAAGTTCACATTCTTCTCATTACTCTCATTATTCAAGTAGCTCGTCTGGAAGCTCTTCTAGTAGCTCTTCTAGTTCTTATTCTAAGCCAACAAAAACGGTTGCAACTTACTCTTTTGGCGATCGTGTTATTAAGGCTGGAATTTATGGAGCAGATGTAGATAAACTGGTGGACTTACTTGTTTCCAACTATTATCTTAAAAGGAATTCTATAACAAAGAAATCCGGTTATGCTATTTGCGACACCAATATTTCTGCCGCAATTAAGCATTTCCAGCAGGATGCGGGGCTGAAGGTAACAGGAATTGTTGATAACACTACATCAGTTGCGCTTCAGACATGGGATGTGAACAAAACAACAATCGAATTAGGCTTTCGGGATATATCTAAAGGAACCGCTGGATATGATGTGTCTACGCTCATAACATTACTGACTACGGCCGGATATGCCCCAGAATCCTCTAAACTGGAATATAAGTCAGGCAACGCCGTATTTAATGATGAGCTTGCAATGGCACTAAAGATGTTCCAAGCATACAATAAATTAGATGTGACGGGTATTCCTGATACTCCAACCATAACAAAGCTTAAGAATTTTAAGAAATGACGCTTAAGATCGATAGAAAAATATTTTCAGATAGTTGTATTTCTACAGTAGTATATTGGTTTTCTTCTCGATATGCTATACAACGTTCCATACAAGGCACTATAGAAACATTGACTATCGATGGAGTGCAAGACGAAAAACAGTTCCTTTTAGAATTCTATCAGAAACTAAACGATTACAAATTGCGTAATCAAATCGATGAAGAAACAAAGTACATAAAAACCATATTGTACGCAAAAGCGTTTGGTGAATTTGACGAATTGACTGAAGAGGAAATTTTAGAATGAGAAAATATGCATTGTTACCATTCAATTTTATCACAATTTTAAACCACGAAATTCTGATAAACGAGTTGGGGGATTTTATAATTACCCCAATTGGTACTGTGCAGAAAATACTAAGTCATTCTATATCCGACGAGGATTTATATAAGACGTTAGTATCTAATTTTTTTGTTACAGAAGAGATATTACCATCTTTACTTGATATTTATGCTTCAAGATTAAGAACAAAGAAAGGATTTCTTGATGATAAAACATCACTACACATTTTTGTTCTTACCCTTCGATGCAACCAAAACTGTATTTATTGTCAGGCTTCAAGTCAAGAGGAAACGAGCAAACATTGTTCCATGTCTTTAGAAGATATGACAGCTTCAGTTCAGATGATGTTTCATTCTCCATCTCCTAATCTAACGATGGAATTTCAAGGTGGTGAACCAAGTTTGGAAATAGACTTGATTAGACATGGAATAGAAACAGCAGAAGAAATAAATAAAGAGAAGAATCGCAAGCTGACTTATGTTCTGTGCACAAATTGCAGAAAACTTTCTGATGATATGTTGGAACTATGCAAACAATATAATATACTGATTTCAACATCACTTGACGGACCTTCATACATACATAATAAAAATCGTGGAAGAGAAGATAGTTACGAAAAAACTATCGCAGGAATAAACAAGGCTCGTGCTGTTTTGGGTAACGAATTTGTTTCTGCATTGATGACAACGTCAGAATTGGCTCTTGATTACCCAAAAGAAATTGTTGATGAGTATGTAAGTGATGGCTTTAATGGAATATTTTTACGAGCCCTAAACCCTTATGGACTTGCTGCCCAAAATGAAGATTGGAAGAGATATAACCAGAGATTTATCAGTTTTTACAAGACGGCTGTTGACTATATAATAGAAATAAATAAGCATGGTATCTTTTTTCGTGAAGAATATGCTTCAATAATATTAAGGAAGATGCTTACGCCATATACTACGGGTTTTGTAGATCTACAATCTCCTGCTGGGACAATTAATTCGGTGATAGTTTACAACTACGACGGTTATGTATATGCTTCAGATGAATCAAGAATGTTAGCAGAAATACATGACTATTCTTTCCGTTTGGGCAAGGTGACAGACAAGTATGAAGATGTGTTCTGCGGTTCTGTAGCAAAGAGGATGGGGAAGATTTGGGCTAATGAGGCTTTAGCTGGATGTTCTTCATGTCCAATAAAAGTATATTGTGGGGCCGACCCTGTGCGTCATCATTCAACTCAAGGTGATATGTATGGTTTCAGACCGACGTCGCTGGTATGTGAAAAAAACAAGGCAATTATTGAGTATCTCTTTTCTTTAATTGTTGAACGAGGTGATGAAGTGTTACCAATTTTTAGACGTTGGGTGAAATGAAAGAGAGATTTGAAATAGATTCCAATAGTAACGTTTTGTTTGTTACAAGCCAATGTAACAATCATTGTATAATGTGTTGCCAACCTCCACAAAAAGACGATGATTTCAATTTTTGTTTCAATCAGAATATTAAACTCATTAAGTCCGCTCCAAAGGAAACAAAGGTTGTGTGTATTACGGGTGGCGAACCAACTCTTGCAGGAGATAGCTTTATAGAACTCGTCTCTCTGGTTAGAAAAGAATTGCCACTTACAGACATTCACGTGCTTAGCAATGGTCGTGCGTTTAGTGATAATGAATTTGTCCATAAACTAAAAGTTGCAGGTGAGGATAAGGTTTTTATAGGTGTTCCCTTACATTCAGATTTCTTCCGTGACCATGACATTATCTCTGGGGCAAAAGGCGCTTTTAACGAAACAATGCTTGGAATATACAACCTTGCTAACGAGGGTATTCTTATTGAGTTGAGAATTGTTATAAACAAACTTAATTACTATCGGCTACCTCAGTTGGCAAAATACATTTTCAAAAACTTATATTTCGTTTCATGGGTTGCCTTTATGGGCATGGAAGATACTGGCTGGGCATCAAAAAATGCCGAGACTATTTGGGTGGAGCCAATTGATTACGCCAGTCAATTATGTAGGGCAGTTAAAGAACTTGACGACTGGGATATACCAGTCGCTATATACAATATTCCTCTTTGTTTGCTACCTACTGAATATCACAGGTTTGCGACACGGAGTATTTCTGATTGGAAGACCCGATATCTTGACATCTGCAATGATTGTTCTGTCAGGTTTGAATGTTGTGGCTTATTTGGTACTTCAATGCGAAATTATCAAGGACTAAAAGCGATATAAATATGCAAAACATGCCAAATACGACTCAAGACGATGTTCTCATGTATTTGAGAACCATTCCATCTGGTATAACCTTTATTCATGGTAAGGCAGGAAGCGGAAAAACACATCTCATCAAGAAACTAATATCTGAGATTCGTGGTTGCCAAGTGCTGACACCAACCAACCTTGCAGCTTCTCTTTATCTGGGAGCTAGAACAATTCACTCTTTTTTCCATGGCGCATTGGATGACTTAGACGAAGGATACCAAAATCCTGGTAATTTGAATAGTACTAATCTTCTCCCATTTGGTATGAGCCTAAGAGGAATTAAAATGCTTATTGTTGATGAGATTTCTATGGTTCGTGCAGACCTTTGTGAGATGATGAATCAGATTTGTCAAAAAGCATTAAATAATTGTAAACCTTTTGGTGGTATTCCATTTGTTGCAGTAGGTGATATGTTTCAACTTCCACCTATAGTTAGTGATGATGCTGTTATGGAGTATCTTCAAAAAGAATATGGCGGTATTTATTTCTTTAATAGCCATATTGTACAGAAGGAGATTCCCAATATTAAATTATTCGAATTGAATAAATCCTACCGCCAATCAAATGACCCTTCTTTCGTTAAAATACTGGATGCATTTAGAAAGCCTTTAACCCCGGAAGAAAAGGTATCAATAATGGATGCGATAAACAGCCGAGTAACAGACGTTTTGCCCAATGATGCTGTATATGTAGCATCATCCAATGAGGAAGTTCGACAAGTAAATACCCAGAAGTTGTCGGGACTTCCTGGGCAGATAACAACAATAGATGCTGAATACACAATACAAAAAAAGGACGGTACTGGTAATGTCGTGTTAATGCATAGTGATTTGCCTTCTAATGAAGATATTTGCGAAATAATTGTACCATCTGAATATGACTCGCAGTTACGCTTTAAACGAGGCGCAAGGGTCGTTTTATGCAAAAGTAGTAGGTATTGGGGATATATAAATGGTGATTTCGGGACAATTGAGGACTTTAATGGTGATTATTTTACAATTAGGTTGGATGACAATTCAATTGTAAAATGCCCTAATCCTAATGATAGATATAAGTTCAATCAAATGAACGAATATCGTTATGAGATGGAATATGATCAAACAAAGCATAGATTAGTGAAAAAGTCACCCTTCATACAGAAAACCAAGCAATTCCCTTTAAAGTTAGCTTATGCTTTTACTATTCACAAAGCTCAAGGGCAAACTTACGATAAAGTCATTTTAGATTTAAATAGTCATATCTTTGCTCCAGGACAATTATATGTGGCATTAAGTCGTGCAAAATCTCTTCAAGGTCTTTATTTAACCAAACCTGTAACCTATAGCGATATAATTTCGGATGAATCTATATTTACCTTCCTTGACAAAGTAAGAACATTCAATAAAGTTAAAGAGCCCCAGAACGTCATTCCGCAGAAGAGAAAAGCAGGAATAGCTTCTTTATGCTATAATTTCTCACTCTTTATTGATAAAAAGGAGATTAATCCGTCATCTAAAGAATATATGCTCCATGCTCTTAATAGTTTTGACGCTTTGTTAGAACTGGAAGAATACGAAAAAGCATATTGGGAATTACAAAAAGTGGTTGATTTGATAATCTCAACATATCAAGTGGATGATTTTTCGAAAATCATAGAAACTGTCAAACAAAAAAATTACACCAAAGAAGGATGTAAGTTCGCTCTAAATGCAATCTATGAAATATATACCGAAGTGATTAAATATCCACAACGGCAATATCAAACAGAGAACAGAACAATTTCAGTAAAATTGGTTTAAGTTGTTTACGCCAATGGGAACATGCAAATATTGTGGTAAGAGCGCAGGACTATTCTCTCATTCTCATAAGGAATGTGAAGAGAAGTATAAACAGGGTATAACATTGTTAGAAGGGGCGTTGCGCTCTTATTTTATGAATGCTATCCAGATTGGAGAGTTGAGAAAAGTTGTTGCTAACGTTTCCCAAAACAATTTTATATCCAATGAAGATATAGGTAATTCATCAGGGAAATGTATAGACGAATGGACTAACACCATTCATTGGCCATTTCACTCATCTCTATTGGCCTTAGTAAAAGATTTTCTAAATAACATAGGGGTATCGTATCAGACTGTTAACTCATCTGGCGCACTTGATAGACTATGCCAGAAAATGATACGTGGTTTTATGGCAGAATATTTCACAAATCAGAAAACATTACAACGCTCTATACAGATTTCGCAGCAGGTGATAAACACACTTCCTATTTCTCACCAGCAAGAACAAGATGTATATTATGAAATGTTGGGACAAGCAGGGAAGAATTTCCTCAAAGATGGTTATATGACTTCTGCCGAACAACAAAAAGTTGAAGAATATGTATCCACGCTTGGACTTTCACTTATCAACCTTCCTGCTTCGTTGCAGGGAACCCAAATAGAAGAACTTGGTCAGTCATATATACTCGGCGATATTCAAGCAGGTCGTCACCCACGATATGTTATTAATGCACCTATTATTCTTACCAAAGGCGAGGATGCGCTTTGGTGCTACAATAATGTTACTATGTACCAAGAAAAGATAAAAAAGGAGATGGTAGGTAGTTATGGCGGTTTTTCTTTTAGGATTATGAAAGGTGTTAGATATCGTACGGGTGGATTCAAAGGACATCCTGTAGAAACAAGTTATATGGAGAATATGGGGCAGGGGAGTCTATATGTAACTAATAAGAATATTATTTTCATGGGACAAACTCGGAGCATCAAGGTTCCTTACAGCAAGATAATCGGTATTAATCCATATTCTGACGGAATGGAGGTTCAACGAGATGGGAATAATGTTAAACGTCTTGTCTTCCAGGGATTTGACTGTTCATTTGTGCTAAATATTATTAACTTAGTAACCGTATAAATATAAATAATGAAATCTCCAGGTCTCCCTATTAAAATATAAAGCGTGCAATGAAATCTGGTATTTTATTTCTCATTTTCCTCTGAAATCTAATGCGATTATTTTCATTATTTATTTATAATTGTAGCTTTGCTTAACAATAGACTGTACTATGAAGATAATAATAAAAAAAGGTATTTTTGGGGTTCCGATGGTTATTCGCCAATCCTTTTCGTTTAATACACGTTCTTATGGCTCGCACAGAGCCGAAGTGATGTTAGCTAAAGATGGTGAGTACAATCTGACTATAGATGGTTCTGCGTACTCGCTTCATGATGGTGCAGCCAAACGAAGTCCTTTGTATAAGGATGCAATTGTCAAAGTTTCAAAAGAGATGTTGCAAGCCATAGTGGGGTGGAATAATGCCTATATATATTTGTCAAAAAAAACGCTTAGTCCCAAAAGTCGAACTTCTGTTGAAAATCAGCTAAATAAATTAGCAATTAAGCAATATAAAAGAGAACCCTTTACTCTTCCAATTCCTCGCAAAGGTGAAGTTGCATATGATTTACAACAAGAAGCAAATTTTAAATTTTTCTCTCTTTGGAGCCGCAATTCATCCAAGAAAAGTTCTTTTGTATCAGATACATTAGAAGAAGAGTTTAATGAGCGAATGTCAAATTGGGAGGAATTAAAGCTGTATCATGAAACTATACAGTCATGTGTTGAAGCCCAGACAAATGAGAGTTTTCTAAGAGAATATAACGAGAGTAAAAAGGCACTTGAGGATGAATTGTATGGTGACGATACCTATGTTAAGCAACAAATATCTGCACTCAACGTAAAACTTGACTCCCAAATTCCATTTGACATAACCTTAGATGTTGATTATAACAAAGAAGGTGGCATAATTAATGCAATAGCCTCTCTGCCTTCTATGATATATGTTCCAGACAAGAAAGCCGTGCCATTATCTTCAGGAAAGATAAGTATTAAAGATAAACTCAAGAAGGAACTTGACACAGATACTGTTAACACCCTTTTAGGCATATCATACTATCTTGCAGGACACTTGTTTAATTTATCGGTAAATGTGTCTTTAGTGCGTTTGTCTGTGGTGACTGGTTTTTCTGCTTATTATTGGGTTGAGTTTGATCGGAAGTCTTTTTCTGCAATATCATTCTCTTCGCTCTATCCATTACAGGATTTTTTTAGTCATCCAAATGTGATTGATTACAAGAAATCAACCATAGAGATAATTCCAGAATCTGATTTTCGAAAGAGAATAGATGATGTAATAAAAACTTCTGCACTCTTAGCATCAAATCCAAATTTAATTCTTTTGCCTATAGGTGATGCAGAAAAAATTAGTAAAATAATTAGTAATTCTGAAGACTTAAAACAGGCCATAAAGGAAGCAAAAGCCACTAATTCATTGACAGTTATTGTAGATAAAAGATATCGCAATGTTCTTAATGAAGTTGATGACATAGAAGATACGACGAAGCCCCAAAAAACTAATCTGCAGTTCGAAAATTCAAGTTTTAAGGCTTTTAATGTAGATCCGGTAGCGTTATATGAAAGGGCGCGTCAATATATGAATGACTTTTATGCTTTCATGGATTTGTTGTCAGTAGATCCGGGCGTAAATCGGCATGATAATCTCAATGGTGTTCAGGTAAATTTATCTGAAAAGATGTCTGGAGATGGAGATACAAGTACATACAGAGGAAAGCTTTTCTTCTGTTCATTGATGGATTTCTATAGGATTATAAAAAATGTTTATAAAGTCGTGGGTGATTTGCATCCATATTGCTATCCCTTTGCTCTCGTTATTTTTAAAATATATACAGGAAAAGAAGTCCCTTTCGTACAGCTAAGCAGATATGAGTCTGTATATAGAAATTGTTGTAACATGCTAAAGCCTACAGAAACAGTTCCTGTACCTCCACATATTCTATTTATCGCAGATATTTTGTATGACTATAAAGAGGACCAATCTTGGTACAACGAATATCTTTCCTTAATTAGTAGGTTCTTGAAGTTTATCAAAGATGCAACAGACCCCACCTCTGTATATAGCCGCAATTTAGATGACTACATTAATACTCTTCGTCAAAAGGGGCTAGAAATAATTTTGTAACAAATATTTTTACTAAACAAAGATTACTCCCAATCGTTAATATCTGCTTTATTTTTAACTTTATCTGCTATACGTTCAGGTAGGTGAGGAAAGAAGGTTATACCTGTAATTCGTTCAACTTGTTTGATCGTGTTAATATATAAGTCTTTATTTCGATTGCCGTCATTATTCCTACAAATAAAACCGATACCCTGTTCTTTTCCTTTTTTTAAACACACGATAACTTTGAAGAAAGCCTCGGGAACAATCACTTTATTTTCTCCAATCATTTCATGTTCTTGTCGGAAAAGTATTGGACCGCAAACGATATACAAATCACCATATTTTTCAGCCCATCGACGACATGACGTTTCTATCTGGTTCCATGTGCCACTATTCAAATTAGCATTCTGAGGACAACAGTTAGTAAACAAAAACGATTCATACATGGCATCATTATTCCATTTGTTATCACCAGCAGGACACATATGGCCGCGTGTCCATCCGCTTCCTTTATAATCTGCAAGAGAAGCCCTCGGAGTAGGAACGTCTGTATCTTCGTGCCATGCGTTGCCAAGACGTTTTACATCACCATAAGTATGTTCACTTGTAAGATGCCATGCTACCCAGTTCGGAATTCTGTTGTCCTTATTGTATGAAACAATATACGCTTTCCTATATAATAGTTGTTCTGATACATCTTTTAGAGGTAAAGGCAAATCTATGGAAGCTATCAAAGGAGTAAATGTTTGTTGGGCATTTACGTCCTTACTTTCTGGCGTTGCAAATGAAGAAATAGGTGCACCTTTAACATATTTGGAGGTAGAACCATTGACGTTAAAGCCTATTACTATTGCGAGCAATAACGAAACGATTATGGATAGTCTGTAATTTTTCATACTACAAAGATAATCATTAAATCGTAGAATTAAAACATTCTGTTCTTTGTTTTGTGTTTTTCTTTAACTAGATTGCTTGAATATAATCTCTTTTTTGTAATTTTGCACACAAAAAATAGTATGGGAACTCGTAAATATATAAAGAAACTTATAGACCATAAAAATGAGAGTTTGATATCTCGTTTATATGATTGGTTGATGCTTCTCGCTATTGTGATAGGTATTATACCATTGATGTTCCGAGAACAATATCGATTATTTTGGTATTTTGATTTGTTTTCCGGCTCATGTTTCATTATAGACTATATTTTTAGATGGATTACAGCAGACCTCAATTCTAATAAGAAAGGTTTTGTCGCATACCTTTATTATCCTTTTACGCCAATGGCTGTGATAGACTTGTTGACAATCCTTCCTACTTTAAATCTTCTCAGTCCGACTTTCAAGGTCATGCGTTTTTCGCGCCTATTAAAAGTTCTACGAGTTATAAAATTTATTAGATACTTTGAACCGTTAGGTATTATTTTGTCCGTCATCCGTAAGCAAAAGAAGATATTGTGTACAGTTCTTTCATTAGCTGTTTTTTATGTATTCATTACTGCATTAATTATGTTTAATGCGGAAGAAGAAATTGACCCAAGAACAGGACAATATCTTTTTAGAAATTTTTTTGATGCATTTTATTGGGCCGCATCCACACTTACTACTGTCGGTTATGGAGATATATATCCGATTTCTGATTTAGGCCGAACTATTAGTATAATATCCTCTATGGTTGGCATCGCTATTATTGCGCTACCATCAGGAATAGTAACAGCGGGCTATATGGATGAGTTAAAAAATCGGAAGACAGATAAAAGAGGGTTGTAATTAATCTTTTATAATTCGTAACACCTGTGACATCAGAAATCACAGAAATATCTCACAGAAAAAAACAAGAAAACCTACTTTCGGCTACGCCTAAATGATAAATGATAAATGAGAGGGGAAGTCTGATGTCTGAAGGCTGAGGGAAGATATAAGAAGTAAGATGTAAGAAGGGAAGCCGCTGGAAATCAGCGGCTTTCTTGCTGTTGCGACATTTGCGACATTCGCGACACGAATATTTTGTGTCCAGAAAACCAAAAAAACTCTTCACTTTTCACTCCTCACTCTTAACTTTTTCGTACCTTTGTGGCGAAAAAGACATAATATTATAAATGCAAAAAATGATTAGAAAAGCAGAGAAAAGAGATATCACAGGGCTGATAGCATTGCTGTATCAGGCAGACGCCGTGCACAACGCGATACGTCCAGACCTGTTCAAGGGAAACACGCCGAAATACAGCGAAGCGGAACTGGAAGATATCATCCGGGACGAAAACAGCCCCATCTTCGTCTACGACGACGGGAAAGTGGTGGGGCACGCATTCTGCCAGATAAAAGAGGTGAAAAACCACCGGCTGCTGCAGGACATCAAGACGCTCTACATCGACGACATCTGCGTAGACGAAGCTTCCCGCGGCAAACGTATCGGAAAGGCGCTCTATGACTACGTGCGCGAATATGCAAAAAAGGAAGGCTGCTACAACATAACCCTGAATGTCTGGGGAGGCAACGATTCCGCCATGCGTTTCTATGAAAAGATGGGGATGACGGTGCAGAAAACAGGAATGGAGGCGATACTGTAATTATTCAACGCATTCCTTGCGTTTCCAAATCAGAAAGAAGGTTTAATTTTGTTCTCGCCTTTCTTCAGCGTGAGTTGTTTAGTGAGGCCGTTAAAACTGAGGGCGACGCTGCAAGGCTGCTGAGCGGTGAGGGCGATATAGGTGACCTTGCCGTCTTTCCACTTCATGCTCACCGTGATGCCGCCGCGCGCACGAATGCCGCTGACAGAACCGTCTTTCCAGTTGGCGGGCAAGGCTGGGAGCAGTTCAATTGATGTCTGAGGGCTGAGGGTTGAGGGCTGAGAGTTGACAGTGTAGTTGCTCTGCATTAGCATCTCTATCACACCGGCGCAGCCGCCGAAGTTGCCGTCGATCTGGAAAGGCGAATGGGCATCCAGGAGGTTGGGGTAGGTGCCGCCGCCACGACGGGCGTCAGGACCGCGATAGCCGTCGGGACTCACGTAGGAGAGCAGTTTGCGATACATGTGGTAGGCACTGCCGGCATCGCGGAGGCGGGCAAAGAGATTCACACGCCAACCCGTGCTCCAGCCTGTGGTGCGGTCGCCGCGAAGCTCAAGAGACTTGTGGGCAGCCTTGTGTATATCCTCCACGCTGTTCACGCCGTCGGTGAGGCTGTGACCGGGATATACACCGAAGAGATGACTCTGATGGCGGTGGTGAGGGTCTTCATCGTCCCAGTCGTAGAACCACTCCTGAAGATTGCCCTTCCTGCCTATCTTATAAGGCTGCAGACGCGAGAGAGCCTTATCGGCCTGAGCAACGAAATCATTGTCAATACCCAGCACAAGAGCGGCATTGCGGGCATCGGTGAGACACTCGCGTATCATGGACAAATCGGCAGAACCGCCGTAGAACGTGCGGCCGTGATAGCCCTGGGGCGTCACGTAGTCGTTCTCGGGAGATGTGCAGGGAGCTGTGATGAGATACTCCTTGCCCTCAACGTCCATATCTCCTGTGGGGATGAGCCAACCCAGGCAGAACTCGGCTGCGCCCCTGAGCACGGGATAGTACTCTCTGAGGAAATCACGGTCGAGCGAGAAGGTGTAGTGCTCCCAGATGTGAGTGCTGACCCACGCGCCGCCCATATTCCAGTTGGCCCACTGAGGGTCGCCGCTGTGCAAACCCACAGGGCAGGTCATCGCCCAGATGTCGGTGTTGTGAGCCAGACACCAGCCCTTGTCCACACCGTAGTAGGCCTTGGCGGTGAGTTCGCCGGAGCGCTGCAGTTCCTTCATGAAGGTGAGAAGCGAGAGATGCATTTCTGGCAGAGCTGCCGTCTCGGCCGGCCAATAGTTCTCTTCGAGGTTGATATTGGAGGTGTAGTTGCACGACCAGGGAGGCAGTATTTTCTCGTTCCACAGGCCCTGCAGATTGGCCGGCACATCGGGAGTGCGGGAGCATGAGATGAGCAGATAGCGGCCGTATTGGAAATAGAGTGCCTCGAGGTCGGGATTGAAGATGCCCTCATCGAGATACTCGCGAAGCACTATATCGGTGGGGCGCGAATCGTTGCGGGATATGCCCAGAGAGAGTTTCACGCGGTCGTAGATGCTCTTGTAGTCGGCGATGTGGCGCGCTCTCAGGACATCGTATGACGAGGCCTTAAGATGATTCATGCGGGCATCGGCCAGCTGACGATAGGGACGGCCCTCCTTTACAGGGTCCTTGTCGTAACCGTTGAAGGAAGTGGCGTTCACCATGCGGATGACAACCTCGCGCGAACCGTCCACCACAACGCTGTTGCCCTCCGTGCGGACACCGGAGGCCTCCACCTGCACCTTCGTGCAGAAGCGCATACCTCGCTCGGGGTCATAGGCAAAGCGGTCCATACCGCCGACATAGCTTGGCATGGAAGAGTAGGCGACATAGCCTTCTCTCACCAGCGTGTTGCCGTCCTCGGTACGCACCTCGCTGCGGAGCTGACTCGTGAGACCCACGCGGGCGCTGATGCCATCGGGATTGTCGGTGGTGATGCGGATGACGAGGCCGGAATCGGGATTCGTGGCGAAATACTCGGCTGTGTATTTACAGCCTCCTCTTTGCCATGTGGTGTGTGCTGTAGCCTCACCGATATCGAGCCAGCGACGGTAGTCGGTGACAGCCGCAGCGGTGTCGAGGTAATCTATGGTGAGAAGTCCAAGGGGCTGATAGTTCTGCGTATAGTGTCCCTGCACGTCATGCTGGAGACGGTCGGCCTCGGGATAGTCTCCCTTGCGCAGAGCCTCGCGGATGGCGGGAATGCTCTTGTGGGCATCGGGAGAATAGACTTTCATGTTGCAAGGTTCGCCCGTCCAGAGCGTGATATCGTTGAGAGATATCTTGTCCTGCTCCGTACCGCCATAGACGGTGCCGCCAACGGTGCCGTTGCCAATCACAAGCGCCTCCTCGAAATAGACGGCGGGTTTGTCATAATGCAGCCTCTGAGCTGCGGAAGTAAGCGATACTGTCAGGCACAGGGCCGTAATGGAAGTCTTAAACATTTTTTTTACGGTGAGGAAATGTTTTAATGTATATTACGCTCGTTAAGGGCACGTTGATATATACGGGCATTCTTCAGATGGTCTGAATAGCTGACGGCGAAGACATGGGTGCCGGAGAAATCGGAATTGGCACACATATACAGATAAGGATGCTCTACAGCATGAAGTACCGCATCAATAGACGCAACGGAAGCGATACGGATGGGGCCGGGAGGAAGACCCTTGTTGATATATGTATTATAAGGTGACTCCACAGCAAGATGTGCGTGAAGGATGCGGCGCAGGGCGAAATCCTTCAGGGCGAACTTCACCGTGGGGTCGGCCTGCAGGGGCATATCCGTGCGAAGACGGTTGAGATACATACCTGCCACCATGGGTTTCTCCCCGTTGTTGGCAGTCTCCTCGTCGATGATGCTGGCAAGCGTGGCCACCTCGACGGGAGTGAGTCCCTGCTGACGGGCAAGGGAAAGACGCTCGTCGTTCCAGAATGTGTCGTGCTCGCGCTGCATACGCCCGATGAAAACGGGAACCGATGTGTCCCACCACACCTCATACGTATTAGGTATGAAGAGCGAGGGAAGCGTCTCCTCCGTATATCCTATGGAATCAAGGCCCTCTGCGGAATGAAAGACGGAGGCGAAATCTGCGCTGTCGGCCATGAGACGGCTGCCGAGGAAGGAAGCCAACTGGTCGAGCGTGCGTACAGAGGGGAGTGTGAGACGGATTGGCTGCTGCGTGTGATTGTGCAACATACGCACAACGTTGAGCCACGAAGTCCGGGCGGGAATGACATAGTGTCCTGTGCGGGGATTCCCGTACTTGAAGAGACGGCATGCGAGGTCGAACCCTATGCCTCCGTCAAGTTGCCGGCGCACCTCGGATAGCGGGGTGGAGGGATAGATGTTCAGCACGAGAGGTTCATCGCCTTCGCGGCAAGGAGCAAAGACGGAATAAACGGCTCCGGCCGCTGCTATGACAGCGACAAGCACGAGGATGAGAAAGATGCGCAGCTTAGTTGCCATCGGGTTTCAGGGTGTCTATTTGGTCGCTCTCCGTCCAGTGGAAACTCTCCACGGGGTCGGGATGTGCGGGGTCAAAGTCGTTGAAGTCGCGGAAGTAGTCGGTAAGGATGCCCTGCTCCTTGAAGCCGTGAAGCACGCACTTACAAATCTCGTAGGCTCCGTAGGGATTAAAGTGTGTGTTGTCGGCAAGCGGTTTGTCCTGACCGGGATAGGTGTTGGCGGGATAGTGCACGAAACCCTTCTTGGAGCCTTCCTCGCCCCAGGTCTCGAAGAGCGTGCGGGTGTAGGAATGAAGGTCGATGAAGGTGACTTTTTCACGACGAGCCAAAGCTTCCATAGCCTCGGGATAGTCGGCATGTGTCTCCTGTATGCGTCCGTCCTTGAAGGAGCGTCGCTGAGTGGGCGAGATGAGTATGGGTGTGGCACCCTTAAGGCGCACCTCGTCAATCATCGTCTTGAGGGTGTGGGTGAAGTTGTAGTAGGCTCCGGCACCCGGGAAACGCTGTTTCTGGTCGTTGTGGCCGAACTCCATCACTACGTAGTCGCCGGCCTTGAGGTCCTTGAGGATGCGCTTGAAACGAAGGGCAGAGCAGAAGGTGGAAGCCGTCTCACCGCTCTCGGCATAGTTGGCCACAGCAATCTTCTCGTTGAGGAAGCGCGGCAGCATCTGTCCCCACGAGGCCCAGGGTTCCTCGTCCTGATCTACAACGGTGGAATTGCCGCAGAGATAGATGGTGGGGCTGAGGGTGTCGGGAGTGATGCGTATGTCGACGACGGCCGGATTGTCGCCCGTTATCTCGAGGGAGAGGACATCGTCCCAGTTGAGCTTGCTTTCCTCGCGCTTCTTTATCTTCACGCGCTCTGTGGCGGAGATGACGGGTGAATGCTTATTGACGAGAAATGAAAGGGCTGTGATTTCTCCCTTGCGCGTGGCAACGTTTTCACAGAGGAGACGACGGCTCTCACAACGCACGGTGGTGGAGGCTGCACGTTTCTTGCTGCCGATGGTGACGGTGACGAGGTAGTTGCCGTCGGGAAGGGGACAGGAGAGCACACGTTTGCTCATCACGGGAAAGTCTCCGGCGCTGCAAATGAGCGACAATAGGAGAAAAAGAATGGTATTTAGATGTCTCATAACGGTGCAAATATACGAAAAAATAAGAAAAGTTGGGTCAGTGATTAAACTTTTTTTACATTATTTTGTGTAATAAAAAAAAATAACGTACCTTTGCGCCCGGTTAAGAGAACGCCGATATGGCTCAGTTGGTAGAGCAACGCATTCGTAATGCGTGGGCCGGGGGTTCGAGTCCCCCTATCGGCTCAAAGAGTTGATGCGAGATCATTGTCTGACGTAAATAACAAGGCTGGTCTCGCATTGTGTTTTAGATGATGCCGACAGAGTCTGTCATAACACTCTTGCTGCTCATCTTCATGGTATGGGCACTGATCCGAGACAAAATGCGTCCTGGATTGGTATTGTTCACGGTCGTGGTGCTGATGCTCTGTTTCGGTATCCTCTCTCCGAAAGAATGTCTTGAGGGCTTCTCCAACAAGGGTATGATTACGGTGGCCTTGCTTTTCCTCGTGTCGGAAGGTGTGAGGCAGAGCGGCGTGCTGGAAAGTATCATCCATCGGATGATGCCCAAGGAGGGATGCAGTCTCACGATGGCTTCAATGAGAATATTCCCGATGGTGAGTTTTATCTCCGCCTTCCTCAACAATACACCAGTGGTGGTGATATTCGCCCCGATATTACGCACGTGGGCAAACAAGGTGGGACTTTCTGCAAGTAAACTGCTGATACCTCTGTCGTATGCTACAATACTTGGCGGCATTTGCACGCTGATTGGTACGTCGACAAACCTTGTGGTGCGTGGTATGCAGGAGGATGCCGGTATGGAGGGGCTGTCGATGTTTGAGATGACAAAGGTGGGTATCTTTGTGTGTCTGGGAGGTCTTGCGTACATCGTATGTGTGTCGCGTTATCTGCTGCCCGACAACCCGGGAAAGGAAATAGATGAAGAGAATATACGGGATGTATCGGACGATACGTATATGTCGAAAAGGAAAAGATGGATGGCGCTGGTGTTGCTGGTGCTGATGGTGGCAGGGGCCACTGTGGGCGAATTGCCGTTCATGCGAGAGGCGCTGCCGACGTTTCGTCTGGATATGTTCTTCTTCGCCGCCGTCACCAGTATCATCATGGCATGGACGGGCATGTTCAGCACGCGCCGCTACAGCAGATATATCTCGTGGGACATACTTATCACTATCGCCTGCGCCTTCGGAATATCGAAGGGAATGATGAATTCCGGATTTGCCGACTTCCTGGCATCCTACGTTATCGAGATGTCGCAGAAGGTGGCGATGAATCACGGCGGTATATATATGATGCTGGTGGTGCTCTACGCCATCACCAATGTTTTCACCGAACTCATCACCAACAACGCTGCAGCGGCTTTGGGATTCCCTCTGGCATTGTCTGTGGCAAATCAGTTGGGAGTGGATCCGATGCCCTTCTGCGTGTGCATCGCAGTGGCCGCATCGGCGGCATTCTCCACACCGATAGGTTATCAGACAAACCTCATCGTGCAGAACGAAGGAGGATACCGTTTCACGGATTTCCTTCGTGTCGGTCTGCCGCTGAATATCATTGCATTCGTGCTTACAGTATTGCTTATTCCTCTCATCTATGACATCTGAGATATATCCTATTACCGACAGAATGCTCACGCGGGAAGACCACGAAAGACTGCTGCAGCAAAAAGGTTGTGTGCTGTGGTTTACGGGTCTCTCGGGCAGCGGGAAGAGCACGCTGGCACTGGCTCTGGAGCGCGAGCTCTACAGGAAAGGTAGAGTGTGCCGGTTGCTTGACGGTGACAACGTGAGAGGAGGAATTTGCGCAGGGCTCGGGTTTTCTCAGGAAGACAGGAAGGAAAACATCAGACGAGTGGCCGAAGTGGCGCGTCTATTTAAGGAAACAGGTATAATTACGCTGTGTTCCTTTGTTTCTCCCACGCGCGACTTGCGTGAGATGGCAAAGGAGATAATAGGAGAGGAGGACTTCGTGGAAGTGTATGTGTCCACGCCGATAGAGGTATGTGAGGAGCGCGATGTGAAGGGACTCTACGCCAAAGCACGTCAGGGGGCTATCAAAGATTTCACGGGTGTGTCGGCACCATATGAAGAACCCCGGAATCCTCAGGTGAGTATTGACACATCGAAGGAGAGTCTGGAGGTGTCAATAAACAGATTACTGTCTTATGTCATATAAACTAAGCCACTTGAAGGAACTGGAGGCAGAATCCATCCACATCATAAGGGAGGTGGCTTCTGAATTTGAGAATCCCGTGATGCTCTACAGTATCGGCAAGGACTCCAGTGTGATGGTGCGACTGGCAGAGAAAGCCTTTGCTCCGGGTAAGGTGCCGTTCCCTCTGATGCATATCGACTCCAAGTGGAAATTCCGCGAGATGATAGAATTCCGCGATTCGTATGCCAGGGAGCACGGGTGGAATCTCATTGTGGAATCCAATATGGAAGCTTTCAATGCGGGTGTGGGCCCTTTCACTCACGGCAGTAAGGTGCATACCGACCTGATGAAGACAAAGGCGCTGCTGGACGCGCTGGCAAAACATAAATTCGATGCCGCATTCGGGGGAGCCCGCCGCGATGAGGAGAAGAGCAGGGCGAAGGAGAGAATATTCTCGTTCCGCGACAGAGCCAACCAGTGGGACCCCAAGAGACAGCGCCCGGAACTGTGGGATATATACAATACGCGTATCCATCGCGGGGAAAGTATCCGAGTGTTCCCGCTCTCCAACTGGACGGAACTGGATATATGGCAGTATATACGTCTGGAGCAGATACCTATCGTGCCTCTCTACTACGCCAAGGAGCGTCCCTGTGTGGAGATAGACGGCAACCTGATTATGGCCGACGACGAACGTCTGCCGAAGGAATATCTGCCGCTTGTGAAGCCCCGTATGGTGAGATTCCGCACGTTGGGATGCTGGCCGCTGACAGGAGCTGTGGAGAGCGAGGCGAGCACCATAGAGGAAATAGTGGAGGAGATGATGACTACAACGAAGAGCGAGCGCACCACACGTGTTATCGACTTCGACCAGGAGGCATCAATGGAACAGAAGAAACGCGAGGGCTATTTCTAACGGAGAAGAAGGATTGGAAATGAAAGATATAAAGGTTTATCTGGATCAAGACGAGCAGAAATCGCTGCTGCGACTGCTGACAGCCGGTAGCGTGGACGACGGTAAGTCTACGCTGATAGGACGGTTGCTCTTCGACTCCAAGAAACTGTATGAGGATCAGCTTTCGGCATTGGAGCGCGATTCGCGCCGCGTGGGAAATGCAGGAGCGGGACAGATAGACTATGCCTTGCTGCTGGACGGATTGAAGGCTGAGCGTGAGGAAGGTATCACCATTGATGTGGCATACCGCTACTTCTCCACCAACAAACGTAAGTTCATCATTGCCGACACTCCGGGACACGAGCAGTATACGAGAAATATGATTACGGGCGGCTCCACAGCCAATCTGGCAATCATCCTTGTGGATGCACGCACAGGTGTGGTGACACAGACCCGACGTCACACGTATCTCGTCTCGCTGCTCGGTATCAAGCATATAGTGCTTGCCGTGAACAAGATGGACCTTGTGGATTACAGCGAGGATGTATTCAAGAAAATCAGTGAAGAGTATCTGGCTGTTACGGATGCTTTGGGAGTGGAGGATGTGACGTGCATACCTCTCTCTGCTCTCTGCGGAGACAATGTGGTGGAGCGTTCGGATAATATGTCATGGTATGAGGGACCGTCGCTGCTCGCTTTCATTGAGAATGTTCCTATAGATCTGGACAGAAATATGAAGGATTTCCGCTTCCCGGTGCAATACGTACTGCGTCCGAATCTTGATTTCCGCGGGTTCTGCGGCAAGGTGGCAAGCGGTGTGGTGAGAGTGGGAGATGAGGTGACGGCTCTGCCTTCGATGAAGAAGAGCAAGGTGAGTCGCATCGTGACCTACGACGGAGATTTGAAAGAGGCTTTCTGTCCACAGTCGGTGACAATATGTCTGGAGGACGAGATTGATATCTCGAGAGGTGAAATGATTGTGAAGACGGCAGCAGAGAAACCGATGATGTCGCGTGCATTCAGGTCGATGCTGGTGTGGATGGATGAGGAAGTGATGGACAAGACGAAGCAGTTCTTCCTAAAGCAGACAACACGCACCACACGTGCTCAGATAACGGCCATCGACCATATTGTCAACGTCAACACGATGGAGCATGAGAGCGCCCGCCCATTTACGCTGAACACAATAGGAGAGGTGAAGATTGAGACGGCGCAGCCTCTCTTCTTCGATGCATACAAAGAGAACAGAGCTATGGGCAGTTTTATACTCATTGACCCCATTACGAACAATACCTCGGCTGTGGGTATGATAATCGAGTCGGCAAGGCAGAGCGATGCAACAAAGTTCTCCCGACCTGTCATCGACATGAAAGTTCTCGGAATAGGCGAGGAGCATCGTGAGGCGTTGGAAAAAGTAATAGAATCATTACGTAAACAGAATATAGACATTGAATTACGATAGACTACCTGTAAATACTCTCGTTGGTGCCGACAAAGAAACTTTGCGCCGCATCGTAGAGGGAAGGGAGATAGATGAGGACAGACTGTTCTGCTATCGTCTCACCTCGCTGCTGCAGAAGATTCTGTGGCTGTTCGGTCGTGGTCAGGAGCGTAAATACCAGAGATTGTTATCAGACAAGCCGCTCGGATGCGACCCGTTCTTCATTTTGGGACACTGGCGCTCTGGTACAACTTTCGTGCACAATATCTTCGCCCAGGATCCTCATTTTGCTCACACTACTACGTATCAGACTTGTTTTCCCCACCTGATGATGAGATGGCAGTGGCTTTTCAAATTCTTCATGAATCTGGCAATTCCCGAGCGTCGCCCGACAGATTACATGCCTCTCTCTGTGGATCAACCGCAGGAGGAGGAATTTGCATTGCAGAATACATGTCCGATAACCTATTACAATTTCTGGGTGTTTCCTAAGTCGATGCGCGAATACTGCGACCGTTTCCTCACAATGAAGAAAGCGACGAGAGAGGAAACAGAAGAATTTAAGGAGCAATTCCAGAAGCTTGTAAAGATCTCAATATGGAATACGGAAAATCTTCATCCAGAAGGATATAAATATGACAGATTGCAGTATTTGTCGAAGAATCCTCCACATACGGGAAAAGTGAAGATACTGACGGAAATGTTCCCCGAGGCGCGTTTCTTGCACTTGCGTCGCAATCCTTATACGGTGTTTGAATCCAGCAGGGCTTTCATCTCGGAGACGATGGTACCTCTTCAATGGAATTGCATCACGATGGAGGAGCTGGAACAGAATATTCTCTATGCATATCGTGAATTGTATTTTGCGTACGAAGAGCAGAAGAAATGTATTCCCGAAGGACATCTGATGGAGGTGAAGTTTGAGGACATAGAGCACAATCCCTATGAGACGATAAAGTCTGTATACGAAAAACTGTCACTTCCCAACTGGGAGGAAGCAGAACCCCGGATAAGAAAATACATTGAATCACAGAGGAGATACAAGAAGAACAGTTACTCATATGAGCCACGTACAATAAAACTCGTGAACGAAGCCATCGGTGACTTGATTCCTCAAATGGGATATGATTTGATTAAAGAAAATAATAATAACTAAAAGATATTTATATGTGTGGAATAGTTGGATATATCGGTAAGAGAGAAGCATACCCGATTCTTATAAAGGGATTGCATCGTTTGGAATACAGAGGCTATGACTCTGCAGGGTGTGCCCTGATGAATGATAAAGGTCTGCATGTATATAAAGCCAAGGGCAAGGTGTCGGACCTGGAGGATGTAGTCATGAAAGCTTCTTCGGAAGGAGAAGACATCACGAAGAGTTGTACTTTGGGTATAGCTCACACAAGATGGGCCACTCACGGTGTTCCATCAGAGGTTAATGCTCATCCGCATGTATCTGAATCCGGACGTCTCACACTGGTGCACAACGGTATCATTGAGAATTATGCTACATTGCGCGAACAGTTGAAGAAGAGAGGATTTCATTTCAAGAGTGAGACGGATACGGAGGTTCTGGTGCAACTCATAGAATATACCCAGAATCTGAAACAATGTTCACTGAGCGAGGCTGTGCGCAATGCTCTCAAACTGGTATTCGGTGCCTATGCTGTAGCCGTTATAGATGCCAATCATCCGGATGAACTGGTTTGTGCCCGTAAGAGTTCGCCTCTGGCCATCGGTGTGGTGGAAGACCACTCGGAGTATTTCCTGGCTTCCGATGCCTCTCCGATAGCAGAATATACGAAACAAATTATATATCTCAAGGATGAGGAAGTGGCTGTAGTGTCGCGAGGCAAAGACATCAAGATATACAACCTTCAAGGTGAAGAGACCAAGGGCGAAGTGAAAGAGGTGAATCTCGATCTGTCTATGCTTGATCACGACGGATACGACCACTTTATGCTCAAGGAGATTTTCGATCAGCCGAACGTACTAAAGGATTGTATGAGCGGTCGTATAGTAGAGTCTCCATATTCGTCTGCATATAGAGGTCACGAGGGACCGGAAAGCGGTTTGCAGGTGGTGCTTTCGGCTGTGACGCAACACAGAAGAGAATTGCTTCGCGCCCGACGTATCATCATTGTATCTTGCGGCACATCGTGGCATGCCGGTTTGATAGGTAAACAGTATATAGAGCATTTCTGCCGTATCCCGGTGGAGGTGGCATATGCATCAGAGTTTCGTTACAGTGACCCTGTGATAGAACCGGACGATGTTGTTATGGCTATATCGCAGAGCGGTGAGACGGCAGACACTTTGGCTGCCATTGAACAGGCAAAGGCACACGGCGCACTGGTGTTTGGTATTGTTAATGCAGTGGGAAGCAGTATTGCACGCGAGAGCCATACAGGCGTTTACATTCATGTGGGGCCGGAGATAGGCGTTGCCTCAACAAAAGCATTTACGGGTCAGGTAACTGTTCTTGCGATGCTGTCTTTGGCGTTGGGCCTTGCAAAGGGTACGATGTCGCAGAAGGAATATGATGAGACGATTCACGAACTGATTCAGATACCCGAAAAGATAAAGAAGGTGTTGGAGCAGAATGATAAGATTAAAGCCATTGCCCAGCGTTTTGCAAAAGCTTCCAATTGCCTGTATCTGGGCCGCGGATGGAACTTCCCTGTGGCTCTTGAGGGAGCATTGAAGCTGAAGGAGATATCTTACATTCATGCGGAAGGTTATCCTGCTGCTGAGATGAAACACGGACCTATCGCACTTGTCGATGAGCAGATGCCGGTAGTATTTGTTGCCACACACCATGCTCTTTACGAAAAGATTATCTCCAATATGCAGGAAATAAATTCACGTGGCGGACACATTTATGCTGTGGTGACAGAGGGAGATGAGCAGGTGAAGAAAATCGTGGAGGATATTATAGAAATACCACAGACAATAGGATGGCTGGTGCCTCTACTGTCTGTGATACCTCTTCAATTGTTGTCATATCATGTTGCTGTGGCTAAGGGGCTGAATGTGGATCAACCCCGTAACCTTGCAAAGAGCGTTACTGTCGAGTAGGAGTCAGCAAGCTGACAATCCATACAACCGGGAATCCGCCCAGCATTGCGACAGCACCGCAGTCGATGGGGTTCATTAGAGCATTTCCAGTCATCATGTTTATCACGGTGATGCCGACACCCCAGATGAAGCATGCCCACACAGCTTGACGTGTGACACCTTTCCAGTAGAGTCCCAGCATGAAAGGAGCCAGGAATGCTCCTGCAAGAGCTCCCCACGAGATGCCCATAAGCTGGGCGATGAACTGTGGCGGATTCATGGCTATCATCACAGAGATGACGATGAAGAAGACAATCAACACGCGCATCACGATGACTTTGCGCTTTTCGATGTTGCCGTGTACGGTATCATCGATTTCTCCCTCACGTACTTCTTTGTCATTCGCCTTCTTATCGCGATAGATTAGGTCGAGCGTCATTGTAGACGATGATGTGAGTACCAGACCTGCCAATGTTGACATAGAGGCTGAGAGCACAAGCAAAACGACGAGTGCGATAAGAATGTCGGGAAGCGTCTCAAGCATAGTCGGTACGATGTTGTCGTAAGCAAACTTGCCTGTCTCTGTATTGAATGCTGTCTTCATGAAGAGGCGTCCGAAACCGCCGAGGAAATAACATCCGCCTGCCACGACGAGTGCGAAGACGGTAGAAATGATTGTACCCCTGCGAATAGCGCTTTCGTCAGTGATGGAGTAGAACTTACCCACCATCTGCGGCAATCCCCATGTGCCCAGTGATGTGAGAATTACTACGCCCAAAAGACTCATGGGATTAGGACCGAACCACGAAGCAAAGTCGCCGGGCTTGAAGTTCTTGTATAAATCCGCACCGCGCTGAGTGAGGTCGTCGTTATTGGGCACCTGTGCAAGCATACTTTCATACGCTGCATGCAGACCTCCCTGACTGTTGAGCACTACGGCAATAACGGTTACAATACCGAAGAGCATGATGAGGCCCTGAATGAAATCGTTGATGGCAGTAGCCTTATATCCTCCGAGTATGACATATACAGCAGTGAGAATGGCCATAGTGATGGCACAATAGCTATAAGGGATGTTGAAACCCATTTCAAAGAGTTTTGAGATACCCATATATACACCTGCGGTGTATGGGATAAGGAAGACGAAAGCGATGATGGATGCGACAACGCGAAGTCCTTCGTCTCCATATCGTGAACCGAAGAAGTCGGGCATCGTGCGCGACTGCAACTGCTGTGTCATCTGTCTTGTGCGTTTGCCCAGCACGAGCCATGCGAGAAGCGAACCGATAACAGCATTTCCGACACCAATCCACGAAGCACTCATACCGTACTTCCATCCGAACTGTCCTGCGTAGCCTACGAATACGACTGCGGAGAAATAACTCGTACCATAAGCAAAGGCTGTGAGCCAGCCGCCTACATTGCGTCCGCCAAGTACGAAACCGTCTACGCTGCTTGCCTGTTTACGTGAGTACAGACCCACTCCAATCATTACCATCAGAAATATGATGGTGAGGCTTATTTTTATTAGCATAATTTATAGAGATTGTTTTAGTTGAAGCGAACCTGTAACTGTACCTGTACGCCGTGATTGTCTCCACGCACGTATTCGCATCCGGTTAAGCCGCCGTTGATAACGGCCGACTTGTAAATGTACTGTGCCTGCACACGGCACTTTTTGAAGAACCAATACTGCAATCCGACAACGGCTTTGTGCTGATCGTAACCCCTTGAAACGTTATAGTTGAAGTAGTCGTAAGAGAAGACGCTCTCAAAACCCTTCAGACCCAGGGGAACACTGCCTGTGAGATAGCCGCCACGGGAGCTTGTGGGTCCGTCCTTACCCTCCAGATATTCACCGTGAAGGCGAATCCATTTGCAATCGTAAGCGCCGCCGAAAGAATAGCGGTTGCGCACATAGCGCTCGCCGGCACCGATACCGGTTATGGGTGATTCAAAGTTGAGCATATTCTGGCCTCGTCCCACGCGACCGGTGGCCACGATATTGAGACCCTTCACAGGACGGTATTCCAGTCGCAGGACCATATCCTTCTGGTTGTTGTTGTCGAATTTGTTGATGATGCAGCCGTTGAGCACCTGGAAATTGTATGCAAACTTGCCTTTAGCGGCTTCGCCGTAGAGTGCCAGACCCATTTCTCGGCCGTAGGAGGTGCCGAACATACGGTCGCTGCCGCATCCTGCCAGATAGACAACGCCCTCGGAATAGACGTCAATGGTTTCCAATCCGGTGGGAGAAAGGGGATTCTCGTAGGTGCTGGCGTGCTTGAACTGTCCGAAGCGCACCGTCAGATATTTCTTGTTTTTGAAGAAGCTGAAATCAGTGTAGTATTCCTGCACTACGGACATGAAGTCGTGCATGAAGGAGAACGACCAGCGCGGTGTGATGCGGGCATCCACCCAGAAGATGACGCGCTTCATGTCGAAGCTGTTTCTGTTTTCGCCGTTGGCGTTGTTGTAGATGTAAGCACCTTGGGCATAACCGTGCAGCTTGATACGGTCGGCCACATCTTTAGTCCAGTCGGGAGCTTTTTCCATTACGGGGTTGAGCACTTCCTTCATACTTTTCGACTGCGGATCCTGATGATAGGACGTTTCTTCTGCGGGTGTGAAGGTGTTTTCGTCTGCATCGCTCCCGTTGTTGAGAGCAAACAGATTCTGCATCGTGAATGCACACAATGCCAAAAGAGTGATTTTTTTGTTCAACATACTTAAATTATCTTTTTAACTCTAAACTCTAAACTCTAAACTACAATCGCCTCCTTCTTTTGTCCGTCAATTTTTATTGTGAGCGGTTGCTGAAGGTGTATCAGGCGCACGTGTTCGGTTTCCATTTCAGCAGGCATGTCGTTCAGCAACTCCTCACGCCAAAGTCCGTCGCCTGAGAATGCATTGATGGTCAAATACCCGACACCCAACGACGTGAGATTCTGGAAGAAATGCGTTCCCTGCGAGGGATCCACCTGGAAGCTGTCCATTCCGGCTTCCACAATCACCTGCGCAGAAGAAATATGCGGCCATTTCACAGGGATGCCCAACCAGGGATCCGATGTGCCCCAGCGTCCAGGACCTATAAGCAGGCATTTTCTGCCTTCCGAGAGCAGTTTGCGGTTTATCTTATCCACCTCCTCTGCTATCTGGGTATTCTTGGCAGGAGAGAAGTTTTTTGTGGGAACGTAGACAACATCCTGTATGTCATTCCACACACCGAATCCGATGGCATTGTGGGAGCGCAGCAGACAGACATCGTCAGAGACAGTTCTCAGGTCTTCGTCCAACTGGAAACGGTTGTCCACCATAGGACGTATCTGCAGAAGGTAGAACTCGCCGGTCTTGTCTGCGTGCAGATTCACGGCAAACTCAATCTCGACAGGACGGCGCATAGCATTCTGTCCCATATCGAGCACTTCGCGCAGAAGTTCGGGCAGGGGGAACACGTTGTTCTGCAGCACTCCGGCAAAAGATATTATCTTGCGGTTGCGTCCTTCGTAGTAGCTGTCGTATATACGCTGATCCATCGGATCGAATGTGGAGCATATCCATTGCAGCGTTCCGTCGCCCTCAGCTTCTCTCACGGGTACCCGAACGAGGTTGAATCCGTCGTCCACACTCATATTTGCCTCCGTCTTTTTTGTGCTAAGCGCGAGGAATGATGTCTGTGTGTCGCGCAAAGCAATCTCCATCTCCGACATTTGCAACACCTGATCGGGATGCGCAGGACACACGCGTAGCGTTGTGCCTCCGTCCACAATGTGCTTACCCAATCCCATTGCCAGAGATACGATGCCTTCTTCGGCACGCTCGTCACCGATGGGATAGTAGTTTATGCTGCGTGCCACACCAGATATCGTCGGATAGAAGCGGTCTCCGTGCTCTTCGCCCACAACTTCCTGCAAGATGACAGCCATCTTTTCCTGATCGATGACGTTTGAGGTAGCTGTCATATAATCCTTGCTACCTCTGTAATATACAGATGCGTAGACACCTTTGATGGCCTGCGCCAGACGTCTCAGGTTGGAAGTAGGACTCTCAGGATTGTTCTCTTTGTCGTATCTCACCATATAGGTGGAATATATTCCGGCAAAGGGCTGATAGTGAGCATCCTCAAGGAGTGATGACGAACGCACGGCGAGCGGGCCGCCAACAACATCCTGAAAGGCTTCGAGGTCGCCCAGCAGGTGTTCGGGCAGTTTTGCTTCCAGGAAGGCCTGAAGTATTTCCTCATCGCTGCGATCCGAGAGAGCGATGCCGTAGAGGTCGTTGTTCTCCATGAATTCGTCGAAGATATCCGTGCAGAGCACGAGCGTCTTGGGTATCATGAGGAAATCAGAGCGTTTGTCCTTCAGCAGACGGTCGAGAAAAGCGAGACCACGTCCCTTGCCGCCAAGACTTCCTTCACCGATACGTGCGAAATTGGAGTATTGGTCGAAACGGTCTCTCTGATATACTGCCACCACGCCGCGGTTCTTCATGCGCCTGTAAGCCACAATTGCATCGAAGATAATCTGTCGGTGTGCATCCACATCCTGCAGCCTTTCCCACGTGATTCCCTTCAGGAATTCAGCCACGGGGAAGATGGCTCTTGAGGCCAGCCATCGTGACACATTGTTGTGCGAAATATGGTAAAGTAAAGAATCAGCAGGAAGCGTCATAATGCTGTCTTGCAGCTCTTTAAGATTGTGTATTCGTGCCACCTCCTGCATCGTCTGCGGGTCTTTGAACACGAAATCGCCGAAACCGAAGAAGCGCCTCATATGTTTGCGCAACTCGTGTTCCATCGCCTTGGAGTTCTTGTCGATGAAATGCGCTCCAATGTTGTGCGCCGCCTCCATCTTGTCGGTATCGGAGGAATCCATGATGAGCGGCGTGTAGGGGCTTGTCTCGTGTATGGCCTGCAGCAGCTGAAGTCCAGCTTCCGGATTAAGAGTTTCCGCTCTTGTGTCCATTGCCGATGGATACCATCTCTCCATGGGGAAACGGCAGTCGGATATCACTCCGAGCAGGTTGTCATCGTATTTTGTGTAGAGCTCCCACGCTTCCTTGTATGTTCGCGCCAGCACAATCTTCGGACGTCCTCTCATGCGAAGCGTTTCAAGGCTTGTGTTGAGCGCCTCTGTGGCGAATGCCAGCGACTGCTGGAGCACAAACTTATAGAGCATCGGCAGGAGGCTGGAGTAGAAACGGATGGAATCCTCCACCAGAAGTATCATCTGCACTCCGGCTCTCGTGTCGTTTTCAAGATTCATGCGGTCCTCAATCAGCTTGATGATGGAGAGCAGCAGTTCTGTGTTTCCCAGCCAGCAGAAGACGTATTCGAAGGGTGTGAGGTCCTCGTTCTGCATTCGGCTTGTGATACCGTGCGAGAACGGCGTCAGCACCACAATCGGTATGGTTGGGTGGTCGGTCTTGATACTGCGGGCGATGTCGAATATGCTGCTGCCGTCTGTGCCTGGCATACATATTATGAGATTCACACCGACGCGTGCTATTGTCTGCTCTGCCTCTTCCCTTGATGCCACCTGCAGGAATCGGGGAGGGAAGCGCAGACCCAGTTTCGTGTATTCCGAGAATATCTTTTCATCCACGCGTCCGTCGTCTTCAAGCATGAATGCGTCATAGGGATTTGCCACTATGAGCACGTTGAAAATGCGTTTCTGCATTAAGTCAACGAATGCGGTGTCGCGTAGTGTTAACTTGCCCGTTTGTGCCATTTTTTCTCAAAATCCAGCGCAAAGTTAACTAAAAAATGTGAAATAACGCTCCTTTGGAGAGATTTTATGCCATTTTTTTGTGATTGTGTGAACTTTAGCGCCTTTCTTCCTCCTTGCAGCATCCTCTCTTCGCCACTCATAATATTTTACAAAAAATAGCGTTTCTAAGCCTCTGCAAGCACTCTGCAGCGACTCTGCAGGGAGTCTGAGAACAGGCTGAAAGAGCTTATCAAAATTGTAACTTGTTGAAAATGTGAGCGGAAATTTTCTGTCAGAAGGTTTGCTTGGCCAAGAATCCGTGTAAAAACATCTTACAGTTAGAGGTCGGACAGATGGAAGGGGTTGTAGCTCTTGAGATCCTTGTCGAACACATCTGTGCCTTCGAATCGCTTCACGGCAATCACAATACGATAAGTGACGGGCAGCATGACGATTTCGTAGGCCGTCTTGAGAAGCACCTGCATCACCATGAGTTTCAGCAGTTCGTCGGGCGGCATGAGTCCCCAGAAGGCGAACGGGAAGAAGATGCAGCTGTCTGCGCTTTCGCCCCAAAGTGTGCTGACGACGGCTCTCACGGAGAAATGACGTCCTTCGCTAGAGAGTTTCATGCGCGACATAACATAAGCGTTGAGGAAACTGCCCACGAGGAATGCGGCCAACGATGCGGTTGCAACTCGCGGAGCCAGCGTGAACATGAAGTCGAAGTGAGCCTCATTTGCTTTCCAGAAGTCGGCGGCAGGAAGAGCGACGGCTATCATTCCCACAGCTGCGCAGAAGAAATTCATGAGAAATCCCATCCATATAATAAGGCGCGCCTTGCGATAGCCCCACACCTCCGCGATACAGTCGTTGAGGATGTATGTCACAGGGAAAATGATGATGGCTGCCGAGATGGAAAGAGAGTCTGTTATTCGGAGCAGCTTAACGCTTAGAAGGTTGCTGATGATTAAACAGGAGCAAAAAAGTATCCCCATCAGCATGAAGGATACGCTCACTGAGCGGTTTTTTAACATAAATCTTGTTTTTAAAGAGGTTTTCAAGTACTCTGGGGCGCAAAGTTACGAAAATTTTTACTATCTTTGTCGCGATTTTACGCAAAAAAAATCGTTTAAATATGAAAAAACTTCTTTTAGGTGATGAAGCGATAGCCTTGGGAGCGATTAATGCCGGCTTAAGTGGCGTTTACGCTTACCCTGGAACGCCCAGCACCGAAATTACAGAATTTATCCAAAACAATCCTCTGGCCAAGGAGCGCGGAGTGCATTCCCGCTGGTGTACCAACGAGAAGACCGCGATGGAGGCCGCTTTAGGTATGTCGTATGCCGGCAAGAGAGCTCTCGTGTGTATGAAGCACGTGGGTATGAATGTCTGTGCCGACGCTTTTGTAAACAGTGCCATCACAGGTGTGAAGGGCGGTCTGGTGGTGCTCGCCGCCGACGACCCCTCGATGCACTCGTCGCAGAACGAGCAGGACTCGCGCTTCTATGCCAAGTTTGCTCTTGTGCCTTGTTTCGAGCCCTCCAATCAGCAGGAGGCTTACGACATGATGGCATCTGCCTTCGAATTCTCAGAGCGCATCGGCGAACCCGTTGTATTGCGTGTTGTGACCCGTCTGGCCCACTCCCGTGCCGCTGTGGAAATCACAGAGCCCGTTGCCGAGAAGCCGCTGTCTCCTTCTACGGATGCCTGGGTGCTTCTGCCCGGCATAGCCCGCAGAAAGTATGTCGCTCTGCTGGAGAAGCAGGATGCCATGAAGGCTGCCTCTGAGGAGAGTGTATACAACAAGGTGGAGTCTTCATCCTCGAAGATGGGTATCCTTGCCTGCGGTATCGCATACAACTATGTGAAGGAGGCTGTCGGCAATGAGGCCAATCTGGTGAAGATATCACAGTATCCTCTGCCCGAGGATAAAATCAAGGCTCTGGCTGCTAAGTGCGATTGTCTGATGGTGATTGAGGACGGACAGCCCGTTGTGGAGGAGATGGTGAAGGGCCTGCTGGGTGCCGGTTATCCCGTCAAGGGACGTCTGACCGGCGATCTTCCCAGAACGGGCGAACTCACTCCCGACAGCGTGGCAAAGGCTCTGGGTAAGGAGACCGGTGCTGTGTTTGCCGCTGCGCAGAATATGGCTGCGCGTCCCCCTCAGCTCTGTCAGGGCTGCGGTCACAGGGATGTCTACACAGCGCTCAACGAAGTGCTGGCATCTTATCCCGACCATAGGGTGTTTGGCGACATCGGTTGCTACACTCTGGGTGCTCTGCCTCCCTTCAAGAGTCTTTCTTCCTGTGTGGATATGGGCGCCAGCATCACTATGGCCAAAGGTGCTGCCGATGCAGGTCTGTTCCCTGCCGTTGCTGTGATTGGCGACTCCACATTCACACACAGCGGTATGACAGGTTTGCTGGATGCCGTGAACGACAAGTCGAATATCACGGTGATTATTTCCGACAACCTGACAACGGGTATGACAGGCGGACAGGATTCTGCCGGAACCAATAAGTTCGAGGCAATCTGTCTGGGACTTGGCGTAGAGCCCGAGCACGTGCGCGTCGTAGTGCCCCTGCCCAAGAACATGCCTGAAATCACAAAGGTGATAAAGGAAGAAATCGAATACAAGGGTGTTTCCGTCATCATACCTCGCAGAGAGTGTATCCAGACTTTCGCCCGTCACGCAAGAGCCAAGAAGCAATGAAAAAGGATATCATACTGTGCGGTGTGGGAGGACAAGGCATTCTCTCCATCGCAACCATCATAGGCGAGGCTGCCACAAAGGCCGGTCTCTATCTCAAGCAGGCTGAGGTGCACGGCATGAGTCAGCGCGGCGGAGACGTGCAGTCGAATCTGCGTCTGTCCACCGAGCCCATCTGGAGCGACCTCATTGCAGAGGCCGGTGCCGATCTCATCATCTCTATGGAACCCATGGAGTCGATGCGCTATCTTGCATACCTGAGCAAAGAGGGCAGGATAGTGACAAGTTCGAAGCCTTTCGTCAATATCCCCAACTATCCCGACGAGGATGCCATGCAGAAGGAGCTGGACACTCTTCCCAGTGTGAAGCTCGACATCGAGACTGTGGCAAAGGACTGCGGCAATCCCCGCGGTGCCAACATGGTGTTGCTGGGTATGGCTGCTCCTGCCATCGGTATTCTCTCTGTGGAGAGTCTTCGCGAGGCCATCGCTACGGTGTTCGCCCGCAAGGGAGAGCAGGTGGTGGAAGCCAACCTGAAGGCCTTCGACGCAGGAGTGAAGGCATGCGGAATGTAAATTAAACTATACTTACAGATATGATTTTCAATCCTAAAATGGAGTGCATGTCCCGCGAGGACATGAGAAAGCTGCAGAGCGAGAGGCTGGCTGCCACCGTGAAGCGATGCTACGAGAATGTCCCCTTCTACAAGAGGAAGATGGACGAACTGGGTGTGAAGCCGGAAGACATCAAGTCTGTTGACGATGTCACCAAGTTGCCTTTCACAACAAAGCACGACCTGCGTGATGAATATCCCTACGGCTTGCAGGCTGTTCCCATGAGCGAGATTCGCCGTATACACGCTTCCAGCGGTACCACGGGAAAACCTGTTGTCGGCACTTACACACAAGCCGACCTCGATATGTGGAGCGAGTGTGTTGCCCGCGTTTTGGCTGTGGGTGATATAGGTCCCGGCGATGTGGTGCAGGTGGCCTACGGCTACGGCCTCTTCACAGGCGGACTCGGTGCCCACGACGGAGCAGCCAAGCTGGGTGCTGTGCAGTTGCCCACCTCTGCCGGTAATTCGCAGAAGCAGATTATGCTGATGCAGGACATGGGCACAGCTGCCATCTGCTGCACTCCTTCGTATGCCCTGCACCTTGCCGAGGTGATGGAAAAGAACAAGGTGGATGTCTCCAAGCTGAAGTTGCGTGTCGGTTTCTTCGGCGCAGAGCCTTGGACATGGGGCATCCGTCGCGAACTGGAAGCCAAGTTCCACATCAAGGCCATCGACATCTACGGTCTCACGGAGATGTGCGGTCCCGGTGTGGGCGGTGAGTGCGAATATCAGGACGGTACACACGTGTGGGAGGATATGTTCCTGCCCGAGATACTCAATCCCGAGACCCTGAAGCCCGTTGCTCCTGGTGAAGTGGGCGAGTTGGTAATCACTTCGCTCTGCAAGGAGGCTATGCCCATCCTTCGCTATCGCACCCGCGACCTCACCAGCCTTATCTACGAACCCTGTAAGTGCGGCCGTACAGCCGTGAGAATGGGTAAGGTGCTGGGTCGCAGCGACGATATGCTCATCATTCGCGGTGTAAACGTATTCCCCAGCCAGATAGAGACGGTGCTCACAGAATTCCCTGCATTCACTCCGCAGTATTTCATCACGGTGGACCGCAAGGGCAACGAGGATACATTCGATCTCGACGTCGAGTTGCGCGAAGAGTTCTTCTCGCCCAATCCCGGCAAGCAGATGCCGTTCATCAAGCCGCTCTACGACCGTCTGGTATCTCTCACCGGTATCAAACCCAACATTCACATTCAGCCGCCTGGCACAATCGAACGCTCCACTGGCAAGGCTAAACATGTGAACGATAAGCGCGACTTCTCGAATTGGCACTAACAATTTAATCTCATAACTAAATATTCACAGTTTATCGTGTTTGATAAAGAACAAGTAAACAGGATTATAGACGGAATGGGGCTTGGGGATTTTTCTCAGGCCACCATTCGTGATATACAGGCGCTCTCCAAGCAGATTGAAGAAAAGACGGGCGAGGAGGTAATCCATCTGGAGATGGGTGTGCCTGGTTTGAAACCTTCTGAAATCGCAATGAAAGCAGAGGCGGAAGCTCTTCGCTCCGGATGCGCTACGATATATCCTCCCAACGGGGGTATACCTCGCATCAAGAAGGCGGCTTCTGATTTTGTGAAGGCTTTCATCGGTGTGGATATCGATGCGGAGGGATGTGTGCCCACAACGGGCAGCATGCAAGGCACCTTCGCCACGTTTATGGCAATCCGTCATGCTTTCGCCGGTTCAAAGCAGGATACCGTGCTGCTCATACAGCCGGGTTTCCCTGTGCAGACGACCCAGTGTGATGTGATAGGCCTTAAGCACGAAGCTCTCGACATCTACAACTATCGCGGTGCAGAACTGATAAAGAAACTCGAGGAGATTATCTCCAAGGGCAATATCTGTGCCATTGTGTACTCCAATCCCAACAACCCATCCTGGGTGTGTTTCACAGAGGAAGAACTCAAGGGTATCGGCCAGCTCGCCACGAAGCACGATGTCATTGTGCTGGAGGATTTGGCATATTTCGCAATGGATTTCCGTCGCGACCTCTCTCATCCCTATGAGGCGCCTTATCAGGCAACGGTGGCCCGCTACACAGACAACTACGTGCTGTGGGTTTCAGCTTCGAAGGCTTTCTCCTATGCAGGTCAGCGTATCGGTGTGACGTGTATCTCCAACGAACTCTTCCATCGTGTGTTCGCTCCCTTGCAGAAGAATTTCGGAGTGGGGGCTTTCGGAGATTTCTTCGTAGGACGTCTGATGTATACGCTCTCCAGCGGCACCACGCATTCCGTACAGCACGCTATGGCAGCACTTATGGAAGCAGCTGTCAGCGGAGCATACAACTTCCTCGATGATGTGAAGGAATACGGTCGCAGGGCAAAGTTCATGAAAGACGTGCTGCTTGCCAACGGTTTCTATCTGGTGTACGACAACGATATGGGTGCTCCTCTTGCAGACGGATTCTATTTCACCGTGCAGTATCCCGGTATGACAGATCTGGAGCTCACCCGCGAACTGATGACATACGGTATCGCTGTATTCCCGTTGGACACGATGGGGTCCACACAGCAGGGTGTCCGCATCTGCACATCATTCTTCCGCAAGGAGCAAGAGACACTTTTCACACAACGCATCAAACAATTTCACATAGACCATGGATGTTAAATCACCATATCTCCATCCCGAATACGAGACCCTCTCGCGGGAGGAGATAAGCAAGCTGCAGACGGAGCGTCTGCGTGAAACTTTCGAACATTGTAAGAATGTTCCTTTCTATGCAAAGAAGTTCAAGGAGATGAACCTCAGCGTTGAGGACATCAATTCTCCAGAGGATGTGCGCAAGCTTCCTTTCACCACTAAGCAGGACCTCAGAGACACATATCCCTTCGGACTTGCTGCTGTGCCCCTGAGCGAATGCGTGCGTCTGCACTCCAGCAGCGGCACGACGGGTAATCCTACCGTGATTCTCCACACGCAGCGCGACCTCGACGAGTGGGCTAATCAGGTGGCCCGTAATCTCTGGATGGTAGGTCTGCGTCCTGACGACGTATTCCAGAACTCATCCGGCTACGGTATGTTCACAGGCGGTCTCGGTTTCCAGTATGGTGCAGAGCGTCTGGGTATGCTCACCGTTCCCGCAGCTGCAGGTAACTCATTGCGTCAGATTAAGTTCATTAAGGACTTCGGCACGACAGCCATTCATGCTATCCCGTCGTATCTCACCCGTCTCTACGAGGTGATGCAGGAGCAGGGTGTCGATCCCCGCAAGGACACAAAACTGAAGGTGTTTGCCATCGGTGCCGAGCCTCACTCTGAGGAGCAGCGCAAGCGTATCGAGAATATGTTCGGCGTGAAGGCCTACAACTCTTTCGGTATGTCCGAGATGTGCGGTCCCGGTGTCGGTTTTGAGTGTAAGGAGCAGAACGGTCTTCATTTCTGGGAAGACTACTATATCGTTGAGATTGTAGATCCCGACACCTTGGAGCCCGTACCCGACGGAGAGATTGGCGAACTCGTGCTGACAAGCATCCGTCGTGAGGCTATGCCCCTTATCAGATATCGCACGCGCGACCTCACACGTGTGCTCGGACGCACATGTCCTTGTGGACGCAATCACGTGCGTCTTGACAGAATGAAGGGCAGGAGCGACGACATGATTGTGCTTCGTGGCGTCAACATCTTCCCGATTCAGATTGAGAAGATACTGATGAAGTTCCCCGAGTTGGGTTCCAACTATCTCATCACTCTGAGCACAGAGGACAACAACGACCAGATGACCGTAGAGGTAGAGGTAAACGAGGGTACCGACGACTTCGCAAAGTTGCAGTCATTGGAGAAGGAAATACGTCATCAGTTAGGCGACGAAATCCTTTTGAAACCCATCGTGCGTCTCGTCTCAAAGGGCAGTCTCCCTGTGAGTGAAGGCAAGGCCGTCCGTGTTGTTGACAAACGTAAAGTATATCAGTAAATGAAACAGTTATCTATCTTTATTGAGAACAAGAGTGGTACTCTGCTCAATATCCTGAATGTCATGAAGAATGCCGAGATTCAGATCATTGCATCTATGGTAGCAGACACTCAGGACTTCGGTATCTATCGTGTTGTGTGCGACAATCCGGACAAAGCATATTCCGTGCTCAAGAATGAGGGTATGGTTGTCACGATGTCGGAGGTGTTTGCCATCGTGCTGGAAGACAAACCCGGTGAGGCAGCCAATGTGATATCTGTCCTCACGGAGGGTGGTATCAGCATCTCCTACATCTATTCCTTCCTCGTTTCCGGCAAGGGCATACTCGTGTTCCGCACCTCCGATACGGAGCTTACAAAGAAAATAATAAAGGAAAAGGGTCTGCATGAGTTTGCTTGAACGCCTCTCAAAAGGCGATGTCTTTGCTTCGGAGATAGGTTGCCGTATTGTTGAGATACGCAAGGGTTATGCCCGCACGGAACTCACGGTGGAAGAGCGCCATCTCAACGGCGCCGGTGTGTGTCAGGGAGGTGTGCTGTTCACGCTTGGTGATTTGGCATTTGCTGCAGTTGCAAATTCCTGCGGTATACTTTCCGTAGGAATCAACAATGGAATCTCTTTTGTCAAGAGCGCCCGCCTGGGAGAGACCGTTACGGCTGAATGCACAGAAGTGGCTGAGCATCACAAACTGCCCAACGTTGAGATAAAAATCAAGAACGGTAACGGGGAAGTGCTGGCTGTGATGACAGGTATGGCCTATCGCACATCCAAACCTTTTGAATTCGACAGCCTAATGTAGCAGATCAAGGATTTGAGCCTTGATGTTCTCGTAGTCGGCATCTTCCATCGCTTCGTTATGCCTCCCGCCAGTCGGGGGGCATAATTGTTTTGCCTCCTTTGCCAGGTCGAGTGCCAGCAGAGCCTCGTTCCTGTGTCCGAGTTTTGCTTCGATATATGCTTGCTGAAGATATATCTGCGTCTGCTCTGTGGAGCGTCCTTTGGATGCCAGCGTGGCGAGATCGAGCATTTCGGATGCCTCCTCATAGCGCTCCAGACATGTGAGGGCGATAGCGCGGTTGTACAGCGCGTGGTCGTCGTCGGGATGCTTCTCAAGATATTCCGAGAGTATGACGCTGGCTTCCTCGAAGCGTTCCAGCTGTATGAGCGCCACACCCTTTGCGTGCCACAGGTCGTGGTCGTCGGGATTCACCGATATGCCGTATTCTATGCTTTCCAGTGCGTCGTCGAAATGCCCCAGCGCCGACTGTGCGTCAGCCAGCATGTGCCACACCTCTGCGTTGTACGCATCCCGGTTGAGCAGTTCGTTGGCCACATGAACAGCCTCGTTGCAGTATTGCAGGTCGAGGAGAATTTCCAGATACAGTTCCTTCGTCGTCGTGTGGTCGGGGTGGTTGAGCAATATCTGGCGAGTGGCATCGAGTGCTTCCTCCACCTTGCCGCCGTCGAACATCATCTCAGCTCTGAGAAACATTATCTCAGGATTTCCGGGATGCAGCAGCATAGCGTCTGCGAGCACTCTGCGTGCCTCCTTTTCCCGTTTGTTGTTGATATAGTATTCGGCAATGTCGGCCAGATCGTCGGCATCCATATAGATGCGACGACCAGCCTGACGTTCCCTTTCGTATTGCTTCAGCAGGTCACGAAAGTCCTGTGTTTCAAAATATTCGTCCTGTTTCAATTCAGTCTTTCCTTTCTGTGTTTACTTGCTGTCCCTCAGTCCTACGGTCTTGTTGAATACGGGATGCTCCGGAGTGGAGTCGGGGTCTACGTTGTAGTATCCGATGCGCTGGAACTGCAGATATGTGAGTTCGGGCAGCGACGCAGCATATTCCTCCACGAACGCATTCCTGTTAATGCGCAGGGAGTCCGGATTGAGGAAGGGGCGCATAGCTTCTATGCCTCTCACTCCGTGTTCGTCCTCATACTGCTTGATAGCATCCCTCGGATTCTCGCAGGTCCACAGCTGGTCGTATTCCCTCACTTCGCAGGGCACAGCGTGCGGAGCGGAGAGCCAGTGCAGCGTCTTGCCCTTTATCTTGCGGTCGGCACCCGGCATTCCGCTCTTCGATTCGGGGTCGTATTCTGCGTATATCTCCACGATGCGTCCGTCGGCATCTTTCCTGATGCACTTCCCGGGGTCTTCGTCGCACTTGATGATATAGGCGTTCTTCAGCCGGACCTCCTTGCCGGGACCCAGTCGCATGAATTTCTTGCCGCCGTCCTCCATGAAGTCTTCGCGCTCGATGTAGAGTTCGCGTGAGAAATGTATCGTGTGGGTGTTGCCCTCCGTCACAGTATTTCCTTCTGCGTCGCGCAGTTCCGGATTGTTCACAGCGGTGAGCTCCTCCACCTTGCCTTCCGGATAGTTGGTGATGACAAGACGCACGGGGTCTACTACGGCACTCACGCGCGTTGCTCTCGTATTGAGGTCTTCGCGCACGGCAGCCTCCAGCAGTTTGATGTCGTTCAGGGCATCGTATGTGGTGTAGCCTATCTTGTCGATGAAGTTGAGAATGCCCTCCGGAGAATATCCTCTGCGACGTATTCCGCAGATGGTCGGCATGCGGGGGTCGTCCCATCCGCTCACCACGCCCTCGTTGGTGAGTATCAGCAGATTGCGCTTCGACATCAGGGTGTAGTTGAGGTTCAGCTTGTTGAACTCAAACTGGCGGGGCCTGTTGTCCTCGATGTCTCCCTCGTCGCCTCTCCATTCCTTTATCCATGTGACGAAGAGGTCGTAGAGCTCGTGGTGAGGCACGAATTCCAGTGTGCAGATGGAGTGGGTGACCCCCTCCAGATAGTCGCTCTGCCCGTGTGTGAAGTCATACATGGGGTAGGCGTTCCATTTGTTTCCTGTGCGCCAGTGCGGCATATTCAGCACGCGATACATGATGGGGTCGCGGAAATGCATATTGGGCGATGCCATATCGATCTTTGCGCGCAGTATCATCTTGCCCGGCTCCACGTTGCCGGAATTCATTTCCCTGAACAGGCGCAGACTCTCCTCCGCAGGTCTGTTGCGATAGGGTGAGTTCTGTCCGGGTTCCGTCGGTGTGCCTTTCTGTGCGGCTATCTCCTCCGAGGTCTGCTCGTCCACGTATGCCCTGTCGTTGAGGATGCACCATTCGGCGAAGTCCCACAAGTCCTGGAAGTAGTCGGAGGCGTACACCTCCTTGCCCCATTCGAAGCCCAGCCACTTGATATCCTTCTCGATGGCTCTCACGTATTCCATATCCTCCTTCTGGGGATTGGTGTCGTCCATGCGCAGATAGCACGTGCCTCCGAATTTACGTGCGGCTCCGAAGTCCATTGCGATGGCCTTTGCGTGGCCTATATGCAGATATCCGTTCGGCTCGGGCGGGAAGCGCGTTTGCAGTCGTCCTCCGTTGCGGCCGTTGGCCAGATCTTCCTTGATTCTTTTTTCTATAAAATTGAGACTTTCTTTGACGTCCTCCATATCTGTTGTTTTGTTGTCTTGTATTTCGGCTGCAAAATTACGAAAAAAAACTGAATGCAATTCTCTCATTTCATATTTTTTTTGTACTTTTGTCCGCAGAATGCAACCGCTTGCAGAAAGAATGCGCCCACGCACACTGGATGCGTATATCGGACAGAGCCATTTGGTCGGTCCGGGGGCTGTGTTGCGCACCATGATTGAGAGCGGCCGCATCTCGTCTTTCATCCTCTGGGGGCCTCCCGGAGTGGGCAAGACGACGCTCGCCACCATCATCGCCTCCCAGCTCAATGTGCCCTTCTATACGCTGTCCGCCGTCACCTCCGGAGTGAAGGACGTGCGCGACGTGATAGAGAAGGCCCGCAGCAGCACGTTCTTCGACACCCACACTCCCATACTCTTCATCGACGAGATACACCGTTTCTCCAAGTCGCAGCAGGATTCCCTTCTGGGCGCTGTGGAGCAGGGTGTCGTCACTCTGATAGGAGCCACCACGGAGAATCCCTCCTTCGAGGTGATACGTCCTCTTCTCTCGCGCTGCCAGCTCTACGTGCTGAAGCCTCTTTCCGACGACGACCTGCTCTCTCTTGCCCGTCGTGTCATCAGGGAGGACATCTATCTGCGCGAGAAGAACATAGAGATAAAGGAGACGGCTGCTCTGCTGCGCTACAGCGGCGGCGATGCCCGCAAGCTGCTCAACATCCTGGACCTCGTCTACAACAGCGGCAGCACGGAGGTGACGGATGCCGTCGTTTCCCGGCTGCTGCAGCAGAATCCCCTGGCTTTCGACAAGGACGGCGAGATGCACTACGACATCATCTCGGCCTTCATCAAGAGCATACGCGGCAGCGATCCCGATGCTGCGCTCTATTGGCTGGCACGCATGATAGAGGGCGGGGAAGACCCCAGCTTCATTGCGCGACGCCTTGTGATATCTGCTTCCGAGGACATAGGTCTTGCCAATCCCAACGCGCTGTTGCTGGCAAATGCCGCCTTCGACGCCTGCCAGAAGATAGGTTGGCCGGAAGGCCGCATACCCCTTGCGGAGGCTACCGTGTATCTTGCCACGTCGCCCAAGTCCAATTCCGCCTATATGGCTGTCAACACGGCGATAGAGCGTGTGAAGGAGACGGGCAATCTTCCTGTGCCGCTGCATCTGCGCAACGCTCCCACATCCATGATGAAGGACCTCGGCTACAGCGACGGCTACAAATATCCTCACGACTTCCCCGGCCATTGGGTGCAGCAGCAGTATATGCCCGACGCCCTGCAGGGGACGCATTTCTTCGAGGCTCAGGAGAACGACATTATCAAGAAGAAATAAATACAGTACTATGAAAAAGATTTTGCTTTTAGGTTCCGGCGAACTGGGTAAGGAATTCACCATCGCTTGCAAGCGCAAGGGTCAGTACGTTGTGGCCTGCGACCGCTATGCCGGCGCTCCTGCGATGCAGGTGGCCGACGAGTGCCGCGTGTTCAGCATGCTCGACGGCGATGCCCTGATGAAGGTGGTAAACGAAGTGAAGCCCGACATCATCGTGCCCGAGGTGGAGGCCATCCGCACGGAGCGTCTCTACGACTGCGAGAAGCAGGGCATACAGGTGGTGCCCTCCGCACGTGCCGTCAACTACACGATGAACCGCAAGTCCATCCGCGAACTGGCAGCCAGGGAGCTCGGCCTGAAGACCGCAGGCTACCGCTATGCCACCAGTTTCGAGGAGCTGCAGGCTGCCACCCGCGAAATCGGCTTCCCCTGTATCATCAAGCCCCTGATGTCTTCCTCCGGTCACGGCCAGAGCAAGGTGGACAGTCCCGACGAACTGCAGACTGCCTGGGATGCTGCCTGTGCCGGTGCGCGCGGCGACATCATGGAGGTCATCGTGGAGGAATTCATTCCATTCGACTACGAGATAACGCTGCTCACCGTGACGCAGAAGAGCGGCAAGACCCTCTTCTGTGCTCCCGTAGGCCATGTGCAGAAGGGCGGCGACTATCGCGAGAGCTTCCAGCCCCGCGCCATGAAACCAGAGCATCTGAAGGCTGCACAGGAGATGGCCGACAAGGTGACGCGCGCCCTCACTGGTGCCGGCATCTGGGGCGTCGAGTTCTTCATCAGCGAGAAGCTGGGTGTGCTCTTCAGCGAACTGAGCCCCCGTCCCCACGACACAGGTATGGTGACGCTGGCCGGCACGCAGAATCTCTCCGAGTTCGAGCTCCATTGCCGTGCCGTGCTCGGTCTGCCCATTCCTGAAATCACTCAGGAGCGTCAGGGAGCCTCCGCCGTCATCCTCTCGGGTGTGGAGAGCAAGTGTCCCGACTACACGGGTATGGAGGATGTCTGCGCCGCTTCCAACACCTATCTGCGCATCTTCGGCAAACCCGAGGCCCACGTGGGTCGACGCATGGGTGTGGTTGTCTGCTGGGACACTCTCGATGCCTCTCAGGACGCTCTGCGCGACAAGTGCAAATCCCTCGCAGCAAAAGTCACTGTGAAATGAAAAAGAGGCTCCACAAGGTCTTTCTCATTGCCGGAAGTGAACCTTTAGGCAGTGCCGGCATGCAGGCTGATATTAAGGCTATTACTGCGTGCGGAGGCTATGCTGCATGTGCTCTCACGGGTATTGTCGACGAGGACACCACGCGAGTGAAGAGCATCACTCCCTTGCCTGCCGACCTTGTGGTGAGCCAGACGGAATCGTTTCTCTCGGACATAGGGGCGGAGTGCATCAAGACGGGTGTGCTCCCCTCCATCGACATTATTCGCGGAGTGGCTGCCAAGCTGCGCGACTATCCTGATATTCCCAAGGTCATCGACCCCGTTCTGGTCGACTCCAACGGTGTGCAGCTCTGCCCTGATGAGAATATCGAGGCCTACAAGGAGCTGCTCTTTCCGCAGGCCGCTCTCATCACGCCCAACCGCTACGAGGCTCAGGTCCTGCTCGGTGTCTCCCGTATAGGGGAGCGCGAGGTGAGGGCTTTGGGCGAATACGGCTGTTCTGTCATCGTCAAGAGCCTTGCTGACGGCGACGGACTCATGGATGTGCTCTACGACCGCGAGACGGACCTCGTGACCTGCTATCGCAAGGAGCGCATCGATACGCACAATGTCAACGGCACAGGTGACAGTTTTTCCTCTGCCATTGCCACGTATATCTCCAAGGGCCTGGCTCTGAAGGATGCTGTGGACAAGGGTGAGGAGTTTATCGACCGTGCCATCCGCCTCGGTGCGGAGTATGAGTTCGGTCACGGCTACGGTCCCGTGCATCCCTGCTATATGGACGACCACGATGTGCATGAGAGAATCTATTATTAGGTTAGGACTACTCCTTTTTCTGCTGGTGATGCAGCAGGGGATTCGTGCGCAGCAGGGCGGGGGAGCGTTGCCCTCCGAGACGCTGACGCAGATAGCGAGTGCAGACAATTGCACTGTATATTCTTTCAACTATCCTTCGGTAAACGTCCAGGGTGAACCGATAGTGCTCTCCTCGGCACTCTTTGCATGGACGCCCTCCGACAGGCAGGATACCGACAGCATCGAGAGCCTCCATATCTACTGCCACATCACCATCACCGCCAACTACGCACGGCCAAGCACCACGGAACGTTTTTCCCAGGAACAGGGCCTGCTGGAGGCGATGCCGGGCCGTACTTACGGAAGCGCCTCGTCGGGCGGTTCTGCCGACTATGCGGGCCGCTGCATCATCATTGCCCCCGACTACGAGGGCTACGGCGTCACCCGCGACCTTCCGCATCCCTATCTCTCGCAGCGCACCACGGCGCAGCAGGTGCTGGACGCTGTCCGCTACGGACTGAAGCTCTACGAGAAGACCGTCTCCGAGGGCACCGTCCCTGCACTTCTGCCTATGAAGAGCGACTGGCGCTCCTTCTGCATGGGATATTCGCAGGGAGGTGCCGTCAGTCTGGCCACACAGCGCCTGATAGAGGAGGGAGGCTATGCCGACGAACTGCGTTTTCAGGGCTCCATTTGCGGCGACGGTCCCTACGACCTTGTCAACACCGTTATCTTCTATCTCGAGGACGACGGCACGAGCTACGGCGTGCAGACGCCCCATCGCAAGGGTGTGGTCACATATCCGGTGGTGATGCCTCTCATCATTAAGGGCATGTACGACTCTCATCCCGCCATGGCGCCTTACAATTACGAGGATTTCCTCTCCCGGCAGATACTCGACACGGGCGTGCTCGGCTGGATAGACAGCAAGGCCTATTCTGCGGACGATATATCTAAGAAATGGTACAATCAGCTGCAGGAGGGCCTCGACACTCTCGGCCGCCACTACACGCCCGAGCAGATGGCCGAACTCTTTGAGAGCCCCTCGTCGGGCAAGGTGTGGGGCAAGTTGGAGAAGATGTTCACCAAGGATGTTTACGACTACTTTTCCGACCCCTCCAATTTCCACCATGTGCCCGAGCATCCTGCCAACGCTGCCCAGGCGTTGCACGTGGCTTTGGCCGACAATGCTGTCAGCACGGGTTGGGAGCCGCACCACCGCATACAGTTTTTCCACTCCAAGTGCGACATCATAGTGCCCTACGGCAACTATCTTGTCTTCCAGGGCGCCCATCCTCTCTGCCGTGACATGTACAGTCTGGATGACACCTTCAGCGAAGGCGACCACTTCGATGCCGGCACAGTATTTCTGGTGGATCTTCTTGCGGCCAAGCTCTATGGCGATGTGTTCAACTGGATTTGCGGCGCCCCCACAGACGTAAGGACGGTTCAAGGTGAATTCTCAATTCTCAATTATCAATTATCAATTCTCAATGGAGAATGGTACGACCTCAACGGTCGCCGTCTCACCGGCAAACCCACCAGGAAGGGCATCTACATCCACAGGGGCAGGAGGGTTCATCTTACTTCTAAACCTTAAAGAGGCGCCCTCCGAATACTCCGATTATTCAGATTACTCCGATTATTCTGAATATTTTTTGGGCGCCATTTCTCACTCGCCCGCTCCTTCAGCCATCTGTAGGAAGGTCGTTCCGCCGTCGTTCGTAGGTGCAAGCAAGGGACAAGCAAAGGACCGTTGAACACAACTTTTCTGCTGCTTTCAGTACTTTCCGTGTGCCATTACAACAGACAAGTCGAAAAAACTTTAGTCTTTAGACCTTAGACTTTAGACGAATATCCTATATTTTCAAAATAAATTCGTAAATTTGGCTTGAAATAGTGTAATATTAGTACCATAAGAACACTCAAAACAGCATATATTAGAACCAAAGATGTCAGAAGACAAGAATATAAAAAACGAATTGTTTAATCCTGAAGAAATGCTGTCGCCCTTTGATGTTATCAAGGAGGTGGATGCTGAAGGTCATGAGTGGTGGAACTCGCGTAAACTGGCGCGACTGATGGGCTATATGAAATACTGGAACTTCGAGCGACTTATGGATAAGGTTGCTACGTTCCTGCAACAGGAGAAGGGCCTTGACCTGAAGGAACATATGGTTGAGGTTGAGGAAATGGCTCAGTTGAACAATGGAGGCTACCGCGAGGTGAAGTCCGTCTTATTGTCTCGTACAGCTTGTATTGCAGTTTCCTTGAACGCAGACCCAAAGAAACCTATTGCTAATGTTGCCAAGGACTATTTCATGAGTAAGATAGGTTCTTCGGAGTTGGCGACAAGCGTTGAAGGAAATGTGCTTATTTACCGCTCAAGTACTGGTAAGGTGAACGTGAGCGTTCTCTATAGCAATGAAACGTTCTGGCTTTCGCAGAAACGAATGTCAGAGTTGTTTAATGTTGCTCTTTCAACTATTAATTATCATTTGACACAGTTAGCTGAAAGCGGAGAATTGCAAATGTCCACAGCTATTCGAAAAATTCGAATTCCGTCGGACAATTGCGATGAACAGGGCGTTCTGCTGTATAATTTGGATGCTATCATCTCTGTTGGTTATCGCGTAAACAGCTATGAGGCAACTCAGTTCCGCATCTGGGCTCGCGAGGTGTTGAAGGAATACATCCAAAAGGGATACGTACTGGACGATGAGCGGTTAAAAGGAAAGAATCCGTTTGGTGCCGACTACTTTGAGGACTTGCTGGATCGCATCCGCGAGATTCGTACCTCTGAGCGTCGCTACTATCAGAAGATAACGGATATCTATGCCGAGTGCAGCAGCGACTACGACCCCAAGAGCGAGGTGACAAAAACGTTCTACAAGACGGTGCAAAACATGATGCACTATGCTGTAAGCCACCAAACGGCAGCAGAGATTGTTTACAATCGTGCTAATGCCGAGAAACCACACATGGGGCTTACTACATGGAAGAATGCCCCTGATGGACGGGTGGTGAAAAGCGATGTGACTATTGCCAAGAATTACTTGTCGGAAAAGGAAATAGAAAGCCTTAATCTGCTGACAACAGCCTTTCTGGATATGGCAGAGGACAGAGCGCGACGTCATATCATTATGAAAATGACAGACTGGAAAACTCTGTTGGAGCGATATTTACAGATATCAGATCGAGAAGTTCTGCCTGATGCCGGTTCTATTAGTCATGAGGAAGCCGAAGCCAAAGCGTTGGGAGAATACGAAAAGTTCTGGAGGCTACAAGATAAGACATTCCTATCTGACTTTGACAGATTTATTGAGGAACTTGAGAAAAATTAGATGAAATCCATAAACAATAACCCAATTCTCAATTGTCAATAGTTAACGGAACAAGAAAGAAAATAAGATATATGGCAAACGTCAAGAACGGAGCATTTAGAGAAATCATCATTGACAGGTGTCTCCACACCAGAAGGGGATACTCTACCCAGGAGATATTTGACAAATGCAATGATGCTCTTGAACAACGTGGAGAAGCGCCGCTCTCCGCTCTGAATACTATACGTAACGATATAGCTGCTATTGAAAACCGCTGGCATGTTGTTGTAGAGAAGATACGTGTAGGACGTGAGATAAGATATCGATATGAGGACTCCACTTTCTCTATTTTCAAGACTCCGCTTACCGAGGATGAGATTGTGCAGCTTTCTCAGTCTCTCTCTTTGCTCCGTCGCTTCGAGGGAATGCCCGGTTTTGAATGGGTGGAGGAAATGCTTGCCCGTATTCAGACGACGGTTAGCACAAAGATGGAGCCTACTGTCGGTTTTGGTGACAACAAAATGTTGAAGGGAATATCCATGTTTACTCCGCTTTTCAAGTCTATTACCACTAAGAAGCCCATCAAGATAACTTATATGAGCTACAAGAGTGACAATATCTTGGAAGACGTCATACATCCTTATTATCTTAAAGAGTACAACCAGCGTTGGTTTCTGATAGCCTACAACGAGACTTATAAGAGCTTGTCTAACTTTGCTCTCGACCGCATAAGATCCATCGCTCCTGTTAAGACTCGTTTCATCCCCAATACCACTATTGACTTTGCTCATTATTTTGACAATGTGGTTGGTGTTACTGTGCCGACGGATGGTGAAGTACAGACTGTCGTATTGTGGGTCAATGCCGAGCAGTTGCCTTATATTCTTTCCAAGCCCATCCACAGTACTCAGGAGGTTGTAGAGAAGAGGGAAGACGGCAGCGCAGTCATCTCTATCCGTGTGATACCGAACTATGAGTTGATACAGCTTCTGTTGTCTTATGGTGGTCGTGTTGTCGTGCAGTCTCCAGAGAGTTTACGAGAGGAAATTTTACGTCGAATAAAAGAAAGTTTGCAAAAATATGAATAGGTTCATTTAGATTGAACATATTTTCTATACCTTTGCCATCGAAATCAGAAAAACATGAGTAAAATAAGTAAGATAGAAAACATTCGGCTTCGCAGTCATTTCAAAAGTGAATCAGGAGATTTCACTCCTTGGCTTGCAGACAATTTGGAATACGTTTCAGAAACTATCCATCTGAAGTTGGTGAATCCCATTACAGAACAAACCTCTGAGAATTTCCGTGTGGATATTCAGGCAGAATTAGAGGATGGTTCTGGTGTTGTTATCGAGAATCAGTTTGGTGACTCCAATCATGACCATCTTGGTAAGATTATCACCTATCGAACGGCTTTCAACGCAAAGGTGGCTATATGGATTGTTGAAAAAGCCAAGCAGGAACATGTTGAAGCCATAAATTGGCTTAATGAGACAGACAACGGTTGCGATTTCTATCTACTCGAATTGCAACTTATCCGTATAGGTGATTCTCCTTTAGGTCCGCTGTTCACGATAAAGTCTGCTCCTTCCAGAGAGACTCGTGAGAAAGGTGAGATTAAGCGCCAGGAGACTCGTCGTCACGAGATGCGTTTCAAGTTCTGGACGGAATTACTCAAAGTGTTTAAGGCAGACAAAACGATGTCTGCATTTAGGAACTCATCAGCCACCAAGGATAGTTTCATTTCGAGTGGTACTGGTATAGGTGGTGTTCAGTGGACTCTGTGGGTGACAAAAGACAATGTCCGTTGCGAGTTGCGCATAGACAGGGGCAAGGATTCTGAGGCAGAAAACCTCGACATCTTACATAAACTTATGAAGGACAGAGAGCAAATAGATAAAGCTTATGGTCCCGGACTTAATTGGGAGGAGTTGGAAGGCTATCGAGTAACATCCATCCGAACGGACTTCCCGGGTGGTTATAACAATCCTGAGGAAGAATGGCCTGCAATCATTGCTGACGACCTCGAAAAGACAAAGTGTTTTGTCTCAGCATTGAAGGGTCCCGTTACTAAGTTGAAGTGATATGTCCAACGCTCCAGAGAGAAGAATTTTAAGGCCGAATAAAAGAAAATTTACAAAAATATGAATAGGTTCATTTAGATTGAACATACACACAGTACCTTTGCAGCCGAAATCAGAAAAATTGTAGTCAGAGATTGTTTATGAGTATGTCAAATTCCAGCCAGGCAGATGTCGTTTACTATATTGTAATTGATTATATAATAAAGTTACGTTCTCATTATAGTAACATAGATGAGAGATTTCTGTCTGCCATGTCTTTGCTCTGTAAGGTAAAGAGGTCATTCACACAATTTGATCACGAAGAAGTTACAGAGGAGGAGTCGACATACATTGAGAAGATTAAAGAAGCCTGTGGAAATAATTACAAGGAAATCCTTCCAATTTGTACAGAAAAGTTCATTGAGAATTATATTTCTGATACTTATTGGGGGTTGTCGATTCAGTCATCCGAAGTGACTGAATTGGTATTGAAATTAATCGAGGAGAAGAAATATCAGTCCATTTACAATCCCTTTGCCGGATTAGCCTCATACGGAATTGCGGATTTTATCCATGATTATCATGGTGAGGAGCTTGATACGTCCGTTTGTAAGATGGCGCAAATGAGGCTTGAATTAAACGGATACGATTATAGCGGAATTATATGCGGTGATTCTGTGTCAGCCTGGAACACTCATGGCGCAGATTGTATTGTTTCAACTCCTCCATTTGGAATGAGTCTGAGATCTTTGCCTAATTATCATCATATTAACTCAAAGACCACAGAACAGTATGTGTTAGAGCGCTTCATCGAAAGCCGCACTAAGCACGCATACTATATAATGCCATCAAGTGTTTGTTCTCATCAAAATTCGATTGTATCCATGTTGAGGCAGCAGATAGTTGATGGTAATATGATTGATATGGTAGTACAATTACCATCAGGGATTTATTCCCGTTCTGCTGTTTCAACTTCTTTAATTGTTCTAAACAAGGAAAGAAATGGGGATGACCCTGTCCTTTTTGTTGATGCTAGTGACAGTTATAAGTACAACGCAAACAACAAGGAGAAGATACTTGATGTTGAACAGGTCTTGAATCTTATTCATTCTCGCAAAAACGATAAGTGCATCGAAATCGGTGCGGGCGATATTGCGAAGAAAAGATATACCTGGAACGTCCTGACTTATTTGTTGGAAAAAGAAGAGGATGTTCCCCAGGGCTATCTCGTGAAAACGTTGAGGGAAGTATTGACGCCTATTTCCCATAAGCAGGTGCCCCCCCTAAAAGAGGAAAGAGGACGCGTGGTGAATATATCTAGCCTGGCTTCTGAAGATTTTCACTACTTCATTTCTCCAAGCAGTTTTGAAGAATCTGAAATACCTGAAAGAGCTGTAATGGTTGAAGAGCCGGTTTTGCTTTTTTCTTCAATAGGAAAATTAAAGCCGACATACTGTGTGGCTTCGCCGGAGGAACCTGTATATCTACATCCTCATGTATATGGCTATAAACTTGCTTTCAATGGCTTAGATCCGGAATACCTTTGTTGGGAATTATCCAAAAAGAAGTTGCCGTTTGCCGGCTCCTCAATTCTTCGTTTTAGGAGAGAAGATATTCTGGACACCAGAATATCATTTCCTCCTTTGAATGAGCAGACGAATATTTTCCGTGAGGCTTCTGAGGTTTCAAAATTGGCTAAGGCTAAAGAACTGGGACTTCAAGAAATAATTAATAAGTTGAAGTCCGAGTATATGATTGAGGTTCGCAATCGTAAGCACGACATGAAGACGCCAATGACGCAACTCCGTAACACGTTGACGTTAATGGAGGCTTTTGTTAATAGATTGCCAGACGATTCAGCAGCTCAGCTTCAAATGTATATTGGTCGTCAAAAGCATGCTCTTGATACACTCTCTGAAATTGTAAGACATCTTGCAGATGAGGATGTGTTCTCTGAGCCTGAAGCGCTAGATATTAAATCCATTTTAGCATCTTTTAGTGAGACGAACAACAACTATTCTATTGCATTTATTCTAGATGATATTGCTCTAAACGAGGTTACCAAAGGAAAAGCCACCATTTTTATTGGCAAATCGGACTTTTTGCGTCTTGTTAACAATATCATCAGTAATGCCATCACTCATGGTTTTGTAGACAAATCACTGCATTATAAACTTCAGATAACTCTTTCTGTTGAAGACGGATTTTATATTATAGATTTTACGAATAACGGGAGACCTCTTCCGGATGGAATGGATAAGGCCCGTTATGGAATGAGAGGTGTAAAGGGAAAGGATTCTGACGGACAGGGAACCGGTGGATATGTTGTTAAAAGCATTGTTGAACATTATGGTGGCAACTATAATATCTTCACAAAAGATAGAGGAGGACAAAAATATACTAGTGTTGTCGTAAAACTACCAATATATAGAGGAGATGAGTAAGTATAGGATATTGTGGATAGATGATAAGTGGGAAGACATGATCTCTTTTAAAGAAGTTTGTGAGCTTCCTGAAAACGGATTTGAGGTTGTCACTTCTACCAATGCCGAAGAGGGAATGGAGAAATTCGAAAAGCATCTCGAAGAATGGTCTGGTGTTATATTGGATGCAAAAGTGTTTAAATCTCCAGCTTCCCAAGTTGACAAATTGGATGGATTAACTTATAGCATAAAGAAAATTCACGAATTAGCTCATATTCGCTATGTCCCTTATTATATTTTCACAGGACAACCTGACTTAGCATCGGGAACAGCTTTTGCAGAAGAGCATGAAGGCCAATATTATGAGAAGGATAAAGACGAGGATAGGCTTATCCAGGATATAAAAAAGAATGCTGATGTGATGTATGAAACTCAAATTCGACACAAGTATCAAATCGTTTTTGATACCTGGCCTGAGTCTGAGCATGATTTAATGAGGATTTTAAAAGCATTAGAGAATGAAGAGTGGCAGAACAATTCATTATTGAATGATATAAGAAAAATAATGAGCGATGTAGTATCAAGATTATATAAAAGGGGATTTTGTACGGTCAAACATGATAATTCCAATCTTGCTGCATGTAGTATCATGTTAGGAAAGCCATATATGGAAGAGATAATACCCGTTTATATTCAAAGAGCAATACATTCTTGTGTTGCCATAACTAATCCGGGCTCTCATCGTTCTGAAACCGATGATGATGTCAAAAAGAATAGGGCACCTTACTTGATAAGGAGCCTTATCTACAATATGCTGGATGTCCTATATTGGTGTAAAGACTTGTCACCTGAAGAAGATAAGAAAACAGTATTATTAGCCATTCAGCAAGCGCAGGTAAAATACGAAGAAGAACAAGAATGGAGAAAAAAGAAATAAAAATCTTAATGTTTTTACATAACTTCATCTAAATTGAATCTATAATATATACCTTTGCAGTCGAAAGATTCGAAAGAGACGCTTATGACACCTGAAGAGAAAGCTAGAGTCAAGATAGACCAGATGTTCGACGATGCTGGTTGGGAGGTGGTGAATAGAGACGACTATTCGCCCACTCTTACTGCTGCTGCAATTCGAGAAGGTCTTTTAAACCGCAATCGGGAAGCGGATTACTTTCTGTTTATCAATGGTATGGCGGTTGGCGTACTTGAGGCAAAACGGAAAGAGGTTGATGTCACTACCGATGTTGTTTGTGAGCAAGCAGAACTATATGCCCGTGGTGTGCCCGAATGCTATAAGGCTTACTCCCGTCCTCTTCCTATCATATATCAGTCAAACGGGGAAGAAACATTCTTCCGCGACTTCCGTGATGAAGACGGTAATCTCATAGAGATGAATCGCATTCATACACCTAAGGAAATCGTCAAGATGTTGGGCATTGAAGACCCGTACGCAGGTTTGCCAACTCTGAAGCAAAAAGGATTGCGCGACTGCCAGTATGATGCTATTACGGAACTGGAAAAAAGTTTCCGTGCAGGACAGAATCGTGCTTTGATTGTTTTGGCCACAGGTGCCGGAAAAACATATACAGCTTGTTTGGCGTCATATCGTTTCCTTGCCTATACACCAATGAAACGTATACTCTTCTTGGTGGACCGCAACAACCTGGGAAAACAGGCAGAAGGAGAGTTTGGTATGTTCCGTTTGACTGAGAATGGCGACCCCTTCAATACCATTTATATAGTCAATCGCCTAAAGTCTAACAAGGTTCCTTCAGACAGTAATGTTGTCATCTCCACAATTCAACGTCTTTTCTCTCTGCTCACAGGACAGGAAATAACTGACGATGATGACGACGATGAAGATACCACAACAGGAGAAGTGCAGTTGACAGGTCAGATTCAACTACCTCCGGATTTCTTCGACCTTATCATCATTGATGAGTGCCACCGTTCAATTTATGGCAACTGGCGCAGAGTCTTGGAATACTTTAATACAGCCAAGATGATAGGTCTCACGGCAACGCCTGTTCCTGAGACGATGGCCTTCTTCAACAATAACCGTGTTGTGAACTACACGTTAGATAGATCTATCACAGACGGAGTGAATGTGGATGCCCGCATTTATCGTATCAGAACAGAAGCGACAGAAAACGGTGGTGCCATTCTGAAAGGTGACAAGTTGAAACGGGAAACGCGGTACACGGGTAAAGTAGAAACCATTCGCAATGAGGAAACAAGGCACTATACACGAGAGGAACTGAACCGCAGTATCATCAATCCTGCTCAAATCAAACTGGTGCTTGAAACCTATCGTGATGCTGTCTATACGGAGATGTTCATCGACCCTCAGCGTGAGCCGAATATGGACTATCTGCCTAAGACGCTCATCTTTGCGCTCAACGAGAACCATGCGAACAACATTGTACGTATTGCGAAAGAAGTATTTGGCCGTTCTGATGACAAGTTCGTGCAAAAGATAACCTACTCAGCAGGTGACAGCAACGAGTTGATACGTCAGTTCCGCAACGACAAGGAGTTCCGCATTGCCGTTACCTGTACGCTGGTGGCAACGGGAACGGATGTCAAGCCACTTGAAGTACTTATCTTCATGCGAGACGTGGCTTCAGAACCATTGTATATCCAGATGAAAGGGCGTGGAGTGCGAACCATTGACGATGATGTGTTACACAATGTTACTCCAAATGCCTATAGTAAGGACTGTTTCTTCCTCGTGGATGCAGTCGGTGTCACAGAAAGCGCTAAAACCATAACAAGCCCAAGCGACGGTGAGAATACACAGGTCATTACGTTGAAACGGCTCTTGGAGTTACTGACACATGGCAATGTGAACGATGAGTTTCTGCGTCTGATAGCTGCAAGACTCGCGCGCATCAACAACAAATGTAAAGATAGTCAGCGTGAAGAGTTCCAAAGTTTGGCTCTCGCCAGTATGAGAGAAATCTCGGTCAATATCTTTACTGCTTTTGAGAATAACAGCCTACCTCCGTATGAGAACATCAACGAACCTAACAACGAGCGAAAGGGTTTGGTGGCTCCTATAGTCAATCATCCGCAGGCCCGTCAATATCTCCTGATTCTTGCTGCTGGTTTTGTAGAGACCTTGCAGCCAGGTGAGGATACTCTCATTTCCAAGGGTTTCTCGCAGGAAGAGGCAACAGAGTTGACATCGGCTTTTGAACAGTATTGTAATGAGCACAAGGACGAGATTGAGGCTTTGCGTATGATTTACAACAACGATGGTGAGCCTTTAACTTATGCCATTCTGAAAGACTTGGAGAACAAGCTGAAGATGGCTAACAACAAATTCCAGACCTCGCGATTGTGGAACTGCTATACGATTGTGAACCCTCAATCTGTTAAACAACATACCACAAAAGAAGAAAAAGAGGCGCTTACTAACATCATCCAATTAGTGCGCTTTGCCAATCACCAGATAGAAAAACTCGAGAGCCTCTACCCACAGGCTCAGCAACGTTTTAACCTTTGGTATGGTCAGATGCAGCGCACGGTGACAGAGTCGCAGATAATTATAATCCGTCAGATAGTGGATTATATAGCTTCCAATGGCGCTTGCACCATCAAGGATATCATTGACGACGACAGAACACAAGCTGCACAGCTGATTAAAGCCTTTGGCAGTAAGTCACAGGCAGATGAGGCACTTGTGTCACTCTCAAAATTCTTACTCTATAGAAAGACAGCATAACATATATGGCAACAAATAAGGAAACATCACTTACCAAGAAGGTCTGGACGCTGGCAACGACCCTTGCAGGACAGGGCATTGGCTTTACAGACTATATCACCCAGCTCACCTATCTTCTCTTCCTGAAGATGGATGATGAGAACGTCGAAACCTTTGGTGAAGATTCAGCCATTCCAGAAGGCTATAGATGGAAAGACCTCATAGAATTAGATGGTCTCGATCTCATCAGCCAATACGAGAAGACGTTGGATAAACTCAGTAAAGAAGAGAATCTCATCGGCACCATCTTCGTGAAGGCTCAAAACAAGATAGACAAGCCCGTATATCTCCGTAAGGTCATTACCTTGATTGACGAAGAGCAATGGTTGGTGATGGACGGCGATGTGAAAGGTGCCATCTATGAGAGCATTCTCGAAAAGAACGGACAGGATAAGAAGAGCGGTGCAGGCCAGTATTTCACGCCACGTTCCCTCATCTCCGCAATGGTTGATGTGGCTCGTCCGCAGATTGGTGAGACAGTGTGCGACCCTGCCTGTGGTACCGGTGGCTTCCTCTTGGCTGCTTACGATTACATGAAGGGTCAGTCGCAAGACAAGGCGAAGCGGGATTTCCTGCGTGATGAGGCGTTATTAGGCTATGATAATACGGCCCTCGTAGTTACGCTGGCCTCCATGAATCTCTATCTGCATGGCATTGGTACCAATCGTAGTCCTATCCTCTGTGAGGACTCTTTGGAGAAACAGCCTCAGAAACTTGTCAATGTCATTCTTGCCAATCCGCCTTTCGGCACTCGTCCGGCAGGAAGTGTGGACATCGATCGCCCCGACTTCTATGTAGAGACCAAGAACAACCAGCTGAACTTTCTCCAGCATATCATGGTGATGCTGAAGAACACCGGCCGTGCAGCTGTGGTGTTGCCTGATAATGTGTTGTTCGAGGCTGGAGCTGGTGAAACCATTCGCAAGGAACTGCTGAAGAACTACAACCTGCATACCATTCTCCGTCTGCCTACAGGTATCTTCTATGCCCAGGGTGTCAAGGCAAACGTCCTCTTCTTCAAGAAAGGCGAGCAGACGAAGGAAGTGTGGTATTACGACTATCGTACAGGTATCAAGCACACGCTGGCCACAAAACCTATGCTTCGCCATCACTTGGATGACTTCGTGGCTTGCTACAGCGCAGATAATCTTGCTGCACGTCAGGAAACCTATAATGTAGAGACCAATCCCAATGGCCGTTGGCGTAAGTATGATGTTGCAGAATTACTGAAGCGCGACAAGACCAGCCTTGATATCTCTTGGATCAAAGAGACTAACGACGATGACGACCTGACACTCTCTGACCTGATGGCTACCATTCAGCAGAAAAGCGACAATATCAGTAAGTCAGTAATACGGTTACAGGAATTACTAAAAGGAATAGTAGAATGAACGAAATAGAAAAGAAAGAAAACAAGCTGATACTCTATAAGGATGAAGAAGGCAAACTGAGTGTGAATACGCTCTTTGCCGATGAGGATGTTTGGCTGACACAGGCACAATTGGTAGAAATATACCAGTCGAGTAAATCGAATATCAGTGAACATCTGACAAACATCTTTGCCGATAAGGAATTAGACAAAGATGTGGTTGTTCGGAAATTCCGAACTACCACTCAGCATGGTGCAATAGAGGGCAAAACGCAGACTCATACGGTTCTACATTACAACCTTGATGTCATCATTGCACTTGGTTATCGTGTGCAGTCACCTATTGCCGTTCGTTTCCGTCGCTGGGCAACCCGACTGCTGCATGAATATATCCAGAAGGGATTCACGATGGATGATGAACGACTGAAGCAGGGTGGCAACCGATACTTCAAGGAACTGCTTCAGCGCATCCGTGATATCCGCAGCAGCGAGCGCAACTTCTATCAACAGGTGACGGACATCTATGCCACATCGACCGACTACGACCCAAGGGCAAAGATGACGAAGCAATTTTTTGCTACCGTTCAGAATAAGATGCACTATGCTGTGCATGAGCATACGGCAGCAGAGCTGATTTATGAACGTGTGGATAACGAGAAACCGTTTGTGGGTATGACCAACTTCAAAGGCAACTATGTGACGCGCGATGACGTGAAGATTGCCAAGAACTATCTGACGGAGTTGGAACTTCAGCGTCTGAACCTGCTGACCTCGCAGTTCTTGGATTATGCTGAGTTCCAAGCTTTGGAGCAGAACCCCATGAGGATGGTGGATTGGATTCAGGCTCTTGATGATCAGATACTCCGACTGCGGAAGAATATCCTCGAAGGCAATGGTAGCATATCGCACGAGGAAGCCATTAAAAAAGCGGAACATGAATTTGAAATCTATCGAGAGCGTGAAATGCGACTGTTGGAGAGCGACTTCGACAAAGCCGTAAAGGCTCTATTGGATGACAAAAACGAATCCAATAAGGACTAACTTATGGACACAAAGAAGTTACGTCAAAAGATACTTGACCTTGCCATTCGTGGCAAACTTGTTCCACAAGACCCGAATGACGAGCCTGCATCCGTATTGCTGGAGCGCATCCGTGCAGAGAAAGAACGACTTGTCAAAGAGGGAAAAATTAAGCGGAGTAAAAAGACGGCTACTGATACAGAGATTGAAGCACCATTCGAGATCCCTGAGAGCTGGGAGTGGTGTAAATTGGATGATCTGGCCTTTTATAAAAAAGGACCATTTGGTAGCAGTTTAACAAAATCCATGTTCGTACCAGATACTCCAGACGCATATAAAGTTTACGAGCAGAAGAATGCTATCAACAAAGATGCTACATTGGGGCATTATTTTATAGATAGTGAAAAATATGAGGAACTTAAAGGTTTTGCAGTATTGCCTTCAGATATTATTGTGAGTTGTGCTGGTACAATAGGTGAGACATATATTCTTCCTCAAGGAATTCGAGAGGGAATAATAAACCAAGCACTAATGCTGATTCGATTATATGATACCTCTATTACATACTTCTACCTTCTCTACTTCGATTATATTCTTAAAAATGAAGCAGCGAAAGAAAGTAAGGGAACAGCTATTAAGAATATTCCACCATTTGAAGTGCTTAAAAACTTTCTGATTCCAATTCCTCCTCTTGCCGAGCAACAACGCATTGCAAATGAAGTTGAGCGTTGGTTCACCTTAATTGATGAATTGGAGAGCAATGAGGGTGATTTGTTGAAGGCTATAGATAAAGCAAAGTCCAAAATCCTCGACCTCGCCATACATGGTAAACTTGTACCCCAAGACCCCAGTGACGAACCAGCCATTGAACTTTTGAAACGCATCAATCCCAAGTATGAACCTTATGATAATAAGTATGAAGCCAACAATATTCCAGGTAATTGGTGTTTATCAAATCTGAAGGCTGTTTGTACAGACTTTATTGTACCCCAGCGAGACAAACCAACTCGCTTTGATGGCGATATACCTTGGTGCAGAATAGAAGATATTGAAGGGAAATACTTAAATGGCTCTTCGTCAAACCAGAATGTGTCAATGGATTTGATTAAAGAAATGAATATGAGAATATGCCCTATAGGCACGGTGTTATGTTCTTGTAGTGCATCTTTGGGAATTCAGGCTATTACAACCGTTGAATGCTGTACAAACCAAACATTCATTGGCATAGTTCCCCAAAAGAATGTACTTGAAGAGAATTTCCTTTACTATTTCCTAATGAGTCAGACTAAAAGGTTCTATGATTTAGGAACAGGTACAACAATTAAATACATTTCTCGAGCTAAATTCGAAGGTTTGACCATTCCTTTACCACCATATCAAGAGCAATTCCGCATTGTCGCAAAGATTGAAGAACTCTTCGCTGTACTTGATAGCATCAAATTATATATAAATCAAGATGATAAACAAAAATCTATTTAAAAAGATTGAAGCTAAAAGTTTGGCCGGAATTGAAATAGAAACGATTTATCCATATTATGAAGAGGAGAATATTGTATTTAAGATTTGCTCCTCTTTAAAGAATAAAATGGATGATGAAGGGTTGTTTTATATCAAAGACCTGCTCGATGAATTTTCTTTTCTCGGCGAGCCAGGTATTTCGGATGTAGGTTATCTAAAATCAAAGAACACAGAATACACTATTATGCTTCATCAGTATTTAAGAAGTGGTTATAGTATATTTAATGGTTTTGGCAGGATTGTACCTTATTTGTTTGGCTATTATCAAGAGGAGAAACTACCGTCGTTGAAAATAGCTTTAGATTTGGATAGAATCATGCTCAGTAAGGACTGGTCGCATTATTGTAGGAGAGAATATTATTACGGGCCTAAGTTCACTAATGATATTCCAGCAAATAAGGAAGGCCAAGCATCATATATTTTAGGTGTAAAAGATCATTTGCGTACAAATAGTTTTCAAACGGATTTTTATTGGAAAAACAAAAAAGACAATAGTTTTCAACTAGAAATAGAAGAACTACAGGATACACGTTATACGTATTCACCTGAGGAGATATGTTGTAAGTACATCCATACTCAATACAATAAGGCGAAATCCGTGTTTGATCACTTGGACGGTTCGATTAGGAAGTATAATTCTGATAATTATCTGTTGAGAATAAACGGCAAATTAAGAGATGGTAAAGTTGCCAAGGAGACTAAACTTTTTAGAGTGGATGGGACAATCCCCTTTGATGTATGGAAAAGCATCATTGCAAGTTTTATGGAATATAATAGCAATATTGAAGAATATTTTAATGCAGAGTGATTCTGTTCAATTTATAAATTCATAACAATGAATAGACTCGTCATTATAGGTAACGGCTTCGACTTGGCTCATGACTTGAAGACAAGTTATGCTGATTTCATAAACTGGTATTGGGAACAGAGAGTCAATGGCTTTCTCGATGAAATGACTAGCGTGTCTGCCGACCCATTGTGTACCTTTAAGATGAATGATTCATTCAAGTGTTGGAAAACATTTGCTCTTCAGTTGTCTCGTGTCAACAAAAAAAGTGGTAAAGACGTTGTTAAGGATATCCGGTCGAATCCTGCAAAATATGGTGTTAAATTTTCGTTATTGTTTGGAGATATTATAAAAAATGTTGAGTCAAAAGGGTGGGTGGATATTGAAAATGACTACTATCAATTGCTGAAAAGGTATACAGAAAGTACGGACTGCAGCCATTCGGTAAAAGAACTGAATGAGCAGTTGGCTTATTTGAAGGAAAGGTTGGTAGAATACCTTCGTACCATCGGAACAAATCAGTATAAAAAAGAGTTGCATAATCCAATGATAGAATTCTTCGACCCTGCTGATTTTTCAACAGAAGGGAAAAAGAAGGCATTGGAAAATATGCGGCTTGAAAATACAAACCTCGAAGAAATACAAAATAACTTTGAAGAGCAAAAGAAACTGAGACCTGAGCGTATCATGTTGCTGAGCTTCAATTATACAGCAACCGCCAAGATGTATGGCAATTTTAATGTTGAGTTCAACTATATTCATGGCGACCTTGAACACCCAAAGAATATCATCTTTGGCTATGGTGATGATCTTGACAAGAACTATAAAGATATTCTTGACAGAAACGACAAAGAACTATTGAAGAACAACAAGTCGACAAAATATCTGGAAACAAGACATTACCACGATATGCTGGAGTTCCTGATGGCAGCACCATTTCAAGTGCTGATTATGGGGCATTCCTGTGGCAATTCTGACAGAACATTGCTCAACACTGTCTTTGAACATGAGAACTGCGTTTCTATAAAACCGTTCTATCACAAATGGGATGACGGTTCTGACAATTATCTGGAACTTGTGCAGAATATCTCACGCAACTTCACCAACATGCGGTTGTTCAGGGATAGAGTTGTGAATAAAGAACAATGTAAAACAATGTGAGGTTAAAACACTAAATACTATGAAAAGAGTTTTACATTTCCTAAGTAAACATATTAATAAAGATATTATTGAGTCAAAGATCTCGATGATTGAAAATGCTTTTATATCAGATGATAATTTTGAAAATATACCAGATGCACCTGGAATATATATTATGGTTGCGAGAACTTGTAATTTTATATACCCAAAGAAAAAATCACCAGTGTTTTATATTGGTACGTCAAAACAATTAAAAACACGTTTAAAAAAACATCTGAGATGTTATAATGAAGCAAGCTCGGATTTTTTTTTACATTCGTCGTGGAATTATAGCCGATACAATTATGCTGTTGCATTTGGTGCAGATATTTATTATATGCGTATCACAGGACGTGAGTGTTCGAAAGATCTTGAAAGTAAAGCGATGGAAGGTTTTTATGATAAATATGGAGCCATTCCTGTAGGAAATGGAGCATTCTCTTTTAAAAGAAGCAATACTTAACCCTATTTCTACGACATCCTTGACAAGTTTGACAGGAAGAAGTCTGAAGGCTGAAGACTGATGTCTGAGAAATAGAATTAACCTTAAAAATAAAAGCATGGCAACACGAAAGACGGAAGAGGGCTGATGTAAGAGGTAAGATGGCTGAAGTATGATGTATGAGGGCTGATGTGTAAGGACTAATTTATGCGTGTCCCCAATGTCCGCAATGTCCGTTGAGAAAAATTAAGTTGTTGATTATTAGTGTGTCTCTTCTTGCGAGTTCCTGAACGAGTGGACATCCATACTGAACGTGTTGACACATTTTGGACTTATCACGGATTGGAGTTGAATGCTTTTTAGCTTAACTCTGATTCCTGTTGAGTCTTACAATTTAGGGGCTCTGTAGCGGCTCTGCAGCAGTTCTGCTGCGTTTTTGAGCGCATCGTGAACGGACACAACGGACATTGGGGAAGTCAATAAATGTGTGCCAACGTAGAGGCCTCGATAATGCATATTTCACAATGCGTAATGCATAATGGGTAAAAGACAAAAGGCGAAGGCAACCTTGACCTTGACGAAAACGAAAACGAAAACCAAAAAACTCTTCACTTTTCACTCTTCACTTTTAACTTTTTCGTACCTTTGTGGCGAAAAGAAAACTTTTACCGGAATGAAGAACATTGCCTTTATATTCGTATTTGTTGCGTTGTGTTTATGCTCTTGCCATAATAACAAGGCAGATGTGAGAACCATTACAGAAGAAATGGCATACGAGGGAGTGAACAACTATTGTCACAGCGCGTATGACTGGAGCGCAGCAAAAGACAACCCGGACATCATGTATCTTCAGATGGGCGAAGAGACGGACTCAGACTATCAGGTGGTGTTCCGAAGCTATACAGGTGCCTTTGTGCATTTCTATGTCGATAAGAAAAGCGGCACAACAAGGATGGTGGAGAAAGTGCCGAGTCTCAACGTTGAGGAGGAAGCAGGAACCATCAACATATTTGATTACCTGAAGGAACAAGACAAATGATAGAATATTTTGAAACGATAGACGCCACAGGGTCAGGACGCAAGGACGATCCGCGTATGAGGGAAGTGGAAGGGGAAATGATACGCAGCCACGCACTATGCCTGAAAATATCCTCCAAGAAACCTACAGACCCCGACTATAAAGCGCTGCTGGAAGAACTGTTCCAAAGCGAGATAGACGACAGCGTGGCCATCGTGTCGCCCTTCTACTGCGACTGCGGATGCCGCATGACACTCGGCAAAAACATCATCATCAACAAAGGAGCCACAATACTGTCGCCCGCAGGGGTGGTGATAGAGGACAACGTGCTGATAGGACCGGAAGTGAAAATAGTGACGGTGGATCACGACCTCAGCGACAGACACAACCTGCTGCACTTCGGAAAAGTGACAATCAAGGAGAACGCATGGATATGCATCGGGGCCATCATCTGTCCGGGAGTGACGATAGGAAGAAACGCAGTAGTGGCTGCCGGAGCTGTGGTGACGAAGGATGTGCCCGACAACGTGATGGTGGGAGGCAATCCGGCAAGGATAATTAAGGAAGTGAAGTGATTTCTGTGTGAAATTCTATCATTTTCCAAAAAGAAACAACTTGTCAACTTGTCTACTCGTTAACTTGTCAACTTTTTTTCGTATCTTTACACCCGGAATTGATGTAATCTGTGCTGTGAAAAGGCAACAATAAGGCTAAGGCAGAAACATATTGCGATGAAGCAAGAAGATTTTGACGAATACATACGGCAAGTGGAACCATCTGCACAGCAGAGTGCCGCTGATTGGCAAACTGCGATTGGACTCCAGCAGGTGGACGGGTTGAAGCCATCTCAGTATCTGCTCGATGTGGCACAGCGTAACATCGAGGGCGATATCACCATCGACGAGGTTCGCCAAATGCTTGATTCTTACTATAGCAGCAAGACAAACCGCACACCGCAAGACGACAATGCTGCCGAGTGTGACAAAACTTCTGCCAATATCAAGAAGATTCTTTCCACAAATACGTTTGCATTCAATACCAACGGTTTCATCTCTACACATCGCCGCATCTTCGAGGGCGTGTTCAAACATGCAGGGGAACTGCGAAAATATGACATCACCAAAAAAGAATGGGTGCTTCGTGGCGATACCGTCAATTACCTGAACTGGGAAGACCTGCGCAGAGCCATTGACTACGATATCCAGCAGGAACGTGAATTCAGCTATAAAGGATTGTCAGAGGAAGAGAAGGTTCGCCATATCTGCCGTTTTGTTTCCGGCTTGTGGCAAATTCATCCTTTTCGCGAAGGTAACACCCGTACTACAGCGGTCTTTACCATACAGTATTTGCGCTCAATGAAATATAGCATTACCAATGATCTGTTCAAAACTTATTCTTGGTATTTCCGTAACGCTCTGGTTCGAGCCAACTACAAAAATGTCCGTCTTGGCATCGACTATGATACCAGTTTCCTCGAACGCTTTTTCCGTAATCTGTTGATGGATGAGCAAAACGAATTGAAGAACAGATACTTGCTTATCAGTGCGCCTGAAGGTTGGGAGATGACCGACGATAAACCGACGATAACCGACGATAAAGGTGTGAATACCGACGATAAACCGACGATAATACTGGCATATCTTAAAGAAAAGGGTAGTTGCCGAACAGCGGAGTTGTCTGCCTTGCTTGGATTAAAGCCGACACAGACAAAGTCCTACATTTATCAATTGCTGCAAGAAGGAAAGATAATGGCTCATGGAGCCAACAAGAACAGGACGTATTCGTTAGCATAGGCTTATTAGCTGACAGTTGACGGCTGGGAGTTGAAAGTTTGGGGGTTAAAGTGTTAGGTTTTGGCGAAAAATTTGTTTTTGTTGGCAAAAAATCATATTTTTGCAGCGACGAACCGTAATATTCGAAAACATTGCCATGAAAAAATATCTCTTACTGACCGTACTGTTCTCCCTTTCCTGTCTCACTCTGCTGGCGGATGCCGTCACGGAGAGCGAGGCGCGTAGCAAGGCATACGAATTCATGCTGGGCAGGTATGCTGCCTCCCCGCGAGGGGGAAGGACGGCTCCCGCAGGCGATCTCTCGTCGCTGCAGACGGCGGATACCCGTGAGGCTTTCTACGTCTTTAACATGGGCGACGACGGCGGCTTCGTCATCGTGAGCGGCGACGACAGGATGCCGGCCGTGCTGGGCTATGCCTACAGCGGCAGCTTCCGCAGCGACAGCATTCCCGACAACATGCGCTCCTGGCTGGAGGGCTACGAGGAGCAGTACGAATACATGCAGACGCACGACGATGCCAAGGCGGTGAAGCAGACCGCCGTCACTGGCGAGAGGATAGAGCCGCTGCTGACGACACGCTGGTATCAGGATTACCCGTACAACGCCAAGTGCCCCTTGATAAACGGAGAGAGAGCCGTCACCGGATGTGTGGCAACGGCGATGGCGCAGGTGATGAACTATCACAAGTGGCCGAAGCGGACAGCGACGGTCATCCCCGGCTATGGATTCGGTTACTACGACACCGAGGGAGAATACCATTGGGAGGAACTGCCGGAACTCGGCATCACGGAAATAGACTGGGACCACATGCTTCCCTCCTACGATGGCAGCGAGACGGCAGAGGAGATAGATGCCGTGGCCACGCTGATGCAGCTGTGCGGCCATGCTGTCGTGATGAGATATGGATTGGATAGCAGTGGAGCAAAATCCGAAGATGTGAGGAATGTGCTTCCGGATATCTTCGCCTACGACGGCTTCATGATGGGCTATGCCAACAGAGGCGGCTATGAAAACGATGCATGGAATCAGTTGATATACAACGAACTGAGCATTAACGGCCCTGTGATGTACGACGGCTCCATAAAGAGTTCTTCCGGACACGCCTTCGTAATAGACGGCTACGACACCAATGACTATTTCCATGTCAACTGGGGCTGGGGCGGCGAGAACGACGGCTATTTCCTGCTGAATGCACTGTTGGTATACAATTTCGATCAAGGCGCCACCATAGGTGTGATGCGCTGCGGCGAGGGTCCCAGCGCCTATGCGGTGGTGGAGGACAGCGTGCTGACGTTCTACTACGACAACAAACAAAACCAGCGCTCCGGCAAGGTATATACCAGACTTCCGACCTATTCTAAAGACAGCTATCTGGAAAATTACGAGGAGATAACTTCCGCGGTGTTCGACCCGTCATTTGCTGACTTTTACGAGATGACGGATGCCTCATCTATGTTCCGCGGTTTATATAATCTGAAGAAGATTGAGGGGCTGGAATATCTGAAAACGTGGAACGTGACAAACATGAATCATATGTTCTACAACTGTTTATCCCTTACTTCCCTTGACGTGAGCGGCTTCGACACGCACATGGTGTCGGACATGGAGAAAATGTTTTACGGCTGTGAATCACTCACATCCCTCGACCTCAGCAACTTCGACACCCACCGTGTGCCGAACATGGAAAGCATGTTCTATAACTGCTATGCCCTTGAGACGCTGGATATCAGCAGCTTCAATACAGAGAATGTCACCGACATGAACTATATGTTCGCCAGCTGCGAGAAACTCAAGGAGCTTGACGTGAGCGGCTGGGATACGCACAACGTCGAGGATATGCGATGGATGTTCTACGGCTGTGAGCAACTCCAAGAGCTCGACGTGAGCGGCTGGGACACCGGTAATGTCGATAACATGGAGTGCATGTTCTCGGGATGCCTGAGCGTGAAAGCTCTTGACGTCAGCGGTTTCGACACCAGAAACACGCGCTATATGTACTATATGTTCGCCGACTGCAGGTCCCTCACTTCATTGGACTGCAGCGGCTTCAGTTTGCAGTCCAACCCATCCACAAAGGGTATGTTCAGCGGATGCAGTCAGCTGGCTTCCGTCAGCATCACAGGCGAGACGGTGAAGGTAATGGACTATACCTTCCGCGATTGCACCAACCTCCGCACCCTCACGTGCTATGCCGAGGTGCCGCCTACTGTCAGTAACAAAGCCTTTCAGGAGATGCCCAGAAGCGAGGCGACGCTCTACGTGCCGGCTTCCTCGGTAGAGGCCTACAAGGAGGCTGACGAGTGGAAGGAGTTTGGCACGATTCTTCCTATCGACCCGACGGATGTTGAAACGGTTCAGGGTTCAAAGTCCAAGATTCTGGGCGGAGAAATTTACGACCTCAACGGCCGCCGCCTGAAAGCCAAACCCAAGTCCGGCCTCTACATCCAGGACGGAAAGGTGAAGATGTAAGAGGGCTGTCAATAATTGACAATTGAGAATTATTAAAGCTGGTTTAGTAGCTCTGTGAAGTTAAAAAATAAAAGTGAAGAGTTAAAAGTTAACCTTAACGAAAACCAAAAGTAACAAATAAAACGCCTTTTTGGCAAGTTTTTGCGACAAAAACTTGCAGATATCACGCAAAAGCGGTATATTTGCACCGCGAAAAGTGCACAAAACCCACAAACGTGCACCTTAAAAAGTGCAAACAAACAGGTTAAGGTTATGATAGATGAGGCATTATTGCAGTACATGCGGGAGCAACTGAACTTGACATCGCTGGATTTCAAGCGTTATCTGTATAATCAGATAGATTGGAATAAACGCCTCCAATGCCTGACAGGCGGACGGGGTGTGGGTAAGAGCACGATGGTGAAGCAGCATATAAAAGAGACGCCCGATGAGCACAGCCTCTATGTGTCGGCAGACCACAGTTACTTCACAACTCATACGCTGATTGAAATGGCGGACGAGTTCGTGAAAGAAGGTGGTGAACATCTGTATATAGATGAGATACACAAATACGAAGGCTGGAGTCGTGAGATTAAGCAGATTTATGACACACACCCGGCACTGAAAGTGTTTATCACCGGCTCTTCAATCCTCGACTTGCTGGACGGCGAAGCAGACCTGAGCAGGCGCGTGGTGATGAAGCATCTTTACGGTATGTCGTTCCGTGAGTATTTGGAGCTGGTGCATAAGATACACGTGCCGACGTACAGTTTGGAAGACGTGTTGGCAGGAAAGGCGCAACCGAAGGAATTACCCCATCCGTTACCGCTTTTCCGCCAATATCTGCGTGACGGATATTATCCGTTTGCACAGGAAGGCGATTTCCAGGAGCGAATGCAGAATGTGATTCGTCAGACAATGGAGTCGGATATCCCGCATTATGCCAGAATGAGTCCTGCCACCGGACGTAAGTTGCGTCAGATGCTTTCGATAGTGGCACAGAGTGCACCATATAAGCCCGAAGCCCAATCGCTGGCCAATGAGCTGCATATCAGTCGCAACGACGTGCCGAACTACCTGCTGTTCATGGAGCGGGCAGAACTGATAGGCCAGTTGCGCGACGATACCGGAGGTATGCGCGGTTTAGGCAAGGTGGAAAAAGTGTTCCTCGGCAACACGAACATACAATACACCTTGGCGGGTGAGAACGCAGAGGTAGGCAATGTGCGAGAGACATTCTTCTATAGCCAACTGCATGTAACGCACGACGTGATAGCGTCTCGTGTGAGTGATTTCTGCGTAGGTGACTATACCTTCGAAGTGGGAGGCAAGAAGAAAGGAAAGAAACAGATATCCGACGTGCCGAACGGCTATGTGGTGCGTGATGAGATAGAATACGCGACACGGCAAATTATTCCTCTTTGGATGTTTGGCCTGCTTTACTAGTAACTAAAAAAAACGCCTTTTCGGCGACTTTTTCGGAATAACTCAATAACCTATAACCACTAACCTATAACCTTTATTATGATTTCTGTATGAAATTCTATCATTTTCCAAAAAGAAACAACTTGTCAACTCGTCAACTTGTCCACTTGTCTACTTTATTTTGTACCTTTGCAGCCGGAAAAGGTTGTAAACATATAGTATTTTAACATTCATACAATGAAAAAAGTCTTTATCGGCATCATGATGGCAGCGCTGTCAACGATGAGTTACGCACAGGATGTGGTAGGCAAATGGGTGACAGAAGGCGGTGAGTCGCACGTGGAAGTGTACCAGGTGGGCGACAAGGTCAACGGCAAAATCGTATGGCTGAAATCCGGCGACGGCAAACTGGACAGCAAAAACCCCGACAAGTCGCTGCAGAGCCGCAAACTCGTGGGGACGAATATACTCACCGGTCTGAAGAAAAACAAGGACAAATGGGAGGGCGGCAGCATCTACAACCCCAAGAACGGCAAGACATACAGATGCTCCATCTGGCTGGACGGCAACAAGCTGAAAGTGCGCGGACATCTCGGCATCTTCCACGAGACACAGACGTGGACGAAAGAGTAATTGACAATTGAGAAATCCCATTGGTCTAATTGGCTTAATTGGTCCCATGAGCCTAATTGTTTTACTGAAAAAACATTCAATAACCAATAAAAAATAGCCAAATACCAAAAAGTAACAACTTGTCTACTCGTCAACTTGTCTACTTGTCAACTATTTTTTATATCTTTGTGGCGAGTTTAATATTTAACACAAAAAACATATATGGAAAAAAGTGCATTACAGAAAGCTCGCGCTGCATATCAGCCCAAGCTGCCAAAGGCTTTGCAGGGTCCTGTGAAGGCCGTAGAGGGTAAGCCCACCCAGAGTGTAGGCAACCAGGAAGAAATCAAGAAGCTCTTCCCCAACACATACGGTATGCCCGTGGTGGAGTTCCAGGCTGCAGACAGCGAGAACACACAGCCCATCAACGTGGGTATCATCCTCAGCGGCGGTCAGGCTCCCGGCGGACACAACGTGGTGTGCGGCCTCTATGACGGCGTGAAGAGCCTCAACAAGAGCAGCAAGCTCTACGGATTCCTGATGGGTCCCGGCGGTCTGGTGGATCACAAGTACCTCGAGTTCACTGACGAATACATCGACGAGTATCGCAATACAGGCGGTTTCGACATCATCGGCAGCGGACGTACGAAGCTGGAGAAGGTGGAGCAGTTTGAGAGCGGTCTGCAGATCATCCGCAAGCTGGGCATCAACGCCATCGTAATCATCGGCGGCGACGACTCAAACACCAACGCATGTGTGCTGGCCGAGTACTACGCAGCACAGAAGTACGGCGTGCAGGTGATCGGTTGCCCCAAGACCATCGACGGCGACCTCAAGAACGAGCAGATTGAGACATCATTCGGTTTCGACACAGCATGTAAGACATACTCCGAGCTCATCGGCAATATCCAGCGCGACTGTAACTCAGCACGCAAATACTGGCACTTCATCAAGGTGATGGGTCGCTCTGCTTCACACATCGCCCTGGAGTGCGCCCTGCAGTGCCAGCCCAACATCTGCCTCATCAGTGAGGAAGTGGAGGCTAAGCAGATGTCTCTGGACGACGTTGTGGAATACATCGCAAAGGCTGTGGCCCAGCGTGCTGCCGACGGTAACAACTTCGGCACAGTGGTGATTCCCGAGGGTCTTATCGAGTTCATCCCCGCCATCAAGAAGCTTATCGCACAGCTCAACGAGGTGCTGACAGATCCCGCTACGGGCGAGCCCCGCGTATTCGGCAGCGCCGAGGAGCAGATTGCCTTCGTGATGAACAGCATCACAGCAGAGAACAAGGCTGTGCTGGAGTCTCTGCCCGCCGACGTGAAGCGTCAGCTCTGCCTCGACCGCGATCCTCACGGCAACGTGCAGGTGAGCCTCATCGAGACCGAGAAGCTGCTCTCCGCTATGGTGGAAAAGAAGCTCGACGAGTGGAAGAAGGAAGGCAAGTATGTGGGCAAGTTCGGCACACAGCACCACTTCTTCGGCTACGAGGGCCGCTGCGCAGCTCCCTCCAACTACGATGCCGACTACTGCTACAGCCTCGGCTACAACGCAAGCCGTCTGATCAGCAACGGCAAGACCGGATACATGAGCGTGATCCGCAACACCACAGCTCCTGCCGACCAGTGGATCGCAGGCGGTGTGCCCATCACAATGATGATGAACATCGAGCGTCGTAACGGTGCCAACAAGCCCGTTATCCGCAAGGCTCTCGTAGAACTGGACGGCGCTCCCTTCAAGTATTTCGCAGCTCACCGTGAGGAGTGGGCCCGCAAGACAGCCTACATATATCCCGGACCTATCCAGTACTGGGGTCCCACGGAGGTCTGCGACCAGTGCACAATGACTCTTGCTCTGGAACAGAAGAAGTAAGCTGAGGGAAACTTGAATAAAAGTAACAATAAACACACAGTGAGAAGGCCCCGGCAGAAAAAGTCCAGCCGGGGCTTTCTTCGTTTTCTCCACAGAATGCCGATATGGACATTCGTCCTGGGCGGTCTGGCTGTGGCAGGACTTTACAGCTTCGTGCTCTTCTACTTCTTTGTGGACCCCTACAGTTTCCAGTGGAAGGCAATATACGGAGAGCCCACTTACCCCGAGGGCTACAAGATAAGGGGTATTGACATATCGCACTATCAGAACCGCATCGACTGGGAGCAGCTGCGCAACGCATCGATGAACAACGACCCCGTAACCTTCGTCATAATAAAGGCTACGGAAGGTGTGTCGCTGATGGACGATAACTTCAATGACAACTTTTACAAAGCACGCAAAAACGGCTTTGTAAGAGGGGCTTACCATTTCATGACTCCCGATGTGCCGGCTCGCAAACAGGCGGAATTCTTCCTGCACCAGGTGCATCTTGAGGAAGGCGACCTGCCTCCTGTACTCGACATCGAGGACAAGAAGAAATGGGCTATGATGCCGAAGGAAGAAGTGCAGCGCATGGCGTTGGAATGGCTGCTCGCGGTGGAAGAATATTACGGGGTGAAGCCGATAATATACAGCGGTCTGGCATTCCGTCGCGACATACTGAACGCCCGTGTGTTTGACGAATTCCCATACTGGATTGCGCACTATTACGTGGAGAAGCCTGCGTACGAGGGCAAATGGGCCTTCTGGCAGCACACCGACTGCGGAAAGGTGGAGGGCGTGAGAGGAACGGTGGACTGCGACGTGTTCAACGGCAGTGCGGAAGAATTCTCCAGGCTGCTAATCAAAGAGGAGTGACCACTCGCGGAAACGCTCCACATTGCCGTCGGGGAAGCGTGAGAGCATAGCGATGACCTGTTCGGATGTCTTCTCAAGAGTGAGTTTGGAGGGCGTCTTCGAGAAGAATTTGTCTGCCCAGCAGATGAGTTTCTCCTCCATTGTCTCAGGCGAGAAATCCTGCAGGGGAAGAGGCAGGTTCTGCAGGCGGATGGATTCAACGGTGAGGCCCGTACCCGTGTGGCGCTCGGCGACGCGTGCGTGACGTTCAAGGCCTTCCTTGCGGAGAATCCCGGCACCCATGAGACCGTGACGTATGTAGGGCTCTGTGCCGAAGCAGGAGATGCCGGGCGCATCGCAGAGGACAACACCTATGTCGTGCAGCATCGCAGCCTCCTCAATGAAGGCGGTGTCGAGATGCAGCTCGGGATGACGCTCGGCAGCCAGCAGGGCTTTGTGGCACACTAGGCAGGAGTGGGTGAGGAGGATGTGGCGGAGAGGGGCGTTGTCGCCGCAGTATTTATCTATGAGTGAGCAGTACGACATTTTCTACATGATGAGTGTGGGGGAACATATCTACGGGCTGGATGCGCTCCACCTTGTAGGCGGAATCCAGAAGCTGGAGGTCGCGTGCCTGTGTGGCGGGATTGCATGATACGTAGACGATACGGCGCGGGTCGGCAAAGAGTATGGTGTCGATGACATCCTGATGCATGCCGGCACGGGGGGGATCGGTGATGATGACATCCGGCTTGCCGTTCTGACGTATGAAGTCGGCGTTGAGGATGTCTTTCATGTCGCCGGCAAAGAACACAGTATTGTCTATGCCGTTGATACGGCTGTTGACCTTGGCGTCCTCGATGGCCTCCGGAACGTATTCTATGCCGACAACCTTGCGTGCATTGCGTGCCACGAAATTGGCTATGGTGCCAGTGCCCGTGTAGAGGTCGTAGACCAGTTCGTCGCCTGTGAGACCGGCAAACTCGCGCGCTACCTTATATAATGTATATGCCTGGCGGGTGTTGGTCTGATAGAAACTCTTCGGTCCCACCTTGAAGCGGAGACCCTCCATCTCGAGGAAGATGTGGTCGCTGCCGTTGTAGAGAAGGATGTCCTGATCGCCGATGGTGTCGTTGCACTTCTGATTGTCGAGATACATGAGACTCGTCACCTGCGGGAACGTTTCCTTCACATAGGAGAGAAGGTCTTCGGCCTGACGACGGCTCTCGGAGAGGGAGTCGGGGGTGGTGTGGTCGTAGTGGAAATGAAGGATCACCATCCATTCGCCAGTGTTGCTGCAACGTATGATGATGCCTCGCATGAGTCCCGTCTGCGCACGCAGGTCGAAGAAGGAATATCCGTGGGAGAGGGCATAGTCGCGTATGGCGTTGCGTATCTCGTTGTGGAGGGGATGCATGAGACGGCAGTCGTCGATGGGGAGTATCTTGTCAAAAGCTCCCGTGATGTGGAATCCGACAGCAGGAGCGAAGGGAACGCCTGCGAGGAGTTGCTCGGAGGTGAGCCATTGCTTGTTGGCACAGCCGAAATCCAGCTTGTTGCGATAACCTTCCGTCTGCTCGCTGCCGAGAATGGGAGAGCACTGGGGGAGCTCGATATGAGCCAACCGGGTGAGAGCATCCATCACTTGTTTCTGTTTCCAGCGTATCTGTTCGGAATAGGGCAGCATCTGCCATTTACAACCGCCGCAGACTCCGAAATGGGGACAGAGAGGAGCAACTCTCAGGGGGCTCTCCTTAACTGTCTTAGCCACAACGCCTTCCATATAGGAATGCTTCTTGCGGACGATTTCTATATCCACTATATCACCTGGCACGGCGTAGGGTACGAAAACCACCTTGTCGTTGATTCTTGCCAATGACTTACCTTCAGCCGCCACATCGGTGATTTCTACAGCCTCTATAATCTGTCTTTCTTTATGTTTTCTTGACATCTTTTCTGTGTTTTGTGCAAAATTACGCATTTTCCTTGAAAAAAAACACAAAAACATTTGGAGTGAAACGATATTTTTAATATATTTGCACGAAAAGACAAAATTATCCATAACAAATCAATAACTAAACTAAAAACATGAGTCAAAAAAGAGTTTATACCTTTGGCAACGGACAGGCTGAAGGTAATGCCCAGATGCGAGAGGTACTGGGTGGCAAGGGTGCCAATTTGGCTGAGATGAACCTGATTGGCGTACCTGTGCCTCCAGGTTTCACTATCACAACTGACACCTGTAACGAGTATTACGAAGTGGGTCAGGACAAGATCGTAGAGCTTCTGCAAGACGAAGTGAACGCAGCTGTGGCCCACATTGAGAAGTTGATGAACTCTAAGTTCGGCGACCTGAAGAATCCTCTTCTGGTGAGTGTACGTTCCGGTGCCCGCGCTTCCATGCCCGGCATGATGGACACCATCCTCAACCTCGGTCTGAACGACGAGGTGGCAGAAGGTATGGTTGCCAAGACTCAGAATCCTCACTTCGTGTATGACTCATACCGCCGCTTCGTACAGATGTACGGTGACGTGGTGTTGGGTATGAAGCCCGTGAACAAGGAAGATATCGATCCCTTTGAAGCCATCATCGAGAAGGTGAAGGAGGAGCAGGGTGTCGTTCTGGACAAGGACCTCTCTGTAGAGAGCCTGAAGAAGCTCGTGAAGCTCTTCAAGGAAGCCATCAAGGCTCAGACCGGCAGCGATTTCCCCAACGATCCTATGGAGCAGCTCTGGGGTGCTATCTGCGCTGTGTTCCGCAGCTGGATGAACGAGCGCGCAATCCTCTATCGTAAGATGGAAGGAATTCCCGACGAGTGGGGTACGGCCGTAAGCGTAATGGCAATGGTATTCGGTAACATGGGTGACACCTCCGCTACCGGTGTATGCTTCAGCCGCGACGCAGGTAACGGTGAGAACCTCTTCAACGGTGAGTATCTTATCAACGCTCAGGGTGAGGACGTCGTTGCTGGTATCCGCACACCTCAGCAGATTACAAAGATCGGTTCACAGCGTTGGGCAGAGCGCGCAGGTATCAGCGAGGCTGACCGCGTGGCCAAGTATCCTTCTATGGAAGAGGCTATGCCTGAGCTCTACAAGGAACTGGATGCTCTGCAGGACAAGCTGGAGAAGCACTACAAGGACATGCAGGATATGGAGTTCACCGTGCAGGAAGGCAAGTTGTGGTTCCTCCAGACACGTAACGGTAAGCGTACAGGTACCGCTATGGTGAAGATTGCTATGGATCTCGTACGCGAGGGTATGATTGACGAGAAGACCGCAATCCTGCGCTGCGAGCCCCAAAAGCTGGACGAGCTGTTGCACCCCGTATTCGACAAGGAAGCTCTGAAGAAGGCAAAGGTTATCACTCAGGGTCTGCCTGCTTCTCCCGGTGCTGCCTGCGGTCAGATTGTGTTCCATGCTGACGACGCTCAGGAGTGGCACGCTAACGGTCACAAGGTGGTGATGGTACGTATCGAGACCTCTCCCGAGGACCTCGCTGGTATGGCAAGTGCAGAGGGTATCCTCACAGCACGCGGCGGTATGACATCTCACGCTGCCGTTGTGGCTCGTGGTATGGGTAAGTGTTGCGTCAGCGGTGCCGGTGCCATCAATGTGAACTATAAGACTAAGACTGTGGAGATTGAGGGTGTTACCTATAAGGAAGGTGACTACATCTCTCTGAACGGTTCCACCGGTCAGGTATATGCAGGCGAGATTCCCACTAAGGCAGCCGAGCTTTCTGGCGATTTCAAGGCTCTCATGGATCTCTGCGACAAGTATACCAAGATGGAAATCCGTACCAATGCCGACACTCCCCACGATGCAGAGGTGGCTCGCGCCTTCGGTGCAAAGGGTATCGGTTTGACACGTACGGAGCACATGTTCTTCGAGGATCAGAAGATCGTTGCCATGCGTGAGATGATTCTCGCTGACAGCGTAGAGGGTCGCGAGAAGGCTCTGGCCAAGTTGCTGCCTTATCAGAAGGCCGACTTCTACGGAATCCTCAAGGCTATGGACGGCTTGCATGTGAACATCCGTCTGTTGGATCCCCCATTGCACGAGTTCGTGCCCCACGATCTTGCCGGTCAGCAGACTATGGCCAAGGAGATGGGTGTTACCGTTGAGGAAATCCAGCGTCGTGTGAACTCACTGGCTGAGAACAATCCTATGCTCGGTCACCGCGGTTGCCGTCTGGGTATCACATTCCCTGAAATCACAGCTATGCAGACACGTGCCATCCTCGGTGCAGCTTGCCAGCTGAAGAAGGAAGGATTTGATCCTCATCCCGAAATCATGGTGCCCCTCATCGGTATTCTCTATGAGTTCAAGCAGCAGAAGGAGATTATCGTGAAGACTGCTAAGGAAGTGTTTGAGCAGGAGGGTATCGAGGTTAAATTCGAAATCGGTACAATGATCGAGATTCCTCGTGCTGCCCTCACAGCCGACCGCATCGCTACGGAGGCTGAGTACTTCAGCTTCGGTACGAACGACCTGACTCAGATGACCTTCGGCTACAGCCGCGATGATATCGCCAGCTTCCTGCCCGCATATCTGGAGAAGAAGATCCTGAAGGTGGATCCCTTCCAGGTGCTCGACCAGAACGGCGTAGGTCAGCTCATCAAGATGGCTGTAGAGAACGGCCGCAAGGTACGTCCGGGCATGCGCACAGGTATCTGTGGTGAGCACGGTGGTGAACCCAGCTCTGTTAAGTTCTGCGCCAAGGTTGGCATGAACTACGCAAGCTGCTCTCCATTCCGTGTGCCCATCGCACGCCTCGCTGCCGCACAGGCTGCAGTTGAGGAGTAATAATCACTCTGATATAAGTAAAAGGGACCTGTCCGTTTGGGCAGGTCTCTTTTTGTATCTCCAAGTATGCTTTCGACGTTTTGGAGATAACCTGCTCAGTAAAAACCTATCTTAGTATAAGACAAAGTT
>JAEEZX010000002.1 GCA_016292045.1 Bacteroidaceae bacterium | reverse complement strand
TCAACCTTTTCAGAAAAATGTCAACCCCATCAGGAACGATGTCAACGAAAACAGTAAAGTGTAAACCTTATCAGGAAAACAACTGACAACCAACTCAGGAAAAGAGCAAAAAACTGTCAACCGAAATCAGGAAAAGACAAATACTTATTGCTACTTTGACAACTTTGACAGCTTTGACACGTATATTTTGTGTCCCTCTTCAGACAACAAAAATGAGGTGACTTTTGCAAGCCACCTCATCCCGGAATTAACGATAACTAACCTTTTTTACAAAGCCTTAAACGATAACAGGAATCCTCCCTGAGGAAGACACTTCATGATAATCATATCGGAAGAGGTGACCGTGCGATGAGTAATCGTCATCTTCTCCTGAGAAGCACCGTCGGCAAAGACTGTGACATCAAACTCACCGGCAGGGAGGAAATCAGTGGCGACAAACATCTCACAGGGCTCATCCAATCCGTTGAGACCTGCCACATACCACCTGTCGCCACTGCGGCGGGCCACAACAAACGACTCACCCGGATAGCCGCGCAGGAAACGCGTTTCGTCCCACACGACAGGTACCTCCGACATGTGTTCACGGGCCTCATCGGGCAACGAGAGGAAACCCTCGGGACGGTCGGCCCAGTGCTGCACACCCGACTCGAAGGCTACGGACAGCGCCAGCTCGTGAACATACGACGTGCGATGAGGATGCTGGGAATTGGTGAAGGCCACAGGAGTGTAGTCCATCGGACCAACGACATTGCGGGTGTAAGGGAGGAGACAGTTGATGCGGGCACCGTTGTCGGTCATGAAGGGCGCATTATTGTACTGCTCCGCACCATAGACAGCCTCCTGCGACATGAGATGCGGATAGGTGCGGCTCCAGCCGCGGGGCACGGTGCAGCCGTGGAAGTTGACCATCATCTCGAAAGACGCTGCGTCCTCGAGGATGTCGAGATAGTAGGCCACCATCTGCTGCTTGTCGCTCTCGAAGAAGTCCACCTTGACACCCACCACGCCGAGGCTCTTGAGCCAGGTGAATTCCTCCACACGGTTCTTGTGGTTGAGCATGCGATGGAGCGGCGTGGCACGGACACCGGTGTGAGTGCCGCCGCTGTTGTACCACATCCAGGGCTTGACACCACGGGAGAGAGCATAGGCCACAGCGTCCTCGAGGCGGCCGCCGTTGGTCATGGCATCCCACTCCCAGTCGAAGAGCACATACTCCCACCCCATCGTGGCGGCGAGGTCGACATACTGCTTGCATATCTGGAAATCCTTCGTGCCGTGATTGTAGGCCCAATACACCCAAGCAGCGCGGCCGGGGGTGATCCAGTTGACAATTGATAATTGATAATTGATAATTGGGGCTGGGGAGACGTCGTCCACCATTGTGGACTCGACAACATCGCCCAGAGAACCCACGACAGCCACACGCCAGGGAGAAGACCACGCGCCGTCCCACGAGGGATTGACATCACCCTGTCCGTTGCCCTCAGCGGCACCGGGATAGCTCACACGATAGACGGAGGCATCGGCGCTGTTGTCGAGATGCGTGGCACAGTAGCTGCGCGTGAGACCTGCCTCGGTGAGCAGTGCGAAACGCTCCCCGGAAAGCTGGAAGAGCGCGGGATAACCCCACGCACCCTGACTCACAGTGCCGTCCTGAAGGGGGAAGTCGCCCTCGTAGCATGTGACATACCGCTGCAACCAGCGGCGCGAAGCCGTGGGAAGAGAGAATGCCGTCCGCTCGCCGGTGAACTCCAGATGCGCCCCACCCTCGTTTGCCAGAAGATAACGGAAGGCAAGACCGTCGTTGAAGAGGCGGAGCTCAACACTCATGGGAGTGCCCTTACCGCCCCTGAATGAAGCCACGGAGCGGGTGTAGGGATGACTGACCTGAGTCCTCTTGCCGTGGATATTGGTGTAGATCTCGGTGAGCTGCTCACCCTCGGAAAGAGAAACGAAAACCAGCGATGAGGAGAAATCCTCACCGCCGGTGGTGAATCCTACTGAAGTGCGCACAAGGACTTCTCCGGAGGCATCCTTCAGCACGAGATATGTCTTACCGGTATCCTGTTCGACAAGTGTTTCAAATCGTCCGTCGGGACTCTTCACTCCGGCAAAGGCAAAAACAGCCGAGAGGAGCATAAGGATAATAAACAAATAGTATTTTTTCATGGGACACATAGGTTTTAGTTATCGTTGATTAACGACTCACCTTGCGACTGACACCGTCCTTCACCTCGATATATACACCGCTGGCGGGAGCCTTGAGAAGGCGCAGACCGGAAAGCGTGTAGCAGGCGGCAGGAGCAGAGGATGCAGCAGGAGCGGCAGGTACGCCGCCGATGGCCGTGGGGTCCTCGTAGCCGCCCAGATAATACAGGCGTATGTTGTCAAACTTGAAATTGTTGCTGCTGTAGTCCTTCAGTCTCACACCGATTGTCAGATCCGTCGTTTCCGTCAGTTCGAAGTCGAGGCTGGTGTCGGCATTGCCGTCATGCTTCATCTCCGCATTCTTTTCGCCGGCAAACAGAAGGGCACCGTCGCCATCGCACATACTGTAGGCCGTCAGGCGATATTTTCCGGCAGGCAGGTTGTGAACCGTCTGGCTCACGCTGCGGTCGCTCAGTCGGCCGCTCCCCTGCCAGTTGTTCATGTAGAGCTTGTTGTCGCAGCCGGAAAGATAGCCCTTTTCGATGACGCCCTCTCCCTCCGATACCCACGCGATGGGCTTAGCCTGCTCGTCGTAGCGCTCGAAGCTCGGGTTGTTGACGAGATACGAGATATTGACGGGGCTGGTCTCCGAAGCCTTATCCAGCTTGTCGTACTGCTTCATCCAATCGGTGCGCAATATACGGTAGAGGTCCATGTGCGCTGCCGCGCTTTCCGTCTTGTTTGCCGCGAACTCCTGACCGTCTTCCACGACATTCTCCCATGCACCGACATAGCCTGCGGAGGTGACGTTCTTCAGGGCCCATCCCTTTTCCCCGTCATACTCGGGCATGAGGAAAGCGAGGCTGCGATTGCTGTCATTGTCTCCCTTCGAACCGCCGAAGTCGCTGTAGGTCTGCCACACCACCTTGCTCCAGCCTTCGGTGCGGAACTGGCGGTTCTGCTCTGCCACGCAGGTCAGAATCCATTTTGTCGCTCCGGAGCCAACGGCGGGCTTGCCATCGGCGTCGAAGGCCTCTATCATCCACGCGTCGGTGGGATTCTTGCACGGGTTGCCGCTCTTGTCGTAAGACATCACATAGACGTTGCCCCAGTTTTTGCCGTTGTCGTCATGCGCACGGGCCACAACGGACAACTCGGCATTGTGCTCCACGAAGGCGAAATAGTATTCGTCGAAGTTCATGTCGGCGGCGATGGCGTCAACCTTCTCCCATCCCCCTTCGGCGAGCTTCTGCCTCACGGGGCGAAGGTCCTCCTCGGCAAGGCTGTAGAAGGCCACCTTGATGGCACGGAACTCCTGCTCTTCGCCGCCGTTGTTCATGTCGGCCTGCCATCCGAGGAAGTAATCCCCAGCCTCGGTGATTTCCACATACAGTCCGTAGAGTTCGCTGCCCTCCTTGGCGGTGTTGACCTGATAGCAGGCCAGGCTCTTATCGGGAATGTCGTCTGTGGAGAGCAGTTCCTTGGAAACAAACTGCCAGGCCTTGTTGTTGCAGCCGTAGAGCGAGTTGTAGGCTGCGCCGAAGTAGTAGACGCCCTCGTCCAGATGCACCTTACGGTAGATGCGGGCATTGCTGATATCGCCCTGATTGGAGCTGCGGTCGTCCCACACACCGATGGAGATGCCCCTTTTGTTGCCGTAGTTGTCAAGACCGTTGCGCACGCCGTCACCGCCTTTGTTGATGCTGTAGTTCTCTGAAATCCAGTTGGCGAGTTTGCCGTAGCGGCCTCCCAGCGTTCCTGAGAAGTTCTCAGTCTCAACAAGCACTGCGGCGGTGAGGTTCTCGTCCACCGTGCGGTTGAAAACGCCGCCTTCGTTACGGCCCTTGTTCATGAAGTCCTGATAGGCTTCACGCAGGGCTGTCAGTGCTGCGCTTGCAGCCTCCTCGTCCGTGCCGTCCACGGTTTTTGCCTGTGCCAGAGCCTCTTTCAGGACGGCCAGAGCAGAGCTGCCGTACTTGCCCGTGTTGATGTCGCTGCAGTCGAGCTCCAGCACGGCGCACACGGTCTCCGTCTCGCTGATGGCCTGAGCGAGCAGTTCGCCGGCGCTTTGCTCTCCCTCCTCGAAGGTGATGCGCATCACGGGGGCTATACTGTTGATGTGGTTGGCGGGTATGTCAACGGTGAGGCCGCCGGCATCCTGACTGAATGTCACGTCGCCGTAGCCCAGCAGCTCCACGTCCTTCACCTTACCGCTGTAGCTCTCGGCCATCACGGAGAAGGCCTTGAAGGTGAAAGCGCCGGCAGCGGGCCAACGCATGATGGTGGCATATACCTTGTCGTCCTTCTGCACATAGCGCACATCCTTGGCGGAGTAGTCGTTCTTCTCGTTGAAACCCTGCTCGCTGATGGGGTTCACGGCCTCGGCCAAAGGACCCTCGCCGAAGGTCTTCCACACGCGGGTGCCGTAGATGCTCTCGCTGTTGATATCCATCCATGCCTTGATGACGGCGAGCACGTTGCGCTCCTTATTGTCGATGGTGCCGTTGCCGCGAATGGGCACGGAGAGAAGCAGGTTACCGTTCTTGGAGACAATATCCACGAGCATGGAAACCACCTGCTCGGCACTCTTGTAGTTGGTGTTGTTGATGTTGTAGTGCCAGTCGCCGATGCAGGTACATGTCTGCCAGTATTTGGCCTGCGGACGGTCGGGAATGCCGCGCTCCACATCCCAAAGGAGAGACTCCTTATGGGACTCGTTGAGAATCTTACCCATCGTCACCACCTGCTGCTGGCCGTCGTGCTGGGCGGCGCTCTTGTTGTAGTAGTGCGTCAGGATGTTGAGACCGATGGACTCGTCGCAACCGTAGAAGGGAAGCACCGTGTCGTCGAAGTACAGCATGTCGGGCTGATAGTCGTTGATGCACTGCAGCACACGGTTCTGGAACTTCATCTTGTAAGCCTCCGAAGGCAGAGACGCACCGTTGCCCCACGCCCACTGGCTGTGGATGGTGCCGCTGCTCTCCCAACCCGATGAATGAGGATGATTCTGCGCATAGAGTTCCTGGGGGTCGTAGCCTTCCCACCACTTGCCCACGCCGTCGGCCTTTGTGAGGTTGCCGTCGAAAGACTGTGAAGGCTCGAGCCATGTCCACACGTGACTGGCATGCATCGACACACCGAGAGGCAGGCCGTTGTTCTTACATGCGTCGCTCCAGCCCTTCACGATATCCTTCTTAGGACCGATATTCACGGAGTTCCACTCCTGATAGGGAGAATTCCAAAGGTCGAAATTGTCGTGGTGATTGCCCAGCGTCATGAAATAGCGGGCACCGACGCTCTTGTAGAGAGCCACCAGTTCCTCGGGATCCCACTGCGATGCCGTCCAGTCGCGGCACAACTCCTTGAGACCGTAGACACTGGGATTGCCAAAATGGCTTACGTGCCAGTTGTACTGAGAGAAACCCTCATAGTACATGAAACGGGCATACCAGTCACCGTCCTCCGCCTGGCACTGAGGACCCCAGTGGGCCCAGATACCGAACTTGGCGTCCTTGAACCATTCGGGACACTCCCACTGCGCCGTGCTTTCCCAGGTGGGCTGGAACGGACCGTCCTGATCCACAGGAACATCCTCAGCTCTCGAAATCGTCGTTGCCATGAAAACAAGCAACAGAGACATTAGTTTTTTTGTCATTTTGTGGTAAGTTTTTGTGTTATATTAGATTTTCACGGTGCAAAGGTACGGAGTGTTTTTCAAAAAGAATCGCACAAAATTGCACAAAAGTAGGACAAAATTGACATTTTTCGATTTTTACCACAAAGGACACACTAATTACTTTAGGTACGCGCGAGACATTAGTCGCCGCACACAGCGTCCGCACAACGCTGACCGTCGATGGCTGCACTCACAATGCCGCCGGCATAACCGGCACCTTCACCGGCCGGATAAAGACCGCGAATGCGCACATGATGAAGGAGTTCTCTGTCGCGCAGGATACGTACCGGCGAGGAGGTGCGCGTCTCCACAGCAATGACAGTAGCCTCGTTGGTGAGGAAGCCGTGATAGCGTCTGCCCCAGAGACGGAAAGCCTCACGAAGGCGCTCTGAGATATCCTTCGGCATCCAGAAATGAAGCGGAGAAGCCACCAGACCGGGAGCATAACTCGAGGCATTGAGGTCGGCAGACAGACGGCCGTTGACAAAGTCTGCCATGCGCTGCGCGGGTGCCGTCTGCATCTGATTGGCCTGAAGCCAGCAGAGACGTTCTATCTCCTCCTGCTGACGCAGCATACAAAGAGGGTCGTCACCCGTGGGGGGCATCTCCACCACCACCCCGCTGTTGGACCACCGGCCACCGCGACCGCTGGGGCTCATGCCGTTGACCACCACCTGCTCGGGTCCCGTGGCTGCCGGCACGACAAAACCGCCGGGACACATGCAGAAAGTGTATACACCGCGACCGTCGATCTGGTCCACCATGGAATACTCCGCAGCCGGGAGATACTGCCCGCGACCCTCACGGCTGTGATACATTATCTGGTCGATGAGATGCGCAGGATGCTCCAGACGCACACCGACGGCAAGACCTTTTGCCTCCACCTCGATACCGGCCTCCACAAGATAGCGATAGACATCGCACGCAGAATGACCTGTGGCGAGAATGACGGAGGAAGCACGGAACTCACGCCCCGCAGCCACAACACCCTCCACACGGTCGTCAGCAGAAAGGAGAAGACGCTCCACACGTGTCTGGAAATGCACCTCGCCGCCTGCACGCAGTATACTCTCGCGGATATTCTCTATGACACGCGGCAAGCGGTCGGTGCCGATATGAGGATGTGCGTCGACGAGGATGGACGGAGAAGCACCGTGCTGCACAAAAAGGCGAAGCACGGAAGTGACATCACCGCGCTTCTTACTGCGAGTGTAGAGTTTACCGTCGGAATAAGCTCCGGCTCCTCCCTCGCCGAAGGAATAGTTGCTCTCCGGGTCGACACGCTGCTCGGGACGGATACGTGCGATATCTTTCTTGCGTTCACGCACATTCTTTCCGCGCTCCAGCACAATGGGACGATAGCCGCGCTCAATAAGACGCAAAGCCGCAAAAAGTCCGGCAGGCCCCGCTCCGACAACGATGACAGGAGGCTGAGCGGACACATCACGAATCTGGAAAGGAGGCACCTCGAAGACATCCGGGTCGGGATCGGTCTCCACCGTGAGATTAATCCACACCTGACGCTGACGCGCATCAATGCTGCGTCTGCGCACCCAAAGAGAAGAGCACTTCACACCCCTCTCCTCGGCCAGATAGCGACGTATGCTGTCCTCACTGGAAGCCTGCTTCGGCGTAAGTTTCAGAGTGTATTCCATATCATCCGAAAAGTTCCCTCACCGCATCCGACACGCGGGATACGGGACATAGCGATATCTTGTATTTTGAAGCATCTATGCCGTTCATATTGCCGCGGGGCAACACCATACGGCTGAAACCAAGACGCTGCGCCTCGGAAATGCGCTGTTCAATACGCGAAACCGGACGTATCTCACCCGAAAGACCCACCTCGCCGCACATCGCCACGTCGGCCTCAATAGGAGTGTCCACGTTACTGGAAAGAACTGCTGCAACAACGGCAAGATCGAGAGCAGGGTCGGACACGCGAAGTCCTCCGGCAATATTGAGAAAGACATCCTTCTGTGCCAACTTGAAACCGACTCTCTTCTCAAGCACCGCGAGCAGCATGTTGAGACGACGGCCTTCAAAACCGATGGTGCTGCGCTGCGCCGTACCATAGGCGGCAGTGGACACAAGAGCCTGCGTCTCGATGAGGAAAGGTCGCACGCCCTCCATCACAGAACAGATGGCAACACCGGAAAGCCCTTCACGCTCGTCGGAAATCCACAGTTCGGAAGGATTGGACACGGCGCGAAGTCCCTCCGAACGCATCTCATATAGTCCGAGTTCGGAAGTGCTGCCGAAGCGGTTCTTTATGCCACGCAGAATACGATACATGTGGTGCTGGTCGCCCTCAAACTGAAGTACGGTGTCGACAATATGCTCCAACACCTTGGGGCCGGCCAGCGTGCCGTCCTTCGTGATATGTCCGATGAGAATGATGCTTGCACCGCCACTTTTAGCGTATTTCAGCAGTGAAGCTGCACATTCACGTATCTGCGAAAGACTTCCGGGAGAGGACTCCACCGTCTCTGTGGATATCGTCTGTATGGAGTCTATCACTACAAGATCCGGCTGCAACTCCCCGATGCGTGCGTATATCTGTTCCAGTGATGTCTCCGTGAGAAGCAGGAGACGGTCGCTCGTGGTGCCGCCGAGTCGGTCGGCTCTGAGTTTTATCTGCCTGGCACTCTCCTCGCCCGACACATAAAGCACCTTGAGGTCGTCGAGACGAAGGATGGTCTGAAGCACAAGCGTGCTCTTGCCTATACCCGGTTCGCCGCCCAGAAGACAAAGACTGCCGGCAACAAGACCTCCACCGAGAACACGGTTGAGCTCATCGTCGCACATATCAATACGCACCTCTTTATCAACGGAAATATCACGGATGAGAGTAGGTTTGCGCTGCGAAGAACGCTCCGCACCGGAAGAGGTTCCCGGCAACTGTATCTTTTCCTTTGGCGTCTGCGCCTCGTGGAACTGCTTCATTGTGTTCCACTGACCACAAGAGGGACAACGTCCCATCCACTGTGAACTCTCCTGTCCGCATTCTGAGCAGACATACATCGTTTTAACCTTTGCCATACATTTGATAAAGGGCGTAGAGGGTGTATAACACAAATAGAGGTATGCTCGCCCAAGGGAAGGGCAGCATGGTAAACAGCATGTAATCGACCATCGCAACACTGGTCAGCGTGGCAGCATACAAAACAAAGTTACGCCCAGAAAGCAGACGGAACATCTCCTGAACCGTAGCTATAGCCATAATAATCAGCAGCCACACACTGATGAGAAACAGACTCACCATTAACGGCCAACCGAAAGGATTCATCGACGGATGGAAATAATACTCCTGCCACTCGTCGGGATAATATTTCTGAATGGCAGCGTAGAGCATTGCGGCTGCCGACAAGGTGAGACAGAACGTGGCGGGATAACCGCTTTTGATATCGTTGAAATGCACGGTGGGCAGAGACATATGCTCCGAACGGAACCACAGCCACAAGAGAAGTATGAGAAGAGTAAAACTCATGAAGTAGTCCGTATGACGACTGGAGAAGAGATTTATATACTCTGAAATAGGGTCGCGAGGCACCACGCTCTCCAGAAGACGGCTCTCTCTCACCCACCCCTGTGTCATCTGGTCGCGAGCCACCTTCACCCATACCGTGTCGATGGAATCCTCGGGAATGACGGATATCTGAGCCACCACCAGAATATCATCCCGCGTCACCCACATCGTGTCACCCTGCACTTGCTGGCTATGCAACGGACGCTCCCTCTGAAGAGGTATCGAGTCCGTCACACGGAAGTTAAAATTAGCTGTATAGTGGCGCGGCATAATGATAAAAGATTATTTACCAGAGTCTGTATTAAGCACTTGCATCTCACAGCGCCGACAGTCGAAGCGCAGTTCGAAACGACGTCCGTCGGCACCGCGCAGGAACAACGGCCCACGAGGTGCATCGGGATTCTCCTTAAGGCATAGTCCCATCTCGTAGCGGATGCAGTAGCGGCATGTCATCAGAACTGCTCTATCGTCTCTCTTCTCCATTCTGTGAGTACACTTTTCGGAATAAAACAATCACCGTCGCAACGCACTTCACGTGCTTCGTAAGGAGTATCGCCCAAACGCGACAACACATCTGTGATGCTTTGCCTCTGATCTGTCTTTGCCACCTGAGCTTCCCATGTAAACACACGCTGAGCCCTTGCACCGTCTTCCCTGTCTGCCGTCAGACAGAAAAGATTTTTTGCCGTATGCTCAAGCGTCCACGTAAGTCCGACCTTGCGCACGGCGGTATTGCCCTGAAGCGTGCGTTCCATCTCCATATCCTGATTGCGATAGAGCACCGTCCCTTCACGCAGTCCGGACGGCATCACATGAGGATAAAGATGATTACCGTCCGCCCTGTTCACACGGAATCCCACAAGGCGGCCGCCATCGTCATAGCATAGTCCGTCACCATTGGCAAAACTGCACAGGGAAGACACCACGATATGATTATGGCGCACGCTCTTCACCACCCCGACCCGTTTACCCATACTCTTAGGCGTGAGGATACAAGCCATCTCTGCTGTGCGTCCGTGCATGAAATAATCCATATAACCGCGCTGGAATGTGCGCTCTATATCGGGTGTAAAAGAGAAGGTCTCTTTGCCCCACGAACTTCTTCTGTATTCACTCCTCCTGCGGAACAGCGCATCCAGATGCTGACGATACCACGCCGTGACATTCTTCACGTAGGCAACATCCTTGAGACGTCCCTCTATCTTGAGCGATGTAACACCGGCATCGAGCAGAGCCTCAAGGTCATCGGTGCGATTCATATCCTTCATCGACAGGAGATGTCCACTGGCAAGAGGTTTTCCTTCGCCATCTTCCAACGTATAAGGCATGCGGCAAAACTGAGCGCACTCCCCTCTGTTAGCAGAGCGTCCGTAACACACCTCCGATGCATAGCAGCAACCGCTGTAGCATACACACACGGCACCATGAACAAACACCTCCAAAGGCATCTCCGGAACAGCCTCGTGAATACTGCGTATCTCGTCTATGGTGAGTTCCCTGGCAAGCACCGTCTGGAGGAATCCTTTCTCAAAAAGATTTCTTACCTTGGATGCATCGCGGTTGTCCATCTGCGTAGAGGCATGAAGTGGCAAATCGGAGAGCATCTCCGCCAAACGCTCGTCCTGTATGATGAAGGCATCTACTCCTGCGGTATATAAATCGTGAGCCAAACGAACAGCCTCATCATATTCTTCATCGTAGAGCAGCGTGTTGAGCGTAACATATACTTTCACCCCGAATGGACGAGCTGCTGCCACCACAGCGGCAATGTCTTCCACCGAATTGCCCGCAGCGGCACGTGCGCCATAGCGCTCTGCACCTATGTACACGGCATCTGCGCCGTGACTGATTGCAGCCAAGGCCGTCTCCAGATTCTTTGCCGGAGCAAGCAGTTCAATGTATCTCGTTGATGTCAAACGGAGTCTCCTGATATACGTAATAGTTGAGCCAGTTGGTGAAAAGCAGATTAGCATGCGCACGCCACGTCACACGCACTCCCTTGTCCGGATCGTCGTCTATGTAGTAGTTGTAAGGAACGTGAATATCCAGCCCTTTCGCCAAATCGCGACGGTATTCTGTATCGAGCGTGAGCGGTGAATACTCACTGTGTCCTGTAATGTATATCTCACGTCCTCCGCGTCCCATTACCATCGAGACACCGCTAACGGGACTTTCTGCAATGATACTCAAACCTGGCACGCACTCAATGTCCTCACGCCGTATCTCGGAGTGACGGCTGTGAGGCATATTGAACTTATCGTCGAAACCACGGAAGAGAGGCAAAGAGGCATCCGCAAGATTCTGCGGGAATATGCCGAACATCTTTTCTGGAAGAGGATATTTGGGAATACCGTATCGGTGATAAAGTCCTGCCTGCGCAGCCCAACAGATATAGAGCGTGGAAGTGACGTGAGTATAACACCAGTCGAAGATTTCCTTCATCTCATCCCAATATCTCACCTCCTCAAAGTCGAGATGCTCCACAGGGGCTCCGGTGATAATCATTCCATCGAACTTCTCCCCCTTCATCTCCTCAAAGTCACGGTAGAATGCCCGCATGTGCTCCACGGGTGTATTCTTAGAAGTGTGAGCCTTTACCTTCATCAGATGCAGTTCGAGCTGCAAGGGAGAATTGGAGAGCAGACGAATAAGGTCTGTCTCCGTGGTTATCTTAAGAGGCATCAGATTAAGAATGCATATCCTCAGGGGACGAATATCCTGAGTTGATGCACGCAGTTCGTCCAAGACAAAGATATTCTCTTTTTTGAGAAACTCTATTGCCGGCAGTTTATTCGGTAATCTAAGTGGCATCTTATTATTTCTATTTCTTTTTTACTATCATTATACGTTCAATTCAAGCCAAGTCTCCTCGGCTTTCTCCAATTGCGCCTTCAATGCAGCATGTTTCTCATAGAGAGAAGGATCTGCACTACCTTCCGGTGTGGACATCCGAGCCTCAAGTATCTTGACCGCTTGCTCCAGTTGCGTCACTGCATCTTCAGCCTCTTTGATGGCCTTCTGTTTCTTACGCTGCTCACGAGCCTGCGCTTTCTGCTCTTCGTACGAAAGAGCTTTGTCGGTCTTTCCTCCTGTGTCGGATTCTACTATAGCTTTCGATTCCGTCGGACTCTGGGAAAGCGATGTGGTTACAGGCTCAGATTCATGCATCCTTATCCAGTCATAAATGCCGCCGAGATATTCTCTCACCTTGCCTCCACCGAATTCATAAACACGCTCCACAAGTCCATCGAGAAAATCTCTATCGTGGCTCACCACAATCACAGTTCCGTTGAAACTTTTAATGGCCTCTTTCAACACATCCTTACTTTTAAGATCGAGATGATTTGTAGGCTCATCGAGGATAAGACAATTGACCGGTTCAAGAAGCAGTTTAATCATTGCCAGACGAGTACGTTCTCCTCCAGAAAGCACCTTAACCTTCTTGTCGGAAGCCTCGCCACCAAACATAAACGCACCGAGTATGTCGCGTATCTTAAGACGAATATCGCCGCGAGCCACGTGGTCGATAGTCTCAAACACAGTAAGTTCTCCGTCGAGCAACTGTGCTTGATTCTGTGCGAAATATCCTATCTCCACATTATGTCCAATCTTGAGTGTACCCTCAAACGGGATCTCACCCAGAATGCACTTCACAAGGGTGGATTTTCCCTCACCGTTACGCCCCACGAATGCCACCTTCTCACCTCGTTTTATCGTAAGATTCACATGGGAGAATATGGTGCGGTCGTAGTCTTTCTTTACCTCATCACAGATTATGGGATAGTCGCCACTGCGCTGGGAGCATGTAAATTTCAAATGCAGAGCCGAATTATCCACTTCGTCCACCTCAATGGGCACAATCTTTTCCAATTGACGCACTTTCTGCTGCACCTGCACTGCCTTAGTGGCCTGATAGCGGAAACGCTCGATAAACACCTTTGCGTCTTCTATCTCTCGTTGCTGATTCTCGTAAGCTCTTAACTGTTGCTCACGACGCTCTGCACGCAGCACCAGATATTCGTCATACTTCACCTTGTAGTCATATATCTGGCCACAGGTGATTTCTATCGTACGAGTCGTAACGTTGTTGATAAATGCCCTGTCGTGAGACACAAGCATCACAGCGCCGTCATAAGTGGAAAGAAACTTCTCAAACCATTGTATTGATTCGATATCAAGGTGGTTTGTGGGCTCGTCGAGAAGAAGCACATCAGGATGCTGAAGAAGTATTTTTGCCAATTCGATACGCATGCGCCATCCGCCGGAAAACTCATTCGTAAGCCTGTTCAGGTCGCGCTGTTCGAAACCGAGTCCCTTGAGTGTTTTTTCAAGTTCGCCACGATAGTTCTCACCTCCCATCATCTGGAAGCGCTCGCTCTCATGAGTAAAGCGTTCGCACAGCGCCATATAGTCTTCCGTATCGTAATCGGTGCGCTGAGCCAATTCCTCCTGCATACGTTCCACATCCCTCTGCACCTTTTGTATGTGTGCGAAAGCTGTCTCTGCCTCTTCCATCACTGTGCGACCGTCGTGCAGCACCATTACCTGAGGCAGATAACCCACTGTGGTATCACGCGGTATGGCAATATTGCCGGACGTGGGACGTTCCTGACCTGCTATCATTTTCAGCATGGTACTCTTCCCCGCTCCGTTCTTTCCCACAAGAGCAATGCGATCGCGATCATTGATGACATACGACACGTCAGAGAAAAGCGCCCTAGCGCTGAATTCAATTGTAAGATGGTCAATACTTATCATACTCGCGCAAAGATACGACATTTCCACGATATTGTCCACAACACAAGCAAAATAATATTCTTTATCCTAAATATGTTACCCTCTTTTCCGAGAAAATCAGTATCTTTGCAGTACATTTACGATGAAGACAGACGATTTTTTCAGGGCATCGGGACGCATTCCCTCGTGGGCTGCAGCCGTCAGCATCTACGCCACAATAATATCCTCTGTGACGTATCTCTCCATTCCTGCAAAAGCATTTGCGAGCAACTGGACATATTATCCCATGCTCTTCACCATACCGCTCGTGATACCACTTGTAGTGCATCGTTACCTACCCTATTTTCATCAAAGCGGTTGCGCATCCGCCTACGAACTTCTCGAACGCCGCTTCTCACCACTTGTACGAATGACCGCCTCCGCACTGTTCTGTCTGTATATGGTGGTACGCATCGCTCTTGTACTCTACCTCCCCGCGTTAGCTTTGAGTCGTGTGGGAGGATGGGATTTACATTCTAGCATTATCATCGTAGCTATTATAACCATTATATACAGCACTATCGGCGGATTGCGAGCTGTAGTATGGGGCGATGTCATTCAGGGCGGAATCATCATTGTCGGAGCCTTATTTTCTGTCATATATCTTATAACGAGCACACAAGGAGGTTTCTCAGGGTTCGTTAATATGTCGCTGGCCGCGGATAAACTGCGTCTTGTGGATTGGGATATGACAGCCACAAAAGCCACGTGGTGGGTGATTCTCATCGGAGGACTTGCGTCCAACCTTATATCTTATACCAGCGACCAAACCGTCATACAGCGCTATATCTCCACTCGCAACGTCAAAACCAGCAGTCACAGTTTATGGATAAATGCGTGGCTGTATATCATTTCCTCCATTCTGTTCTATGCGATAGGTACAGGTCTCTATACTTTCTATTCAACTCGCCATCTGCCGCTGCTGGAAATCGATGCTGTGTTTCCTTATTTTATTGTACATCAGCTCCCAACAGGCATCAGTGTGCTTCTGATGCTGGCTCTTGCAGCAGCTACGATGAGTACGGTCTCTTCGTGTATCAACTCTCTGGCAACGGCATTCAACGTGGATTTCGTCAAGCGCCTACGACCTGACATATCCGACAGCAAACTACTCTTTTCCGCCCGCATCACAAGCATCACAGGAGGACTGTTCGGCCTCACTGTGGCACTTATGATGAGTACGTGGCACATCACTTCCCTACTCGACTATTTCAACACTACACTCGGGCTTCTCACCTCGGGGCTTGGCAGTCTCTTCTTCATGGCCGTCTTCATGCCACGAATAAATGCACGAGAGGCTATGACAGGGTTTATTGCCGGAGAGAGTGTCGTATTTCTCGTATGGATCTTCACGCCCCTCAGTTTTTTCTTATACGGAGCAATCGGACTCGGTGTCAGTATTTTCATAGCACATATTTTAAACCTTATACATTCTCGTCTGTCTAATAGGCAGAATTCAATCAAACAAGCACAATTATGAAACATCTATTTATCTTACTTGCAGCACTAACTTTGAGTCTCTCTATTAATGCCCAGAATCGTCCCCGCAGAGAATTTTCTCCTGAGGAAGTAGCAACGAGACAGGCGATGGAACTGCGCGAAAAGATAGAAAACATCACCGATCAGCAATACGAACAGATTTATGCCATCTATCTTTGGCGTGCACAAGAGAGCAAGGCTGAACGCGATTCTATAATGGCAAATGCTCCACAGGGAGAGCGCCCCAGAATGGACAGGGAGAAGATGATGCAGCGAGAGAATGTTGTCACTGATGCCCTGAAACTCATTCTTGATGAAAAGCAGTATGCCGCATACGAGAAAATGCAGCAAGAACGACGCCAGCGTGCAAGACGTCCCAGAATACCACGTGTACAGGAAAGTCCGCAAGGAGGATTTACAGAATAAACATACCCATAAAACACACATTCTGATTAATCAGAAAAAAGAAATGCCCTTGCGAGATACAAGGGCATTTTTCCTGGGGTGTCTAGTGGGACTCGAACCCACGACATTCAGAACCACAATCTGACGCTCTAACCAACTGAACTATAGACACCATGTTGGTGGTTCTTTCAAAAAACCGCCGCAAAGGTATGGCTTTTTCTTGATACCACCAAATAAATCGTCACTTTTTTATGAATAAATCTGCTTTTTGCCCGCAGCAAGTGTATTGAGCATGAGCATGCAGATTGTCATCGGACCTACTCCACCGGGCACCGGTGTGATATAAGAGCACTTGGGAGCAACAGCATCAAAGTCGACATCACCTTGCAGACGGAAGCCGCTCTTCCTGGTAGCGTCGGGCACGCGGGTGGTGCCTACATCTATAACTACAGCACCTTCCTTCACCATGTCGGCAGTGACAAAAGCAGGACGACCTATTGCTGCTATTACGATATCTGCTTGAGCACATTCCTCTTTGAGATTGGCAGAATGAGAATGCAATACTGTCACAGTGGAGTCACCGTACTGCTTCTGCATCATAAGCTGAGCCATAGGTTTGCCTACGATGTTGGAGCGTCCGAGTACTGCTACCTTCTTGCCGCTCGTCGGGATATTGTAGCGCTGCAACAGCGTGAGAATTCCCAACGGTGTGGCAGAAATGAAACACGGCAGTCCTATCGCCATACGACCCACGTTGACAGGATGGAATCCATCCACATCCTTACGATAGTCAATAGCCTCAGTCACCTTCTGCTCGGAAATGTGACGAGGAAGAGGTAACTGCACGATAAAACCGTCAATGTCTTCATCTTCATTCAGTTGGCGCACAACATCGAGAAGAGCCTCCTCTGTGATATCGTCCTCATAGCGCAAGAGTGTGCTGCGGAAACCGCATGCCTCGCACGCCAACACCTTATTCTTTACATAGGTCTCGCTTCCGCCATCGTGGCCCACAAGTACTGCTGCCAGATGGGGGCGCTTGCCTCCTTTACTCACTATATCCTCCACTTCCGCCTTGATTTCCGCTTTTATCGCAGCGGCAGTGGCTTTTCCGTCAATCAGATTCATTTATATCTTTACTCTAAACTCTAAACAAATAACTTTAAACTAAAATCCAGGACGACCCTTCATCGCGCGTGCCATCTGTGCCATCGCAGCAGGATTAGTGGCCATCTTCATCACCTTACGGGTCTGGTCGAACTGCTTGATAAGCCTGTTCACCTCCTCCAGTTTTGTGCCGGAACCCTTGGCAATACGCATCTTACGAGAAGTGTTGAGGCATTCGGGATGCTGCCTCTCTTTCGGTGTCATCGACTGAATGATTGCCTCTATACTCTTGAAAGCATTGTCATCGATATCGACATCCTTGAGGGCTTTGCCCACACCCGGAATCATGGAAGCGAGATCCTTGATATTACCCATCTTCTTGATGGTCTGTATCTGCTTGTAGAAGTCGTCGAAGTCGAACTTATTCTTCTTGATGCGCTCCTCCAGACGACGTGCTTCTTTCTCATCGAACTGCTCCTGAGCCCTCTCTACGAGCGACACCACATCGCCCATGCCCAGAATGCGGTCGGCCATACGGTTGGGATAGAAGACATCGATGGCCTCCATCTTCTCGCCCGTACCGATAAACTTGATGGGTTTGTCCACCACAGTACGGATAGAGAGAGCCGCACCGCCGCGTGTATCGCCGTCGAGCTTCGTGAGAATCACGCCCGTGTAGTTGAGACGCTCGTTGAATTCCTTTGCCGTGTTGACAGCATCCTGACCCGTCATCGCATCCACCACAAAGAGTATCTCGTGGGGCTGAACGGCATCACGGATATCCTGTATCTGCTGCATGAGTTCCTCATCAACAGCCAGACGACCGGCAGTATCGATGATGACAACATCGTAAGCCTTTGCCTTTGCTTCCTGAATGGCGTTAAGAGCTACGGCAACGGGATCTGTTGCGCCCTCCTCCATATACACAGGAATATCGATTTGCTCACCCAACACTCTCAACTGCTCCATTGCCGCAGGACGGAATGTGTCACAGGCTGCAAGCAGGGGTCGCTTGCTGCGCTTGTCGCGAAGCATCTTTGCCAGTTTGCCGGAGAACGTCGTTTTACCGGAACCGTTGAGACCTGCCATCAGAATGACAGAGGGCTGCCCCACACGTCCAGGGAGGATGAGATCCGACTGCTCGCCGCCCATCAGGAGGGCCAGTTCGTCGTGCACAATCTTCACGAGCAACTGATGAGGCTTGACGGCTGTGAGCACATTCTGTCCCAGAGCTTTCTGCTTCACCTGGTCGGTGAAGGTCTTCGCCACTTTGTAGTTGACATCGGCATCGAGGAGGGCACGACGCACATCCTTCAATGTCTCCGCGACATTGATTTCAGTGATTTTTCCTTCACCTTTTAATATCTTCCATGAGCGCTCAAGACGCTCGCTAAGATTTTCAAACATTATTCTTTTACCTTATTTTCTAAACAAACTACTATTTCTTACTACTATTTCAGGAACTTCGTACCGCATTCCTCACCGTCTGCCGTAGCACGGGCCACATAAAGACCTGCGCCGAGTCCGCCGACATTAACCACAGCACTGCCGCCGCTCACGCGCACATCGCTGCGACTCAGGAGGGCACCGCTCATGTTGTAGATGCTCACAGTAACTTCATCGGCATTCTCGCTGCTGACATAGAGCTTTCCTCCGTAGTAGCGGATACTCAAACCACCGTCACGAGAAGCCATCGAAGCTCTCGGAGAAGATATGCCGGTGGGCTCGGGATGGTATTCCTGTGCATACGACGTCAGCACATTCTGCTTATCGATAGTGGGCAGCGTCATGAGATAGCAGTCCAGCGATGCATCCGGGAAGCGTCCCACCGTCTGGTCGCCGTTCATCACGCAGTAAGAGAGAGAATCCACCCACTCGTACTTGCCCGTCGCGGTGTTGTACTTACCGATAGCCACGTAGCGCTCCTCATCCTCTGCATTGGAGAGCTTGAAGTTGGAGTGGAGCTGCGTATTCTCTGCCGTCACTTTCTTGTAGCGGTCGCCGCACCATATAATCTTGTATCCGTGAGCAGGAATGATTGTCGAAGCCTTCGAGAGCACCGTAGGATCGCTCTTCGTGGCGGCCGTGACAGCCCACTTGGCAGGATTATCGCGACGGTCGGTCAGATAGAGTCCTTTGAGGTCGATATCCTCATCGGTGGTGTTGTATAGCTCAATCCAGTCGTCCTTCTTGTAGAAGTCGTTGATATAAACGCTGTTTCCTGCACTTATCTCGTTGATGACGATAGGTGTTGTGGCAACACCCTCCTGTCTCCTCTCCTCGTCGCTCATGGGTTCCCAAACAGCTGTGAGAGAATAGCTGCCGCCGGCCTCAAGTTCATACTCGGGATCCGTGCTGACATACGTGCCGCCGCCACCGCCGCCGCTGCCGTAATTCACAGTGAGCGATGCATCGAAATAGATATCACTGGACGTTGCACTCTGATTATGCACTTCGATGGCTATCACATTCTCACCCTTCTTGAAATAAGAACGGGGTATCTCCAGATAGTCTGTATCGTAGGGGTCGGAACCGTAGGCATCTGCATAGTCGTTGTAACCGGCACCGCTGGGAAGACGCTTAGTGGCAACTTCCTGACCGTTCACATGGATGATGTATCCGTCGTCGAAATTAATTGTCAAAACGAAGACATCGTCCGAAACGGGAGTTGCATCCAGATTGAATGTCTTGCGGAAGTAGTATGTGGGACGCTTGTTGCCGGCAGGACCTCCGTCGATGGTTGTCACTATGACGGCACCGTCCTCACGGGTGTGGAAACCGAAGAGTCCGTCGCCCGTACTCCAGCTGACCTGATTGCCGGTAGTCTTCCAGTCGGTAGATGTCAGATCGCCCTGATCGTAGTACTGCCACGTGGAGTTCATCGGGAATAACGTCTGCGAGGAGGGACTTCCGCCTTCTCTCCACCCCACAAACTTATAACCGCCGGGAGCCATAGCTTTCAGCGTGATGGGATAATAGAGACGACCGGAGAACTTACCCGTGGGCACAGGCATATCGTTCACATTGAGCTGGGCGTAATCTATATTGCTCCGTACGGATGCCGTGAGAGGATTCTTAGCAGACATATAGTTTGCCATATAGTTGACCTGATTCGTCTGCAGGGAACTCGTAATGGCATTCGTCAGGATTGCCGCATGACTGTTGACATATCCCTGACTGTTTTCCCAACTCATGTAGTAGTACATCTTCTGGCGTATCTCCTCCACAATCTCGGCACAGCGCTCAGGTTCGAACACACTGCCGGCGATGACACAGAAGGCATCGATGAACTTCTTCTTGAACTCGTCGTTCTGCAGCATGTTGATGAAAATTGTCACCAACTCGACCTCCTCAGTGATATTGTAAGAGGAACCGTCCTCGCGATATATAGGATAGAACGTATAGTAACGCTGGTTGGCAAAGTCGGTGAAGGGATTGAATGTGCGGTCGTAGCAGTTGTCCAGATCGAAGACGACGAAATGGAACTTACCTCCGTCGCTCATATCGCGGAAGCCCTTCAGATTGTTGTGAGGCCAGTCCCAGTTGTCCATATAGAACTGCGCTGCGAAGTAGTTGGTGAACTCATCAATGTCCACGAGCTCCTTGATGCGCTTCCAGCTGTTTTCGTCGTATGCCGTCTTAGCCTCCTCGTACCATTCCTCAAACGCCAGGCGGTCGCCGGTTGTCTGCACATATCCGGAATCCACACTCATTTCAAAGGCATCCTGCAAGTCGGTGTCGAGACCGTAGTTGGAGTAGCCGTACTGTCTGTTGGTCACCTCGCGTATGTTCATCGTACCCTTGAACTCGCCGTTGAGGAAGACGTGAGCCGCGCTCGACTCCTGGGCATCTATATAGAGACCTGAGCGCATGAGTATCTGCTCCAGCATATTGTCCTTGCAGCGACTCTTGTTGTAGAAGTCGTTACCGCCGTTGCGCAGCATTATCTGCTTGTACTTATTGTAGGGCTTAGCATCGAACCACGTCTGCGACAGCTCGTTGATGCCGTATATCTTGGTGGCCTTCAGTTTGAACGAGAGCAGATTACTGTTTGCCATACCCGCCATTCGGCTCCAGCCTCCGGAGATGGACATATCCACTTCCTGTGAGAAGTTGATATCCTTGTTCTCGTCGATATACTCGAAGTTGACGGGGCGGTCCCAATCCATATTCCAGTTGGCCTTGCCCATACCGGTCACACCGTTACCGCTGCGTCCGTTGGTGCCGCGGGTATAGATACCGATGGTGTTGTCGTAAAGATTGTCGGGATCCGTATTAACGATAACGCAGGGCAAATCATAATCCCTGTCCTTGAAAATCCAGCTGCGTGTCACCACTTCGGAGGGAATCATACCGTCCTTGAACACGCGGAAACGATAGATTGCCGTTCCGTCCACATTTGCCGACATACCGCCGCCTGTGCTCTTTGTACCGTTAGTCAGCGTGGGAGTGCTGCCGTCGGTGGTATAGACAAGAGTGGCATCTGTCGGGTATGACACCGTGAATGTGAAGGGCGAAGTGAACAGAGAGGATGCGTAATCCACGGTCGGCGATGCAATCTGGCTGGTGACAAATGTGCTTGTCGTATTTGTTGCCTCCGGAGTGGGCTGTGCCGTGATGGCAAAAGAGCCCGTACCGTCGGTCTGACGGGCGTAAGACGTGCGTCCTACCAATGCAGGATAGCTCTGCTGCGTAATCAGTTCGCCGGTCTTGCTCTTGATGGCTACCGTACCGCCCTCGGCATCCAGCTTCCAGTTCACCTGCTTGTATGCAAGTTTGCCATACTGGCCGTCATAGTGGTCGAACCACACGTTCTTATAACCTTTTGCCGGAATCGCGCCGAAATCGTTGGCCAGCTGCCCCTCGTAGCCTCTGACGGGATCGCAGATATACACACGACCCAAGTCCACAGCCGTATTCGTGGGATTGTAGAGCTCTATCCATCCGCCGTAGTTGAACGACGGGTCAACAAACATATCGATATTGCGCGTCTGTATCTCGTTGATGATAAGATTGTCGGCCGTAGGAGGATTCGAGAACACCGTCAGTTGACATACCGACTTTTTCCCGCTGCCGTCCGTGCTCGCAGCCGTAATGGTACAGCTGCCGGATTCCACAGCCCTCACCATGCCGTTTTCATCCACCGTGGCCACCCCGGAATTACTGCTCGACCACGCAATATCCTTAATAGTGGCATTTGACGGAGACACCGTTGCCACCAATTGGAAATCCGAACCTTTGACCAACTCCAAACTCGACTTATTAAGCGTCACACCCGTGACATTAGTCTGCCATACGGTCACCGTGACGGACTTGGACACTCCGCTGCCGTCCTGTGCAGAGCACTTCACGCTCACAGTGCCGGTACCCACGCCGTAGAAATAGCCGGAATTGTTCTTATCCACAGCCAAGATATTCTCGTTGCTGCTCGTCCAGCCCACATTCTTTATCGTTGCATTTGCGGGAAGAACAGTCGGAGTCATCACGAGCCATTTCGTGCGCTCGACGGTGTATCTCGTCTTGTCGAGGGTGATGGATGTGACAGGCGTTATCTCGCCGTAGTACTCCAGCTTCCAGTTGCTCCAGATGGTCCAGCACTGGGAAATCACGCCGCCCCAACCGTCATCGTTGCAGCCCAAACCGATATAGGCCGTACCATCAGTTACATCAAACTCCATCTGATTGAGATACATATTCTGGGCGAATCTGGCGCTGGCGCCCTCCATGGTGTTGGGGTAATAACGTATGCCTCCCAGGTTGTAAAACAGCATATTATCGCCGCTGTAAGCCGTTGAGGTATATTCGCTGTACACACTCTTCAGCCACTTCTGCTCGTCACCGACAAACATATAGGCATCCACCTGCGCCGTCGCTTCGCTGTAGTTACGGGCAGCATTGCTGTCAAAGCCTCCAGGACGGTAGTAGCCGTTGAGCGACACGCGGTAGTGCCCGTTGGGAAGGCCGTCGATGTGCTGCCCCAGACGGAAGAATGCATTCCACATCTCGGACGCATTGTAGTTCACGTTGTAGCTGCCCCTGAAGTACTCTATCTCCCATCCGTCCTTGCTGTTGGTAGCATAGCGGGGATTCACTATGTAGGCATCCGTAACATCTATCCACCACTCCGCAGCGCTCACGCGTGCGCAAAAGAAAATACAAAAAAAGACAGCCGCCACGGTTGTCAACATCCAAGTGTGTTTCATATTATTAGTGCACTATTCGTTTCATATTCGCGCTTATTCTGCGCATTTCCGCTCTTCTGCGTATGTTCGCGCTCGCTTTGCAATCGCAGACATCCACTTGCTTCGGCAGATAATGAGCGAGCTCCTTCTCTGCTCTCAGCTTCGTGAATGTTGCGGGGGTCCGACTCGAACGGGCGACCTCCAGGTTATGAGCCTGGCGAGCTACCAACTGCTCCACCCCGCGGTCTCAAAAGCGGGTGCAAAGGTAAGACATTATTTTGGATTACACAAATTTTCGAGCAACTTTTTTCCATAAAATCGCAAAACAAGTGCATTTTAGGCAGTTATTCGCCAATTTTCCATAAGCCAGACAAGCCGTTCCCGATTTTTCCCGGCAAAAACAACTCTTTACAAAACATGAGAACATTCTTTACCTTTTATCATTATAAATAATTTTAACTGTGCTTCTTTTTTTACGAGCACATCCCCATCATTCACAAGCACCTCCCCCCCCACTCTTTCGCGCCCGTCTGCACCAAATTAGATTGCATGCAAATTACGAGCAAACCGCGAGCAGGCTGCAAGAAAACTCGTATCTGCTCGCACACTCCTCGAAGACTCCTCGCAGTCTCCTCGCAGACTGAGAGGGAGAAAAGAAGAGTTTCCCGGATTGCTGAGGCTTTCTTATTAATGAGTAACGGGCAGGATACAGCAAATGAGAAACGGCACGGAAAAGCCGTTCCATGCCATCGACATAAACGTAAATTATTTTTACAAAAAAAAGAGAGTTTGGCAGGAATCCCGCCAAAGAGATACGGAGGCTATCCCTTCTCACGAAACTCACGAGGAGTGAGACCCGTTTCGCGCTTGAAAAACTTAGTGAAAGTGGCGTGATCGGAAAAATTCAGATTGTCGGCTATCTCGGAGGTCATCATTCTTGTAGTCTTCAGGAGCACCTTGGCGTGAAGAATGAGAGCCCTGTTGATCCACTCTGTAGCGCTGCTACCGCTGACTTTACTGACAATTGTAGAAAGATAGTTGGCAGAAAGGCATTGCTGCTCGGCATAGAAAGACACATAGTGCTCTTTGTCGGCATATTTATCCACATGTCTCTTAAAACGTCGGAAGATACGCTCGTCGTTCGACAGGTTCCCCATATCGGACGACTGCTCCTTGCTGGTGATGTACTGCAGATTGGTGATCATGGATGCCGCAAGCGCCATCACAGCCTCCTTGCGAAACGGATGATGACGGGCAACCGTCCAAAGCGCATCCACCATTTTCATCATCTCCTGCCACTCATCCGGAGTGGTATGTAACACAAGATTCCCCTCCGTAGGCACTTCTTCCCCGATGTAGATGACTATCATATCAAAGTCAGGAGTGGTGGTCTTCACCTCCAGCATAGTATAGGAAGACATCACTATCACATCGCCCGCCTGCCACGTGGAGTACTCCATATTGACAACAGCATCGGCACTTCCGGATTTCACGAAAACGACGACATTGTGATGATTCTGATAGACGATTCCACCGGTGAGGAAACGACTGTGGCTCTTGTTGCTGATCATCATGGCAAAGTTCTCGCCGGCCACCATGTGGTCGCCGTGCACTCCTTCATGGTATCTGGCCTGCATACCATGAAAAGAAACACTGCCCTTGTGCTTTTCGTCCATTCCTGTCATTGTTGCCGGCCGTTTCGCTTTTCTGAATGCAAAAGTAGTATTATTTTTTGAAACAACTTCGCTCAGAGGCGCAAAATCCGAGACTTTGACAAGTTTATCCAACAATTTGACAAGCGGAGAAGCGAAAAAGACGTTTCAGAGGGCCTTATTTATGCATTTTTTTTTCTCTGAGGAAATTCTCTCAACCCTCAACTCTCAAGTCTCAACAATTTTTCGTATCTTTGCGCCCGAATTATGGCAGCAGAAAAAACACGCGCAATGCTCGTTGATGTGGCTCGCAAGCTCTTCGCAAAGAAGGGTATCGAGGAAACCACGATGAACGATATCTCCCAGGCCTCCGGCAAGGGACGCCGCACACTGTACACCTATTTCCGCAGCAAGGAAGACATCTACGAGGCCGTAGTGGAGGCCGAGATGGACCGCCTCGCACAGGAGATGGCTGCTGTGGCGGCAAAACCGATGAACCCGGAGGACAAACTCGTAGCCATCATCTATTCCCACCTGGATGCCATCAAGGAAGTGGTGCAGCGCAACGGTAACATGCGGGCCCAGTTCTTCCGCGACATCTGGCGTGTGTCGCTCATACGCAAGCGCTTCGACTCAAACGAGAAGAAACTGCTCACGAAGGTGCTCACGGAGGGCGAGCGCGAAGGGTATTTCGAGATGGAGAACATTCCTCTGACGGTGAACATCATACACTATTGCGTCAAAGGACTGGAAATCCCCTATATCTACGGGCGCCTGGAAACAGGTCTTTCACCCGTAGCCTCCAGAGCCGCCGTGCAACGACTGGTGCACAGGGCTATCGGCCGACAACTCAAAAAAATTTATTGATATTATGCTTTTACAAGGAAAAACAGCTCTTATCACCGGTGCCGCTCGTGGTATCGGTAAGGCAATCGCAATGAAATTCGCTACGGAAGGCGCCAACATCGCCTTCACCGACCTCGTACTCAACGACGATATGGCAGCAGGTCTCGAAGCCACCCGCAAGGAAATCGAGGCTCTGGGCGTGAAGTGTCTCGCATACGCAGGCAACGCAGCCGACTTCGCTGAGACGGAGAAAATCGTAGCACAAATCAAGCAGGACTTCGGCACAATTGACATCCTTGTCAACAATGCCGGTATCACAAAAGACGGTCTGATGCTGCGCATGAGCGAGCAGCAATGGGATGCCGTCATCAATGTGAACCTCAAATCCGCATTCAACTTCATCCATGCCTGTGTGCCCATCATGATGCGCCAGCGCAACGGCAGCATCATCAACATGGCATCCGTTGTGGGCGTTCACGGCAATGCCGGACAGGCTAACTACGCAGCCTCAAAGGCCGGCCTCATCGCTCTGGCCAAGAGTATCGCACAGGAAATGGGCCCCAAGGGTATTCGCGCCAATGCTATCGCTCCCGGTTTCATCGAGACAGCCATGACGGCTGCGCTGCCCGAAGAGGTGCGCAAGGAATGGGAGAAGAAGATTCCCCTGCGTCGCGGCGGTCAGGTGGAAGACATCGCCAACACAGCCCTTTATCTCGCCTCCGACCTCTCTTCATACGTCAGCGGACAGGTTATTCAGGTAGACGGTGGCATGAATATGTAATAAGAATGATTATGAGACGAGCCCTGATTCTTCTACTGATACTGTCTGCATGTCTGACAGCATCTCTCATTTCCTGTGATACGCCAGGATCTATTGCGTGGAGTTATTTCTATTGTGCAAAAGACACATTGGAAGCAGGCGATCCCTATGCTGCGAAGGAGTACCTGAAAGGCTGCAATAAGTCTGTAGACAGCGAACTTGCATCCAAAGTCGACTCGCTGATGACGGTCATAGAGCAGGCTATAAAAGAGGACGAGGCTTCTAAAGAACAGTGCGGTGACAGTACTTTACGAGGATAATCATCTCATCATTGTTTCAAAGGACGCCGGCGAAATAGTGCAAGGCGACAAGACGGGCGACAAACCCCTCTCGGAAACGGTGAAGGACTACATCAAGGAGCGCTACCACAAACCCGGTAGCGTCTTTCTTGGTGTGGTGCATCGGTTGGATCGTCCCGTAAGCGGCATCGTCCTGTTTGCCCGCACGAGCAAGGCACTCGCCCGGCTGAATGCCCTCTTTGCCGACCACGAGAGCGTGCATAAGATATATTGGGCAATTGTAGCCAACCGTCCTGAAAAGGAAGAAGGAACGCTCGTTCACTGGCTCACCCGCAACGAAAAGAACAACAAGGCTACAGCGCACGACCGGGAAGTACCGAACTCCAAAAAGGCTATTCTCGACTATAAGTTGCTGGCTTCCTCCGAGCGCTATCATCTTATAGAGGTAACACTCCACACGGGACGTCATCACCAGATACGATGTCAGTTGGCAAAGATAGGATGTCCTATCAAAGGTGATTTGAAATATGGTGCCCCGCGTTCGAATCCCGACGGAAGCATCTCGCTGCACGCCCGTTCTCTGTCGCTGGAACACCCTGTGACCCACGAAACAGTCTCCGTCACAGCACCTGTGCCTAATGATCGTTTATGGCAGGCATTCGTATCATAGCAAAGACGCTGCTCGCAGTCATCCTCACCGTCATCATCCTGCCGGTGTTGCTGGCTGTGGCGCTGTATATTCCGCCTATTCAACAATGGGCGGTGCAGAAAGCTGCGTACTATGCAAGCGATGCCACAGGAATGGATATCACCCTGCGGAGGCTCCTCATCAAATTCCCCCTCGACCTCGACCTGGAGCATCTCGTTGTGATTCAAGAGGGTGACACCCTCGTGGCGGTGGAGGAAGCCGTTGCTGATTTCAATCTCTCGCAGGCTCTGGATTGGAGACTCGGAGTGAACTCGCTGGAGCTCAATCACGGTCTGGTCAACATCGTCCAGAAGCCCGACACCACAGAGAAAGATACATCGAAGACGGAACTGCCGCCTCTCATCGCAGACATAAAATACGTCAACTTCAACGATGTGCGCGCCACATTCCGAACAGCAGGTGATACACTGTCCGTTGCTGCCTTCCTGCGAAACGCCACTTTGTCGGGGGGAAACGTTGCTCTCGGACCTTCCATATATCGTGTGGAAAATTTCGAGGCTACGATGGACTCGCTTTCCGTCACCACACTCGATTCCCTCGGCACGCAGCATTCCCTCTTCCCTCCCGACCTGCAACCGCTCACTTACGCTCTCACGCCGTTCACCCTGAAACTCTCGTCGCTGTTCCTGCAACTGCCTTCGTGCAATTTCAGCGTAGACGAACTGAAACTCATCACTCCCTCGCTCAACGCCGTAATCAAGGCGTCGGGAAATCTGGAGCACGTATCGGTTGATTCGTTGCATCTGTGGATACCCGACGAACTGGATATCCGCACTCGCGGCGAAGCATCCAATCTCTCCGACATAGACTCGCTCTGCGCCCGTTTCGACTGGGACATCAAGGCACACAATCTCAGCAGCGTGAAGCGCTATCTGGGTCTCACGGGCATCAATCTGCCACCGATGACACTCAACGCCTACACAACAATCGACGGCAATCACTACCACGCCGACGCTATCCTCAACGAAGGACGGGGCAATGTTCGCCTGAAAGGATACTTCGATGCTTCCAGCGAGAGTTATGAAGCCATTGCCCGTATCAACGGCATCAATGTGCGCGATTTCCTGCCGCGCGACAGCATCGGGACGATATTTCTCACGGCCAACGTGAAAGGCACGGGCACAGACATATATTCTCCCTCCACCTCTATTTCCGCTTCCGTCGACCTGCAGAGCCTGAAATACGGCTCGTGGCTTATCGACAAGGTGAACGCACTTGCCAGTTTGCGGGCAGGAAAAGCGCAGGCAAACCTCTTGTCGTGCAACAAACTTCTCGAAGCCAACATCGTAGCCTCTGCACGCATCTTCAAAAACCGTGTAGACAACTTCACACTCGATGCCCAAGTGGATCGCGCCGATATGAACGCACTGCGCATCACCAGCGACACACTTTCCGTAGCGGGCGCACTCACAGCAACCGGCGCCTCCAATTTCAAGGACACACACAGCCTCCACGCTTTTGTAGAGAACGTGAGTCTTATCACTCCCGATTCCACATTCCACCCGTTCCCGGTTCTTGTGGAAGGACAACTCAAGAGAGACAGCATCTACGCTCACGTCGAATCGGGCGATTTGTTCCTTCGCTTCACATCTTCAGACGGTCTCGACCGCATTTTGAAGAAGGTAGACAATGTCAACCACTATCTCAGGGAGCAAATGGATGCCTCCATTCGCGACCACGAACCCTTCACGCTGAGTCATGATTCGCTCAAGACGCTCCTACCCTCTCTCGCTCTGGATTTCAGAAGCAAACGCGACAACACCTTTGCCGACATCGTTAACCACATAGGTTACAATTTCGAGGACGTCTACTTGCGTCTTGCCTCTGACCCCGTTAGAGGGCTCAACGGAGACGGTTATATGTACGGTTTCCAGAAAGGCAACGTGCGGCTAGATACCCTCACACTGGGCCTCTCCCACGACAGTCGCGGCTTCAACGTCATCGCACAGCTCATCAACGGTCCCAAGAATCCCACCGCAACATTCTCCTCCACATTCAAGGCCTCACTGCAACCGTCTGCCATCGAAGCGGCTGTAGATTTCATCGATTCACGCGGCAACAAGGGTGTAGATCTCGGCGTGCGCCTGGAAGGAGAAGATTCCACCCTCATGGCCCATATCACTCCGAAAAATCCCATTCTGGCATACCGCACCTTCACCGTGAACGACGGCAACTACCTGTCCATCGACCGGAGCAAGCATATACAGGCAGACTTCAATCTTCTCGCCGATGACGGCACCCAGATAATGCTCTCGTCCCCTGAGGAGAACAACAACGACGTGCTGCAAGACCTCACACTCTCAATACGTCACCTCAACCTCGGCGAACTGTGCAGCGTGCTTCCGTTCGTAATGCCCAAAGTAAGCGGAATGCTTGACGGCGACGTGCACGCTCTTGTCGTTGACACCACAGAAGCTACTGTCGCAGTGGAACTTAGCGCCCGTGACCTCGTATACGAACAGGCGCCTCTCGGCAATGTGGGTGTCAACGCCGTGTGGTTCCCCAATCCCGACGGCACACAGGTGGTGGACGGACAACTCACACAGAACGGCCGTGAAGTACTCCTTCTCAACGGTAGTTACTGGACCGACCGCACTACCGACGAAGACAATATCCGCGCCACAGCCACTCTGCAGCGGCTGCCTCTGCTTCTCGCCAACGGATTCATTCCAGGCGACATTTTGCGCCTCGACGGCTATGCGGTGGGAGCACTTTCTGTGGAAGGGCCGCTCTCAGCGCTGCGCCTCAACGGCACACTGGCCACAGACTCGATGGACATAAAATCCATCCCCTACAGCGTGCATCTCGCACTCCCGGCCGACACACTCCACATAAATGACAGTCAACTGGAATTCAAGAATATACGCGCATTCTCCGTGAGTGAAACAAAGAACTCGCGTCCGGACCTCGACGTAGAGCATGCGCTTGTACTCAACGGCACTGTCAACTTCCAGAACCTTGATGACATCAAGCTCAACATGTCTGCTTTTGCCAATAACTTCCGACTTATCAACGCCCCGAAGAGCAAAAAAGCGCAAGCATACGGAAAAGCCTACGTCGATGCGGCCATCGTAATAGTCGGCAATCTGCAGAATCTTCGCGTCGGAGGTAAGCTGAAACTTCTGGGAAATACAGATCTCACATACGTTGTCACCGACACACCTCTTTCCGCAGACAACCAACTCGACGGTCTTGTCACATTCTGTGACTTCAGCGATACCACCACCGTCGTTGTCGAGGAAAAGGCTCCTATGGACATTCGTCTCAATCTCATCCTCGCTATAGACGAGGCAGCCACTGTTCATGCCCTGCTCTCTGAAGACGGTAATGATCATGTCGAAATCGAGGGCGGCGGCGAACTCAATTTCTCTTACCACCCCATAGCCGGCAATCGTCTCTACGGACGCTACACCATTCTCTCCGGAAAACTAGACTACTCACTTGTGGTGGCATCTCTGAAAGATTTCAAACTGCACTCTGGCAGTTACATCGAATTTACAGGAGATCCTCTCAACCCCACTCTCTCACTATCTGCTTCCGAACGCAAAAAAGCCAACGTGTCAGAGGGAAAAGGTTCACGCACAGTATTGTTTGACGTAGGACTCAAGGTGACACGCAATCTCAAAGACCTCGGATTGGAGTTCACCATCGAAGCTCCCGAAGACCTCAGCTGTCAGCAGGAAATTCAGGCCATGTCGAAGGAACAGCGCGGACGAGTAGCTGTAACACTTCTTGCCACAGGTATGTACATCAGCGACAGCCGCCAGGCTTCCGGAGGAGGGTTTGCTGCCAACGACGCCCTTAATTCATTCTTGCAGAGCCAGATTAACAATGTCGCAGGCAAGGCGCTCAAGACTGTGGATATCGGATTCGGAATGGACAACGTCACCAACGAAACAGGAGCAACACACACAGATTATAACTTCTCGTTCGCAAAACGTTTCTGGGGCAACCGTATTTCTGTCATCGTGGGCGGCAAGGTGTCCAGCGGCAATAACGTCCAAAACACGGGAGAGAGCATCATCAACAACATATCTGTGGAGTATCGTCTCGACAAGTCCGGCACCCGCTATGTCCGTGCATTCTACGACCGCGACTACGAATCACTCATGGAGGGCACAATCACAAAGATGGGTGGAGGTATTATCTTCCGTCGTAAAACAGCTACATTAGGAGAACTTTTCCTCTTCCGCAAAAAACAATGACACATATACGCTACACCATATCCCGTATCATCCTCTTCACAGCGCTGCTACTGACCTCGTGCAGCCAGACGAAGAATCTCCCGGAAGATGAGTATCTCTATGCGGGTATCAAACAGCTCTCTTATGGCGCAGCGCTTCCACGCCAGCAAATTAACAATACCGACACTGCCGGTGTCATCACTGCCATTGCCAACGCGGCAAATGTGGTAAGCGACCTTTTCTCCGGCACGGCTCCGCAGTCTTCCAATGAGCACCTTACAAAGGAGCAGAACGATTCCATTCGCGTGCTACATGAAAAAGATCTGCAAACCTACGAAGAAGTAAAGAGTGAAGTGAAAGGCGCACTTTCGTATGCACCCAACGGCAGTTTGATGGGTTCCTCATCCTTCACCACACCATTTACTCCAGGCCTGTGGATATGGAACCGATACGTTAACTCCGAGAGTCGTTTCGGCAAATGGATGTTCAACAATTTCTCCCAGAACCCGCGTACGATGACAATGCTCAACCCGGATGTACGCTGTCAGGTGGCACAGGCGACACTCCACAATTGCGGCTATTTCCATGGGTATGTAGGACATCAGATTATTCCGCAGAAGAATCCTCGCAAGCAGAAGATTTCCTACGAGGTGATTCCCGGTCCGCTATGGCATCTTGATGAGATACGCTACACACGCTTTCCGGAAGCCGTTGACAGTATTCTGCAACATAATGAGAAAGGACGTCTTCTGCATTCCGGAGCCCCATTCTCTGCGGCCAATCTGCAAAACGAGCGCGAACGTATTGCCACTCTGTTGCAGGATCGCGGTTACTATTACATGCGTCCCACACACATTGCATATCGTGCCGACACAATACAGAGACCTTACCATGTGCAACTTGAAGTGGCACCCGCACCATCAATCCAGAAGCAAGTCATGCGTCAGTATTATCTGGGGAATACGCGTATCATGCTATATGAATACAACGACCACCAGATACACGACTCCATCGGCACACCTACCAAACAGATGTTCTTCTCGGGAGGTGTGAAGCATAGCGACAAGTGGTTTGCAAAACGCATTAAACGCTTCGCCAAACGCATGAAACGAGCCAGGCCTAACGATACCATCCCAAAGACCAAGCCATACATACCCGGCTATGTACCTCCACTGCGTTTTGGGGCTATAAACCACTACCTCTACTACAAACCCGGTGAGCGCTATAATAAGACACGCATGGATCGCGTTTTGGAGAGACTCTCCGGTATGGGTGTATTCTCATCCTTGCAGATGAACTTCGTACAACGTGACTCTACCGATACGCTTGACATACGTATCATAGCAACGCTCGATAAGAAATACGACTCCGAGTTTGAAGGTCGGGCCACATATAAAAGCAACGGACAAGTCGGTCCCGGAGCCTCATACACCGTTTCCAAGAAGAATGCATTCCGCGGTGCAGAGACGCTTTCATTCGGAGTAGATGCATCTTATGAATGGCAGACAGGTGCCAACTTCAACGGCAACCGTTCTCTTCTCAATTCTTGGGAACTGGGCAGCAACCTGAACCTCTCCTACCCCCGATTCATGTTCTTCGGACTCGGCAATCGCATGGGACGTCTCGCCAAAGCCACGACCAATTTCAAAATAGAAGCCCGCTGGAACAATCGTGCAGCATACTATTCCCGCTTCACTCTGGGAGGCCGCATCTATTGGACTCTGCAGCGACAGGCCAACATCACTCATGAAATCACGCCATTCCATCTGGCTTATGACAAGCTGCTCTCCACCACGGAGCGCTTTGACGAAATCATGCAGAAGAATCCCTCTCTCAGCGTATCGATGCGCGATCAGTTCGTGCCATCCATGGAATACACTATGCACTGGCGTTCACGCACCAAAAAATATATTGCCGGCCAAGGCGTCATCGCACTCAACCGTCGCTCCACCTCTTCACTCACTATCAACATCAAAGAAGCTGGTGCTCTCACCTCGTGCATATATGCCATAGCGGGCAAGAGCTTCAGCGAACGCGACAAGGGACTTTTCGGAGTGCCGTTTGCTCAATTCATCAAGACGTCTGCTGAATATGTTCATACTTTACACATAACCCAGCGCCAGCAGCTCCTGACACGTGCCTACCTCGGTGTGCTGTACAGTTACGGAAATTCTACATCCGCGCCCTACTCTGACCTCTTCGCCGCTGGTGGTGCAAACTCCATTCGAGCCTTCGGTATACGCTCCATCGGTCCTGGCTGCTATAAGCCGGAGGAATCCAATTATTCGTACCTTGACCAAGTTGGTACCATACGCTTTGAGGCCAATCTCGAGTACCGCTTCCCCATTGTGGGCTCTCTTTTCGGTGCCGCATTCATAGATGCCGGTAATGTTTGGCTTCTGGAAGACGATCCCAGCCGTCCCGGCGGTCTGTTCCGTTTCTCCAATCTTGCCAAGGAACTGGCATTGGGTACAGGGTTCGGATTACGCTACGACCTTGATTTCCTGGTGGTACGATTCGACATCGGTGTCGGCATTCATGCTCCATACGATACCGGCAAATCCGGTTACTATAATATGACGTCCTTCGGCAAGAGCCTTGGCTACCACTTCGCCATCGGATACCCGTTCTAACAAATTAATCAAATCAAATACAGAAACACATGAAAAAGAACATCCTGACAATCGTCGCCCTGCTGCTCACCGTTGTTATCTTTGCACAGAAGACACCAAGAGAAGAGATTCACGAGAATATTCTGCTCTGTGCCTCGCAATATACTGCATACGTAGATCCGACGGCAAACGACAAGTTAACCCCCGCGCCGAAAGGTTATGAACCTTTCTACCTTTCCCACTACGGAAGACATGGCTCCAGATGGCTCATTGACCCTTGGCAATATAATGAGGTGATGGATGTTTTGGAACGTGCACACCAGTCTCAGGCGCTAACCGCAACAGGTGAACAATTATATAATGAAATAAAAGAATGGATGCCATCAACGAAAAAGCGTCTCGGAGAACTTACTAATGTCGGCGAACGGCAACACCACCGCATCGGCAAGCGACTCACTGAACGCTTCCCGGAGATTTTCGGTGCAAAGAACTGTGAAATCGATGCACGTTCCACAGTGGTTATACGCTGTATTCTTTCTATGGAAGCAGAGTGCGAGGAACTACTTGCATTCAATCCGCGCATCAATATACACAACGATGTAAGCGAGAGCTTCCAATACTATCTGAATCAACCATGGAGCCAACGTTTAAAGGACGACCAGAAGGCACGATGGGACGCAATGACATTCGACTATAAAAAAGAATACCGTCACCCCGAACGCATGTGGAGCATGCTATTCAAAGACCCTTCATATCGGGATAAAAAAATAGAATCGCGCAATCAGTTCATCAACCGTCTCTTCAATATGGCGGCCAATATGCAGAGTCACGGACCTGTTCCCGGTTTGGCACCCGACGACCCCACCCTCTCATGGAAACATCAGAGCCAACCGCTCAACCTCTTCAAATACTTCACAGAAGAAGAAATCTTCGACCTCTGGAGAGTGGAGAATCTGGAGTGGTATATGAACTATGTGAGCGGCACAGCTCCTTTCGCGCAGGAGAATCTTCTGTGGAATATTATCAACACATGTGACACCACGCTGCACAAGGAAGGATATTACGGTGCCACAATGCGTTTTGGGCATGAAGTGTGTGTACTACCCCTCTCTGCGCTCCTTGAACTTGGCGATGCAGGTAAGCAGATTCCCCTCTCTGAGATGAACACCTTATACGACCGCTGGGCTAATTTCCGTATATTCCCGATGGCCTGCAACGTACAACTCATCTTCTATCGTCCCACAAGCGGTCGCTGGGCCTCCAACTACACCGAGGGCGACGGCGCAATCCTCGTCAAGGCTCTGCTCAACGAACGTGAAGTGACACTTCCCGTGAAGGCTGTCAGCGGTCCGTATGTACGATGGAAAGATTTACGCCAATACTACGCTGATAAATTAACAAACTACACCAACAGCGCCGAAAGTCAAGAGAAAAAGTAACACAAGGTGTTCCGTTTCAAGCAGTTTTCTATAGACGACAAGCGTTCTGCCATGAAGGTCGGCACCGACGGCGTGCTGCTTGGAGCTTGGGCAACCTGTCTTCCTGACGAGGATGGTAACATACCTCGAATTGTGGATATCGGATGCGGCAGCGGACTCATCACACTGATGATGGCGCAACGTTTCCCAAGTGCCCAAATCACAGGCGTTGACATTGATGCTTTTTCTATCGAAGATGCACGTGATAACGTCACAGCCTCTCCCTTTGCGGAGCAGATTGACATCATACACGCAGACATCTTCACACTGCCTCCTGCGCAAGGCCTTGTACACTACGTCTGTAATCCTCCTTTTTACACAGAAGATACCGTTGCACCCGACCTGAGACGTGCCACTGCGCGTCATCACAGTGCCTTGCCTCTCGACTCCCTTGTAAAATACATAAAAGGCTCCGGTCTTTCTATCATACTGCCCTCACAACAAGAATCGTCCTTCCTCTCCCTGTGTCACAGCTATGGAATGCATCTGAATCGTATCTGTTATGTGCGTACGACTGAAAAAAAAGAACCGAAAAGGGTAATGATGGAAGTAACGGCCTCTGCTGTTGAAGATGTTGAAAGGACAACTCTCACCCTGATGTCATCCGACGGTAAACGCAGTGAAGAATACGCTTCACTCTGCCGCGACTTCTATTTATAGGGTCACTCCATTCTTCCAAATGGACATACCGTGAATCCCGGCACGTTCACTGGACGTCATTTCACCGGAAGCCACACTTATCACTTTGGAGACGAAACGTGGCAGCATCGTATCCATTGTCTCATTCTCGACGAGAGGACCTGCGCAGAAATCCACCCAATGAGGTTTAACTTTTGCAAGAGTTGAATTCGTTGCTATCTTAATTGTGGGCACACAGCATCCGAAGGGTGTGCCGCGCCCCGTAGTAAACAGTACTAACTGACATCCTGCTGCAGCAAGAGCCGTCGCTGCCACGAGGTCGTTACCTGGAGCACATAGAAGATGTAATCCACGACATCCGTCTTTCAAACGCTCTCCATACTGCAATACACCCATCACTGCACTGTTTCCTGACTTCTGAGTGCAACCGAGAGCCTTCTCTTCCAACGTAGAAATACCGCCAGCCTTATTACCCGGTGAGGGATTTTCACCTACAGGTTCGCCATGAGACAAGAAATACTCCTTAAAGTTATTGATAAGGTCGATTATATCATCTTTTATCTGCGGCGTGGCGGCTCTTGCCATAAGAAGATGCTCCGCTCCGAACATCTCGGGAACCTCCGTCAACACCGTCACTCCACCGTGTTTCTGTGTGAGCCAGTCGGAGAAACGCCCAAGAAGAGGATTTGCCGTAATACCGGAGAATCCGTCCGAACCGCCGCATTTCAGCCCTACCTGCAAAGAAGACAGCGGACACGGCTGACGCTTGTCGCCGGCACATACCGTGAGTATCTCCTCCACTTGACGTACGCCCACTTCCACCTCATCGCCTTCTATCTCCTGACAGATTATGAAACGCACACGCTCCTCATCCACCTCTCCACAAAACTCACGGAAGATTTTGAGCTGATTATTCTCACATCCCAATCCTACCACCAACACACCGCCGGCATTGGGGTGATGCACCAGAGCCCGCAGGATACGCCTTGTTGCTTCGTGGTCTTCACTCAACTGCGAGCAACCGAAATTATGCTCCCACACCCTTATATCAATGCCGCATCGCTTTGATTCGCCTTTCGCCTCTACAGCATTTTTTATCTGCTGGCAAATGCCGTTGACGCAACCGACCGTTGGAATAATCCACAACTCATTGCGAACTCCCATACGGCCGTCGCCGCGAAGATATCCCATGAATGTTCCGTCGGAACCTGTTGCCGGAAGAGGGGCCTCCGTCAACGTTACAGCACCGTAATCAAGACGTCCATGCAGATTTGTTTTTATATCGTTGTGGTCGATATACTCCCCCCGACGCACATCTCGCGTAACATGACCTATCGGAAAGCCGTATTTTATCACCTGCTCTCCTACAGACAAGTCACACAACGTCATTTTGTGTCCGGAATGTTCTCCCCGCAGACACACTTGGACATTATCCGAAGGATGTATCTGGATGAAATCCTTCATCAACGTTTTTTCTGATAATCTACTATCGCTGCAAGTCCCTCCACTATACATTGAGGCAGATGACCTGTGCGATTCCAATAGGAAAGAAGAGCAGGCATGTCGCGTGTCTCGAATTTAGACATTGCATTGAGCATTATACTCTCCAACTTATGGTCGATGAAAGGATTCAGGAAACGCTGACGCAACTGTGCAATATAGCTGTCCAGTTCTTCTTCCTGGAATCTGCCGTCCTCCAAGAGAGAAGGCATTAGTTCCTCTTGCATCAGTTTTTCTATGAATTGTCTCATCTCCGCGTTCTCCATCGCTTCCCTCACGCTCTCTATTCCACGTTGCAGCCCCACGGCAGCCATCACAGTGTGCGTACCGTTGAGCAGCGTCACTTTGCGCTCGTGATAAGGTGTCTCGTCGTCAGTAATAACGACATTGAGTCCGCACCGTGTCACAGGGAATTCTTTCTCAAGAGACTCCGGCGAAAAACCTTCTGGATGCTCTATCACCCACAAGTGATACGGCTCGCATGCTACCGCCATAGCATCTCCTTCTATAAATGTATCCCGTCCCGTAACAATACGGTCAACAAGTGTCGTGCAGAAATGACATGACTCTTCCACCCACCTGCGGAAAGAATCATGCAGGCCCCACAGCTCCACATACTGCATCACACACTGTCTAAGGCATTTACCATTGCCGAAGATGAGTTCGCAAGGCAGGATTATCATCCCCTTCGATGCATCGCCGCCGAAATGGCGGAAACGCTCGTAAAGCCACTGAGTCAGCTTGGCGGGATACGAGGTCGGAGGAGTATCGTCTAGTTTACAGGAACTGTCAAAAGCAATTCCTGCCTCGGTAGTATTGGACACCACAAAACGAAGGCTCTCCACATGAGCCAGCGACATATAGTCTGCATACTCGCTCACGGGATTCACACAACGGCTCACGCACGTCACCTCCTCTACGCTGTCCACACGTCCACCATCGGCATCAAGACCTCTCTGATGCACATGATAGCGACAATTCTGCCCTCGAAGAGACTCTATAGTGGCAGTGCTGCCCCTAGGGGACAGCACCACAACAGAACCGTTGAAATCCGTTTCACGGTTCATCCGCTCCACAATCCATTCGACGAAGGCACGAAGAAAGTTACCCTCGCCGAACTGTATTATCTTTTCCTTCACCTTACAAGACTATTAGCCCAAGAAGCTCAGGAGAATACCGGCTGCTACGGCACTGCCAATCACGCCGGCCACATTCGGTCCCATGGCATGCATGAGAAGGAAGTTGCGAGGATCGGCCTTCTGACCTTCCACCTGACTTACACGAGCGGCCATCGGAACGGCACTCACACCGGCAGAACCGATCAGCGGATTTATCTTCTCCTTGAGGAACAGATTCATCAGTTTTGCCAACAGCACACCGCCGGCTGTACCGCAACCGAATGCCACAATACCCACACACAGTATGGAAAGTGTCTGCATATTGAGGAAAGCCTCAGCAGTTGCAGTTGCACCCACCGTAGTACCGAGGAAGATGACAACAATGTTGTTGAGCTCGTTCTGTGCAGCCTTTGACAGGCGATCCACCACTCCGCTCTCCTTCATCAGATTGCCCAGCATCAGACAGCCGATAAGAGTAGCGGCAGAGGGCAGAATCAGACTTACCACAATAGCCACGATGATAGGGAACAGCATCTTCTCGCGCTTCGACACCTCACGGAGCTGCGACATACGTATCATACGCTCCTTCTTTGTTGTGAGCATACGCATGATAGGAGGCTGGATAACCGGCACCAAAGCCATGTAGGAATACGCAGCCACAGCGATAGGACCGAGCAATTCGGGAGCCAGTTTCGTTGTGAGGAATATGGCTGTCGGACCGTCCGCACCGCCGATGATACCAATGGATGCAGCCTGTTCCGGGGTGAAACCGAACCAATCCATCTGTGTCACGAGGAAGGTGGCAAAGATACCTATCTGTGCTGCGGCACCGAGCAGGAGGCTCTTGGGATTTGCAATGAGAGGACCGAAGTCTGTCATTGCACCCACGCCGAGGAATATCAGACAGGGATATACACCGGCCTTCACACCGATATACAGGATATCAAGCAAACCGCCCTCCGCCATAATATGACGGTAAGAGTGATAGAAAGGACTGTCGGGATTGAGGAACTCATCATTCCACATCGCAGAATGGAAAAGGCCTGCGAAAGGCAGGTTGGTGAGTATCATACCGAAAGCGATGGGCAGCAGAAGGAGCGGTTCGTATTCCTTCTTGATGGCCAGGAACAGCAGGAAACATCCCACGGCAATCATCACGGCATTCTTCCATCCGTCGCCCTGGAAGAAGGACATGAGTCCCATCTCGTTCCAGAACTTGTTCATGCCGCTTGCCAAATCAAAACTTGAGGCGTCGGCTGCCATCATCGGCAATGCCACGACCATCAGGAGAAACACTACAAGTATCTTTTTCATAGTATCAGACGTCTTGATTTCTCCGTTTGATTTATGCCAGTTCCACGAGTGCCTGACCGGTATCCACCTGGTCACCTGCTGCCACGAGGACAGACTTCACTGTGCCACCGAATTCGGTGGTGATATCGTTCTCCATCTTCATTGCCTCGAGCACAACGACAGCCTGACCGGCAGCCACGGTATCGCCCGCCTTGACGAGCACCTGTGTAATCTTACCGTTCAGAGGAGCCGTCACAGCGCTGGAAGCACCTGCAGAGGGTTGTGCGGCGGGTTTGGCTGCTACGGGAGCCACCGGAGCGGGAGCAGGAGCATGCTTCACCACCGGCTTCGGAGCAGGCTTGCGATCAGGCAGTTCTACATTATAAATCTTGCCGTCGACAGTCACTTCCAGACCGCCGTCCTCTTGCTCGACAACAGAAGCCAGATATTCCTTGTCGGCAATTTTAAACTTATACTCTTTCATATTTCTTTTTATAATCTGGGGTTAAGAACAGCATGCCACTGACTGGCAGCCTGATTTATTGTTATCACACCGCTCTCGTCATCATGAGCACGAGAGAGAAACAGATGCACTGCCACAGCCACAGCTGCCAGGCGCTCGTCTTCTGCATCCGTACTGGGTTTACCTGCCAGCAGGGGCTCCTCCGGTGCCGGAGCGACGTCCAGCACGCGAGGTCCCTTGGCATGGGGTGCCTTTGCAGCTATCACGCTGAAGATATGCAGCACGCCCACCAGCAGAACGAGTATCACGAACACCACGCCGATGCTGATACCTGCCATCATCCATGTGGATTCTGTTATTGTCAATATTGTCATAATCGTAATGCTTTATCCTCTTGGGTATTACAAAGGAATGTTACCATGCTTCTTGGCAGGGTTGGTCACTCTCTTGTTTTCCAGCTGTGCCAGAGCGCGGCAGATGCGGAAGCGGGTGTTGCGAGGCTCGATGACATCGTCGATGTAGCCGTACTTGGCTGCCTGATAAGGATTAGAGAAGAGGTTCTCATACTCGGCAATCTTGTCTGCGAGGAACTGCTTTGCTTCCTCCTCCTTACCCTCGTCCTTGAGAGCCTTTGCCTCCTTGGCGTAGAGCACAGAAGCGGCACCGCTTGCACCCATCACAGCAATCTCTGCAGAAGGCCATGCGTAGTTGGCATCACCGCGAAGCTGCTTACATGACATCACGATATGACTGCCGCCGTAGCTCTTTCTCAGGGTGATAGTCACTTTGGGCACTGTGCACTCTCCATAAGCGTAGAGCAACTTGGCACCGTGCAGAATCACGGCGTTGTACTCCTGACCCGTGCCGGGCAGGAAGCCCGGAACGTCCACGAGAGTCACAATGGGAATATTGAACGCATCGCAGAAGCGCACGAAACGGGCGCCCTTGCGCGAAGCATTGCAGTCGAGCACACCGGCCAGCTGCTTGGGCTGATTGGCCACGATACCCACTGTTTCACCGTTGAAACGGGCAAAACCGATAATAATGTTCTTTGCAAACTTGGGCTGCACCTCGAAGAACTCTCCGTTGTCCACAATACCGGCAATCACCTCATACATATCGTAGGGCTGATTGGGGTTGTCGGGCAGTATCTCGTTGAGGAAGTCTGCCTTGCGGTCGATGGGGTCTGTGCACTCCACACGGGGTGTCTTCTCCAGATTGTTCTGAGGAATGTAGCTCAAGAGCTGCTTCAGCATTGCGATAGCCTCTTCCTCGGTGGCAGCCGTGAAGTGTGTCACGCCGCTCTTGGTGGAATGCACCGATGCACCGCCAAGCTGCTCCTGAGTCACCACTTCACCAAGCACTGCCTTGACGGGACCGGGACCTGTGAGGAACATATAGCTGCTGTTCTCCACCATCAGGGTGAAGTCGGTCAGCGCGGGAGAATACACGGCACCGCCGGCGCAGGGACCCATGATAGCTGAGATCTGGGGGATCACGCCGGAAGCCATGATGTTGCGCTGGAAGATTTCAGAGTAACCGGCCAGAGCATTGATACCCTCCTGCAGACGTGCGCCGCCGGAATCGTTCAGACCGATAACAGGAGCACCCACCTTCATGGCAATGTCCATCACCTTGCATATCTTGGAGGCCAGCATCTCAGAGAGCGAACCTGCACTTACCGTGAAGTCCTGGGCAAAGACATACACCAGACGACCGTTAATAGTACCGCTTCCGGTCACCACGCCGTCGCCCAGATAGTGCTTCTTCTCCATACCGAAGTTCGTGCAACGGTGCTGCACAAACATATCCATCTCCTCAAAACTGCCCTCGTCGAGCAGCATGTCGATACGCTCGCGAGCTGTGTACTTACCCTTCTCGTGCTGCTTTCCGATGGCCTTTTCACCACCGCCCAGACGAGCCTTGGCACGGAGCTCGACGAGTTCCTTGATTTTTTCTGATTGATTGCTCATTGTTATATGAATTTTATAGCTGTTTATATTACAATACCAACTGCAAAGGTACGAAAAAGTTAAGAGTTGAAAGTTAAGAGTCGGGAGTTTTTTTGGATAAACAAAATAATTTTGCTACTTTTGTCCGCGAAATGGCTAAAAAATACAAACGCGTCCCGACTGAACTCGGCGAGAGACCCGTAGGAACCCTCCTCTGGCAATACGCTCTCCCCGCCATCATTGCCATGACGGCAACATCGCTCTACAATATTGTGGACCGCGCCTTCATCGGCCATATTGTGGGCAAGCAGGCTCTCGCCGGACTGGCAGCCACCTTCCCCTTCATGAATCTCGGTGCCGCCTTCGGTGCTATGGTGGGTGTGGGCGCTTCCACCGTTATTTCCGTGCGTCTGGGGCAGAAGGACTATCGCACCGCGCAGCAGGTGCTCGGCAATTCCGTCATGCTCAATCTCATTCTGGGCACGCTCTTCACCGTTGTCTTCTGGATATACCTCGACCCCGTGCTCTATGTCTTCGGGGCTTCCGAGGTGACGATTCCCTACGCACGCGACTACATGAAAATAATCCTGGCATTCAACGTGGTAGGTCACAGTTACCTGGGACTCAACAATGTAATGCGCGCTGCCGGTCATCCGCGCACGGCCATGCTGTGCACCCTCATGACGGTGGTCGTCAACGCCATCCTCGACCCCCTTTTCATGCTGGTGCTCCGTCTCGGCATCCAGGGTGCCGCCATCGCCACAGTCATCTCGCAGGCGATAGCCCTCGTTGTGGTGTCGTCGCTCTTCTGCCGCAAGGACGAACTGCTCCGCTTCAAACGCGGCATCTACGGTCTGCGCCTCGATATCGTGCGTCAGACGCTGTCCATCGGTATGGCACCGTTCCTCCTTAATCTGTGCGCCTGCCTCGTGGTGCTGCTCATCAATCAGGGTATGCTGCGCTACGGCGGCGATGATGCCGTGGGAGCCTACTCCATCGTCAACAGCGTGGTGTTCTTCTTCCTCATGATTGTCATCGGCCTGAATCAGGGTATGCAACCCATTGTGGGCTACAACTGGGGCGCCCGTCAGGACGACCGTGTGTGGCAGTGTCTGCGCCTTGCCCTCGTCGCCGGCACGGGTATCACCTTTGCGGGCTTTCTCATCTGCGAGATATACCCACGCCTCCCGTCTCTCATCTTCACCACCGACGAACATATCATCTCCCTCGCTTCACGTGGATTCCGCCTCTGTGTGAGCATTTTCCCGCTCGTGGGAGCGCAGATGGTCATATCCAATTTCTTCCAGTCCATCGGTCATGCCGGCAAGAGCATCTTCCTCAGCGTGTCGCGTCAGATGCTGTTTCTCATTCCCGGACTTCTCGTCCTGCCGCGCTACTGGGGACTCGACGGTGTGTGGATCAGTATTCCCATCGCCGATTTCGTTTCCATGTGTGCCGCCACCGTCATGCTCTGGCTCACAATCCGTCACGTATGCAAAAAATCCTCATAGACGATAATTTTGCCGATTTCACCGAAGAAAAGCTCATTCGCAACATAGCTCTCCTTCCCTCTTGGCGCAAGGAGCAGGCTCTGCGTTTTAAGCACTTCGAGGGCCGTCGCAACTGCACTGTGGCACTTCTTCTCCTTGCCGAGTGCCTCGGCGTGAAAGCCTCCGACATACCTCCCTTCCAATATAACGAACACGGCAAACCATCTTTGATGGGTAAAGAGGCAAGAGGCAAGGGTCAAGAGGCAAGGGGTAATTACCAATTGTCAATTCTCAATTCTCAATTCTCAATTTCCCACTGTCACGAAGCCGTAGCCTGCATGGTGAGCGATATGCCTTGCGGCATTGATGTGGAGAGCATCGGACGCTACCGCGATAGCGTGGCCCGCTATTCCATGGACGAGGAGCAGATGCAGCACATTCTCGGGAGCGATGATCCGGCTCTCGCCTTCATCCGTCTGTGGACGCAGAAGGAAGCCTATCTCAAGGCGCTTGGCACTGGTATTCAGGACAATATGCGCGACATACCATCCTCGCTGCTCCGTCGCCTCACTCACACCGAGGTGCACTCCGACAAGGGTTACGTCCTCTCCTGGTGTGTTCTGGAAAATCACCCATGAGCCCAATAAGCCCCATTAGTCCAATTAGACCAACTAATCCCTAAAATAAGCAATGAAATTTATCTCATGGAATGTCAACGGTCTGCGTGCCGTGGTCGGCAAGAACTTCTGCGAAGCCTTCGAGGCCCTCGATGCCGACTTCTTCTGTCTGCAGGAGACAAAGCTGCAGGAAGGTCAGATCAACCTCGACTTCCTCGGCTACTACTCCTTTTGGAACTATGCCGAGAAGAAAGGCTACTCCGGCACGTGCGTCTACACCAAGCACCTTCCCCTCTCCGTGCACTACGGTATGGGCGTTGAGGAGCACGACCACGAAGGTCGCCTCATCACGCTGGAATACGCCGACTTCTTCCTCGTCTGCTGCTACACGCCCAATTCACAGGACGGCCTGCGCCGTCTCGACTATCGTATGCAGTGGGAAGACGACCTGCGCAGCTATCTCATGGCGTTGGATGCCAAGAAACCCGTCATCTACTGCGGCGACCTCAATGTGGCACACCGCGAGATAGACCTCAAGAATCCCCAGACGAACCACGAAAACCCCGGTTTCACTGATGAGGAGCGCGACAAGATGTCCACTCTGCTCGGCAGCGGTTTTGTGGACACCTTCCGTTATTTCTATCCCAACGCAGAGGGTCAGTATTCATGGTGGAGCTATCGCATGAGAGCCCGAGAGAGGAATGTGGGCTGGCGTATCGACTATTTCATCGTTTCCGAGCGTCTGTGCAAGCGTCTTGAGAGCGCCAGCATCCATCAGGAAATCCTCGGCAGCGACCACTGTCCGGTGGAGCTGGTTATTGAATAAAAATAAGAGCCTCGCAGGCGGCTCTTATTTTAGTAGAAAAGTTAACAAGTAGACGAGTTGACGAGTAAACAAGTTGACAAGATGGGTGTTTTTGCCTTGTGATAACGCACGAAACGTCCAAAAAAGTATGTCTCAAACGTATATTTTGATGTCTAAACGTTTCAAACATAATATTTGGACGAAACAGACAGCTGTTATTATAAAAAATATTATATTTTTGCAGCAGAAATCACGAAAACACATACCGCAATGAAAAAAATTCTCACCATCATCAGCATCCTGTTATTCTTCACTTTTAACTTTTCATTTTTAACTCTCTCTGCTCAGGAGCGCGGTTTCATCCATCCCGGCGGACTGCACACTCAGGCAGACTTCGACCGCGTGAAGGCACTCTTGGCAGAGGGCAACGAAACCGTGACGCAGGCCTACAACGTGCTGAAGACCGCAGCCTATGCACAGAGTAGCGCAGCCACATACCCCAGCGAGAGTATCGTGAGAGGCGGTTCGGGAGAGAACTATATCAACGCAGCACGCGGTGCCACGATAGCATATCAGAACGCACTGCGCTGGAAGATAGAAGGTAACAAGGCCTGCGCCGCGCACGCAGTGGACGTCTTAATGCAGTGGGCGCGCACCACAAAATACGTCACGGGAACCTCCGACCAGTGTCTCGCCCGCGGTCTCTACGGCTACCAGTTCGCACAGGCGGCTGAACTGATGCGCGACTACGAGGGTTGGGCTCCCGAGGACTTCGAGACGTTCAAGCAGTGGATGCTCACGGTGTGGTATCCCGGTGCCATAGGTTTCCTGAGAGTGCGCAACGGCACGTGGGAGAATGTGGGTAAATGGTGGCAGGCTCCGGGACACTACTGGTCCAACTGGGGACTGTGCAACGCCATGTGCGTGCTGTCGATCGGTATCCTGTGCGACGATGTGTTCATTTACAATCAGGGGCTCTCGTTCATGAAATACGACCAGGTGGGTACGTTCACCAACCCGCGCACGGCCAATCCCATACTCAACGACGGACTGACGGAGTATCTGGGTAATCTCGTGGTGACAACATCACAGAGCACGCTGGAGACCGGAGCCTACGGAGCACTCGGACAGATGAACGAAAGCGGACGCGACACAGGACATCCCGCCATGGCACTCGGTCTGGCTGTGGACATCGCACAGATGATGTGGAATCAGGGCAACGACCTCTTCAGCTACATGGGTCACCGTCTCGCTGCCGGCATAGAATATATCGCAGCACAGGTGTTGAGCGTAGAGGGTCTGCCTTGGACGAACTACAGCTACGGCACCAATGGCATATACTACACCGACTCCCGTTGCTGGACTATGACGGAACCCTGTCTGGGTGTGCAGATACGTCCGTGCTGGGGCACTGTAATCGGACACTACGAGGGTGTAAAAGGTGTGACAATGCCCTATTCGGAACAGGTGCTCACACTGATGGGTATAGACGGCGGAGGTACGGGAGGTACGAGCGGCGGTTACGACCAACTGGGCTACAGCGTGCTGATGAACACACGCGGCGAGCAGCTATGTCCTGCCGACAAGCGCCCCACCCCGCTCTCTCCGCGTATGGACTACAGCGGCAGTGTCAACAGCAACCTCATCCCCAGCCTCTCTGTGGAACGCGCACTCGGACACGTGGTTAGTAAGACGATATACAACAACGAACTCGGAGGACTCGTGAACACCTACACCGTGAACAATAAGACGGGTGTGCCCACGGGACAGACCGTGACGCTGACACCGCAACTGCCCGACGGCGAAAGCGACACAGGACTCTGGCAGTGGAACACAGGAGAAACCACACGCAGCATCACGGTGAGCACCGACCGCAGCTACGTATATCGCGCCACATACACCAACCAAAACGGCGTGCAGAGCCAGATAGCCTTCTCCATCGCAGCGCTGGGCGACTGCACTCCCACCGTTGTCACACCGTATATCACATACAACGGTGAAACCATCGAAGGCACCGACATCACCGTGTTCTACGGTGAGGCGGTGACGCTCTCCGCCTCCGACACACAGGGCTTCGGCACCTATGCCTGGAGCAACAGCAAGACAGGTACGAGCATCACACTCACTTCAGTGAAAAGTCCGCAGGACATCACGTGCACTGTGACCAATCAGGGCGGATGCAAGACCGCCGTGACATTCCATATCAACGTGATGAAGTCGAGACAGGAAATCACCGTGGACGAGGTGACGCTCACCGACACCGCATCGGTGGAGGTGGAAAAAGGCAGCAACGTCACCTTCTCGCTCAACGTACCTTCGGCACTGCGGGGCGCAGCCGCTTGGGAAGACGGGACGGAAGGATATTCATACGTGATGGCCGGCATCGACCGGTCGCAGGAGCACACGCTGACATGCATCATCGGAGGAGAAGAGAACCAGTACACCTTCTCCGTCACTGCGATAGAAAACAACCGCGAGCTCTCCGGCAACTACGTCATCCGTCACCGAGAGAGCGGACTGCTGCTAACGACGGGCACCTCACCGTATTTCGCACAGGCTGTAATGGACGGCGAACTGGTGGATGTCTCCCAGCAATGGACCGTCACCACATCGTCTGCAGGAAAGTACACCGTGAAGAATCAGGACGGGAAATACATCTCCGCCACAGGAGCACTGAACGCCCGCAGTGCCGGTCACCTTATGACTTTCCTCGCCTCCGAGCCGTACGCAAGTATCTGCGCCGCCACGAGCACAAAATACTGGCAGATGTCGGATACTCAGTCACTGCAAGTGGGTCCGGAGACCGAGCGCACAGGATTCCCCTTCGAGATTGTTCCCGTGGAGGAATACACCGCCGTCGGCACTCTAAAGGCAAACACCCACAACGAGAAGACGGGCGACATCTACGACATCACGGGACGCAAGGTGAACAATCTGCGCAAAGGGAATATCTATATTATCGACGGGCAGAAAAGCATACGTTAGATGAAACGAAAGCATTCGAGATAAAAATCCCAAGAAAACAGACACAAGAATGAAGGCAAAACAGTTATCATGTATCGGTGCGGTACTCTTCTCGTTCTTCGTGATGGGGTTCTGCGATATTGTGGGCATCTCGAGTGACTATGCCCGTGAGGCCTTCGGCTGGAGCCAGACAATGGCCGGTCTGCTACCCTCTATGGTTTTTGTCTGGTTCCTCTTTCTCGGTGTGCCTGTAGGCATACAGATGAATCGATGGGGACGCAAAAACACCGTACTAATCGGAATGGCCGTCACCATTGTCGGTATGATAGTGCCGCTCATCGGTGCTTCGTGGGCATGTCTGGTGGGCTATGCAGCTCTGGGAATAGGCAACGCCATTCTGCAGGTGTCGGAGAATCCCCTCATCAAGAATGTGGTGACGGACGAGAATATTCTTACCAGCTCGCTGACTGCAGGACAGGTAGTGAAAGCCGTATCTTCCTTCTGCGGTCCCTTCATAATGCTCTTTGCCGTTAATATTCTCGGTGGAGGTGATAAGCAGCAGTGGTATCTGGCATTCCCCGTGCTCGGGGCCATCACTCTGCTGTCTGCCCTGTGGCTCATCCTTTCACCCATCGAGCGCGAACCTGTTGAAGACACGGAAGTAACTGTCGGGGGAACATTTGCCCTGTTGCGCAATCCTGCAATATTGTTGCTCTTCTTTGGCATCTTCTTTGCCGTAGCTATCGATGTAGGCACCAACTTCGTATCGTCGAAGGTCATGATTAGTCGCTATGGCTGGAGTCTTGAGGAGGCCGGCATTGCTCCGCAGGTGTATTTTATTTGTCGTACCGTCGGAGCCTTCGTTGGCATGTTCCTCATGACAAAGATATCCGACATGTACTATTTCCGCATCAATATTGCGGTGTGCATACTCGTCATCCTTTCGCTGGCATTCGTACGCCTACCTGAAATCTGGGCTTTGGCTCAGATAGGCGCTGTCGGATTCCTCTGCTCGTGCATCTTCCCCATCATCTATTCCATGGCTGTGCAGAATAAGCCCGACAAGGCAAATCTCATCTCGGGCCTCATGATAACAGCTGTTGCCGGTGGCGGTGCTGCCACTCCGCTCATAGGACTTGCCACGGATGCTGCCGGTACTATCACCGCCGGTGTGTGCGTGCTGCTGCTCTGTGCCGCTTATCTCGCCTACTGTGCTTTCGGAATAAAGACTGTAAAATAGTATGAAGCCATATAAATTTGAACCATACCTGAAGACAACCCTTTGGGGCGGCTACCGTATTGCTCCTTTCAAGGGCATTTCCACCGCACAGCCCAATATCGGTGAGAGTTGGGAAGTGAGCGGTGTACCCGGACACGAGAGTGTTGCCGTCGAACGCGGACTCGTAGACGATGTTGATGTCGGACTGACACTGACACAACTCATTGACAAATACATGGGACTGCTCATCGGTCAGAAAGTATATAAGAAGTACGGCAACAGGTTTCCCCTGCTGGTGAAGTTCATCGACTCGCGCCAAGACCTCAGCGTGCAGGTGCATCCCGATGACAAACTGGCAATGGAGCGCCACGGCTGTCCCGGCAAGACGGAGATGTGGTATGTCATCAAAAGCGATGTCGGGTCAAAGATATATGCCGGACTGAAAAAGAGCATCACCCCCGATGACTACGAGCAACTGGCTACTGCCGAACCAGTGAACGGCCATTCACCCATGCAGGATGTGATAGCCACTCACGAGGCTCACGACGGCGACCTTTTCTTCCTGCCTGCCGGGCGTCTGCATGCCATCGGTGCGGGCAATTTCCTTGCAGAGATACAAGAAACCAGCGATATCACGTATCGTGTCTATGATTTCGGGCGCAAAGATGCCCACGGACAGCCCCGTGAACTGCATATCGAGCAGGCACGCGATGCCATCGACTATCGCGTGTGGCCGGAATACCGCAGCAGCTACGACAGCACCACACCCATCTCACAACTCGTAAACTGTCCGCATTTTGTGGTGCATCGCGTGGTGGTACAGGTAGCATCGCAGGTGGACTTCCACTGCGACTCGTTCGTGGTGGTGATGTGTCTGTGGGGCAAAGCCAACATCAACGGCATCAGCATACGTCAGGGCGAGACAATCCTCGTGCCTGCCTGCGAGAACGTACTCTACATCTTCGGCAACGCATCCTTCCTTACGGCAACTATTCCATAACAACAACTTCATCTATGATACGAAAACTTCTATTCTCAACGATTATCTTGTGGGTAAGCGCAGTGTCTGCCCAGACGGAGTATAAGATTGCAGGGCCCTATGAGATTGTGGCACGCGACGGACAATATGCCAATACCAAAGTCGGCAGCGAACGCGATATGTACACCGCATGGCAGTCGGCACAGAGTGGCGACAACACCACGGCATTGGAGATAATCAATGCCTACTCCACCACCCTGCAACGCTTCGACGGTCACGATGCGCCGCTGTGCGCCATACAAGGCTATTGGCTGGTGCGCGCGATGACCATTCTGCGGTCGCACGCGACAGCAGAATGGGGCAACATGATTCGTCGGGCGATGCTGCCCATGATGGAGCAGTTCGAGGCCGACAGTCCGTACGCCAACGGCAACTGGGGAGCCATCGTCAACCGCCTGCGCATGGCCTGCGGTATATTCCTTGAGGACAGCACGCTCTATCAGGCCGGCATCGACTATTTCATGAATGCCAACGACAACGGGGCGCTGCCGAAATATATCGATGAAACGGGGCAATGCCAGGAAAGCGGGCGCGACCAGGCACACGCACAATTGGGACTCGGCACCATGTGCGACATCTGCGAAATGGCATGGGAACAGGGTGACGACCTCTGGGGAGCCTTTGACAACCGTCTGATGAAAGGCCTGGAATACTCTGCCCGCTACAATCTGGGCTACGACGTACCGTTCAAGACTTGGCAGGATTGCACCGGACTTTACTGCAACTGGACAGAACCGGGGGCTATGGAGCGCGGACACATACGCTGCATCTACGACAAAGCCTACGAACACTATACGAAGGTGAAGCATCTGAAGATGCCCTACGTGAAGCGTCTGCTCGAACTGCAGCGGAAAGCAGAGCAGCGGGGAGAAATCGCCGAAGGAATGGAGGCACGGACATTCACGGTGAAAGGTGTGAAAGAGGGAACGCGGCTGCACCAGGTATTCACATATCCCGCTCCCGAAGGTGCTCCGCTGAAGCACGACTACGACGTCTTCGTGCAACCGCGCGGCAGCAAGGAGTGGACAAAGATAGACACCTACATGGCCAAGGTGAATGCACCGGTGGGTGACAGCAGACACAGGGTGTCGGAAATCAGCTTTGCACAGTTCGACTTCACGGGCGATGTCTTTGTGCGTGTGGTCTGCAAGAACAGGAAATACAAGAACGTGCGCGTGCGTCCCGACTATCGCGGTGTGATTGCCCGCACTCCCAACGACTCCACAACGGAGTTCCTGCTCTTCCAGCCGGAGAACCTCAGCGTAGAGTTCGACGGCAACATCACGGACAACCTCCTGCTCTTCACCTCAAAGCCGCCCGTCACGAAAGAAGAGGCCGAGAAAGAAGCTAAGGCACAAGGACGCACCTTCGTCTATATTCCCGCAGGATACTATAGCGATGAAAACAATTCTCAATTGTCACTTATCAATTATCAATTAAAGAGTAACACGACTGTCTATCTTGACGGCAGTGCATATCTCACCGGCACCCTCGCCATCGACGATGCCGAGAACGTGAGCATTCTGGGGCGCGGCATTGCACGTCCGGATGCCGGTTATCAGGGTTGTCATGTCTTTCGCTCGAGAAATGTGCTCATCGAGGGACTGACGCTGAACACCTGTCCCGTGGGCGGTTCGGACGGTGTGACACTGCGCGATGTCCGCAGTATCTCCCATCCCGGCTGGGGCGACGGTCTTAATGTCTTCGCCTCGCAGAATGTGCTCTTCGACCGCGTATTCTGCCGCAACTCCGACGACTGCACCACTGCCTACGCCACTCGCAAGGGTTTCTCCGGCAACTGCCGCAATGTCACCATGCGCAACTCTACCCTTTGGGCCGACGTGGCACACCCCATCTTCATCGGTATTCACGGCAATGCGGAGCGGGGCGACACCATAGAGAACCTGCGCTACGAGAACATCGACATACTCTGTCAGAGCGAACCGCAGGTGGATTATCAGGGCTGTATGGCCATCAACTGCGGCGACAACAATCTCGTGCGCAACGTCACCTTCGACAACATACGTGTGGAACAGATACACCAGGGCTGTCTGCTGCAGGTGAAGGTCGGCTACAACCAGAAGTACTGCGCTGCTCCGGGTCGCGGCGTTGAAGATATCACTTTCCGCAATATCCGCTACAAAGGCACTACACCTTACCTCTCCATCATCAACGGTTACGACAGCGAGCGCAAGGTGAAGGGCATCACTTTCGAGGGTATCAAGATCAACGGACGACTGCTGCACGACAAGATGAAGGGCAAACCCGCATGGTATTCCACCGCCGACTACTTCCCCATGTACGTGGGCAACCATGTGGAGAACGTCGTCTTCAGCAAGGACAGCCGAAGCACAATGGTCAGCCAGTCCCTGAGCTACTGTTCGTCGCAGGTGGACCGCGCCTTGGAGGCATTGCGTCCCTACGACTTCACGATGATGCCGAGGAACATCCTGAATGGCGAGCAGACTTGGAACCTCCGCAAAGCTTCGCCCCAAGAGTGGTGCTCCGGTTTCTGGCCCGGCATACTGTGGATGGACTTTGCGTACAACAAAAGCGAGGCCGTCGGTAAGGCCGCCGCTGGCTACACTGATGCCCTGATTCCCGTTGTGGAAGCACCTGTCTACGACCACGACCTGGGTTTCATCACCATCAACTCCATGCTGAAGGGTTACGAGGTGAGCAAGGAGCCGCGTTATCGCACTGTCGCACTGCGTGCTGCCGATTCTCTCGCCACGCTCTTCAACGCAAAGGTGGGCACCCTGCTCTCCTGGCCGCGCCATGTCAAGGACTACGGAGGTCACAACACCATCATGGACAATATGATGAATCTCGAACTGCTCTTCTGGGCAGCAGAGAACGGCGGAGATTTGCGTCTGAAGGATATAGCCATCCGCCATGCCAAGACCACGATGCAGCATCATTTCCGTCCCGACGGCTCCTGCTATCACGTGGCAGTTTATGATACTCTAGACGGCCACTTCATCAAGGGTGTGACCCATCAGGGCTATGCCGACAATTCCATGTGGAGCCGCGGTCAGTCGTGGGCCATCTACGGCTACACGATGGTATATCGTTTCACGAAGGACAAACGTTTCCTCGACCATGCCCGGAAAGTCACCGACATCTATCTGAAACGCCTGAAAGAGACGAGTGATGACTGCATCCCTTTCTGGGATATGGACGACCCCGAAATTGTAAATAGTAAATCTGTAAATTGTAAATTAAAAGATGCATCTGCTGCATGTGTGGTGGCAAGCGCTTTGCTGGAACTTTCCCAATATGTTGATGCAGAGAAGCGCTTGAGATATCTCTCCGCAGCAGAGGACATGCTGAAAGACTTGAGCAGCGACCGCTATCAAAGTCATGGCAATAATGTGGCACTGCTCATGCACTCCACAGGTCACCGTCCTGCCGGTTCGGAGATTGATGCCAGCATCATCTATGCCGACTACTATTATCTGGAAGCCTTAATGAGACTGTCTCAGATGAGATGATGTTTTTCGACATCAGCCATCTTACATCTTCAGTCCGATTGTCCGAAACCAAAAGCCACCTCACGCATTTTGTGAAGTGGCTTTTGAGCTTTAGTCCTTAGTCTTTCGTCCTTAGACTCCCGTCTCTTGGCTTTTATTCCTCCGGCTCTTCGCAGTCCTGGTAGATGTAGGCGTCTGCAATATTATGGCAAGATAGAGTTATTCTTAGGTGGCGTCTTTCTCCTGTTGTATTGGCCGATAGTGTTACTTCTATTTCCTGATGAGTGCCAAATATAGGCGAAGGATCGTCGACATATTCTACTGTAAACCATCCGCCGGAAATAATGCCTTCTTCCGTACTTGTTTCTATCTTTTCTCCAGGCCATGAAGCTACAAAGATATAGCCCCATCTTGACGAACTGGTATCATCGCCGTCAACATACTTCTTATAATCAGCCTCGTAACCTTCCCCCACGACCCAAGAGCTGCTATAAAATTCATATGTGGCAGGAACAGGTACTGCTTCCCATTTTATTTTTACCTTACCTCCTTCTGCGGGAATATACGAACCTCCCGGGCGACATATATAATACCTATCTTCTAAAGGTGCAATGACTCCGTCTTCATCATCGTCTCCACAGCTTGTCATGGTGAGTGTCATCAAGGACACGAATAAGAACATTATTTTTTTCATAGTAGTATTAATTTAATATTATAATGCATTAGTGTCCCGTTAAAATGGGACACTAATGATTTTGTCTGTCTATTTTTCTATAGGCGGTTTGGTTTAAGATTAAACTTGTATATATCAATTTACTACGCAGCGGCAGAAACCTGCATTCTGCGTTTTAAAGCAAGAGCTATGTTTTTGCGGGCAAAATCATTAAGACCGCAGAAAGTCGTGCGCGGTTCCGTTGCCGCCGGATCATCTGCATACGACCCGGCCATAGCGCCGCCGACATACACCAGCCGCTCATTCAATTCGTGCATACCTTCTGCAATCTCTTGCAGACGCTCACTATTGGTTTTCTGCATAGTGCTGGATAAAATTATTGAGTTCGCTGGCAGCAATCTCTTTCTCACGGGCGCGCCCCATACGAAGAGTGTCTGCAATTGCCAGTAGCTGGTGCAGTTCTTCATCGCGCAAAGCGGCCTCCGGTACAGACGGGTAGAGAGGTTCCACCATTTGTCCGCGTGCATCGCCTTTCGCGCAACGCCACACATACTGATCCGCAGTATTAGTCACCTGCTCCTTGATTGGAGATGCGCTGACATAGGTCGGCACACCGCGAATGATGCGACCCGTCTCGGCAGGAAACACGTATGCTAAGCCATGAATCAGGAACTCCTGCAGAGCCAACGTGTTCACACGCTTCTTGTTGCGGTCTACCAGCTGTGCTTTCTTGCTGCGCTCCAGACTTTCGCTCACGCTGGACGGACTCATACCGACCTCTTCTGCCAGTTTTCTTAAAGAGAGTGAGCGACCTTTTGATGTCATTTTCTTTAACAGCACCACCAAATCAAGTTCTTTCATCATACTTTATATCTACAGTTTAGATTTAACTGTTCGCCGTTCGCGAATTGCGAACATTTTTCGATGCAAAGGTAGTGCTTTTTTTTGATTCATGCAAGTTTTTATGGAAAAAAATCACTTTTAACCTTTCTAAAACACAAATCCAACTAATCTGACGAATGTTTGCGAAAACGCGAAAATGCGAAAAGAAAAGAGAGAAAGCGGCGAAAAGAGAGAAAAGAAATATAAAGAAAAGATATTATAGTTAACTACGCACTACTATATGCTATAGTAGTTCATAGTTCCCTATAATTAGAAAAAACGGCATGCGAAAATCTCATGCG
>JAEEZX010000017.1 GCA_016292045.1 Bacteroidaceae bacterium | reverse complement strand
TTCCTCATCAACTACTTTGTCGGCAAGAAACTTTTAGCCAAAGAGATTGAGGCCGAGGAAAAGAAGATGATTACACAGGCGTAATCCGTGACACGCGAAGCATTCATATCGCTGGTGGAGCGCGAGCAGGAGGCTCTCAGAGGTTTCTTGCTCGCCCTCTGCTGCGGCAACAGGAGCGAGGCCGACGACCTGGCGCAGGATGCGCTGGTGAAGGCCTATCTCTCTTCGGCGGGCTATCAGGACAAGGGGCGCTTCCGTTCGTGGCTCTTCAAGATAGCGCACAACACGTTCCTCAACCACAAGGCCAGCCAGCGCACCACGGAGAGTATTGACGAGGCGCGGACGCTCACGGGCAATACGGCTGCAGACAGCGGTTTCGAGCACCAGAGTCTCTATCTCGCCCTGAGCACCCTTCCTCCCAAGGAGCGTTCGGCCATCACGCTGTTTTATCTCAGCGGATACAACATCAAGGAGATTGCAGCCATCACGGAAACCTCTGAGGATGCTGTCAAGAAGCAACTCTCACGGGGACGCGACCAACTAAAAGAAAGATTACAGTTATGACAAAAGATAAAGCTCTCGAGGAACTCTTCCTCTCTCAGACACCGCAATTCGACGACAACGCCGAATTCATGGCCAAGCTCACCAAGCGTCTGGATGCTGTGGAATATATCCGCCAGCACCAGGAAGCCACCATCCGTCGCTACAAGATGGCTACGGTAGCAGCATTTGTTGTGGGCCTTATCAGCGGTGCCATCATGATTGCTTTTGTGCTTTCGATGCCTACCGATGTCCCCTTGTTCAACTTTGAGGTGCACAGCGACATTCTAATGTGGCTGGCAGCAAACTTCCGCTTCATTACAACAGCCGTTCTCGGCCTGATGATGAGTTTCGCTCTCGCCAGCATTATCAGCAATGTTCAGGACATCATGTTGATGAGGGAGAAACAGATTAATCATATTTTTTGCAATTAGGGGTATTTGATTTCACCGTTTGCGGGTCTTGTCTATGAGTAAAGACCAAAAAGACCGTTATGGATTACAGCAAGCAAGAGTTTGAACGCCTATTCAAGGACAGCTATCCACACATGTATCGCATGGCATTTTCAATGGTGGAGAATGCCGACGATGCCAAGGATGCGGTCCATCAGGTGTTCGCCCAAGTTTGGAAGAGCAAGCCACAGGTGGCCGATGACAGCATTCGCGGCTATCTTCTGGCGGCCACCCGAAACCAATGCATGCACATGCTACGCTCCCGGCAGTTGCAACAGCAAATGGAAAAAGAACAGAAAACGGACATCGCCGCAAGTGAGAGCGAAGAACGCGAAGAACTGCTTCAGCAACTTCAGCAAGTCATCGATGACAACCTGACGGAGCAAGACCGTCGCGTACTGAGTCTTCACTACGAGGACGAGATGACCTACCAAGAGACGGCCACAGTGCTGGGCATCAGCACCTCGGCTGTGAACAAGCACATCACGCGGTCGCTAGCCAAAATCAGAAGTACCCTTAAAATCGCAAAGTAACATGAAACGAGAAGATATCGATAAGAGAATAGGCATGCCCGACGTGGACGCTGAGTGGGCAAAGTTTGAACGCGAGGTCATCGCCAAGGACACCAAGCGAAAGTCTTGGCATATCTCCGCATGGGCAGGCAGTATCGGCATTGCTGCCACTATCGCATTGCTGTTTATGCTGAATATGAGCAAAGAGGAGATGGCAGAGCAACCGTTGATGACGCAAGAGCTTTCCAAGAGTCCTCTGTCGAACAGGCCGGACGAGAATAATGTTAGCATGCGTCTTGCCGGTAATAACCCACATGAAGATGATTCCGTTCTTGTCATCATTGACGGAAATCCGATTCTTTTAACTGTCAGTTGGTTCGCGGAAAAGACGGTAGAAGAGATTGGACGAGCCCTCCAGGTAGACATCGACGATATCATGATATACAAGGACGAGGCCAGAAGGCAATTCTACATCGAGCAATACGGCGAAATAGCGAAAAGGGCGAAGAGGGGTGTTTGCGTCATCAAGACGAAGGCAGCTCCAAGCACCTACGACATAAAGGAATACAAAGGGCTTGCTAATGTTGCGACAGAAGAAGCCTTGCAGGGCCACATCGCAGGATTGGACCTGAATGACAAACCCTTCCACTTCGTGACAGAAAAGAACCGCCCTGCATTGCCTTACTTGTGGGAACGTGACACCGTGCTGGCCTTGGTCAACGGAAAAGAAGACTCGGACTTCCTGCGCTATCTGAGTGGTATATCTCATTGGTCGATGAGCAACATCTACGACTATTTCTTTGAAAGAAACCAGATGTTCCTCATGCAATCCCTTCCCTCCAAGGAATTGCAGGCAGCACTTTACGACCCGTCCCTGTTTGAAGGCCGCGACATCAGGCTGGTCGTAGATTACCTGACCAAGCCGTTCACGCCCGTCAGCCAGCTCACTCCGGAACAGATTAAGTCGCGCCGCCTGGCCTATCTCCAGAACAAGTATCGTGCGGGCTTCAGCAAGAACAGCAATCAGGACTGCTACGCGCCCGACCTCTACGACACACCTGCCGAAGAACGCCTCTTCGGACTGACGGCAGCTAAGTGCCGCTGTTACGGACAGCAACATGAGTATTTCGGTCCTATGGGCTGCGACAGTCATGGTGAATACGTTCCCCTGATTCGCGATGTGATAGTGACTACCCAGGATGATGCGTGGTGGGAGAACGGCGAAATATGGATTCTCAAAGACGACCCGCGTTTCAATCTTGTTGTCGAAGACATCAAGCAGATGGCAAAACACGCCGATTCATCGACGATGAGTGGCGACAGCATCGTCCGGCTGGCATTCATCTTTGGAGGAAAGGTCATAGATGGGCAGCCAAATGACTTGATAAGTGGTATGCAGAAACAGCTCTACGAGAAAATAAAGGAGAGCACCTTTGAATTTAAACCCGATGGCGATGCATCGTCTTATTGGTGGGGCGAGGCCTATTACTCCACCACGTCGCAGCGCCAGCTGTGGATGCATCTGCATTCCGTTGACAAGCTCTACGCTGCTGAATGTCCTGAACTGCTCAGCAACCGCCGTCATGTAGAAGGCACGGTGACAGACGAGAAGGGTGAACCGTTGACTGGAGCTCTGGTAAGTATCAGCACGCATGCTACCCCCTGGGATGCTGCCAAAACCGACAGCAAGGGACACTTTGAACTGTGGATTCCTTTCCGCGATGCCACCGTCCGCGTGAGTCATGTGGGCTATATCACCCAACAAACACACCCGGCAGACACTGCAATCATCTTCCGTATGAGAGATGCGACAAAATTGCGGGAAGTAAAGGTCTTTCCCAAAAATATAAAGAAATATGAGGGCCTTCAACCACCTAAAGATTCTTTGAAGGGGCGGATAGATTAACAAATCAGGAGAAAATGTGGCGGTTTTTGGGGATTCGATGACAATAAATCAAGGAAAAAACGTATATTTGCACCCAAAACAATGATTTGGTTAAAATGAAGAAAATCATCCTGTCAGTCATTCTCGCAGCCTTTGTCGGTTCTGCAATGCGTTCTCAGACGGGTTTCACCCCGACGATGTGGAAGCGACAGAGTGCTCCTGCCGTCATTCTGGGGCGGCATGTCAACTATAAAATTGGCGACAATCCCAATCCACCCGCTTATTGGGGTAACAACGAGAACCTGAAGGACAACACCTTCCCCGAAGTCACCAAAGATACCGTCGCCGGCACCTTCACCATGGTGTGGGACATCTGCTATCCGCTGAAGCATCAGTTCGCCGGTCTGGACATCATGCTCTTTCCCGGCGACACCGTGCGCTTCGATTTCGACCGCGCCGCCTTCCAGGCCTACACGGACTACCAAAAGAACACCCCCGGCGACAGCATCACCACGCAGCGGCTGCGCGAACTCCTCTCCAAAGCCGTCCGCATCGAGGGCGCCTCGTTTGAGCTGCCTCTGCCTCTCCAAATGAAAGGTATCAAACTCGGCTACGACAGGGCGTATGCCACGGCCCACCACCGCGACACCTTCGACGAGTGGCGCGAGGTATGCTGGCACGAGTTTCAGGATGTAGTGCGGCAGCTGGACTCACTCGACCTCCCGGCCAGGGAAAAGGAATTCCGCAGAATGCTCATCGAGCAGGACTATCTGCATAAACTGGGTGATTACGTCTTCTCGAAGAAAATCTGGGGGCTGACCCGCGACGAGGACTCGCTGGCGATGTTCGGGCGGCAGTTCACCTTTAAGGACCCCCATGCCTCCGAACTGACCTACTACCGCAGCACGCTCGGTTTCCTCTCCTGCCTGAAGTTCTACCGCTCCGACAGCGGCAGGGAATATATCCTGGCCAACGGACTGGAGTCAACGCCCCTGGGCCGGTGGTATGCGGAACTGGATGCTGCCAAGGCGGTGATGACGCGTGTGAAGTCCAACCTTCCGGTGCGTGACGACGAACTCAGTGCTCTCTCGCCCGAGTTCCGGGAGCAAATATGCCAGGAGCGGGACAGGCTGCATCAGCATCGGTCCGAGGGCAAGGGTGTGTGTCGCGACCTGCCCGGGGGCGAACCGGAGACGTGGCTTCCGCAAATCATTGCGGAGCACAAGGGGCGTATTGTCCTCATCGATTTCTGGGCCACGTGGTGCGGCCCCTGCGTGAAAGGCATGAAGGAGATGGAGTCGGTGAAGGACTCGCTGACGGCACGCGGCGTGGATTTCGTCTATATCACCAACACGAGCAGCAGCACCGGCGAATGGCTGAACCGTGTCGCCCGTCATAGTGGCGACCATTATATCGTGCCCAAGAATCAGATGGATGCCATGCAGATTCCGGGTTATAGAAGTGCCATTCCCCACTACCTTATCTACGACCGCGACGGCAAACTCGTAAAGGCCATCACGGGTTGGAACGGTGTAGAAGCAATGATGCAGGAATTCGATAATATCCAAAAATAATAATAAAATGAAGAAAATAACGTCTTGGACACTTGGGTTGTGTCTCACAGTTGCCGGTGCGGTATTGGGTGCTATCGTCGGTAAGTCAGCTGTCGGTGCCGGTATTGGCGCAGCTGTAGGTTATATTGCCGGTGCCCTTATCAGCAAGTACATGTCTTAAAATAGGCCAATTTCGTCGGGATATTCACTGAAGGAATTCCTTTATGATATCTGATACAACCTTACAAAAAACAAAAATCCGAGCTGGCTGGGAAACTTGCCGGCTCGGATTCTTTTTACACTTATCGCAGGGAAATCACATCTTGAAAGCTACGCCGCAGAGGAGATACACCTTGTTGGCGTTGGGGTTGGCTGTGATGCCAACATAGACGGGAAGATGATACTTCTCCTTGAAGACAAAGTCCTTCGTGGCACGCAGGGAGACGTTAGTCACAGTGAACGAACTGGTGTTGTAGAACGTTGTCTTCCAAGGCACGATACCGACAGTGGCCTGCCAGTCGAGAGTGGCCAGACGGAACGGTGCCGCAATCTCAAAGTAGCTGGAGAAGGCTCTGTTGCCGCTGCCGTTCACACCGTCGTTGCCGGCGAAGTTGGTGAACCATTTCGCACTGACGTATTTGAAGTCGTAGCCCACATAGGCCTCGAAGACATGCGTCGTCTTGCTGTTCTTGTACTGGAAGTAGTCGCCGTCGAAGAACCAATAGTCCGTGATGCCCACAGAGAATCCTTTGTAGGTGTAGTCAAGGGTGAGGTCGAACTCCTTGGCGTCGTTAGAATCAACGAAACCTACGCTACCCCACGCCGTGAGACTGAGTCCCTTGTAGTCGATGCCGAGAGTGGGTTGGAAACTGGCATTCGCCATATCCAGACCACGCCAGTTGTATTGGTTGACGAGTTCGATACCAAGAGATGCATTCACTTTCTCTTTTTTCTCAGTCTCTTCTGCACTCGCTGTGGCAAACGCTGCCACAGACAGGAGTATGATAAATATCTTTTTCATAACTTTTTCACCTTAAACTTTTAACTTTTCATTTTTAACTTTTAACTCTTAGTTGTAGCACAGTTCTCCGTGCTCGTACACATCCAGACCTTCGTCCTCGATACGGGCGGGAACGCGCAGGCCGTGCAGTTTCTTGATGCCGTAGAAGAGTGCGATACCGCAAGCTGCAGCCCAGAGGTCGATGATGAGGATACCGAATGCCTCAGCACCGAAGAATCCCCAGCCGTGACCGTAGAAAGCACCGTTGCTCGTGGAGAGCAGACCGGTCAGCAGGGTGCCGAGAATACCGCAGACACCGTGAACACTGCTGGCACCAACGGGATCGTCGATATGCAGACGGTGGTCGATGAACTCGATGGAAAAGACGAGTACTGTGCCGCAGATGAGACCGATGACAACAGCTCCCACGGGAGAGACGAGGTCGCAACCGGCTGTGATGCCCACGAGACCGGCCAGCACGCCGTTGAGCGTCAGAGAGAACGAGGGCTTCTTGTACTTAAGCCAGGTGAGGAACATCGTTGCCACACCGCCGGCAGCAGCAGCGAGGTTGGTGGTGAGGAACACGTGAGAGATGGCGACGCGGTTGACCTCACCAGAAGCAGCGAGCTGAGAACCGGGATTGAAACCGAACCAACCCATCCACAGGATGAACACACCGAGAGCTGCGAGTGTCAGCGAATGACCGGGAATAGCACGGCTCTTGCCGTCCTTGCCGTACTTGCCTCTGCGGGCTCCGAGAGCCAAGGCGCCGATGAGAGCCAGCACGCCGCCCACGCTGTGTACGATAGCCGAACCGGCAAAGTCGTGGAAGACATCACCGAAGACGGTCATCATGAAACTGTCGGCAGCATCGTTGCAGAGCCAGCCGCCGCCCCAAGTCCAATGTCCCTCAATGGGATAGATGAGCAGCGAAATCATAGCGCTGTAGATGACATACATGGAGAATTTCGTGCGCTCGGCCATCGCACCGCTGACAATAGTGGCGGAGGTGGCACAGAAGACGGTCTCGAATATCAGGAAACCCTCGACGGGCAGCTCCCCTTTATAGAAAGAGAGGTCGCCGAAGTTGGGCATACCTACAAATCCGCCCAGCGCGTCTGCGCCGAACATCAGTCCGAAACCGACGAACCAGAACAGCAATGAGCCGAACATGAAATCCACAAAGTTCTTGAAGAGGATGTTGGCGGTGTTCTTGCCACGTGTGAAACCAGCCTCACACAGCGCAAAACCGGGTTGCATGAAGAAAACCAACATGGCGGCCAATAACATCCATACTGTATCCAATGAAAGTGCAATTTCGTTCATAACTTTAAACTTTAAACCTTAAACTTTAAACTGTCAATTTTCAATTATCAATTGTCAATTGCCAATTACTTCTTATCTCTCAGCACGGTGTCTCCGTGCTCACCGGTGCGGATGCTCCAGGTGTCGATCATCTCACTCACGAAGATGCGGCCGTCGCCCACTTCACCCGTGTGGGCCGTGTCGATAATCACCTTCACCGTGGGGTCCACAAACTGATCGCGACACACAATGGTGAGAGCTACGCGCTCGATGACGTCGGTTGAATACTGCACGCCACGGTATATACGCTCCTGCCTGCTCTGACCGATACCATGCACGTCATGATACTCGAACCAGTCGATGTCCGACGAAAGCAACGCCTCTTTGACATCTTCGAATTTGGTCTTTCGAATGATTGCTTCAATCTTTTTCATACCTTAAATAAATTAATGTTAAACAAGTAGGCATTTTGTGCCGTTTTGATAGCTGTTCTAATGTTTTCGCTGACAAATGTACGGCATTTTGTTCATTTATGAATCATTTTGAAAGCAAAAAGTGTCCAAATCTTGACATAAATCAACAAAATGACGCACTTTTGAAAACTTTTGACGCGATTTTTGTTGATTTTTGTACAAAATGCACTATCTTTGCACCAGAATTCGACAAAGTGATGACAAAATAGATAAAAATCGTAACAAAATGTCACAAAAGGTTCACTTCACAAAAATGCACGGCGCCGGCAACGATTACATATACGTTGACACCTCTTTATATAATATAGAGGATCCCTCTCTGGCGGCCCGTGTGTGGAGCGACCGTCACAAGGGTATCGGTTCGGACGGTCTGGTGCTGATCGGGCTGTGCACCACAGAGGAGGCCGACTATACGATGCGCATCTTCAACGCAGACGGTTCGGAGGCAATGATGTGCGGAAATGCCAGCCGCTGTGTGGGCAAATACCTGTATGAGAAAGGACTGACGGACAAGACGGAGATACGCCTGCTGACGCTCTCGGGCGTCAAGACACTTTCCCTGCACGTTGCCGGCGGGCATGTGGAGAGCGTGACAGTGGATATGGGCGAACCGGTTCTGGAGAACGAAAAGCAGTTCTCGCCGCGCCACACAATGCTGCCGGAAGGATGCTTCGTGTCTATGGGCAACCCCCACTATGTGATTTTCACCGACGATATCAATACGACAGACGTAGCCAGAGAAGGCGAATGTCTTGAACACCATTCCGCGTTTCCCGAACGCTGCAATATCGAATTTGCCGAAATGCGTCCTGACGGTATCCGAGTGCGCGTTTGGGAGCGTGGCAGTGGCATCACGATGGCTTGCGGCACGGGTGCGTGCGCTACGGCTGTGGCCGCCTCGCTTACAGGCCGTGCCGACAGAAGGACGAAAATAATGATGGACGGCGGTACGCTGGAGATAGAATGGCGCGAGGCCGACGGGCGTGTGTATATGACCGGACCGGCGGAGTTCGCTTTTGAAGGGGAGGCAGGATTGCCGGAATAACGGAATAACGTAATAACGAGATAACGTAATAACGAGTTTACAAACTATGATTAACGAAAATTTCTTAAAGCTCTCTGGCGCATACCTTTTTTCAGAGATTGCGCGAAGAGTAAATGTCTTTAAGACACAGCATCCGGAAGCCGGGATAATATCCCTGGGTATCGGTGATGTGACGCAGCCGCTCTGCCCTGCTGTGATTGAGGCTTTGCACAAAGCTGTGGACGAGATGGCTGTGGCAGCAACATTCAGGGGCTATGGTCCAGAACGCGGATACAACTTCCTGCGTGAAGCCATCGTGGAGCACGATTTCCGCGCTCGCGGTATCAACATCGAGGCCGACGAGGTGTTTGTCAGCGACGGTGCGAAGAGCGACACGGGTAATTTCCAGGAATTGCTGGGCAAGGATGTCCGCATTGCCGTCACCGATCCCGTCTATCCTGTGTATGTGGATTCCAACGTGATGGCAGGAAGGTCTATCGTCAAGCTTCCGTGCAAGGCGGAAAACGGTTTTGCACCGGAGTTGCCGGGCGAGCAGGTGGATGTTGTTTATCTCTGCTACCCCAACAACCCGACAGGTACGACGCTGACGCGTGAGCAGCTGAAGGTGTGGGTGGACTATGCTCTCAGTCACAATGCTCTCATCTTCTACGACGCCGCCTACGAGGCTTATATCCAGAGCGACGACGTGCCTCACAGCATCTACGAGATAGAGGGTGCGAAGGAATGCGCTGTGGAGTTTCACAGCTATTCCAAAACGGCCGGTTTCACCGGTATACGCTGCGGATACACAGTCGTTCCGAAGGAAGTGAAGAGCGAAGAGTTAAAGGTGAAGAATTCAAGTTTGAATCAACTCTGGAACCGCAGACAGTCGACCAAATTCAACGGTACGAGTTATCTCAGCCAGCGTGCCGCAGAGGCTATTTACACGCCTGAAGGCAAAGCTCAGGTGCAGGCAACTGTAGGTTACTATATGGAAAACGCGCGACTAATGCGCGAGGCGCTGACCGGTATCGGTTTCACCGTGTATGGCGGCAAGGATGCCCCGTATCTCTGGTTGCAGACCCCAAACGGCATGACCTCCTGGGAGTTTTTTGACAAGATGCTGCAAAAGGCACATGTGGTTTGCACACCGGGTGCCGGATTCGGATCCAGCGGAGAAGGATTTGTGCGTCTGACAGCTTTCGGCAACAGAGAACAGACCATCGAGGCATTGGAAAGAATAAAGACTTTAGGATAATCAGAAAAGAAATGAAACAGCAAGGTTTATATAGTGAAGCTTACGAACACGATGCCTGCGGTGTCGGCATGGTGGTGAATATTCATGGCGGTAAGAGTCACGAACTGGTGGACAATGCACTGAAGGTGCTGGAAAATATGGAGCACCGCGGTGCCGAGACACGCGACAAGACTGGCGACGGTGCCGGTATCATGGTGCAGATTCCACATGAGTTTATTCTGTTGCAGGGCATTCCCGTACCCGAAAAAGGCAAGTACGGCACGGGGCTGGTGTTCCTGCCCAAGGACGAAAAGGCGCAGCAGCAGATACTGAGCGTGATGATTGAGGAGATTGAGCGCGAGGGACTGCAACTGATGCATATGCGCACCGTACCTACCAATCCCGAGGTGCTCGGCGTGGCCGCTCGCGAGGTGGAACCGGATATCAAGCAGATTTTCGTGACGGGTGTGTCGGAGGATGACGTGCCCGTGTTCGAACGTGTTTTGTATAAGGTGCGCAAGCGCATTGAGAACCGCATCGACAACGAGGATTTTTACCTCTGCTCGCTCTCGAGCAAGAATATCATCTACAAGGGTATGCTGACGAGCGGACAGCTTCGCCGCTACTTCCCCGACCTCTCGAACGACTACTTCACGAGCGGACTGGCACTGGTGCACTCCCGTTTCTCTACGAACACATTCCCCAAGTGGAAACTGGCACAGCCGTTCCGCTTGCTGGCCCACAACGGTGAAATCAACACTATTCGCGGCAACCGCGGTTGGATGAAGGCCCGCGAGAGTGTGCTTTCGAGCGAAGCTCTTGGAGACATCAAAGAGCTGCGTCCGATTGTGCAGGAGGGCATGTCGGATTCAGCCAGCCTGGACAACGTGTTTGAGTTCCTCATGATGAGCGGTCTGTCTCTTCCGCAGGCAATGGCCATTCTGGTGCCGGAGAGCTTCAACGACAAGAACCCCATCAGCGAAGACCTGAAGGCATTCTACGAATATCACTCCATTCTGATGGAACCGTGGGACGGTCCTGCCGCTCTGCTGTTCAGCGACGGCCGCTACGCAGGCGGTATGCTGGACAGAAACGGCTTGCGTCCCAGCCGCTACACCATCACCAAGCAGGGTATGATGGTGGTTGCCTCCGAGGTGGGTGTGATGGACTTCGAGGCCGGCGATGTGGTGTCGAAGGGGCGTCTGCAGCCCGGTAAGATTCTGCTGATTGACACGCAGGAAGGCAAGATTTACTACGACGGTGAGATTAAGGAGACGCTGGCCAAGGCTCATCCTTATCGCGAGTGGCTGAACGAGAACCGTGTGCAGCTGGAGAAACTGAAGAGCGGCCGCCACGTGGATAACGGCGTGAGCGACCTGCAGGGCAAACTCGTCACCTTCGGTTTCGGTCAGGAGGATATCGACAAGACGATTATCCCGATGGCAACGGCCGGTCAGGAACCCGTAGCTGCCATGGGTAACGACACCCCGCTGGCCGTTATTTCAGACCGCCCACAGGTGTTGTTCAACTACTTCCGTCAGCAGTTCGCACAGGTGACGAACCCCGCCATCGACCCGATTCGCGAGGAACTCGTGATGAGTCTTACGGAATACATCGGTGCCGTAGGAACCAACATCCTGACACCAGACGCATCGAACTGTAAGATGGTGCGTCTGCCGCAACCCGTATTGACCAACACACAACTCGACATACTTTGCAACATCCGCTACAAGGGCTTCAAAACCCAGAAACTCGCTATGCTCTTCGAGATAGCACAGGGTGAGGAAGGGCTTCGCAAGGCTCTCGACGACCTCTGCAAGAAGGCCGAGGAGAGTGTTGACGAGGGTGTGAACTACATCATCTTGAGCGATCGCGACCTCGACGAGACGCACGCCGCCATCCCAAGTCTGCTGGCAGTTTCAGCTGTTCACCACTATCTCATCAGCGTAGGTAAGCGTGTGCAGACCGCCCTGATTGTGGAGAGCGGAGAGATTCGCGAGGTGATGCACGCAGCCCTGCTGTTGGGCTACGGAGCCAGCGCCCTGTGCCCGTATCTGACGTTTGCCGTGCTCGACGACCTCGTGAAGAGAGGCAAGATTCAGGAGGATTACACTACTGCCGAGGCTCACTATATCAAGGCTGTGGATAAGGGCCTGAAGAAGATTATGTCGAAGATGGGTATCTCGACCATCCGCTCTTATCGCGGTGCAAAGATTTTCGAGAGCATCGGACTCTCCGAGGACTTGCTGAGACGCTACTTCGGAACGGAGATGAGCACCATCGGAGGCATCGGACTCAAGGAGATTGCCCGCGACGCCATCGCCCTGCACGAAGCTGCCAAAGAGCAGACGCTGCTGCAGAATCAGGGCCAGTTCGCTTGGCGCAAGGACGGAATCAAGCATGCCTGGAACCCCGAGACGATTGCGAAACTGCAGTTGGCCACACGTCAGGGCAACTACGCCAAGTTCAAGGATTGGGCAAAGATTGTAGACGAAAAGGAGAGCCCGATATTTATCCGCGACTTCTTCGGATTCAAGAAAGCTGCCAAGCCCACTCCTATCGACGAGGTGGAACTCGTTGAGAGCATCGTGAAGCATTTTGTAACAGGCGCCATGTCGTTTGGTGCACTGAGCATCGAGGCCCACGAGGCATTGGCACTGGCTATGAACAAACTGGGCGCACGCTCAAACACCGGTGAGGGTGGCGAGGACAACGCCCGCTATCACACAGAAGTGGATGGCGTGAGCCTGTCAAGTAAGACCAAGCAGATTGCCAGCGGACGTTTTGGCGTAACAGCCGAATATCTGGTGAATGCTGAAGAAATACAGATTAAGGTGGCACAGGGAGCTAAGCCCGGCGAGGGCGGACAGTTGCCCGGATTCAAGGTGAACGAGATTATCGCCAAGACGCGTAACGCCATACCCGGCATCTCGCTGATTTCACCTCCGCCTCATCACGATATCTACAGTATCGAGGACCTGGCTCAGCTCATCTTCGACCTGAAGAATATCAACCCGACGGCTGCTGTCAGCGTGAAACTGGTGGCAGAGAGCGGTGTGGGTACGATTGCTGCAGGTGTGGCAAAGGCCAAGGCCGACCTCATCGTCATCTCCGGCGCCGAAGGCGGTACGGGTGCCAGCCCTGCCAGCTCAATGCGCTTCGCCGGTATCTCGCCTGAGATAGGACTGGCTGAAACGCAGCAGACGCTGGTGGTGAACGGCCTGCGCAATCAGGTGCGTCTGCAGACCGACGGACAGCTGAAGACAGCCAAGGATGTCGTCATCATGGCGATGCTCGGTGCCGACGAGTTCTCGTTCGGTACGCTGCCCCTGATTGTACTGGGTTGCGTGATGATGCGCAAGTGCAACACGAACACCTGTCCGATGGGTGTGGCTACTCAGAACCCTGAACTGCGCAAGCATTTCGAGGGCCGTGCCGAGTACGTGGTGAACTTCTTCACCTTCCTGGCCGAGCAGGTGCGCGAATACCTCAGCGAGATGGGTGTCCACAGTCTTAAGGAGATTATCGGTCATACGGAGCTCATCGAGGTGAACACCGCCAACGCTACCGACAAGCAGAAGACTATCGACTTCGCCCGTCTGCTGCACAAGCCCGATACAGAAAAGGCTCTCTACTGGGACCGCGGCGCCTACACGAAGGTGACGGGTGTGAAGGACGAGGAAATCATCCGTGCCGCTCAAAGGGCCATAGACAACAAGGAAGAAGTGAGTCTCGGCTACTCCATACGCAACACCGACCGGGCTGTGACAACGATGCTCAGCGGCGTCATCGCCAAGAAGTACGGCGAGCAGGGATTGGATGAAGGAACCGTGAAGATTAAGTTTAAGGGTTCGGCAGGCCAGTCGTTCGGAGCATTTGCAGTAAGGGGTCTGGATATCCGCCTCGAAGGTGAGTGCAACGACTACTTCGGCAAGGGACTCAGCGGCGGTCGCATCAGCATCCTGCCGCCGGCACGTTCCGGAGAGAACTTCAAGGCAGAAGAGAATATCATTGCCGGCAACACCGGCCTCTACGGTGCCACATCCGGAGAACTGTACGTCAACGGTCGTGTGGGCGAACGCTTCGGCGTGCGCAACTCAGGTGCCATCGCTGTCATCGAGGGCGCAGGCGACCACTGCTGCGAGTATATGACAGGCGGTCGCGTGGTGGTTCTCGGCAAGACGGGCCGCAACTTCGCTGCCGGCATGTCGGGCGGTGTGGCATACGTCTACGACCCCGACCACACGTTCGACTACTTCTGCAACATGGATATGGTGGAGCTCTCACTCGTAGAGGACAGCGTATCTCGCAAGGAACTTTTGGAGCTCATCCGCCAGCACTACCTGCATACGGGCTCTCCGCTCGCAGGACGGATGCTCGACGATTGGCAACACGTGATAGACGATTTCATCCAAGTCATCCCCATAGAGTACAAGCGCGTGCTCGAGGAGGAGAAGATGAAAAAACTCCACGAGAAGATTGCAGACATCCAGAGAGATTATTAATCAATTGTCAATTATCAATTATCAATTGGAAAAATGGGAAATCCGAAAGCTTTTTTAGAGATACACCGCCAGGAGGCCGGTTATCGTCCTATTCACGATAGAATACACGACTTTGGCGAAGTGGAGCAGACGCTCTGCACCCGTGATCGTAAGTTACAGGCAAGCCGCTGCATGGACTGCGGTGTGCCCTTCTGCCACTGGGCCTGCCCTCTGGGCAACAAGGCACCCGAGTGGAACGATGCACTATATAAAGGAGAATGGGAGCGGGCCTACCGTCTTCTCAACAGCACCAACCCCTTCCCGGAGTTCACGGGTCGCATCTGTCCTGCGCTCTGCGAGAAGGCCTGCGTGCTCAACCGTTTCAACCACGAACCCACCACAAACCGTGAGGACGAGTGCGCCATCACTGAGGCCGCTTTCCGTGAGGGTTATATCCAGCCCCGCACCGACATCGTGCGCAACGGCAAGAGTGTGGCTGTCATCGGCGCCGGTCCCGCAGGACTCGCTGCCGCCAACGCTCTCAACCTGAAGGGCTACAAGGTGACGGTCTTCGAGAAGAACGAAGCCGCCGGAGGTCTGCTCCGCTACGGCATCCCCAACTTCAAGCTCAACAAGGCCGTCATCGATCGCCGCCTCCGCCTGCTCGAAGCCGAAGGCATCGAGTTTGTCTACGGCTGCGCCGTATCAATTGATAATGGAAAATTGACAATTGACAATTGCCCTGCCTCCAATAATTCTCAATTCTCAATTATCAATTCTCAATTTGATGCAATTGTGATTGCATCAGGCACTCCCACCGCCCGCGACCTCAAGGCTCCCGGCCGTGAACTGAAAGGTGTGCATTTTGCCCTCGAACTCCTCTCGCAGCAAAACCGCGTGCTCGCCGGTATGGAGTTCTCGAAAGAGGAGCGCATCACAGCCAAGGGCAAGGATGTCCTTGTCATCGGCGGCGGCGACACCGGTTCCGACTGTATCGGCACCGCCCATCGTCAGGGATGCAAGAGCGTCACTCAGATTGAGATTATGCCCAAACCCGTCGAGGGTCCCGAAGACCCGCAGAATCCCTGGCCGAACTGGCCCCGCACCCTCAAGACTACATCGAGTCACGAGGAAGGCTGCACCCGCCGATGGAACATCAACACCCTCGAATTCATCGGCGAGAACGGTCACGTCACCGGCGTTCGCGTACAGCCCATCGACTGGAAACCGAACCCCGAGGGAGGACGTCCCATCATGGTGGAAGCCGGCGAACCCGAGATCATCAAGGCCGAACTCGTCCTCCTCGCCATGGGATTCCTGAAACCCGAGCATCCGCAGTATCCCGACAACGTCTTTGTCTGCGGCGACTCCGCCAACGGTGCCAGCCTCGTGGTTCGCGCTATGGCCAGCGGCATCGACACTGCCGGCAAAGTGGATAAGTATCTGAAGAAATAGAAAAATAAATATTGTTAACCATAAAACATTACGACTATGGCAAACGAACTTAGATTTCAAGTTGTAGGTGAGGCCTTCAAGAAAAAGCCTCTTGAAGTGAAAGCCCCCAGTGAAAGACCGTCTGAATACTTCGGCAAGAAGGTGTTCAACCGCGAGAAAATGTACAAATACCTTGCAAAGGATGTGTACCAGAAGATGATGGATGTGATGGACAACGGCGCCCGTCTGGAGCGCGACATCGCCAATGCTGTTGCAGCCGGCATGATGCAGTGGGCAAAGGAGAACGGCGTGACACACTACACGCACTGGTTCCAGCCTCTGACCGAGGGCACTGCCGAGAAGCACGACTCATTCATCGAGCACGACGGCAAGGGCGGCATGATAGAGGAGTTCAGCGGTAAGCTGCTCGTGCAGCAGGAGCCCGACGCATCCTCATTCCCCAGCGGCGGTATCCGCTCCACCTTCGAGGCTCGCGGCTACTCTGCATGGGATCCCACTTCGCCCGTATTCATCATCGACGACACCCTCATCATTCCCACAGTGTTCATCTCTTATAGCGGCGAATCGCTCGACTACAAGGCACCCTTGCTGCGTGCCCTCAAGGCCGTCAACGTGGCTGCTACGGAAGTGTGTCACTATTTCGACCCCGAAGTGAAAAAGGTGACCAGCAACCTCGGTTGGGAGCAGGAGTATTTCCTCGTGGATGAGGGTCTTTATGCCGCACGTCCCGACCTGCTGCTCACCGGTCGCACCCTCATGGGTCACGACTCTGCCAAGAACCAGCAGATGGACGACCACTACTTCGGCAGCATCCCCGAGCGCGTTGCTGCGTTCATGAAGGAACTCGAGATTACAGCTCTGGAACTGGGCATCCCCTGCAAGACGCGCCACAACGAGGTGGCCCCCAACCAGTTCGAGCTGGCTCCCATCTTCGAGGAGACGAATCTCGCCGTGGACCACAACATGCTCCTCATGTCGCTGATGAAGAAGGTGGCCCGCAAGCATGGCTTCCGCGCCCTCTTGCACGAGAAACCTTTTGCCGGAATCAATGGTAGCGGTAAACACAACAACTGGAGCCTTTCGACCGATACGGGCGTGCTGCTCCACGCTCCTGGCAAAACACCCGAGCAGAACCTGCGCTTCGCTACTTTCATCGTGGAGACGCTGATGGGTGTGTATAAGCACAACGGACTGCTTAAGGCCAGCATCATGAGTGCCACCAATGCCCACCGTCTCGGAGCGAACGAGGCACCGCCAGCCATCATCTCCAGCTTCCTTGGCAAGCAGCTTTCCGAACTTCTCGACCATATCGAGAAGGCCGACAAGGAGGATCTCTTCTCGATGGATGGCAAACAGGGCATGAAGCTCGACATCCCCGAGATTCCCGAGTTGCTCATCGACAACACCGACCGCAACCGCACCAGCCCCTTCGCCTTCACCGGAAACCGTTTCGAGTTCCGCGCCGTCGGTTCTGAGGCAAACTGCGCCAGTGGCATGATTGCGCTGAATGCCGCTGTGGCCGAGGCACTTGTCAGCTTCAAGAAGCGTGTGGATGCCCGCATCACCGCTATCGCCAAGAACTTCGAGGGTTCGGAGCACAACGCCACCTTCCATGCCATCATCGACATCCTCCGCGAGGACATCAAGACCTGCAAGCCCATCCGCTTCGACGGCAATGGCTACAGCGATGAGTGGAAGGAAGAGGCAGCCAAGCGTGGACTCGATGTGGAGACCTCTTGCCCCGTCATCTTCGAGCGTTACCTCGATCCCGAGAGCATTCAGATGTTCGAGAGTCTCGGTGTGATGACCAAGAAGGAACTTGAGGCCCGCAACGAAGTGAAGTGGGAAACCTACACGAAGAAGATACAGATTGAGGCACGCGTCCTTGGCGACCTCTCCATGAACCACATCATTCCCGTGGCCACCAGCTACCAGAGTCAGCTCCTGCGCAACGTGGAACGTATGCAGGGTGTCTTCCCCGCAGAGAAAGCCAACACGTTGAATGCCCGCAACCTGAAAATAATCGAAGAGCTTGCCGAGCGCACATCGGCTATCGAG
>JAEEZX010000016.1 GCA_016292045.1 Bacteroidaceae bacterium | reverse complement strand
GGAACCTGAATATGAAAGCGATGTATAAATCAGAACTGGCACGGCTGGCTGGCGTTAGCTCCAACACGTTTCGCAGGTATCTGAACTCGCGCAGAGAAGTTCTTGCCGAAATGGGTGTGAAGCCACGCGCCCAAACGCTTACCCCCAAAGCCGTCAAATATGTAGCTGATGATTATAATATTGATGTGCCAGATGAAATGCAATAATTTTTTTCTGCTGTTTTGCCGATGTCCACCAAAGACCACCAACGGGCTTCGCCAATGTCGTATCTTTGCAGCGTCAAACTCCTCAGAGTTGTCTCAGACTTGCCTTAGCGCTGCCTCAGCGTAGCCAAATGAGAATACGAAGAGCGAGCGAAGACGAAAACGAAGTGCACCTCAAAGAATCATTAAACTATTAACCTCAAACCTCAAATCTCAAACCTCAAACCTCAAAACTTAAAACACTATGGCAAAAGTAGAAATGATGTGGCTCAACGACGGAATGCGCGGACGAGCCGACAAAACCTCTCGCACCTACGTTAAGGTGAACAGCATCACGGGCAAGACCTACGCCGTGACACTGCGAAACCCCGCAACGGGTGACCGTTTCAACAACGCACAAATCATCAACAACAATCGACAGGGCGCCCTCTGGAAGGGTATCGCCGCTTGGGTGAAGGCCGCACAGGCCGCTGATGCCTCCGCCGAGGACAAGGCACAACTGGAGAAGTTCCAGGACCAGCTCCACAGCCAGCACAAGTACAGCACGCTGCGCTCCTTCATCGCAGGCAAGCGTTACGCCAGCGTAGCAGCTGACTACAGCTCCGTGACCATCGCCGACGGCGAGTACACAAAGACCGTTGAGTTCGTGTTCAACGCACGTCCTCTCATTGACGGTCAGGAAGATGAGGAGTTCGGAAATGGCGGCAGTGGTAGCCAGAGTGGCAGTCAGAGTGGCAACGCAGAGACCGTACGTCTCACCGTGAGCGCAGGCAACGGCGGTAAGGTGAAGATCGGCGACGGCGAGTACGGCGCAGGTAGCAACACTGACGTAGCACCCGGCACGAGTGTCAGCATCGCTGCTCAGCCCAACGCAGGCTACAGCTTCTCGCAGTGGAGCGACGGCAACACGAGTGCTTCCCGTAGTGTAACGGTGAGCGCAGCTATGACGCTGACTGCCAGCTTCACCCTCAACAGCGGAGGTAGCGGCGACGGAGCCGGTGAATAATTGACAATTGAAAATTGACAATTGACAATTATGAAGCGTAAAATCGCTCTTCTCGCATTTTGCTCTGCGGTGGCATTCGCTGCCGCAGGGCTTTTCCTTCCTCCACAGGGTGTCATTGACTCCACAGTCCTCATGCTCGTCGCTCAGCTTCTTGTCCTTTGCGCAACACTGCTTGGTGTTGATTCCTACTTCGACAAACTAAAACAACTAATGAATAAATAACCAGACCCCCCTCAGTCCCCCAAGGGGGAAGAAATGATTGAGGGGGGGTCTCTTAAACCCAATGCCCCATTATGGTGCTCCCCTTGGGGAGTTAGAGGGGGTCGATTATGCAACTAACAGAACACTTTACCCTCGAAGAGATGCTCCGCTCTGAGACAGCAACAAAGAAGGGCATCGAGAACCGCATCACAGCGGAAGAAGTGAACAACCTCCAGAAGCTCTGCCAACAGGTGCTTGAACCTCTCAGACAGCATTTCGGCAAGCCGATAAGGATAAACAGCGGCTTCAGATGCAAGGCACTGAACGAGGCTGTAGGAGGTGCTAAGAACAGCTACCACACCAAGGGCCGCGCCGTCGATATCCCCATGCGACCGGGATGGCTCGCGTATATCAGGGATAATTTACCTCACACAGAATTGATAAACGAAGGAAGCTGGATTCATGTCGCCCTTTAGGCTTTTTACCCCCTTCGGTTCCCCCGTTCTCGGGGGACAGAAACTATCCCGATAAGCGGGAAACGCTCAAAGGATTCATGTGGCTCTATGAGCCTCCCCCTGGCATTAAAGCCATCCCCCCGATAAGCGGGGGGATTCTAAAGAGAAGATGGATGACGGAAGACATTACAGTTTCTCTCCAATATAAAGGAGGCTGTTGAGATCGATTTGTTCCTTATGAATGAGCCTGAAGTGCATTTGGAAATGGCGTGTAAACCAGTCTTCATTGTACCACGTAGGGACAGGGGGGGCCGAATGGCCGTCCCACAATCCTAACGGCATGAATTCTACACAGACGTATTTATTGGTGTACATTGAAAGTCTCTCAAAAAGAAAGGAAATATGGAAATGCTGGGAAAGTATCAGGTGGTGGGTCACCGCCAAGGCTACAACAAGGTCTGAACTGAGTCTTCTTACATCTTGCTCACCATACAAAGGGAACATGGCGCTTGTAAAGACAGTATTGATATTCGTGATGTTGTTTCTATTAAAGTATGAAAACGCCTTGTCTATCGCATCTTCATCATTCTCTATCATGAATATCCGTTCGAGCGTCATGCACCTGGACAGACAAAGGCAGAATTGTCCTTCATTGCCTGCTATATCGGTGAGGGTTGAAGCATCAGCACAATGATGGCGAATTAATTCAACGACTCTGTCATACCTCTCGTAATTCTCGGGAATAGGATGGTTATTATGATAGAACTCCCTATCCGTTGGGAGATATTTTCTTTGGATTTGTGAAATTTTTGCAATAGAGGGGAGACCGACAGGAACGCTTTTATACTTGCGCTTCTTTTCCTTGACATGAAACACCTCAAAACATTTTTTGAAGACTTTTCTCCATTTATTCTTGAAAGTGTCAGGATTACATTCCGGAGTCTCTGACAACTGGGATTTGTATTTTCCTACTATCGCGGAATCAGAGGCCTGCTGGAATGGTATCAAAAAAGAGTAATGCGTGTTGTCTGAAACGACGCATCTGTTCAGGAAATACTCTCCGTCTCTCCAAAGTAACAATGGCAACAGGCAGGCTGTAAAGAATTCATCATTCATGATGTTGCTATTTCCATTGCTTTTAACAAAACTCCCAATGTCAATAAATACCGGCTTATTACCCTTGAAGGTTATATTACCCAGATGATAGTCCTTTAGGTCATAGCCATCTTCATTACAAATGCTTTTGACCTTTAGAAGAAGAATGACAGCTGACTTAAACATCTCGAAAGACCATTCATGCTGTCGTGTGTCAGGACACTTCTCGTGCTTTAAGATGATACAGTCATGATTATCAGCTTTGATTGTCATGTTTTCTTCAATGACTGTCTTGGGAATGTAACCCAGATCCGACAGTTTCCGGAAGAAATCCGCTCCCAGCATCTCCCGGCAGAGGGATTCTTTTTCCGGGCTTATCATTCTGTAAATCTGGTCTTCATATGAGAAAACCCGACCAAAGTCATCGGCTACAGAATTAGATAGAAAGCGAACATCTTTCAAGTCAAGTGCTATCATATTGTCATCAGCTAAGTATGAACTGTTTCCTGCACCTTTCGGTACTGCTCTATGTATTGTTTGGCAATGAGGTCGTAACTATAGCGGGCTGAAATATACTGCCGTATTGCTTCGCCGTCGTAACGGTGTTTCAAAGCCTCTGCTATGCCCGCTGCTATTGCATCGGAATCATAGCCCTTGCATATCACGCCGTTTGAGGGCCGGATAAGTTCCGGAGAGATGCCGCATGGCGTGGAGACAACCGGCGTGCCACACGACATGGCTTCAATGACAGTCTGACCGAAACTCTCCTCATAAGAACACTGGACGAAATAGTCGGCTGCCGCATAGTATCCGGCCATCTTCGACTGACTGCCTAACAAACCGGCAATGACTATCGGGAAGGAAGAAGTGGGTATCAGCTCGTTGAGGAACATTCCGACACACACGAGCACCTTATTGGGAATCTCCGTCTTCTCCAATGCACGCACAATGCGGTCGAGACCCTTGTTCCTGTCGTGTATGTAATAGGAGGAGAAAAGGAATATACAGGCCTCGCGGTCAAACCCCAGTTCCTTGCGCGCCGCCTGTTTGTCGCAGGGACGATAGACATCAATGTCAACACCGTTGTGGATGAGCGTCACAGGAAATCCCCGCAGCACATCCGACTGTCTGCAAACATCCAGCATCGTAGCGGATACGGCTACAAGATTCAGGTTAAAGGCTTTCTCCATCCCACGACGTTTGATGCGTCTGCAAAGGGAGTCGAGATCTCTCATCTCCTCCGGTACGGGAAAATAGTCGGAAGAATAATGCTGAACACCTTCTGCCGGGTATTTGTCATGAAGCGTCCATACGACAGGTTTTCTCACCTCCTCGAAAAATGTGGGATAGTCGACAAAACCGGCCACCCAGTGCAGGTGTATCACATCGGCCCACTCCACAAGAGGATGATGTGCGATATTTTTATATTGCGACAGAGGCTGATGAGGCCAGATGCGGGCAGTGTTCAGCTTATTGAACCGCTTCTCCATTTTCTCATAATCCTCCATCCACCATCCCAAGCGTGACAGCCTTTTCTTGATGCTGCGAAGATAACGGTTGGTGTTCCAGATGCTTCTGTCCTTGACGGCTATCTCTCCCTCTACCCCTTCAGGCATGGCCTCACCCTCTGCTATAAGCACGCGGGACTCAACCCCTTCCCGGGCAAGGGCTTTGCTGAGACGGAAGACACACCATGCCGCACCGCCATCCCGCAAGGTGTTGATATGGAGCACTCTCATACTATCTCATGTTTAGCAATGCGCGATAATCCCGTCCAACACCTGTTTCCAGTTGCGTTCCGTAACAAACAGCCGGGGAAGCTCCAAAGGGTCGGTGCCGTATCGCACGTAATCCTGATTCGTAGTAGCGGAGGTGGTAAAACCAAGAGTCTTCACCAAGTCCATATCGTGCCGGGAAACAGCACTTGCCTCCCCGAAAGGATAAGCAAAATGACGCGTTGCGACTCCGGCATGCTCCTGCATCTCATCTGCGGCCCTCATGATATCCTCACGGATTTCCGCATCGCTGCAACCCGAGAAGGCAAGATGGGAACAGGTGTGGTTGCCTATTGTTGCAAGAGGTTCTTTACTGAGTTCCCGTATCTGTTCCCACGTCAGAGCGAGGCGGTCGTTGCCTGAGCGGTAATCCACGCTGTAATTACTGAACAGTTCCCGCAGATGGCTCAGCAGGTCGTTTTGCGGCAGTCGCAGTATGACCTCCCGTATATCAAGGAATGCCTGTTCTTTGGCCTCTTTGGCGGCACAGTCGAAGGTCCGCCCGTCATTCAGCGTGATACGTCCGTTAGTAAGCACCAGGTGCTCCAGGATGTCCCACCAGTAGAGCATCTCCCCCTCCACCATCTTAGTACATACGTAGACAGTATAGGGTATATTCAGCCTGCGGAAGAGGGAAAGTCCGTTGGTATAGTTATCCCGATAGCCGTCATCGAGCGTGACAGCAATCAGGCGGCGCACGTTTCTTTTCCTGCGGATGGCATCCGTCATCTCGTCGAGCGACACAAAACGGCATTTGTGTTCACGGGCGTAAGCGGCCATTTCCTCAATAGTCCGGGGAGACATCTTCAGATGCTGATTGTACCAGATGCCCTCTGCATCAGGTGTGTCGACACGATGGAGCATCAGTATCGCCCCTATAGCCGTCCGGGGACGATGCAGCAGTCTGTCAAGGGCGTGAGTCAGCATTCTCCGGATAACAGGTATGAATTATACACATATCGTCTTGTCTCTACCGTCTCGCATACCAGCGGGCGACGATGGCTCCGCTGATGTTGTGCCACACACTGAAGACGGCACCCGGAATAGCAGCCATGGGATACGAGGCGAAATGCAGGACGGCAAGAGAGGAAGCCAATCCGGAGTTCTGCATACCGACCTCAATGGACAGAGCAACGCGCTTGCTGTGGGGCATACCCAGCACACGGGCAATGGCGTAGCCGAGAGCCAGACCTATAGCGTTGTGGAGCATCACCACGGCAATGACAAGCACGCCGCCCACCATGAGCTTCTCCGCCGTGTGGCCCACAATCAAAGCCACGACAAAGGCTATCATCAGCGTGGAGAAGCCCGGCAGGCAGTCCGCAACACGATGCGTGAAGCCCGGCAGATAACGCTGCACCAGCAGGCCGGCCACAATGGGGGCTATGACGATATACAGTATGCTCATCACCATCCCGAAGGCATCCACATGTATCGTGGCGCCGGCCAAAAGCAAAACAAGCAGCGGCGTCACTACAGGAGCTAGGAGCGTGGAGCACGCCGTCATGCCGACAGAAAGAGCCAGATCGCCCTTTGCCAGATACGTTATCACATTGGAAGCAGTGCCTCCCGGACAGCAGCCCACAAGTATCACACCCAGCGCGATATCCTCCGGCAGACGGAACAGGCGTGTCAGCAACCACGCCGTGAGGGGCATCACCACAAACTGCACGGCACAGCCCGTAACAACATCCTTCGGACGCCTGAGCAGCACATGGAAGTCGGCAGCCGACATAGTGAGACCCATGCCGAACATGATGACGCCTATCATGGGATTTATCCACCAGGTGTCGATGGCCTTGAGAGGCTCGCTCAGGAGCAGGGCCAGCACGGTGGTGAGCAGTATCACAATGCTCATCCATTGAGCCACGAAACGAAAGACAGTATTCACCATGAGAGCATTCCCTCCAATTTTTCTACAGCACGTGTGATGTCGTCGAGGAAGCGTCCGTGGTCGCGCAGGAAATCCTGCCGCCCGCCGGCCAGAGCCTGATAAAGCTGCGGATTCATGTCGTCCACATACGAGGCGATGGCCACCTCGATGTCGTCACGCTGCCACGCAAGCGTGGAATGGGCGTAGATCCTCTGCTTCTGATGCATGAAACTGTATGCCGTCTCAACGCACTCCTTAGATACACCCATCGGCCTGTTCACTACCCCGCCCTCCATCTACTTCTGCGAATAACGTTTGATAAGATTGTATGCCGAATAAAGTCCCAGTTCCCCGGCCTTGGAGAGGTCGGCAAGCCCCTCCTCCTTCTTGTCCAGCAGGAGATAGACGACACCACGGTTGTAAAGCGACTCGCGATGACGGTCGTCGATATTCAGGGCCTCCGTATAGGAATCAACCGCCGTGACATAGTCGCCGAGGACGAAATAATGGTTGCCCTGATCGAACAGCATATCAGCCTCCGAGGGCGTATCGGTCTTCGGACGCTCGATGAGGGTGAGCTCCGTGTGGCGGTTCTGCACCTTGCCGCGCGCCAGGTCGGCATACTGAGGAGCCTCGTCCTCGGAAATGAGGCGCGCGTGGTCCTCCAGCTGGCGCTGGCCCTTCTTCACCGTGTGGCGCGTGGTGTCGCGTTTCAGCTTGCCCTGCGAGGCATCCATGCGTGCCTTCAGCACGCGGAACTCGTCACGCTCCGCACCGGCCACATCGCCTATCTTGCGCTTTATGGCGGCACGTTGCTGATAGCCCGCCCAGAACTGCGGATAGACCTTTATCACGGACGAGAGGTCGCGAATGGCGCCCTGATAGTCGCCCACGTTGTCGAGCAGGAGGGAACGGTTGTAGAGCGCTATGACATCCTGGGGATCAAGACGCAGCACGAAATTGAAATCCTCGATGGCCTTGTTGTCCTCGCCCACCTGGGCACGCAGCAGGCCTCGGTTGTAGTGCGAGGTGTAGCTCAGCGAATCTATCTCGATGGCTTGGTCGTAGTCGGCCATGGCGCCGCGCAGATTGTTCTGATGGTAGCGGGAAATGGCTCGTCCGGCATACAGATTGCTCTCGCGGGGACGCTGCACCAAGGCTTTTGTGAACGTAGCCTCCGCAAGGCTGTTGGAGTCGCGGTGCAGGAGTATGGCTGCCTTGAGGCTGAGCGCCACACCGTTGTATTCATCCATCTCCAGCGCGCGGTCGGTCCACTGCTCGGCCTGAGTGGTGTCCTCCTTGCAGAGATACACCTGCGCCTTCATCGACATCTCGGCAGGGTCTTTCGGCCAGAGGGTGAGCATGGTGTCGAGCGTGGCGTTGGCCTCGTCGTAGCGCTTGGTGTTGAGATACGAGGCTGCGAGATTGTACCAGCAGTTGCGGTCCACACGGTTCTGATGAATGGCGGAACGGTAGTCCTCGATGGCATCGTCGAAGCGGTCCTGATTGCTGCGGCAGAGAGCACGCAGATAGTAGTAGTCGAACTTATAGGCATTGCGGCTGATAGCCTCCGAGCAGTCGCGCTCGGCGCCCTTGTAGTCCTCCAGATAGAACTTCGCCAGACCCCTGTAGAAATAAGGCTCCGGAAGCCAGTTCTTGCTGGCTATCACGAGATTGAAGCGCTGGATGGCGAGGACATAATCCTCATAGTAAATCGCCGTACGCCCCATCTGGACAATACGGTCGGTGTTGATTTGCGCCCTTGATGTCAGGGCCGTAGCAAATAAAAGAATCAGTATGGACAGACGCCACTTCACTTGTGCAGCGCCTTTACCTTGTAATTGCAGGAGAAACGTCCTTTGCTGAGCCCCTGCAGCTTGGGCATCAGGAGCTGACGGCGAAGACCCTTGACGTGGTCGGTGTAGAGGACGCCGTCGAGATGGTCGAACTCGTGCTGCATGACACGCGCCAGATAGCCGTCAACCCATTCCTCGTGCTCCTCCCAGTTCTCATCCTGCCACGACACACGTATGCGCGTGGGACGGGTCACCTTCTCGTGAAGGCCCGGCAGAGACAGACAGCCCTCGTCCATTGTCTCCTTCTCACTCTCGTCGTACTCCTCAATGTAAGGGTTCAGGTAAACACGTTTAAAACCTTCATATTCAGGATAATCCTCAGCGAGGGGCGTAAGGTCGATGACGACGAGACGTATCGGAAGTCCGACTTGCGGCGCAGCCAAACCGATACCCTCGCTCTTGTCCAGAGTCTCCCACATGTCGGATATCAACTGGGGAAGCTGCGGGTATGTGGCATCAATCTCCTCGCACTCCTTGCGCAGGACGCCCTGACCGTATGTATAAATAGGAAGTATCATGCTTTGCTCTCCATGTAACTCTGTAAAATTATGGTGGCAGCGATGCGGTCCACCAAAGCCTTGTCCTGTCGCGCTTTGCGCGATATGCCGCTCTCCAGCATAGTACGATGCGCCATCACCGACGTGTAGCGCTCGTCCCACCACTCCACGGGAATAGAGGGAAAGGCAGCCTCTAATTTTTGCACAAAAGCCTGAACGCGAGAGAGATTCTCGCTGTCCAGACCATTTGTTTGTCGAGGTAATCCCACCACGAAACGCTCCACATCCTCTTTCTCCACATAGCTCCTGAGCCAGGGAAGAAGGCGAGACGTCTCTACGGTGTCCAGCGCGCCGGCAATGATTTTCAGCGGATCTGTGACGGCAAGGCCGGTGCGCTTCTTACCATAGTCGATGGCAAGAATGCGTCCCAATTACTTCTGATAGAGCAGCCAAGCCTCTGCGAAGTCCTCACGGAGGTTCTTCACAACGTCGCGAGTGCGAGCAGCCTCGGCCTTGCTGTCATTGGTGAATGCCACAACACGATAGAGACCACGCTCCTGATTCATCACAATCTGAGGCTGATAACCCTTTGCAGAGAGGAAGTCGGCTGTGCGGTCGGCGTTGGCCTTGATGCTGTAAGCACCTACAACAACGCTGTAAGCCTTCAGGGGATTGCCGGTAACGACGGTAACATTCTCCGTACGAACAGCTACATTGCTGTAGTCAACAGTCTCAACGGGAGTCACCTGAACGGTCTCCTTGCGCTGTACGGGAGTAACCTCAGTTGCGGTCACAGCAGCCTCCTGATTAGCCTTTGCTTTCTCGTAGGCTTTCTTGTAAGCACTCTCACTGCTTTTGCAGGATGTCATAGCAAACACTGTAGCGATGGCAGCACCCATCATCAATTTCTTGTTCATGTGTATTAATTTATTACGAATTTTTTAAGCTCAAATGTTAAATTCACATGCAAAGGTACAAAAAAAAGCCCATTCTATCATTTTTTTTCACCCCAAATTAGGATACATTAAGAAAAAATACTATATTTGCACATGATTTAAGGGATTTTTATACTAACATAAATACATTAACCCTAAAACACACAACACAATGAAGACACTGAATTTCCTTGTAGCGTTTATTGGTGGTGCCGCTGTCGGTGCTGCATGTGGTCTGTTGCTGGCTCCTGAGAAGGGCGAGGATACACGCGAGAAAATCGCCGAGGCTCTGAAGAAGCGCGGCATCCGTCTGGGACGCAAAGAAATGGACGAACTGGTGAAGGATATCGCTGAGGAGCTGGAGCCCGAAGCCGAGTAAACCATTCACACAACCCGTTTCTCTCCTTATATAACTATCAAGAGTGAACGAATTTCAGCAATTTTTCGAGCAACTCAAGAAGTATCTTGATTTGCAACGGCAGAATGTGTCTGTGACGACAGCCGAGGGGATGAGCAAAGTCCTCTCTGCCGTCGTTGTGGCACTGCTGTTCATCATGATCGGGAGCGTCATGCTCCTGCTTCTCTCGTTTGCAGCAGCATACTGGCTGGGCGACATGATGGAAAACAACGCCCTGGGATTCCTCATCCTCTTCCTCCTCGTCACCGTCGTCCTGATTGTGGTGTGGCTGAACCGCAAGAAGTGGATATCCGAACCGATGGACACGCTGACCAACGACGTGATGGGCGTCAGCGGTGTAGACAAGGCACAGGTGAAGAGCGAGGCGGCAAAGAGCCAGAAGGAACTCACCGAGAGCTTCAACGCAGCCATCGCACCGCTGCCGAAGGCCAAGAACAAGATAGAGACAATATCCCAGCTCATCTCACGCGGAACAATGATATTCGAAGGTATCATGTTCGGCATCAGGATGACGCGCGGCTTGCGCAAAGCCTTCAGAAAATAAGATTTTAGTCGACAGCCATAGCAGAGAGCACCTTCCTGTAGTAGGTCTCTGTGCCACGTAATGTGTAGGACGGTCCTGCATTCCACAGGCGGATGGCCTTTTCCACATCCTTCTCGGGATTGTACCTGTCCTGAATGATACAAAACATTTCCTTCGACTTCTCTATCGAGAAACGGTCCTGAAGCGTATAGCGACGCTCCTCTCCCCTCATGGCGAGCGTCTCGTTGCAGTCGGTCACAAGAATGGGACTTATCTGCATAGCACCGCAGTAGATATCACATACCGCAAGGGAATCACCGCTGCTCTCCACCTTGATGATGGCCGCGATGACGCTGTCCCACGAGAATTCAGCTCTCTTCTCGATATTCTCGATGACATCAACAGTAGAGCCTAATTTCAAGGTACTTACAAATAACAGTGGCGCTAAAATCCAAGTTTTTCTCATTTCGCACACGGTATTAAATCGGTGGCAAAGGTACGGCAATAAATCCAAACCGTTGCACACATTATTCCTAAATGTGCAAAAAGAATATCATTTCTTGTCCTAAATCAATTCCGAAAAAAAACAACCCCCGGCCGATAAAAAACCGACCGGGGATTGATGATTTATAATTATAACACCTAAACTAGAAACTCATGTTGACAGCTATACCGATGACGTCGTTCGTGCGGTGGTATACGTCTGTCTTGGTGAGCAGAGGAGACAACGCAGTGTCCACTGTGCGGTCCTTGTAGAGCGTCTTCATATAAGCGATGTCGACATTGACATCCTTGGTGCAGTGAACGCGGATACCGGCACCGATGGAGTTACTGGAGAGATTGAACGATGCATCGTTCATAGCCTCGTCGTCCACGTTGTACATAGTCTTCTGCCATGAAGCGCTGACGGTGATCCACTTACCCGTACGCCATTCTGCACCGGCCAGCACCTCGTGAGAGTCGTGCATGTAGTTCTCCTTCTCGCCAAACTTGGAAGCCTCAGAGTCCTGATACCAGTGATAAGATACACCGAGTGAGAGATTCTTGATGGGCTTGTACTGCACACCGAGAGCCAGAATGCCCGGAATATCATCCTTGATCTTCTCGCCGTCGGCAAACTGCTTCATGATAGAGGCTTTACGGATTTCTTCTGCATTTTCGCCTGTATAGAGGTCGGTAGAGTTCTTCATACGGATACGGGTCTTGAACTCATACTTGGCAGAAACGTTCCACTTGTCGTTGATTTTCCAGTCGATACCCAGGATGGGAGTCACCCCGAAACCGCTCTGGTCGCAGTTGAGCGACATATCGGCGTCGGCATATGTCGGCTTGTTGTCGGCACCGGTGGTGGGATTCTTCAAGGTGTAGGTGACACCGCTTACGAAACCGTTGTAGTTGGCCGAAGCATACACACCGCGAATACCTACGAATGCAGAGAGATTGTCGAGAATCTTGTAGGTGGCACCTACCTGCAGGCCGTAGAAGTAGCTGCTACCCTTCATGTAGCTGCGACCGATGGAGTAGCCGGAATAGATGGGGAGCGCACCCTGTTGGCTCATCATTTTATAGATGCTTCCTGCATAAGCGCTCTCGAACGAACCCAGTCCGTTGTTGAACTCACACTTGCCACCGCCGCCGGTAATTCCGAAATGAGCCGAAAGGCTCCACTTGTCCCAGTTGTAGGAGAAGGTGAACGAAGGAATCATCAGAGCCTGAGCATCGCCGTCGAAGTGGTGCTCTGCATCTCGATTCTTCATGTTGTAGCGAAAGAGAGAAAACTCGGTGTCGATGTCGCGCTGCTGGATGGCCACCTGATCGTTCAGAGAGAGATGCCATCCCTTTCTGAGGAATGCACCACCTGCAGGGTTGGCATAAATAGCCGTGATTTCCCCATACTTACCCTCCTGGGCGAAGTTGCGCAGGAACGCAGCATTCTGATTAGTATTTGTTACCAAACCTCCAGCCTTAACCGAAACACTCGCCAGCACAAGAGCCAGCATCAAAATAGACTTTTTCATAATTCTTAACGATTAGTCATCAAAATCTGGTGCAAAGGTATGGCTTTTTTGCATTTGCACCCCATTTTTATGCTATAAAATATACTTTAGGATGCAAAAATTGCACAAATTTGTCCAAAATGTGCAATTTTAGGTTTGATTTTATTAACAAAATATATCCAAACCTGAATCCGCATATGACAATATTAATACTATTATTTGCCCGAAATCTTTCTAAAATAAGAAAAAAAGCGTACCTTTGCAGCGATATACCATATTATATATAAGATTAGGAATGAAGCAACCGCTGCTGGGAATGACGCTGCAGGAGATGGAGACCGTCGTGACATCGTTGGGGATGCCGCGATTCACGGCCAAACAGATTGCGCAGTGGGTCTATGTGAAAAACGTGGACGACATATCCCTCATGACAAATATCTCGCAGAAAAACCGTGAACTGCTTTCCGAAAGCTACGAAATAGGCAAACAGCCCTGTGTCGAGAGGCAGGAGAGCACGGACGGCACAGTGAAATATCTCTTTCCCACGGAAAACGGACTTAGCGTGGAGACGGTGTTCATCCCCGACGAGGAGCGCGGCACACTCTGCGTGTCCTCACAGGTGGGATGCCGCATGGGATGCCGCTTCTGCATGACCGGACGGCAGGGATTCCAGGGAGACTGCACGCCGCGTGACATTCTCAACCAGATATACTCGCTGCCCGAATGGGAACGGCTGACCAACATCGTGTATATGGGTCAGGGCGAACCGATGGACAATCTCGAGGCTGTGATGCGCAGCACGGAAATCCTGACAGCACCCTACTCTCTCGCGTGGAGCCCCCGTCGCATCACAGTATCAACCGTCGGTGTGAAGGAAAAGATGGAGCAGTTCGTCAAGGACAGCCAATGCCACCTGGCTCTCTCGCTCCACAATCCCTTCCACGAGGGCCGCAAGAGTATGATGCCGGCGGAAGGAGGTTTTTCGCTTGAAGATGCTCTCAAGGTGCTGAAGAAATACGACTGGTCGAAGCAGCGCCGGCTCTCTTTCGAGTACATAGTCTTCAAGGGTCTCAACGACACACCCCGGCACGTGAAGGAACTCATCCGCCTGCTGACACCAATCAAGGGTGTGAGGGTCAATCTCATACATTTCCACACCATCCCCGACACAGAATTCCAGGGAGCTGCGGACGACACGCTGGTGTGGATGCGCGACACGCTCACCATGAGCGGCATCATCTGCACCATCAGAGCCTCCCGCGGTCAGGACATCTTCGCCGCCTGCGGACTGCTCAACTCGAAACGAGAACCTTAACCTTAACCTTGACCTTAACCTTAACCAAAACGAAAACGAAAAATATATGAAAAAGACACTCCTTCTCCTGCTCTTTGCCGCAGCGCTGCTTTCCTCCTGCGACGAGAGCCCTTACTTCCCCGAGGCTTCCGGACGCCCCTACGAGGTACTCGTTGTGATGGACACCAAGACGTGGAAAGCTCCCACGGGACGCGCTCTCTTCGATGTGCTCGACACCGACGTACCCATGTTGCCGCAGTCGGAGCGCTCGTTCCGCATCTCGCAGTCGAATCCCAAGGACTTCAACCGCGTCCTCAACATATTCCGCAATATCATCATCGTGAATATCAACGACAAGGAGTTCACCCGCACCCGCATCAAATACAAGATGAACAAGTGGGCGAAAGACCAGCTCGTGATGACCATCAATTCACCGTCCAACAGTGAATTCGCGGTGTTCTGTCAGGAGCACAAACAGGAAATCATCGACTTCATCACCAAGATGGAGATGAACCGTCTTATCGTGGAGCTCCGCAAACAGCATTCGAAGCGTGCCTCCGAACTGGCGAAAGAAATTTTCGACTGTGAACTCTGGGCTCCCAAGGAACTCAATTCATGGAAGAAGGGAAAGGATTTCTTCTGGGTGTCCAACAACACCGCCACCGGTATGATGAACATGGTGATGTACTCCTATCCCTATGAGGGTCCCGAGACGTTCAACAAGCGCTACGTCTGCTGGAAGCGCGACAGCGTCATGGAGAAGAACCTTCCCGGCGAGAGAGCGGGAATGTATATGACCACCGACACGCTGTGCACCGCCGTCAAGCCGATTGCCGTCCACGGCAAGTTCGCCTATGAGATGCGCGGTCTGTGGGTGGTGAAGGGCGACTGCATGGGAGGCCCCTATGTCAGTTTCTCACGCGTGGACGAAGAGAACAACCGCGTCATCGTGGTGGAAGGCTTTGTCTATGCTCCCGAGAAGATGAAGCGCGGTCTCATCCGCCGTCTGGAGGGTGCGCTCTACACGCTGAAGCTGCCCGAAGAGCAGTTCACCGTTGCCATCACGCCGGAACTGGAAGCTACCGAAGAAGACAACAACGACAAATCAGACAACTGATATGAGAAAGATACATATCGCCCTCAAGGGCATTGCAGATGACATCGCAAAGGAAGTGATGCACGACCCCGTGATGAAGGAGCTCTGCCACATCTCGCACGACGAAGAAGAAAACACCGATGCTGTCGTCGTGCCGCTTGACGAACTGACACAGCAGGGCACCCCCACCCTCTGGCTCAACGGCGTCGTGCGAGCCCTCGTGAGCAAAGACGAACTGTCCGCACAGCAGATGCTCGCGCGCACATTCCTCCTGAGTTTCGTACGCACGGTGCCCTACCGCAGTGATATGTCCGCAGAGGAGATGTCGCTCTACGATGCCGTGCTCTGCACATCCGACGAGGAGAAGGAGGCCGTCTTCGCCCAGTTCCCCACACAGGCCGTCGTGGCCGTAGCCCTCAACGATGAAGGTGTGTGTGTGGCACCCGTAAGGGGCACCGACTGGTATGTGCCGGAGGAAGAGGCTCCCGGCACCGCTCCCCACATCGGAGATGCCGCTTTCCACACCACACTCAATGCCACGAGACAGGCTCTCTACACCGCCATCGACATCACGAGAGCACGCGAGCAGTGGGACGAAGCCAGGGAAAATCCCCTTCCCAAACTGTTTGTGGACAAGAAGCCGCCACGCAAGGAAAGCAGCCTTCCCTTCAAACCTTTCGACGAATGACATTCGCCATCCTGGCTGCAGGTGAAGGTTCGCGCCTCGAGGCAGAAGGCATACTCACGCCCAAACCCCTCATCGAGGTGGGCGGAGAGCGTCTGCTCGACCGTCTCGTGCGCATTTTCTCTTCCCACGGTGCAGACAAGATAGTCATCGTCATCAACAGTCGCATGACAGCCGTCAGGGAGCATCTCGACGAGATCTCCCCGCGCTGCCCCTTTCTCCGCTACGTCGTTGCCGACACGCCTTCCAGCATGCATTCCCTCTGGGCTATGCGCACTCTCCTGCTGGACGACACCTTCGTCCTCACCACCGTCGACACCATCTTCCGCGAGGACGACTTCGCACGCTATCTCCGTGAGGGCGACTTTGCCGTCACACCGTTTGTGGACGACGAGAAACCCCTCTGGGTGGACACCGATGCCGACGGACGCATCACAGCCTTCCGCGACAACGGTCCCTGCCCCTACGTATCAGCCGGCATCTATCGCATCACACCCGCAATGATGCGCGTGCTCTCCGACTGTATCGGGCGCAGTGAGAGTCGTATGCGCAACTTCCAGCGTGCAATCCTCCGGGCTGGTATCACCGTAAAGGCTTTCCCCATGGAGAGGGTCTACGACATCGACCACAAGGAAGATATCGCCAAGGCTGAGCGTTTCCTTTCCCGTGATATACTTTTCGTGCTGCGCGACAAGCGTTTCTGCAAGGGACGCAACGATGACGACGAAATCGCCCGCTCCGTTGGAGAATGCCTGCAGAGTCAGGGGTACAGCGTAACCTATACCGACGAGAGCGAGCTCTCCCCCTCCCTCCTCAGTCTTACGTGGCACAGCGTTCTCTCCATGGCGCGCAGCCGTGAAGCTCTGGACACACTTTCCGGCAGTGCGGCTCCGGTCATCAACACCACGGAGGCTGTCACCGGCGTTTCCCGTCGCCGCGACGACGGGGCTAAGGCTCCCTGCTGGGTGAAACGCAGCGGATACACACAAGATCCCCGCGACGTGGTGTTTGCTCAGACGGAAGACGAGCGTCTCCGTGTCATCGCCGAGATGCATTCGCGCGGCATAGACGACATCGTGTGCCAGCGCCACCACGAGGGGCGCGAGGTGAAGTTCTACGGCGTTGCCGGCCGTTTCTTCCATCCTTCCGGCCTTCCCGCATTGCAGGCTGCAGCAGAGAGTGCTGCAAACGCTGCCGGACTCGTCATCTACGGTGGTGATGCCATTCTGCTCCGTGAGCATCCGCAGACAGCCTCCGACATTGCCGTCATCGATCTCAACGACTGGCCGTCCTTCTCGCGCTGCCGGGAAGAGGCCGCACAACACATTGCACAGTATGCTATACACCAAAAGTAAAGATACGGAGGAGAATATCGACATCTATTTCACCCGTCCCATAGGACTGATGTGGGCGCGCCTGTTCAACCGTTTCGGTGTGCACCCCAACACCGTCACCTATCTCTCCATACTGCTCGGCATTGCCTCCGGACTCTGTTTCCTCTCTCCCTCCTACCGCCTTGCCGGGTGGCACGGTCTCCTGTGGAACGTGCTCGGTGTCGCGCTGCTCATGTGGGCCAACTTCTTCGACAGCGCCGACGGTCAGCTGGCACGCATGTCGGGCAAGACGAGCCGCTTCGGACGCATCCTCGACGGTGCGGCGGAGAATATATGGTATCTCAGCATCTACATCTGTCTGGTGGTGCGTCTGTGGCCCCAATGGGGCATCTGGGGATTTCTCATCTTCTGTCTCGAGGGTTTCGTGCTCCACGCCAACCAGTCGCGCATGGCCGACTACATACGCAATTCCTATCTTCACATGCAGAACGGACAGCATCAGGACCGCCTCTCCGAGCAGCTTGAGGTGTGGCGCAGCATATCCTTCCGGGAGCATCCCGTGGAGAAAACGCTGCAGATGTTCTACCTGAACTACACCTTCCGTCAAGAGAGAGAAACGCCTAATCTGCAGCAGCTTATGAAGCATCTTCGAGAGCGTTACGGAGAAGACGTCCCCGATGACATACGCCGTCGCTACCTCGAGGGCACATTCCCTCTCCTGAAGTGGACCAACGTGCTCACCTTCAACTGGCGCGCCATCGCCCTCTACATCTCCGTGCTCACCGACTGCATCCCGCTCCTCATGGTGGTGGAGTGCGTCGTACTCACCGTCATACAGTATTACATGCACATACGTCACGAACGCCTATGCCGCAACTTATTGTCTTCGATTTCGGCGGCACGCTAGACACTCACGGCCGCCACTGGAGCCATCTGCTCTACGAGGGTTGGAAGCGTCGGCTGCCCAAACTCTCCTGGGATGTTTTCTGGGAGGCATACGTGCAGGCGGAGCGCTCCCTTCAGACGCAGCCCGACTGGGACTTCCTGCGCACGCTGCAGGAAAAGTGCCTTCTCGAGGCACAGTTTATCGGCGGCAACATCAGCCGCACAGCAGCTCTCGACGTGGCGCAGCGGTGCCACAGCGAGGTGGAACTCTGCATCTCCCTCTCGCGCGGAGTGCTGGAGAGGCTTCGCCGGCAGACACCGCTGGTGCTTGTGAGCAACTTCTACGGCAATCTCTCCGCCGTGCTCTCCGCCTTCTCTCTCTCCGGGTGTTTCGAGCATGTCATCGAGTCGGCCCGTGTAGGTATACGCAAACCCGACCCTGCCATCTACGCCAAGGTGCTCGAACTCTATCCCTCGATTCCGCCCGAAGACATCCTCGTGGTGGGCGATTCGGAGAAAAACGACATGCTTCCCGCGGTGTCGTTGGGCATGAAAGCGCATCTAGTGAGAAATTTTGACGACCTCCTTGCGCTCGTTTGACAAAAATTGTGTAAATTTGCCCAAATAATAACGAAATTCATGCTATGACAGCAACAAATATCCGCCCCGCAGAGGGAAAACTCGGTATTCTCACCGTCGGACTCGGTGCCGTTTCCACCACCTTCATCACGGGTGTACTGATGGCCCGCAAGGGTCTCGCCAAACCCATCGGCAGCATGACACAGATGGACCGCATCCGCATCGGCGGGGAAGCCCTCCCCTACGACCGTATCGTACCGATGGCACATCTCGACGACATCGTCTTCGGTGCGTGGGATGTCTATCCCGCCAATGCCCTGCAGAGCGCCCTCTACGCCGAGGTGCTCGACGAGAAGGATATCATGCCCGTGCGCGACGAGCTGGAGCAGATACGTCCCATGGCCGCTGCCTTCGACCGCAACTATGCCAAGCGTCTCGACGGCACCAATGTCAAGCCCGACATGACACGCTGGGAGATGATGGAGGCTGTTCGCAAGGATATTCAGGACTTCCGCCGCACCACCGGTGTGCAGCGCATCGTGGTGGCATGGGCCGCGTCCACTGAGATATACGTGAAGCCCGACGAGAGCGTGCACGGCTCCCTTGCCGCTCTGGAGGCTGCCATGAAGGCCGACGACCGCGACCGCGTCGCTCCCTCCATGTGCTACGCCATGGCTGCGCTGCTCGAGGGATGCCCCTTTATCATGGGAGCCCCCAACACCACCGTCGACATCCCCGCCATGTGGGAACTCGCCGAGAAGACCCGCCAGCCCATCGCCGGCAAGGACTTCAAGACGGGACAGACGCTCGTCAAGAGCGGCTTTGCTCCCATGCTGCGCACGCGCTGTCTGGGACTGAGGGGCTGGTTCTCCACCAACATCCTGGGCAACCGCGACGGCCTTGTGCTCGACGACCCTCAGAACTTCCACACGAAGGAGGTCTCCAAGCTCTCCACCCTCGAGACCATCCTCGACGGCGAGGAGTATCCCGAGCTCTACGAGGACTACTACCACAAGGTGCGCATCAACTACTACCCTCCTCGCGGCGACGCCAAGGAGTCGTGGGACAATATCGACATCTTCGGCTGGATGAACTATCCCATGCAGGTGAAAATCAATTTCCTCTGCCGCGATTCCATCCTTGCCGCCCCTGTGCTGCTCGACCTCTGCCTGCTCTCCGACCTTGCTGCGCGTGCAGGCCGCTACGGCACGCAGCGTTTCCTCTCCTTCTTCCTCAAGGCTCCCATGCACGACTACCGCTCGGGCGAGCGTCCCGTCAACGACCTCTACCGGCAGTACGACATGCTCAAGAACGCCCTTCTGGAAATGGCAGGGAAATAAAACGCAGAATTTACTTCTGTACTTGCTCCTTTATCTGGTTGTAGGCATCGCTACGGCCGTCAATGATGACAATCTTTGCCAGCTTTGCCCATCTTTCCTGGTTGTCCCTGCAGAGAGAAATCTGGACGTCGGATATTGCACCGGCCGGAACGCCGTCTCTGTAGCTGCCGATATCTCTCGTCAGCCTTGACCCGGGACATACGTCGATGACATTACCGTCGATGTCGTATGCTACGCCGCAGTATTCGGGTATCTCCATTATGCCCGGGAGGTCTGTTGTGGTCTGTGCTGCAACAGTGGCATATACTATCTGTGCGCTGCGATAGGCGGTAATGCTCGTCTTTTTCAGTTTCATATTGCCGTCTATGGTAAACTGTGCTCCGTCTGCCACTTCTGTCGGGATTTCCTTGCCGTCGAGGGCATCTTCTATCTCGTTGAGCTTGTCCTCGCGGGCCTTTTGCCATTCTTTGAATTCAGCCTTCAGCTTCGTGAGCTTGTCATCGTTTTCCTCGGCTTCGATTTTGGCACGCATATTTTCCTGTTCGGCAAGGTACTTCTCGTTCAGAGAAGGCAGTTCGCCCAAGATGCCGTCTGTAGGAATGTCGTTACTGTTACTACCTTCGCAAGAGGTTATCGCACTTACCGCAAAGGCCATCACACCCATGATAAAAAGATTTCTTATCTTCATATATTGCACATTTTGTATTTATTCGCTACAAATATAGAAATTTTTCTCTAAACCACCACCCTTTCCCCCGTTTTTTCATCTTCAACTGCCGCAAAATAGTCTCTTGGGGCCACAAAATATTCGTGTCTCGGATGTCCCGGATGTCCCGGGAATAAGTGAAGGGCGCTCAATGAGTGCCCTTCACTTTTACTAGCCGTAAATTGTAAATTGTCTAATTGTTCAATTACAAGTCCTTAGACTCTCGACCCTTGACTCTTGGCTTTTACTCTTCGGGCTCTTCGCAGTCCTGGAAGATAATTGCATCTTCACTAAAGACATTTACCGTTCCGCTGGAGAAATCAAGCATCAGATACCTTCTTGCTCCGGTGGTATTGGGTGAAATAG
>JAEEZX010000001.1 GCA_016292045.1 Bacteroidaceae bacterium | reverse complement strand
CACGGAGCCGATGCCCACTCTCGCTACTTTGGCGAGGCAGCCTATCATTATATGGTAGATGGCAAAGCTGAGGGATACAAGTTTGTTGGCGAACCAAACCCCAACCCGGAGAACAAACAGTTGCTAATCATCCCTGATGCCTCACATTGTGACCTATACGATGGAGGTTACGAGGAAAAGGAAGGTAAAGGTCAGCCAAAGAATATGATTCCCTGGGACAAACTGGCAGATTTCTTCAAAAAGAATCTAAAGTAATACAATAACCTACAACTCTCTGACATTCTGTCAATCAATTTATATCAATATGTGAGTTATCTGTTTCTGTGACATTCCGTTGCATTTCAATGTTTAGTGCAAAAACACAAAATAATATTCAAAAAATGTCATGAATCAAGAGGAATAACATGTTTTTATTTCTCTTTTAACATTTCCATCCTTGCAGATATCAAATATTTATCGTAACTTTGGCGCCGAATAGATATTAATTTGCGTAAAGAAAATATGAAAAGGGAAGCAAACGCTTAGAGCTTACAATCATTTTATAACCAAAACCAAAATTAAATACTATGGACATCAAAGCAGTAAAATTCAGAAAAGACGGATTCTATTCTCAGCCTTTCGTCATGGGTGGCGAAGAGGGAGCCGAGAAGTATGACAAGAACATCCGCTATCGGGGCAGTCTGCAGAACTATCTCATTGATACAGGCAAGGAGGTGATACTGGTTGATACCGGTCTGCCAGCAGGTTTCCCTGATGGTGCACCAGAGGAGACGGCACCCATCTATATAGGTAAGAGCATCTGCGAATATATGGATGCTTTGGCTGCATTGGGCTACAAGCCGGAGCAGGTGACAAAGATACTGCTGACCCACAAGCATGCCGACCATTCGGGAGAGCTGCGTTCTTTCCCCAATGCGAAGATTTATGTCAATGCAGAAGAAATCGGAGCAGAGGAGCTCAAGGATATCCCTAATATAGTCCCTGTGGAATTCACTGATGGTGCTTATTACAACTTCCCTGAAAGTCAGAAGATTGCCGATGGCGTTTACTACATCAAGGCCAAGGGACATACCAATGGTAACAGTCTTATCATCGCAGAGAATGAAGGATTGTTCTATATGTTCCAGGGAGACATCACCTACGTCGACGAGGCTCTCTATGCGAACAAACTTTCTGTTGTCTTCGACGACCTTCAGGCAGCTCGCGAGACGATGGACCGCGTACGTGAGTTCATTCGCAAGCAGCCCACCGTATATTGCGGCACCCATACTCCCCAAGGCTATGAGAGTCTGGAGACCAAGCGTGTGATGGATCTCGATAATCCCGTACCCACTATCCTTGCTGAGGTAGATTTCTCCCAAAAAGAAGAATCCGGCAAGTATGTCTGCTCCGTCTGCGGCTACGTCTACGACCCTGCTGAGCACGACGGTGTGGCATTTGAAGACCTGCCAGACGACTGGCGTTGTCCTCGTTGCAAACAGCCGAAGACAAAGTTTAATAAGGCATAAAGCGCTTAGTTGTCGTCTTAATCATTTCCCTTTTGGGAACCATACTCGGAGCGGCATTCGTTTTTTTATGAAGTACGACTTGTCGCCCCGAATGCAAAAGTATCATATGAAGTGGACAGTACTGGTTGATAATCGCACAGACAATCCCGTGCTTGAAACCGAGCACGGGCAGTCGATACTTTTGGAGACGGAACATCACCGTGTCTTGCTTGATACGGGTGCCAGCGATATGCTCATCCGTAATGCAGAGAAGCTGAGTATAGACCTCAGCAGCGTTGACTGTGTTTTTATTTCTCATGGGCACAGCGATCATGCCGGAGGTTTGGTGCATTTCATGTCTGTCAACGATAAAGCCAAGATTGTTGTCTCACCTGAAGCCCTAAGCGGAAGATTCTTCTCAAAACGGGGACATCTGCATAGCATAATGACAGTTTGGCCTGAGCTCCCCGAAGAACGACTGCTCACGGTAGGCGAAAACTGTGAGATATGCGATGGCATTCATATCATATCCCGCATCCCACAAACATTTCCAAGGCCCCAAGGCAACCAAAACCTTTTCGTAGAAGCAGGTGATGGCAGTCTTGTTCCCGATGACTTCCGTCACGAACTGGCTCTATACGCAGGCGGACTCCTGTTTACTGGTTGCGCTCATAGCGGACTGGAAAATATTCTGTCAGCCTGTCCGTGGCCTGTGAGGGACGTTGTTGGCGGTTTTCATTTGCTTGACGGATATGAGTCTGATGAGGAATTGACGGCCTTGGCCCGTCGGCTGAAAGCCAGGTATCCGGACACCCGTTTCTACACCGGTCATTGTACAGGAGAGCACGTATTCGGAGTAATGAAGAATGTGATGGGAGAGCAGCTACAGTCCTTCAATTGCGGTTTTTTAAAGGGCTGTTAAACAAAAAAAGTTGTATAATATACGCTATTTTACATTTTTTTTTGTAATTTTGCATTCAAATGGAAAAAGATAATAAGATTATAATAAAATCCTTTCAGGAACTTACCAACAAAGAGGTATATGAACTGCTGAAACTGCGCTTCGAGGTTTTTGTGATGGAACAAGGATGTCATTATCTTGACCCAGACGGCACAGACTGTTCATCCATACATATATTCATTAAGAACGATGATGAGAGTATTGCAGCATGTACCCGTCTGTTTCCCGAGGAGGAGAAAGGTGTGTGGCATGTGGGAAGGGTTATTGCAACCTCTCGTGGGAAGGGTGTAGGAAAGATGATAATGGATGCTACAGCAGAAGCCGCAAAAAGACAGGGTGCTTCCTGTCTGCGTCTGGAAGGACAGGTCAGGGTGATTGGTTTCTACGAAAAATGTGGCTATAAGGTTTGCTCTGAACCATTTGACGAGGCTGGCATTCCGCATGTTAAGATGGAAATGAAGCTTTAAGAACATTATGTTTGCAGAATTTGCATTCTGCGATTGAGCTTGCTGTCCTTCTCTGCATCCTGTCTCATGCACAACAAAAGATGAACTCCTGTCTATCCAGTGAATAACTTCGATGCAACAAGTACACGTCAGAGTGTAGGAGGAGCATTGGAGGAACATTATGGCTATAATATGGATAGATTGGAGGTCGATATAAGAACATTTATACTCCTGCTGTGATAAGTTCACACAAGTCCAGGGCTTGATTATTTTAAAAAACAAATATATTCTGCAAGAAAAACGTGCAAAAAGAGCGTAAAGTCGTGAGAAATCATTAATTTTGCACGCAAAATTCGCAGAATGGCCTCGCAGAAGAGGTAATGTAATTAACCAGATATGAGTAAAGTTTTAGAAAGCATAATGGATCTCGACTCCACCAATGTGTGGAACGTGGATCAGAATGAGATTCCTAAACTCTGGGATGAAGAGAAGGATAATCCGATTTTTCCTCAGGCAGAGGATAAGTTGCTCAATACAATGCGCATAGCCTTCGAGGTGGTGCATTTCAATCCGGAGGATAAGCGTGAAGCTGACAAGTACCAGAACGGCGAGTGGGCAGTGTTCTCACACACCAAAGCCTCTAAGGGTCATGTGGCAATCCGCAAGAAGACAATTACGCGACTCACGGAACTGACGTATGAGAATATCAGACATATGACGGCTTCCGGTGTGTTGGAACTTATCGACCGCAATTTCGGAGGAGGATGGGAGGCTGTGCCTCTGCACATAAGGGATATCATCGCTTCTGCATTCGATGTCTCAAACACCCAGTTGCCGACATCGCGTCTGCACAAGGAAGGCGGCACGCTGGAGAAGAAAGTGGCTCAGGGCTATGAGGTGCTTGAAATTGAAAAAGGCACGTGGACGGAAGCTATTTTCTGCAAGAAGAAGGATCCCGCCGTCAAGCTTCGTATGATTAATGAAGACGACTACGACGAAGACGGCAACAAAATCAGACGTCATACAAACGGCAAGCATAAGCGCAAACCCGGTTCGATTGATGATGAGGACGACGATATCCTGTCAGACGTTGAGGAACTCGACGACGAGGATCTCACAGATGAGGAGTTGGCTATGATGGATCGCGATGACGACAGCGATGATGATTACGAACTGGATGACGATAATCTTACAAAAGATGATCTCGACGGTACGTATTATAGCCAATACACAGAAGAAGCCGATGGTCTTGACGAAGAGGAGAATCTTGACGGTTTTTCAATAGAAGGCTAAAGAAATCTTTTTAGAGATAAAATAATAAGTGGTCAACTCATTAAGGGCTGACCACTTATTTTGTTTATACAGCTCTGAGGCACTACCTCAGAATCATACCGTCGGTAGTGTACTTCTGACCGTTCTTGCGAATGACGATACGTCCGTTTTCAAAGAACTTGCCGTCAGACTTTTCATCATTGTTGTCTGTGCCGGTAGCTTGCAAAGTGTCAATGCCTGTACCGCCGTGTTCATCGAAGTCGCCGTAGAAGAGTACTCTGAAACCGCCTTTGAATGCTACCCAGTAGGAAGAACCGCTGGTGCCGGAAAGTCCAACACGCAGGGTAGAGTGGACGGTTTCAGTGGAGGCAAAGATGGAATCGTTGTAGTAACCGTTGTTAAACCATGCTGTTGCGGACGATCTGGTGTTAGGTATGTATTTCCCATTCACTGCAACGCTTCCAGACCCCAGGCTTCTTGTTGCATAGTCGCGCCAGATGTTAGCCATACTTTTCGCGGTCTTAGTCGAAGCGGAGGTGATGTAAATCTTACCGTTTACCTTATCTATATTGTTGACAATATAATCAGTATATACATCATTATACGAACCGGGACGCTGGAATGACTTCACCACGAAACGATAGCTGCCGGCCGGAACTCTGCTCTCGGAAACCTGATACATATCAAATGACTTCTCATAGAATTCGTAGCATCCGTCACCATATACGGGCTTTGCGGAAGTCGTCCAATATTCTGTGCCGGAAGCAAGTGACATATTCTGCCACATGAAACTCAGGTCTGCGGGCTTGTCGTTGTCCGACGGACGGCAGTTGGTGAAATATGTATCTACAGCAGCGAGAAGAGTGTTTATGGCATTTGTAACCTCTGCCGAAGTGGTGTAACCGGATTTCTCGTTCTTAATGGTAGATAGCGTTGTTGCAAAATCACTTATGGATCCCGGAACGTATTCTGTCACAGGTACATCAAACAGAGGTTCACAACCGGCAATAATCTCATTGAGACGGGTCATCTTCAGTTCGCGTGCAGCAGACTCTGCCTTAACAGCTTCAGAACTGGTGAGCAAAAGGAAACGCTGGTTGGCACCGGTTTCATTGTTCGGATCAAATGTGCTGGCCGTGATATTAACGACTTCAGAGGATGTGGAAGCTGCGGTTTTCACAGCATTCGAATTATAAGCGCTGCCTCGCACCATCCAATATCCGTGGGCCTTGAAATCTCCAACACTTATATCATTGCGACCGGGCAACAACATAAACTGATGGTCAGTAGTGATTGAAGTGCCTGATATATTGACGGTAGCATTTGTGTTTTTGAGATAGGCTCCAGATCCCACATTATAGAAAGAATACATCGCTGTAAGTGGATTATATGTAATCTTCCATTGATAATATGAATTATCTTTAATATCATTAAACGTGGTAATTATATTGCCGAATTTCTTTGTGGTTCTGCCTGTTGATGGACTTACTGTAACTTTAACTCCGACATAGCGATCTCCAAAACCGTATCTGCTGTCCTCAGCTTTAATGTAGTATATCTCATCATCATCCTGTGTGAATGTATATGATGCGACTATTCCGTCAGCACCTGGTGCCACGAGACCGTCTTGGTGTAAGGCATGTGTGATGAGGATATTACCGAAATACAAAAGTTGGTTGGAAGGGCTGTAGGAGTCCTCGTGGGCACCGTTGATACCATATCCATATGTAAGGTTACCAGATGACGTACCGGCCCACATGTGTGTACCATCGCCTTGCATGAATGCGTAGTCGTTGTTCTCAAGAAGTCTCACCATCTTCGTTGCACGGGGACCGAGCCACTTACCGCTGCTGGTATTCTCTCGCAGATTGCTGTTGTTGTACCATTCACCGGTAGTGCCGACACCCACACCGTGGTTCGTCTCGTGAAGCATTGTACCAGTCTGCTGGTATGCTACGTTTTGAGAGACGTTCATCCATCCCCCGTAGGAGCACTCTGCTGTGCCGCCACCAGCACCTGCTCCGCGTGCATAGTGTACATTAAGATGTATATTGGGAATATATGACAATTGGTTGTACATCCACACAGTTTCTGCCATACCGGAATTAATGTTGTAGTCCCAAGATATCTGGTCGGGATTTTCTACATGAGCATAATAGTTGTATTCATAAGTGGTGTTACCCTTACGCTCAGTATAGAACTTAATAACCTCACCATATGCCACCCGGTTGTCGTTTGTTATAACATAGGGACGAGCCCAGTATCCAGTAGAGTGGGTTAGTCCTTCAATGCGGAAGAGATATCCTTTGTTTGAGAAATACTCTGTGGTGCAGTCGTCAAGAATCGTAGGTTCTTTACTTACCTTGCTCCAGCATACGCCACGTTCCTTGGCCGTAGTTCCGTTTGCTGTAAATGTGGCACGCATGAATGCTGCAGTAACACCGGCTCCGACATACGGATATGTCGTCACTTTAGCCGCGGAACGTGCTGCATTATGAATAGTCTGTCGTGATAAACGTTCGGCATCTACGATAGCTTGACGAGCTGCGAGCGAATCGGCAGAACCTTCCGTATTATAATACAGGCGGAAGTTGTCGAATGCCATCCAGTTGCAAGCAGCGTTTTGCGACTTTATACCAATAGTTGCTTTTCCGTCATCACCTACTGAGAATACTACGGAATAGTCTCCTATAGGTCCGTTGATAGCTGTCTGCTGATCCTGTGCATAGAGGTAACCTCCGGAGGAGGGGGTATAACTGCCTCCGGAACCCTTTCCACAGAATGCCGCACACACAAGAGTATACGTACCGGCAGGAAGATTCTTAAGATGTTGGTACATATCGCAGTTTTCAATCCTAGACCCCTGTACTACCCATTTTTCCATATACACTTCATCGTGTTTCCCTTCAAAAAGGTCATTGGTCTGATGCACGAAGCCGCCTGTGACACCTTTAGTGCCGGCCTGATTATACCATCCTGCATATCGGGCAGCAAAGTCAGGATTAACGAGATATTTGGACGTAACGTTAGTAATCGTGGCATTAATACCAAGACTTACTAATAATGCTATAACGGTTAACGATTTTTTCATGGTTTATCTAATATTAATTTTCTTACTTGTCTTACCGTCAGATACGATGTAAAGACCCTGGGGAAGAGGCTTGTTGAGCTGAACCTCAAGACCGGCTGCGGTGTAGACACGCACATTTGTATTATTGCTGCGAATGATATTATCCTCAGCCCATGCGTCAAACGAAGCATCCTGTGAATTGCCGCCGGATATCACATCGCGTATGCCTGTGATAGTTGGTTCATCCTCTGGATTACCATTGGGGTCTACGGCTACAGCAATAAGTCCGAGATCTTCCGACGGAATGTATGCTGTACCGGATGTCGTTGCTGTTTCATCCAGATATGCATATGGGGTAATTGCTGTGGTGAGAAGCAAACCATCAGATGTAACACTTGTCTCTGTTCTTCCAATAAACACTTCACGCAGAGCATCGTGTTTGACGGACTGGGCTCCCAGTATTATATAGGGATTCAACAGAGGAGTGTCGAGATAGATAGTCTCTCCAGAGAGTATTGACGGTATGAGAGCATCCTCATATCTCTGTGCGGAAATGAGCAATCCACCACCTAGAGAAGCGTCTCCTGGTTCCATCGCAAAGTAATATACCTGTACCGCTGTGAATGCCTTTGAACTGTAATATTCAGGACGTTCTATACGTACGTCAAAACCTGTGTTTGTGATATTCTCCACGCGTGGTAACATACCATAGGCTATGCTGGAAGCCTTAACAGCACTAACAATCACGACAGGTTTTACTCCTTCTTTATATGGAACTTCAAACGTAACGTGTACATTCTCACCGGCAATTTTTGTCGGTATCGCTCCACACTGCAATGTCAGATATTTTGTTGCGTCCGTAGTGCTTGGCAGAGCGTAGACGGTAGTGTCCTTAGGTAGAGCCATATAGGCAGCAGACTCCATATTTGTCAAATCATACAAGTCTCCCTCGCTGTTCTTCACGTAAGGCTTCATCGCTGCGGTAAACTTGCTCACATTATTGGTTTGGATGTTAAGGAATTTACCGGATTTATTTCTTACAGTAGGAGCAGAGAGAACGAGATTAGGTGTCTTACGGGGCTCGAACGACTTCGTGAAATTGGTTGTATGGGCATCCGTACCGGAGAGATGTAACTTACCGTATCGCAGACAACCGATTTTACCATTCTGGTCTTCTGTTCCGTCTATTATCTCGTCCTCTTCGAAACTGCCATAATACAATACGCGGAATCCTCCTTTGAACATGAACCAATAACTGGTACCTGTTGTTCCGGAGAGTCCTAAACGCATTGTTGAGTTGTCGGTAGCCTTGTGGAAAAGGGTGTCATTGTAGAGACCGTTGTTGAACCACGCAGCTGCGGATTCCATGGTGTTTGGAATATATTTCCCACCTACGGAAACACTACCATCTCCAAGACTGCTTGTGGTGCAGTCGCGCCAGATGTTTGACACTTTATTATTAGTTGTCTTTGCACTGCTTGTAATATATAATTTGGCATTGACATTATCTGTGCCATTTTTGATATAGTCATTATATACAGCAGTATAACTACCCGGACGCTGGAAAGCCTGACCGATTAGACGATAGTTGCCTATAGGCATCTTATATTCGGAAACCTGATAGAAATCAAATGTTTTCTCATAGAATTCATAGCATCCGTAATTAAACACGGGAGTTACGGATGCTGTCCAATAGTCTGTGCCGGAAGCTAGTGACATATTCTGCCACATGAAACTCAGGTCTGCAGGCTGTGAGGGATCAGTCAGTTGACAATTTGTAAGATATGTGTTCACAGCAGAAAGCAACATGCTGACTGCTGCAGTAACGTCTGCTGCGGTTTCGTAACTGTCTTTTTCTTTCTTTACTTTAGCAATGATTGTCTCAAAGTCCGTGATAGCGCCGGCAACATTCTCCTCAACTGGTACATCCACAATGGCATCGCATCCGGAGAGAATCTCTTCAAGTCGCGCCATCTTCATATTGCGGGCAGCCTCCTGTGCCTTTTGAGCCTCACTACTTGTCAGAAGCAGGAATCGCTGACTGGTACCGGTTTCATTATTCGGATCAAATGTGCTGCCTGACAATGTTGCTACTTCTGCTGTGGATGCAACAGTCTTCACAGCATATGAATCATATGTGTTACCGCGCACAACCCAATATCCTGTTGCAGTAAAATCACCAGAAGAGACATCTTTGCGTGCAGGCAGAAGCATAAAATAATTGTTTGTTGCAGGTGTCGTGCCCGACAGTTTTACTGTGCTGGATGAAGAATACAGATATTCTCCAGTCCCCTTGTTTTGGAAAGCATACATTCCACGTGTCGGATCATAGGTAATTTTCCATTGGTAGTTCGGGTCTTCGGCAATTTCAGAGAAATTAGACAATACATTTCCAAACTTTGATGTAGCCCCAGATACACTCACACCAACAAATCTGTCATTGAGACCGTACTTCCCATTTTCTGCTTTAATGTAGTAGATCTCATTGTCATCCTGTGTGAATGTATAAGCAGCTGTGATACCAGATGACCAGGTGGCAGGCATACCGTCCTGATGTAGTGCATGAGTTACGAGAATGTTACCAAAATAAAGAAGATGGTTAGAAGGGGAGTAGGAGTCTTCCTGTGCACCGTTGATACCATAGCCGTATGTCAGACTGCCGGACGTTGTGGATGCCCACATATGGACACCGTCACCGGTGAGGAAGGCCTCTTCATTGTTCTCCAGTAAACGAACCATTTTTGTAGTGCGTGGACCTAGCCACTTGCCACTACCTGTGTTTTCACGCAAGTTGCTGTTGTTGTACCATTCATTTGTTTGTCCGACACCCACACCGTGGTTCGTCTCATGAAGCATGGTACCAGTTTGCTGATATGCCCAGTTTTGAGATACATTCATCCATCCTCCGTAGGAACATTCCGCTGTACCGCCTCCGGCACCAGCTCCGCGCGCGTAGTGAACGTTAAGGTGAAGACCGGAGATATAGGCCAATTGGTTGTACATCCATACGGTCTCAGCCATACCGGAATTAATATTGTAGTCCCAGGAAATTTGGCTAGGATCCTCCACTTGAGCGTAGTAGTTATATTCGTAAGTGGTGTTCCCCTTACGCTCAGTATAGAACTTAATAACCTCACCGTATGCCACCCGGTTGTCGTTTGTTATAACATAGGGACGAGCCCAGTATCCAGTAGAGTGGGTTAGTCCTTCAATGCGGAAGAGATATCCTTTGTTTGAGAAATATTCTGTGGTGCAGTCGTCCATGATGGTCGGCTCCTTGCTGTCTTTGCTCCAGCAGACACCGTATTCTTTTGCAGATGTGCCGTTTGCCGTGAATGTGGCACGCATGAGTGCTATTGTCACACCGGCTCCGACATACGGATATGTTGTCACTTTTGCTGCGGAACGTGCAGCATCCTGAATAGCTTGGCGTGATAAACGTTCGGCATCTACGATAGCTTGACGAGCTGCGAGCGAATCGGCAGAACCTTCCGTATTATAATACAGGCGGAAGTTGTCGAATGCCATCCAGTTGCAAGCAGCGTTTTGCGACTTGATACCGACAGTTGCTTTTCCGTCATCACCTACGGAAAATACTACGGAGTAGTCTCCTGCAGGTCCGTTGATAGCTGTCTGCTGATCTTGTGCATAGAGGTAACCTCCGGAGGACGGTGTGTAATTTCCTCCGGAGCCGTTACCGCAGAATGCTGCACACACGAGAGTGTATGTGCCGGAAGGAAGACCCTTCAGGTGTTGGTACATGTCACAATTAGGTATTTTACTTCCCACAGAAACATTTTTTTCCATGTATACTTCTGCGTGCTTCTTTACAAATACATCATTTGTCTGATGCACGAACCCGCCTGTGACACCTTTGGTGCCGGCCTGATTAAACCATCCCGCATAGCGGGCTGCGAAGTCAGGGTTAGTAAGATATTTAGATGTGACATCAGTAATAGCAGCCTGCACAGCAAGGCAGGAGAATAGTGTCACAACCAAAAGGGTCTTCTTCATGTTTATCTGATATTAATTTTCTTACTTGTCTTTCCGTCAGATACGATATAAAGTCCCGTTGAAAGGGGAGTGTTAGGTTTCACTTCAAGACCGGCAGTCGTGTATACGCGTACATCTGCATTGTTACAACGAATGATATTGCCCTCTGTCCATGCATCGAATGAAGAATCCTTTGATGCACCGTTTGAAACGATATCGTTAATAGCTGTTATCGTTGGGTCATCATCAGGATTGCCGTTGGGGTCTGTTGCGACAGCAATGAACCCAAGATCTTCCGACGGGTTGTAGGCAGTACCTGTTGTTGTGGCACTTCCATCCAGATATGCATAAGGAGTGATTGCTGTTGTGTACTGATAGCCGTCTTCTGTCTTTTTTGTCGTGTTACCAATGAACACTTCACGCAGGGCATCGTGTTTGATAGACTGTGCTCCAAACACGATGTTCGGTTTCACGAGCGGAGTTGTCAAGGTAACAGGCTTTCCGTAGGTTCTTCCTTTTTCAAGAGCATCTTCATATCTTTGTGCAGAAATCAGCAAACCACCTCCGAGGGAAGCCTCTCCCGGTTCCATTGCAAAGTAATATACCGATACTGTAGTAAATGCTTTGGAGCTATAGTATGCGGGACGCTCAATACGTACGTCAAAACCTGTGTTTGTTATATTCTCTACGCGAGGCAGCATGCCATAAGTAATGCTTGTGGGCTTGATGGCTGTAACGATAACAACAGGTGTCACTCCGTCGTCAAACGGGACATCAAAAGTCACGTGTACGTTCTCAGCTCCTACCTTGCTAGGTGCAGCTCCACACTGCAACTTCAGAGAAACTGCCGGATCTGCAATACTCGGAATCTCGAAATAAGTGCTGTCTTTTGGCAATGCAATATACGAAGCTGCCTCTGCGGCTGTGAGGGTGTATAATTCTCCGCTTGCGTCTTTCACGAACGGAGTCATCACAGCAGAGAATTTGCTTACGGAAGAGGTTTGGATGTTTAAGAACTTGCCAAAGTTGTTTTTGGCTGTAGGTGCGGAAAGAACTACGTAGGGACTCTTTCTTGCCTCGAAACTCTTGGCATAATTTACATCGTTAGTCGTCGTACCGGCAAGCTGTGCCTCACCATAACGAAGATATCCGATTTCTCCGTTGCTGGAAACGGCAACAATAGCCTCGTTGGAAGAGAAATTGCTTCCATTGTAGCGTGCTATAACTTTATAGGTGTTCGGACCTATTTCAGCGTCTGGATCTGTAAAAGTATATGTAGCCGTAGTGGAGTTATCCTTTGCATTCTGGTCTACAGGATATACCGCACCTAATGTTGTGAAGAATGAAGAACCTGGCCTCTTCACTTGAATAGAGAAGGAGTCGATACGTTCATAGTTACCATCCTCCCAAGTCAGAGTTGCTTCTTTTGTGAGTTTGGAGTACGAACCGGAAAGTCCCATTTCCGTTGGAACGACAGGACGGTTGGTCGGTATCTTCTGTATTGTTGCATCATAACCTAAGCCTCCGGTGTTTGCTGCGTAATATTCACCGAACAATGACAAGCCACCATTGTGATAAACCCTTGAAGCAACGGCTTCTCCGTTCCAGATAGCATAGCGCTCCACATATTTGCTCGCATTCAGTTTGTCAAGAATGGGTTTTGTTCCATTGAGCATACATTCTTGGTTTGCTATTGAATATGAGTCTTTACCATCCGGAGCTGCTGAAAAAATTCCATTATTGTTCCAGCTGGCTCCCCATGTCCATTCTGAAATCCAGATTGGACGCTTTCCGTAAGCATTATAATAATAGGAGAAGTCTCCAAAACTGCTGGCAGGCCAATAGCAGTGAAGATCGAGCAGGTCACAGCGCCAACCGCGCTCGTCAATCTCTCTGATGAATTCCTGCAGATGCGCCCAACTGCCATCGTGGGAGGACTCAGAGCAGAGACGCATACCTGTACGCATGAGGTTTTCCCAGTTGGCGAGCACTTCTTCAACTGTCTGAGGATGGTCGTCAGCAGGGTTGCCTGGCTCGTTGTTGGTCTTCATGTGGCAAGACCCTGTACGACTGCCGCAACTTGATGCAGAAGGCCAGTCTTCATAGATGTGATTCGGCACCCATTCCCTGTTAGGCAGAGTGCTTTCATTACCACCAGCCCAGTCATAACACCATCCGGAATTAAGTGCATTATTACGTATTTCATCTGCATCAGATGCCAAACCGGATTTGTGTATATTCCACCACTTGAAGATTCTGTATGAAGTAATCTTTCCGTTGAGCGGATAGGGGAGAGATTTAATCTCAAGATCTTCATGGTCAGCGATGAAACAACGGGAATATCCCCAGCCATTCTGGCCTACAGCAAAGGTTACCATGTATCCTCTTTTGAGGACGAATGAACGTATCTTGTTATTAAAACTGGGGCCGATATTCTTCATGAAACCGCCGCTGTGGCCTTCCGTGAAGTTGTTTGACGAGTTACCTTCCAAGTTGGGCTTGTCGTAACATGTAAGAGGCTTGAATGTATAAGTAGAACCGTAAGGGTAGATAATACTACCTCTATCATACATACGAACCTGACAGTTGGTGTTGTTCGTCGCTGTATTGCCATTGATACGTATGTGACTGAGTGTTCCGTTTGCCAGCACCACAGAGGGGGTGACGTTTTGAATTATGACAACAGCATGATCCGTGTTTACAATATTCACTATTCCGGCACCTGTAAATGGTGTTGTGGATGTGATAGTGTAGTCCACATCATCCGTAAGTGCCACCTCTGTAGTTACTTGCTCCACGGTTACTACCGTGTTTTTTGCAAAGGTGCTGATGCCGCCTAGCAACACCATACACATTAGGATTAAATGTTTCATTGTATAAGGTATTAGTTGTTAATGACTCGTTTTTATTAACTTGCTGAAGAATGCCTTCAGACGAGCTTCTGCAGCTTTGTAAGCCTTGATGTCAACGGGGCCGTCGAGCACAGCGTTCAGGTCCTTAATCATATCCTTGCGTCCTTTCAACTGTGCGAGTGTCAAAGTGGGCACGGCACGCTGCTTGAGATCGCGGGTTGCTACCATCAGTCTGCTCCATGCTTCCAGAAGATCTCTTTCGTCCTTTGTGATTGCAATCACCGTTCCGTGACGAGGTGTGAACTTACCATGAGTCTTGGTGTTCTGTACGGCCTTGAAGTGAATCAGGTCTGTTGACTTGCAGAACTGGTAGTGATGAGCTCCGTAGCAGTCATACATCAGCACCCATGTGCCGTCGTGCAGACGGAACACTCCGCTTCCTTCAACAGCTTCGTTTGTGTCCTGACAGAATTCCTTGCGTGGTTCCTGTGAGAAAAGAGTGTGGATATCCTTTGTGATAAACTGCTTGATACCTTTCTGCTTTGCACCTTCAGTCTTGAAGAATACGTGATAGTCGCCATTATCATCCTTAATAATATCAGTATCGATGGCGGCATCGTGTACGTCGAAGAGTACCTGCGGTTCACCTTCCAGGTCGGAGAAGTCTGCATTGGCGTAGTTCCAGTACACACGGTCGTAAGGAATGGGTTCTTCGTCACCTGTACGCAGAGAGTAGTACACCATATACTTACCGGCCTTCTCGTCCCAAATGGTCTGAGGAGCCCACACACGGGTCACCTTTGCGAAAGGAGTTCCTTTGTAGCGATCGGGGAAATTGATAGCGTGATGTTCCCATTTGATGAGGTCTCTCGAACGCATCAGAATCAAGCCTCGGTTGGAACTCCATCCGTCCCAGCAGCGCATGTCGGTGATGACCTGATAGAACCAACCGTCGTTTCCGCGAAGAATATGAGGATCGCGCACGCACTTCTTAATGGCAATCGTGTCGGAAAGAATCACGGGCGCTCCGTCGTTGATGGGAGTGTAGTTCCATCCGTCGTCAGAAAGAGCATAGTGAATCTGCTCCTGTTCGGGAGCGTTACCGGTGAAGTACGTGAAGAGATAGCCACCTTCGTTCTTAGCGTTTGCAGTCAGCGCACATGCAACAACTGCGAGTAGAGCAAATTTTTTCATGGTTTGTTGTTTTATTAGTTTGATTTTATTATTTTTCAATGGTTTATTTTTCAATAGTTAATTATTGTTGTGATGATGCTATTGTGTCTCTTCTGATGGAATCGTTTCTCAAAGAATCCGGATGTATTGCCAGTACGCCCTTACACATCCATTCGTCTTCGCGAATCGGTTCTTTGGGTTTCTCAAATTTTTCACGGTATTTTGGGAATTTGTCATCTTTCAGCAGGGATTGGATAAAATATCCGAATACGGGCAGAGCAGTCCGGCTGCCTTGTCCCAGCTGTCCTGTGCGGAAGTGAATGCAACGGAACTCTCCGCCAACCCATGCGCCGGCCACCATCTTAGGTGTCACACCAACAAACCATGCATCGGAGTGGTTGTTGGATGTTCCGGTTTTTCCTCCAAATTCCGAATACTGCAGCACAGGGTGTATGTAAGGCCATAGAGCCATAGATGTGCCTCCCGATTCCCGGAGTCCGGCTTCCAGCATCTTACGCATGAAGAATGCGCTGCGATAAGGTATGGCTTGTTGTTTGTTGTGTTTAGCCTCGTATATCGTGCGTCCGTGACGATCCTCTATCTTTGTAATCATAATCGGATCTTCGTATTCTCCGTCGGCAATGACAGTACAGTAGGAGTTCACCAGTTCCAGCAGATTCACGTCGCAAGAACCCAGCGGCAGCGACTTCACATTCTGCAGAGGCGAGTGTATTCCCATTGCGTGTGCAGTCCTTATTATATTAGGGATGCCGACTTCCTGTCCGATTTTTACGGCAACGGAGTTAATACTCTGTGCAAACGCAGATCTTAGGGGCATATTGAAGCCGGAGAAGAATCCGTTGGCATTGTGCGGAGCGTACATCTTCACCTCGCCGGAAGCACTCGTATCAGGGTATGCCATCCACTTGTCCACTCTGTGATCGGTAGGTTTCATACCCTGATTCATTGCTTCGGCGTAGGCAAAGAGTTTGAAGGTGCTGCCCGGCTGGCGCATTGCAGTCACCTTGTCGTATTTCCATTTGTCGTAGTCGATGTCTCCGACCCATGCTTTCACCTCTCGTGTGTCAGGTTCTATTGCCACGAAGCCGCAGTGCAGATATCTGAGCATTTCACGTACGGAATCAAGATTCTCCGTGTGATTGTTTTTTGCAATATTCTCCACAAAGCCGGGAATCTCACGTCCCTGACGGTCTGTCCACGGAGGAGTGCTGCCCCAATGGGCATTGAATTTCTCCTGCAACGACGCCATCTGCTTCTTCACGGCATCTTCCGCATGTTTCTGTATTCGGGTGTCAATGGTGGTGTATATCTTCACGCCGTCCACATCAAGGTCCAATGTCGACGTGCTGTCGCATCCCTTCACGAGTCCTGCTTCACAGAGTGTGTCGATATATTTCTTCAGTTCCTGTCTGAAGTAAGGTGCGATGCCGTTTTGTGCTTCGCTGTCAGTATGCTTGACTCTGAGTGTCACGGGCAGGGATTTGAGCGAATCGAGTTGCTCTCTGGTGGCTTTCTTGCCGTTGATGATTATACCGTCGTGGTCGTAGAGGTTTTCCAGCACGACATTGCGGCGTGAGAGAGCATTCTTGGGGTTCAGTCGCGGATTGTATGTCGATGTTGCTTTCAGCAGTCCCACGAGTATTGCCGACTGTTCATAGTTGAGACTGTCAGGTGTGGTATTGAAATAACTGCGTGCCGCTGTCTTGATTCCGAAGGCGTTCGAACCGAAATCCACGGTGTTAAAATACATTGTGAGGATGTCCTCCTTGGTGTAGACGAATTCCAGTTTCTCGGCCACAATCCATTCCTTCATCTTCATCACCAAAAGTTTCACACCCGGGATGTGACCGCAAAGTCCTGTGGAGTAGCGTGTGCGGACGCGGAAGAGGTTCTTCGCCAACTGCTGTGTTATGGTGGACGCCCCGCGTGCATTGCCCTTCATCATATCCTTTCCGGCTGCGAAGAGTCCTTGAAAGTCCACTCCGTGATGGTAGTAGAATCTCTCGTCTTCCGTAGCGATAAGTGTATGGATGAGTATGGGCGAAATCTGTTCGTATTTCACGGGCGTACGGTTCTCGTTGTAGTAGCGTCCCATCAGCACACCGTCTGCGCTATACACCTCGCTGGCTTCAGACACGACGGGATTCTTGATGTCTGCAAAACCGGGACTCTTGCCGAAAAGCCACAGGAAGTTAATATCCACAAGTCCCAGGAAGCACACGACAAACATGATTACAGCAAGCAACCACACCAGCATTCTGCGCCACAGCGGGCCGCGCATGAATACCATGTTGATTATTTTCTTTATTATGTCAAATTTGTCCATGCTATTTCAGCATCTTTGTTAAACCAAGTCATTTGTTTTTTCGCGTAGACGCGAGTATTCTTTTTTATTCTCTCTACGGCCATTTCCAGAGGCCATTCTCCTGATATTACCTGAAACAGTTCCTTGTATCCCACGGTATTAAGACTGTTCAGATGGCGGTATGGATACAGCCTCCTGGCTTCTTCCATGAATCCCTGTTCCATCATCATGTCCACTCTCTTGTTGATGCGTTCAAACAAGTCGTCTCTCTCGCGCCTCAGACCTATCTTCGTTATCTTGAATGGTCTCTCTTTCTTTCCGGCTACGAGGAAACTGGAGTAGGGCTTTCCGCTGGTGTAGCACACTTCGAGGGCGTGCACCACGCGTCTTGTGTTTCTGTGATCCACCCGGTTGTAGTGTTCGGGGTCAAGCAGTCGCAGTTCCGCGAGGAGAGGGGAGAGCCCCTCTGTTGCCAGTCGTTGTTTCAATGTGTCTCTCACTTCATCGTCAATGGTGGGGATGTCGTCAATACCGTTGCACACAGCATCTATATACATCATCGACCCACCGGACAGAATCACCCGCCGGTGACTCTTGAAGAGTTCGTCCAGCAGTTTTATTACGTCCTCTTCATATCGGGCAGCGGAGTAGTAGTCCTCCAATTCGAGAATGCCCACCATGTAATGTTTCACTCTTGCGAGTTCCTCTGGTGTGGGAGCCGCTGTCCCGATGCACATTCCTTTATATATCTGGCGGCTGTCGCATCCGATGATGGGGCATCCCCATTCTTCTGCTTTCTCAAGTGCCAGTTTGGTTTTTCCCACCGCTGTGGGACCAAGTATCACGACAAGTTCCTTATCGTATGAAGCCACGTTTGCTGCTACGGATAAAGTCGAGGATATAGTCGCGCTCCTCACTCTGCGGTATTTCTCTCTCCACCTGTTCCAAGAGGTCTTTCAGAAGTCCCGTACCCTGAAGTATTATCTGATATGTGCGGTGGATATTGTCGATAGTCTCACGGTCGAAACCGCGACGCTTGAGTCCCACCATGTTGAGTCCGCAGAATGCAGCGGGGTCTCTTGCTATCATGGAGAAGGGCAGTATGTCCTGTGAAGAACGTGTGCCGCCGCCCACCATCACGTAGGAACCTACGCGGCAGAACTGGTGCAGGAGCACGTGGGCAGAGAGTATTGCCTTGTCGTCGATGATTGTTTCCCCTGCAAGTTTTGTGCCGTTACCGATAATACATTGGTTGCCCACAATGGCATCATGAGCCACGTGTACGCCCTCCATCAGCAGATTGCCCGAACCCACTACTGTGCGTCCCTTGGCTGCTGTACCGCGATTGATGGTGACGTTCTCTCTTATCTTGTTGTTGTCGCCGATTTCTGCCGTCGATTCTTCGCCCACGAATTTGAGGTCCTGCGGGATGGCACCGATTACGGCGCCGGGGAAGAATGTGTTGCCGTTGCCGATACGCGAGCCGTAGAGCACCGTGACGGAGTTCATCAGGGTGTTGTTGTCGCCGATTACCACATTTTTGTCGATGTAGCAGAAGGGACCTATCTCACAGTTGTTGCCGATTTTGGCTTCAGGATGGATGTAAGCTAATGGTGATATCATAGTTCTCTGAGTTTACGTGCAAATATATTGTTGATTGTATGTCCTGGTTTGTAGGCAGTGATTCTGCCTTTTATGGCGCGTCCCACGAGTGCCATGTCGCCGATGATGTCGAGCACCTTGTGGCGTGCGCATTCGTTGTTCCAACGCAAAGGACGGTGCTGTATGTATCCCAGCTTGGTGGCATTTCTCCTTTCCGTACCGACCTTATCACAGAGTGCATCGAGTTTCTCCTGCGGCATCTCCACCTCATATATTACGACCGCGTTGTCGAGGTCGCCGCCCTTGATGAGTCCCATCTCCAGAAGGGGAGCTATCTCCCTGACGAAGACAAAGGTGCGCGCAGCAGCAAGGTCTTCTCTGAAGTTTGACATGTTCTGTATAGATGCAGAACTGTCTCCGAGCACCTGGCCAGGGAACTTGATTGTTGCATTCACCTCAAAGCGGTCGGACGGTTCTATCTTTATCCAGCTGCCCGTCTTCTCGTCCTTCACCTCTACGGTCTCCGAGATGACAAGCGGTTCGATGTCTGCTTCCTGTTCCACCACACCCACTTTCTCTATCTCCTGTGCGTAGAGGATAGCGCTTCCGTCGAGTATCGGGAACTCGGGGCCGTTCACCTCTATCCACACGTTGTTGATGCCGGCAGCCATGAGAGCAGCCATACCGTGTTCGATGGTGCTGCATTTCACGCCGTTCACATTCAGCACGGTGCCGCGTGTCGTCTCGGTCACGTTTTCTGCCAGACATTGCAGCACGGGTTTTCCTTCCAGATCTGTGCGACAGATGAGATATCCGTGATTCACGGGTGCGGGTCCCATCGTCACGGTGAGGTCGAGACCTGTGTGCAGTCCTTTGCTCTTTAGCGAGAATGTGCCTCCAAGGGTTTTCTGTTTCATTGTTCCGGTATATACTTTTTTATTTTTCTTTTTCTTCCAGAGCGGCCAGCTTCTTCTTCATCTGGTTGAATTCCGCCCACATCTCAGGCAGCTGTTTGATGATAGCCTGCGCTTTCCACCACGTGCGGGGATCGATGCCGGGAGAACCCATCAGCTGGGTGCCTTCCTTCTTCACGTTGTTGGGCACACCCGTCTGTGCGCCGCATTGCACGCGATCGGCTATCGTTGCATGACCGGCGACACCTACCTGGCCGCCGAACATACACCATTCACCTATCTTCGTACTGCCGGCAATACCTACCTGTGCCGACATCACGGTGTGGGAACCCACTTCGTCGTTGTGGGCTATCTGTACGAGGTTGTCCAGTTTCACTCCGCTGTGTACCACCGTTGCACCCATCACAGCGCGATCCACGCAGGTGTTTGCACCGATTTCCACATCGTCCTCGATGATGGCAATACCTATTTGGGGTATCTTCTCATATCCCTTATCCGTGGGCTGGAAACCGAATCCGTCGGCACCGATTACACAGCCGGCATGCAGGATACAGCGTTTGCCCACACGGCAGTCGTGATAGATAACTGCGTTGGAGTAAATCTCCGTGTTTTCTCCCACGGATGCGTTCTGTCCGACTGTCACGTGCGGATGCAGCACACAGCCGTCGCCGATTGTCACACCGGGACCGATTGCCACGAAGGGAGCCAGATATACGTCCTTGCCGATTTTGGCTGTGGGGTCAACGAATGCCAGTTCGGAGATACCCACCTTCTTGGGTTTCATGCTCTCGTATATCTGCAGCAGTTGTGCCACAGCCTCGCGTGCATCGGCCACCTTGATGAGAGTGGCTTTCACTTCCTGCTTGGGTTCGAACGCATTGTTCACCAGCACCACGCTGGAACCGGTGGTGTAGAGATAGTGTTCGTATTTGTCGTTGGCCAGGAAGGAAATACATCCCGGCGTACCTTCTTCTATCTTGGCAAAGTTGTTCACTTTCGCCTGTGGATCACCCACAACGGTTCCTCCAATGAGGCCTGCTATCATTTCTGCTGTGAATTCCATATATCAATCGTTTAATAATCGTTTCATTTGCTCTTGCACTTTTTGTGCCTCTCGTGCTGCAGCTTGGGCGAAATCTTCGCCGTCGGAGGCGTAGATGATTGCGCGGGAGGAGTTGACAAGAAGACCGCAGTCCTTCGTCATGCCGTAGCGGCACACTTCCTCAAGACTGCCTCCCTGAGCTCCTACACCGGGTACGAGCAGGAAATGGTCGGGGGCAACCTTGCGGATGTCCTTGAACATCTCGCCGCGTGTAGCACCCACTACGTACATCATATTCTCCGTCGTGCCCCATTCCTGACTCTTACGGATAACCTTCTCAAAAAGGCGCTCGCCGTCCTTGTCTTCTGTCAGCTGGAAGTCGAGGCTGCCCTTGTTGCTCGTCAGCGCCAGCAGAATCACCCACTGTCCTTCACCCATGAAAGGTGTCACAGAGTCTTCTCCCATATACGGCGCCACCGTGAGAGCATCAATGCCATAGAGGTCGAAGAATGTGCGGGCATACATCTTGGATGTGTTGCCGATATCTCCGCGCTTTGCATCAGCGATGATGAAATGCTCGGGATGCTCCCTGTGCAGATATTCTATTGTCTTCTCAAAAGCCACAAGACCCTTCACGCCGTGTGCCTCGTAGAAAGCCAGATTCGGCTTGTAGGCAACACAGTAGGGGGCTGTAGCGTCGATGATAGCCTTGTTGAAAGCGAAGAGGGGATCCTCCTCAGCGAGCAGATGCTGCGGCACTTTCTTGATGTCGGTGTCGAGACCTACGCAGAGAAAGCTCTGCTTCTGACGTATCTGCTGTATGAGTTCTTGTCTTGTCATAGTTCTGATTCTTTATAGTTCTGATTCTTTCATTCTCTCTGCATTCTCAGCCACGATGAGGTGGTCGATAACATCCTGTATCTGTCCGTCCATGAAGGCCGAGAGGTTATATATTGTGTAACCGATGCGGTGGTCGGTGATGCGTCCCTGCGGATAATTGTAGGTGCGTATCTTTGCGGAGCGGTCGCCCGTAGAGACCATCGTCTTGCGCCTGGAGGCTATGTCGTCGATGTATTTCTGGTGCTCCTTGTCGTAGATGAAGGTGCGCAGACGGGCAAGAGCACGCTCCTTGTTCTTGGGCTGGTCGCGCGTCTCCGTACATTCCACAAGTATCTCCTCGTCCTCATTGGTCATCGGGTTGTGCCACATATATCTGGCTCGCACACCGCTCTCCACCTTGTTGACGTTCTGTCCGCCGGCACCGCTCGAGCGGAATGTGTCCCACTTGATGGCACCCTCGTTGATTTCCACATCGAAGGCCTCTGCCTCCGGAAGCACAGCAACTGTTGCTGCGGAGGTGTGCACGCGGCCCTGTGTCTCTGTGGCGGGAACGCGTTGCACGCGATGCACGCCGCTCTCATATTTCAGTATGCCGTAGACACCTTCACCCGTCACAGAGAAGATGATTTCCTTGTAGCCGCCGGCTGCGCCTTCCGAATAGCTCGATACAGCCATCTTCCAGCCCTTCTGCTCGATGTACTTGGAGTACATGCGGAAGAGGTCGCCTGCAAACAGCGCAGCTTCGTCGCCGCCCGTACCGCCGCGTATCTCCATAATGACGTTCTTGTCGTCTTCAGGGTCGGCGGGGATGAGCAGCAGTTTGATTTCTTCCTCCAGACGGGGGATGCGCTCCTCGCTTGCCGAGAGTTCCTCGCGCAGCATCTGTCGTGTGCTCTCGTCGCTCTCTTCTTGTATCATTTCCTTGGCGAGAGCTATGTTGTCGAGTGTGTCGACGTATTCCTTGCGGGCCTTGACAATCTTGCCCAGGTCCTTGTATTCCTTTGTCAGGCGGACGTAGCGCTTCTGGTCGGCAATCACGCTGGGGTCGGTGATGAGTGTGGAAACCTCCTCATAGCGGCTCACGAGGCCTTCCAGTTTATCGAGCAGAGTGTTATTCATAGTGGAATTCTCCTGCCTCCGACTTTATGGTGAGTGACTTCTTTCCGTTCTCGATATGACCGATCACCTGAGCGTCGATATTGAAGCTCTTGGAGATGCTGATCACCTGCTCTGCATCCTCAGGAGCGACGTATATCTCCATGCGGTGTCCCATGTTGAACACCTTGTACATCTCCTGCCAGTCGGTGCCGCTTTCCTCCTTGATGATGCGGAAGAGAGGCGGGATGGGGAAGAGGTTGTCCTTCACCACCTGACAGTCCTCGCCCACGAAATGCAGCACCTTGGTCTGTGCGCCGCCCGTGCAATGCACCATTCCGTGCACCTTGGGACGCATCTCCGTGAGCATCTTCCTGATGACGGGAGCATAGGTGCGGGTGGGAGAGAGCACGAGCTCTCCTGCGCTGACGGGAGCGCCCTCTACAGCGTCCGACAGCTTGTAATGACCGCTATAGACGAGTTCTTCGGGCACTGCGTGGTCGTAGCTCTCGGGATACTTCTCCGCCAGATACTTTGAGAAGACATCGTGGCGTGCAGATGTGAGCCCGTTTGAGCCCATGCCGCCGTTGTACTGCTTCTCGTATGTTGCCTGTCCTATGGAGGAGAGGCCCACGATGACATCGCCGGGACGTATGTTTGCGTTGTCGATGACGTCGCTGCGCTTCATACGGCAGGTCACCGTGCTGTCCACGATGATGGTGCGCACGAGGTCGCCCACGTCGGCCGTCTCGCCGCCTGTGCCGTAGATGCCGATACCCATGTCACGCAGTTCGGCAAGCAGTTCGTCCGTACCGTTGATGATTTCCGATATCACGTCGCCGGGAATGAGCATCTTGTTGCGTCCGATGGTGGAGGAGACGAGTATGCCGTCCACAGCGCCCACGCAGAGCAGGTCGTCGGTGTTCATTATCAGGGCATCCTGGGCGATGCCTTTCCACACGGAGAGATCGCCCGTCTCGCGCCAGTACATATATGCCAGCGAACTCTTTGTGCCGGCTCCGTCGGCGTGCATGATATTACAGTACTCGGGATCTCCGCCGAGAATGTCGGGGATTATCTTGCAGAAGGCCTTGGGGTAAAGACCCTTGTCGATGTTCTTAATGGCGTTGTGCACATCCTCCTTGGCTGCACTCACCCCACGCATCATATATCTTTGGTTGTTCATATTACTATGTTATTCTGCGCAAATATACAACTTTTTTTCGTCTTTCCCCGCTTTTACATTCATTTTTTGTATCTTTGCAGGCGAAAAAGGCACAAAAACATGATTGACAAGAACAAATTAGGTGAGAAAGAGCCTTATAGGGAGATGTTCTTCATAGAAAACGAACCCGAAGAGGCGCGAAAAGCCCGAAAAACGATATTGGACGCTTTCAAGGATCTGGAATTCTACGAGCGCGACCACATTTATCTGCTTGACGGAGTAAGACTTCCTTCTGTCTCGTCGATAGGCAGCCGATTCGAGAGCAAACCCTTCGACGCAGACCTCCAGGCGGAGCGATATGCTGCCCGTTGGGGCCAGACGGCGCAGTATTGGAAGGACAGATGGACCTGCAATTCCTTCCGTGCAACGTCGCTCGGCACGAAGTCGCACGAATTCGGCGAAAGTCTGGCGTATCTCAAGGCCGGACATCCGGAATTCATACGTCCGTCCGTCAGCAGACAGTATCTGGAGAATCTGAACTATCTCGCGCCGATTCATCCGAAGGAAGAGGCCGTTGAGAAATTCCTCGACGAACTGCCTCCCAGCTATCATCTTGTTCTCAACGAGGCTCGCGTCTACAGTGGAAAAAATCCTGACAAAACGCGCAATCTCCGGGAGTGTATTTGCGGCACCTTCGATATGCTCTATTTCTACGACGGAGAAGGAGATGAGGAGAAGGCCGGTTTTGTGGTGTTCGACTACAAAACCAACAAGGACCTCTTTTCGGAGTATAACGAGAAGATGCACGTTATGTTGAAAGAGCCTTTCACGGACCTCTTTCAGGAGAGTTTCGGAGAGTATACAATCCAGCTCAGCCTGTATGCACTGATGCTTGAGGATATAGGTGTTAACGTGCTGGACAGAAGGATAGTATGGTTGAGAGACGATACTAGTTATGAGATACTTCCTCTTGAGGATGTCTCAGAGCGTTTGAGGCAAGTTCTTTAACCTTAAACTCTAAACCCTAAACTCTAAACTCTAAACCCTACACTCTAAGAGCTTCCTGCATCCTTCCAGACAATCGTCCCAGGTGGCGTCGAAGTCGTCTGTATACCAAGGGTCGGCAACGTCGCGAGAGAGGAGTTTTATGATTTTACCTTCCGGATCTCCTCCGCAGATGCGGTTCATATTCCATATATTGGCATCATCCATACCGACGAGGAGGTCGTAGCGGTCGTAGTCGCGACGTGTGAGCTGACGGGCTGTCTTTCCGTCGCAGCGGATGCCGTGTTCGGCCAGTTTGCGGCGAGCGGGAGGATAGACGGAGTTGCCGATTTCCTCCGTACTCGTGGCTGCCGAAGCTATTTCGTATTCATCCTCCAGACCTGCGTCTTTCACCAGTTGTTTCATGATGAACTCCGCCATCGGACTGCGGCAGATATTTCCGTGACAAACGAAAAGTATGCGTTTCATTTCTGCGTTGTTATGCCAGTGTTTTCAGGCAGATGTTGTCTAATTTTGCTGCAAAGGTACGAAAAATTTCTCAAACTCCGTTCTTCCTTGCACCAGAATCCCACCAGAGCCTTACCGGAATACGAATGAAATACGTGTAGAGTACGAGTAGATAACGAGTAGTTAACGAGTCATCTCGTAGTCTGCTCGTACTCCACTCGTTAACCACTCGTTAACTGCTCGTTGTCAGATAGGGCTCTGGGGGGACTCTGAGAGGGCGCTGCGGCAGGGGGAAAGGAGAAAAATTGAGGGAAAAATGAAAATGTGACTGTATAAATTTGGAAATAGGGATTTTATTTTGTAATTTTGTGGGCGGAAAACCATAAACACACACATATTTCTATGGCAAAATACGATTTAAACGACCCTGGAGCGTCCATTCACGGAAGGACAGACAGGAGAAGCGGCGACTACTTCCGTACAGACAAGAAGACGGGCAGAGTGTATCTGATACACCGCGACCGCACGAAGAAGATGCAGAGCTCTGAGACTCAGATAGCTGCACGCGAGCGTTTTGCCACTATATCGAAAGCCTGCACGGCGTTTGTGAAGGAAGGCAAGGAGGCTGTGGCAAGGCACGAACCGTCGGCTCTGGCGGAAGCATATCTCACCGTATGTGCTGCTTACAATGCACAAAAAGATATTACATTTCTGCGCAGCTACGTGATGAAGTTTCATGCCGCTCTGAAAGACAACGGCAAGGTGGAAATGCGTGTTGACGACTTCGTGAAGACATACTGACGATGGACGAAAAGGAGAGAATACTTGAGTTGCGTGCTTCTCTGGAGGCGCACAACAGAGCCTATTATGTGGACAACCGTCCGCAGATATCGGACAAGGAGTTCGACGATCTCATGCACGAGCTCGAACGCCTCGAGGCTTTGCATCCTGAGATGGACGACCCCGATTCGCCGACAAGGCGCGTGGGAAGCGACCTGAACGGAGCCTTCCGGACGGTGGCGCACGAAAGGCCGATGATATCTCTCTCCAACACATACAACGAGGGCGAAGTGCGTGAGTTCTACCGCCGTGTGGAGGACGGTCTGCAGGGACAGAAGTTCCAGATATGCTGCGAACTGAAATACGACGGACTCAGCATCGCGCTGCACTATGAGAAAGGACGTCTTGTGAGGGCTCTCACTCGTGGCGACGGCACTCAGGGCGACGATGTGACTCTGAATGTGAGGACGATACGCAGCATTCCCTTGAAGGTGTCGGAGGAGCGACGCTTCGAGATACGAGGCGAGGTGCTGCTGCCCTGGAGCAACTTCGAACGTCTCAACAAGGAGCGCGAGGAGCGAGGCGAGGAACTCTTTGCCAATCCCCGCAATGCGGCTTCCGGCACGCTGAAGAGCAAAGACCCGAAAGTGTGTGCAAGCAGAGGACTTGACGCATATCTCTACTACCTTCTGGGAGACGACATTCCGGGCGATTCCCACTACGACAATATGATGGCTGCGAAGGCCTGGGGATTCAAGGTGAGCGAGAATATGAAGCTCTGCGACACTCTCGAGGAGGTGATGGATTACATCCACTGCTGGGACGAAGCCCGAAGGGCTCTTCCTGTGGCAACGGACGGTGTGGTGCTGAAAGTCAATTCTCTGGCGCAGCAGAAGTCGCTGGGAATGACGGCGAAAAGTCCCCGCTGGGCGATAGCATACAAGTTCCAGGCCGAACAGGCTTCCACCATTCTGCGCGAAGTGACCTATCAGGTGGGTCGCACGGGCGTTGTGACTCCTGTGGCCAATATGGATCCCGTCTTGCTGGCAGGTACCACCGTGAAACGCGCCACACTTCATAATGAGGCGTTTATGCAGCAGCTCGACCTGCACGAAGGCGACCCCGTGCTGATAGAAAAAGGCGGCGAGATAATACCCAAAGTGGTGTCTGTGGATTTGGATGCTCTGACGGGCGAGAGAGGACCGCGAATCCGCTTCATAGAATGCTGCCCGGAATGCGGCACTCCGCTCCGAAAGGATGAAGATGAAGAGGGAGGCGAGAAGGGCGCTTCGTGGCGCTGCCCGAACGAGGACGGTTGCAGACCTCAGATACTCGGACGCATAGAACATTTCGTCTCCCGACGGGCGATGGCTATAGATTCCATAGGACCGGAGACGATAGCGAGCCTCTACGACAGAGGTCTCATCCGCGATGCTTCGGATTTGTACAATCTCACGATGGATGCCCTGTGTCCGCCTGAGACAGACCTCTTCGGAATGCCCATTGCCGAGACGGCATCCTCGAAGACGACACACAAACTGGAACAGAACATCCTCGACGGTATTGCGGCTTCCAAGGAGGTGCCTTTCGAAAGGGTGCTTTTCGCCATCGGAATCCGCTATGTAGGAGAGATTGCGGCGAAGGCTCTTGCCCGCTATTTCAAGTCGATAGAGGCCCTGAGAAACGCCACTTTGGAGCAGCTTCTCGAGGTGAACGGCATCGGAGTCATCATTGCGGAAAGTATCATTCGCTTCTTCCGCGAGGAGAAGAATGTGGCGTTCGTAACACGCTTGGAAAGAGCCGGTTTAAAGATGACACTCTCAGAGGAACAGCTCACGCTCCACAGCACACGACTTGAGGGGCAGAGCATCGTGATAAGCGGTGTGTTCCAGCATCATTCGCGCGACGAATACAAATCGCTCATCGAACAGCACGGAGGAAAGAATGTCGGCAGCATCTCCAACAAGACGACGATGGTGCTAGCAGGAGAGAATATGGGACCTGCCAAGAGAGAAAAGGCGGAGAAACTGGGTGTGAAACTGGTGAGCGAGGAAGAGTTTTTGGATATGATAAAGTAAAAAGTCCAAGATAAGAGAAAAACTCTAAACTCTAAACTCTAAACTCTAAACTTTTTTTCGTATCTTTGCGCCTGAAAATAGTGTAATTTCAAAACATGGCACAGAATAAATTCAAGGGTTTGGGCATAGCGCTCATCACTCCCTTCAAGACGGACGGCAGCATCGACTGGGATGCTCTGTTGCGTCTGGTGGAGTATCAACTGAGTAACGGCGCAGACTTCCTTTGCGTTATGGGTACAACGGCAGAGACACCGACACTTACGGCAGAGGAAAAGGCGCAGCTGAAGAAGACGCTCGTGGAGCGCGTGAACGGCAGAGTGCCCATACTGCTCGGTCTCGGCGGCAACAGCACGCAGGCCGTTGTGGACGAGCTCAGGAAGGGCGACTTCACAGGCATCGACGGAATACTCTCCGTATGTCCTTACTACAACAAGCCTTCGCAGGAAGGCATCTATCAGCATTTCGCCGCCATCGCAAAAGCAAGTCCTGTACCTGTGGTGCTCTACAACGTGCCGGGTCGCACGGGTGTCAATATGACGGCAGAGACAACACTCCGTCTGGCACGCGACTTCGACAACATCGTGGCTATCAAAGAGGCTTCAGGCAACATCTCGCAGATGGACGACATCATCAAGAACAAGCCGCAGAACTTCGATGTGATTTCCGGCGACGACGGTATCACCTTCCCGCTTATCACGCTGGGTGCCGTTGGTGTCATCTCCGTAATAGGCAATGCGCTGCCGGGAGAGTTCTCCAAGATGGTGCGTCTTGCTCTCAGGGGGGAATACGATTCCGCGCTGAAGATACATCATCAGTTCACGGAGCTCTTCAAACTGCTCTTCGTCGACGGCAATCCCGCCGGTGTGAAAGTGATGCTCTCGGAGATGGGTATGATACAAAACCAGCTGCGTCTGCCGCTGGTGCCCACAAGACTCACCACGATGCAGCAGATATCAAAGATAATTAAAGAATTAGGCATAAAATTATGATAACTATAGGAAGCTATGAGGAATTGGCCTCATGGATAGGCAAGGAAATGGGGCAGAGCGGATGTGTGGTGCTCGATCAGGAGCGTATCAATAAATTCGCAGATGCCACACTCGACCCTCAATGGATACATTGCGACCCCGAGCGCTGCAAGAAGGAAAGTCCCTTCGGAGGCACCATCGCACACGGATATCTCACTCTCTCAGTACTGCCGTACTTGTGGGGACAGATTGTCACCGTGAACAATCTGGAACGCATGATGAACTACGGGCTCGACAAACTGAAGTATGCGCAACCCGTAATGGCTGGCCAGAGTGTGTATATGAAGGCCAAGATGGTTGACTGCCAGAATCTGCGCGGAGCCATCAAGACCACAATACACATCACGATGGTGATAAAGGAGACAGAGAAGAAAGCACTTGAGGCTGACTGCACATTCATCTATTTCTTCAAATGAAACCGGTATTCATAGCAGGTCCCTGTGTCATCGAGTCGATGGACTGCCTCAGAGAGGTGGCTGCGGAGGTGAAGCGCCTGCGTCAGACCTACGACCTCGATATATACTTCAAGGCATCGTTCGATAAGGCAAACCGCACCAGCATCTCTTCCTACAGAGGACCGGGCCTGGAGAAAGGCCTGCAGATGCTCTCCGACATCAAGGAGGAGTTCTCCCTGCCGCTGGTCACCGACATACACGAAAGCCGTCAGGCGGAAGCAGCCGGAGAGGTGATTGATGTGCTGCAGATACCCGCGTTCCTGTGCAGGCAGACGGATTTGCTAGTAGCAGCAGCGAAGACGGGCAGGGTGGTGAACATCAAGAAGGCACAGTTCCTCTCGGGGCTTGATATGAAGTATCCCGTGGAGAAGGTGCACGAAGCCGGAGGAAAGGAAGTGTGGCTCACGGAAAGAGGCAATGTCTGCGGATACAACAATCTTGCTGTGGACTTCCGCAACATCCCCGATATGCTGCGTTTCACACCGCGCGTACTGATGGACTGCACACACAGCGTGCAGCGTCCCGGAGCAGCCGGCGGCAAGACGGGAGGCAACAGAGAGTATGTGCCCATGATGGCACTTGCCGCAAAGGCTTTCGGAGCTACGGGTTACTTCTTCGAGACGCACCCGGATCCCGACAATGCCCTCTCTGACGGACCTAACATGCTCTACCTGAAAGATTTGGAGGGCGTAATAAAGAGTTTGATATGAAATCATACCAGGATATAGCAAGACGTTGTCTCAAGGATGAATCGGATGCCGTGATAGCTCTGATACAGAATATAGACGAGGAGTTTGACAAAGCTGTTGACATCATACTCAACTGTAAAGGAAAGGTTCTCGTCACAGGTGTGGGAAAAAGCGGACACATAGGTGTGAAGATTGCCGCCACAATGTCCTCTACAGGCACTCCGGCCTTCTATATCAATCCTCTCGATGTCTATCACGGGGATTTGGGCGTGATAGCAAAGGGAGATGTCATACTGGCCATTTCCAACAGCGGACAGACGGACGAACTGTTGCGTTTTGTGCCGTACATCAAGAACGAGGGTTTCCCCCTGATAGCGATGACAGGAAACCCCGACAGCCTTCTTGCAAAGAGCAGCGACTGCATACTCAATTCTCACGTTTCTTCGGAGGCCTGTCCCCTGAATCTGGCCCCCACGAGCAGCACCACAGCACAACTCGTGATGGGAGACGCTCTTGCTTGCGCATTGATGGAGGCAAGGGGATTCCAGGACAGAGACTTCGCACGCTATCATCCGGGCGGTTCGCTGGGACGCAAACTGCTCACCACGGCGCAGGATGTCATGCGTACAAATGATTTGCCTATAATCTCTCCGTCGCTGACTCTCGGAGAAGCCATCCTGCTTATCTCAAAGGGAAAACTGGGACTCGGAGTGGTCGTTTCGGACGACAAGATAGCTGGCATCATTACAGACGGAGACATCCGAAGGGCCACAGAGCGGCACGGTGCTGCGTTCTTCAGTATTCCCGTGAAGGAGGTGATGAGTCCGCATCCTGTTATGGTGAAAGCCACAGCGAAGGTGGAAGAGATGGTGACACTTATGCATCAGCGCAAGATACATGCCGTAATAGTAGTAGATGAGAACAACCATCTTCTTGGTATTGTTGACAGTTTCGCTTGCGGCGAATAGTCAGACAGACAGCATCTTCAGGAAATTCAAGGATGCCGGATATATGTGCTGTCGCACTGACAGTACACATATAATGTCCGACGGGCGCGCGAAATTCCCCGACCTCTTGAAGCATATCAAAGAGGCGAAGGAGTATATCCATGTGGAATACTACAAATTCTGGAACGACAGCATCGGTAATGTCGTTTTGGAAGCTTTGGCCGAACGGGCTGCAAACGGAGTGGAAGTGAAACTTCTCTACGATGCTTTCGGAAACAAAGGAGAAAAGCCCGGTTGCGACGAGACGTTTATCAATAAGTGGCGCGAGAGAAATATAGAGATGGCAGGATTCTCTCCGTTGAAATTCCCCTGGATTAATACCGCCTTGCATCGCGACCATCGCAAGATAGTTATCATCGACGGCAGAATCTGCTACACGGGTGGATTCAATGTTGCGGACTATTATATTCACGGACGCAAGAGAATCGGCGGATGGCGTGATATGCACATACGTCTTCACGGGGAGGAAATAGCAAACGCCTACGAACAGCTCTTTGAGCTCTTGTGGAACAAGACCACAAAGCAGGAACTCAGGAAGCCGTTAAAGGAAACTCCTGCCGGTTCCGTTGCATCTCAGAATATTACGACGTATGTGGTAAGTCGCGAACCGGGAAAGAAGAGCGCTGCGATGAGGAAGGCTTTCGCTACGGCAATCGACGGAGCCCGAAATCGTATCGTAATCGTGAATCCGTATCCGATGCATTGCAGAAAAGTGCGCAAATCTCTGTACAGAGCTCTCAAAAGAGGTGTGCGCCTTCAATATATGGTGTCATACGTCAGCGACCACGAATTCACGACAGATATGTCGGGAGTGGAGATGCATCGCCTGCAGAAACGCGGTGCTGAGATATATCTCTATCACGGGGCGTTCCACCACGACAAGGTGATGCTGATAGACGACACACTTGCGTCTGTCGGAACGGCAAACATGGACTGCAGAAGTATGAAATTCGACTGGGAAGTGACTGCTTTCATGAAGAGTCCCGAACTTACGGAGAAACTGCAGAGTGTCTTTGATGCCGACCTCCCGCGCTCCACACAGATGACAAAAGAAAACTACCCGCTGCTCTACACCCGGGGACAAAGGTTTTTCGGCACCTTTATGAGAATATTCAACGGAGTGCTATAAGGTGAAGACGTCGAGAGAGTCGAGGGCAGAAAGTCCTTCTTCAAGCAAAATCTTCTGGCCTTGTATATAAACGTCGACCAACTGCTTCAATTGCACTTGTCGCATAGAATCCTGAAGAACACTCTTACGGACGTAAAAACCTGTGATGCGGGAACGGCGCAATCCGGTGCTGTCGTTTTCCGGAAGACTCTTCGGATACTGATACAGCACACGATGTTTCTCCGCCTTCACCCACGAAGCATACGGTTCGGGAAGAATGGCGCAATCAAGCAGATTCTCCCTTAACATGCGTGCGCGCAGTTTTACATTATTTATTTGCGGACGATACACATCCTGCTGATTCACACCTCCGGCATCAACAGCCATTGTACACAGGCTGTCGACGAGACTCCATCGTGTGACAGCCACCATACGTTCTTCAAGGTCCTTGAGTTTCTTCACCTTGCTCTTTCTTGAGGCAATAAAGAAAAGCCGTCCTTGAGTAGCTCCCCACAAGGTGTCCGCTTCGACACTGTCGTTCCTGGGTACAAAATGAGGATGGCGGGAACGATATGCTGCCAAGCGGAAACTGTCTTCCCACGCCACTTCCACATGACGCAGCAGATAAGCTGTGTCCACATCCATAAGTGCATCGTAACGCATCAGTCGCAAATCCAGTCCCACAGAGTCTGCCAGCCCCCGCGCTTCTGCAACATACAGCGGAAGGCAGTCCTCTATCGGCAGGACAGCCACATGAAGAGCCAGAGAATCCCGATGCCTGAGCTCAGACTCAGAAAGCATGGCCTCCTGCCTGTTGCAGGAGGCCAATGCGAATAGTGTTATACTTAATAATTTGATGACGGATGTTTTTCTCATCTGTCAGAAATTACAATCAGTTTAACCCTTGATAGCTGCTACACCGGGAAGCACCTTGCCCTCGATAGCCTCGAGAAGAGCACCGCCGCCGGTAGAGATGTAGCTCACCTTGTCGGCCAGACCGAACTTGTTTACACAAGCTACGGAGTCACCGCCGCCAATCAGAGAGAAGGCACCTTCAGCTGTAGCCTTGGCAACAGCCTCACCAACGGCACGTGAACCGGGAGTGAACTCCTCGCATTCGAAGCAGCCTGCAGGACCGTTCCACAGAATTGTCTTGGCACCCTCGATAGCCTTTGCAAACTTCTCGCGGCTGACAGGACCTGCATCCAGACCGTCCCAGCCTTCTTCGATAGCGTTAGAGGGGAACACCTTGATTTCAGCGCCGGGCTTTACAGAGAATGTGGAGAAGTCGTAACCTGTGCAGCATACGGAATCCTCACCGAGAATCAGCTCTACGCCGTTCTCCTTTGCCATCTTCTCCACGCCGAGAGCTACATCCAGCTTGTCGAGCTCAACGATAGAGTTACCGATTTCGCCGCCGTGAGCCTTCATGAAGGTATATGTCATACCGCCGCAGAGGATGAGCTTGTCCACCTTGCCCAGCAGGTTCTCGATGATACCGATCTTGGTGCTCACCTTGCTGCCGCCCATGATAGCCACGAAGGGACGCTTGATGTTGGAGAGAACGTTGTCTACAGCCTGCACCTCTTTCTCCATGAGGTAGCCGAGCATCTTGTTGTCTGCGTCGAAATAGTCGGCGATGACAGCTGTGGAAGCGTGCTTGCGGTGTGCTGTGCCGAATGCATCCATCACGTAGCAGTCAGCATAGCTGGCCAGAGTCTTGGCGAACTCCTTCTGAGAAGCCTTCATAGCCTTCTTTGCATCCTCGTATGCGGGATCTGCCTTGTCGATACCGACGGGCTTGCCTTCCTCCTCGGGATAGAAGCGGAGGTTCTCCAGCAGGAGAGCTTCACCCATCTTCAGAGCCTTTGCAGCGTCAGCAGCCTTGGCGCAGTCGGGAGCGAAGCTTACGGGGCAACCGAGAGCCTTGGACACAGCGTCCTTGATCTGTGCGAGAGACATCTTGGGGTTAACCTTGCCTTTGGGCTTACCCATGTGGCTCATGATAATCACTGCACCGCCGTCGGCAAGAATCTTCTTCAGGGTGGGAAGAGCACCGCGGATACGGGTGTCGTCGGTGATTTCACCATTCTCGTTCAGGGGCACGTTGAAGTCAACACGCACGATTGCCTTCTTACCGGCAAATTTGTACTGATCAATAGTCATCATAGTGTTTTAAAAAAATATTGGGTTATGTAAAAGATTTATTCTTCACAGAGTTCGGTCAGGATGCCGCATGTGCTCTTCGGATGCAGGAATGCGATGTGCAGACCGTCGGCACCTCCGCGGGGAGCCTTGTCGATAAGGCGGATGCCCTGTGCGTCACAGTAGGCAAGAGCTTCGCCCACGCCGTCTTCCACCTTGAATGCCACGTGATGAATGCCGCGACCGCCGTTGTCCAGGAATTTCTGTACGGTGCTCTCGGGGCAAGTGGGTTCGAGCAGCTCGAGCTTCACTTCGCCGACCTTGAGGAAAGCGGTCTTCACCTTCTGGTCTTCCACCACTTCGGTCTTGTAGCACTTCAGGCCGAGCACACCTTCGAAATAGGGCAGCACGTCTTCTATCTTCTGTACTGCAATGCCCAGATGTTCAATTCTTGAGATTTTCATTGTTTGTTGATTTTATTGTTTTCCGGAAATATTACCTTTGCTTGGAATGTTTTGGCTTCCTCCGGTGTCATCCGGGCGTAAGCCATGATGATGACAGTATCACCCACCTGTGCCTTTCTGGCAGCAGCTCCGTTCAGACAGATGCATCCGCTGCCTCGCTTGCCTTCTATTGTGTATGTGTCAAACCTCTCTCCGTTGTTGTTGTCCACGATGTAGACACGCTCTCCGGGAACAATGCCCACCGCATCCATGAGGTCGCGGTCGATGGTGATGCTCCCCATGTAGTTGAGGTTTGCCTCCGTCACTGTGGCGCAGTGTATTTTGCTCTTAAGCAGTTCTATCGTCATATTGCTGTTGTCTTAAATCGAAGAAATAAGAAAATTGCCTTATTTATATCTTATGTGGTCGATGAGCCGGATAGGTGTCGCGCCGCAGTACACCGTGATGCATCCCACGATGTGCGGGGCGTCGTTCCAGTCGTTCACCGAGGCCAGCGTGTCTCCGTCCACGATGCTGTAGTATTCCACCTCCAGACCGTCGATGCTGTTCAGCTCGTTCACCACCCACGCTTCCGTTTCTCGCACAGAGAGTCCCTTGCTGAGACTTTCCTTCATCACGCGGTAGATATTGGCGGCCAGCACTTTCTCGTCTGCTGTCAGCAGAGTGTTGCGCGAACTCATTGCCAGTCCGCTCTCTTCACGGACGACGGGGCAGGGCACTATCTCCAGCCGGAATCCGAGGTCGTCCGCCATACGGCGTATGACGCAAATCTGCTGGAAATCCTTTTCCCCGAAATACGCTCTGGTCGGTTCCACCATCATGAAGAGTTTGGAGACAATCTGACACACGCCGTTGAAGTGTCCGGGTCGGCGCTCGCCTTCCATCACGCTGTCTGTGGGAGGGTAGGAGAAGTGCCTCGTATCGGGTTCCGGATATATCTCCTTCACGCTCGGTGCGAACGCCACCTGTGCTCCGCACTGTTCCAGCAGCCTGCTGTCTGCCTCGAGAGTGCGCGGATATCTCTCCAGGTCCTTCGGGTCGTTGAACTGTGTCGGGTTAAGGAAGATGCTCACCACCGTTATGTCGTTCTCCCTGACGCTGCGGCGCACCAGCGATGCGTGCCCTTCGTGCAAGGCTCCCATTGTAGGTACAAGTCCTATGCTTTTACCTGCCTTTCTGGCTTCAGAAAGACAAGTTTTTAAATCTTGAATAGTATTAATCACTCGCATATGAAGTGCAAAGTAACAGAGTTTTCTTCAAACAAAGAAATTTTTCAAGGGAAAATGCATAAAAAAGATACTATTTTAAAAAAAATAGAAACAACAAGACCTTCCACCTCGTTTTTTTTTTGTAATTTTGCGCCCGATAAAATGTCGTCATTACAATGAAAGCGGTCAAAAAATACCTTTTTATTGTCCAGGAGACAGAACCTTTCCTTGACCCCAGTGCTTTTGCCACGCTGTGCAGGGATTTGATTCCGAAGTCGCTGGAAGGCGGTGCTGAGGCACGCACGTTTATGCCCAAGTGGGGCGGTATCAACGATCGTCGCAATCAGTTGCACGAAGTAATAAGGCTCTCCGGACAGAATATCATCATCGACCGCACGGACCACAACCTGCTCATCAAGGTGGCCTCCATTCCCGGCACCCGGGCTCAGGTCTATTTCATCGACAATGACGAATATTTCGGAAAGCGCGGTTTCTACGCCGACCACAAGGGCAACGAATACAAGGACAATCCCGAGCGCGCTACATTCTTTGCACGCGGTGTTGTGGAGACGGTCAAGAAATGGGGCTGGGCTCCCGATGTGGTGCATTGCATAGGATGGATCACGGCAATGATGCCTTTCTACATCCGCAAGGCTTTTGCCTCGGAGCCTGCGTTCCGCGACTGCAAGATAGTGTACACCCCGTCTGCCATTCCCTTCAAGGCCAACATGCCGAAGAATCTCGTAGGCATACTCTCTCATCGCGGGGCCACGATGGACGCTCTCGCAAAGGTGGAGCTGTGCACGATGGCAGACTTCGAGCGCATCGGAGTCTATTTCTCTGATGTCGTTGCGCCGTTTGTTCCCTCTGCGGAGCTATTGGAGTTTGCAGAGAAACACAAGAAAATTATTATGCCGGCTCCCGGAGAAGGAGACAGCTGGGCTTCCCACTTTGTCTCATTTATCAATGACGTCTGGGAGGAGTCACATCCGGATAAGAATGATGACGATGATTAAAAGATATACAGGATTAATAGGTCTTTGTCTTCTCCTTGGTGCCTGCACGGAGACAACGGGTACGTTGGGCATCGTTGAGACCAATGAGGAGATATTCACCAGTTCTGCAACATTCAATGTTTACACCAAGACGGACAGCCTCAATCTGAAAGCTCTGCCCTACAACAGTAAATACGGTTATATAGGTGCGATTCGCGACCCGGAGACAAAAGGTCTGATAGAAGCATCGTTTGCCACACAGTTTGTCACACAGCCGAGTTTCTCCTTGCCCAGCAGTTCTGTTATGAAGAAAGAGGGCGAGGAGTTTGTTTGTGACAGCATTGAGCTCGTCCTCTTTGTCAACGAGGCCTACGGCGACCTCAACAATCCCATGAAGATTGAGGTATACCGTATGCAGCCCGACCAGAAGAAGCTGTGGGAGCTGCAGGGCATCACCTTCCGCGAGGACTCTGTGGCAGACCTCTCGGAGTGCATCGGCGGACGTATGTTCACATTCTACGACCACACCATCAGCGACGATGAGCTCTATTCCTCCACCCACGACCACGCTGTCCGCATCCCCATCGATCCGGCGATAGGCAGCAGGATGATAAAGCAGTACTACGAGCATCCGGAGTGGTTTCAGGACAACAACCTCTTCCGTGACAATGTCTTCCCCGGCGTGTATTGCAAGGTCAGCAACAGCGAGGGCACTATGATAAATGTTTCCGTCTCTGCCCTGGACGTATGCTTCTCCTATATGGAGGGCGGCAAATACACCGACGGCTATGTGCGCTTCGGCGGCACTCCGGAGGTGTTCCAGTGCACCCGTGTGTCAGACCCCGTCTCCCGCAAGGCGCTCTGTGAGGTGGAGGACACCACCTATCTGAAGAATCCCGACGGAGTGATCACCGCCATCACGCTTCCCGTGGACGAAATGCTTTTCGGACACGAGAGGGACAGCATCTCGATGTGTGCTCTCACCCTGCAGGTCTACACCAAGGACGATATGGCCTTCGTGCCTCCTTCGCAGCTCCTGCTCGTGCCTCACTGCCTGCGTTACAGATTCTTCACGGAGAAATGGAATGAGGACGAGCGTTATTTCTACATCACGCCTTATTCCTCTTCCTACAACGCTTACGTGTTCTCCAATATAACGCGTCTCATCACAGGTCTGCGTCTCCTCAGGGCGCAGGGCATTTCCACAGACGAAGACTGGAACAGGGTAGACGTCATTCCCGTCTCCACCACTTCCAATTCTGACACTTACACATCTATATCCTATGATATATCGCCCTCGTCGGCCCGTCTCGTATGCGGCACAGAGGACAATCCGCTGCAAATGCAAGTAGTATATTCGTATTTCTCAAAATAGCATAAGTTTTAACCCTAAAACCATACAACAATGAAGAAGGTATTAGTTCTCGGTTCTGGAGCACTTAGAATTGGTCAGGCAGGTGAGTTTGACTATAGCGGCAGTCAGGCTCTCAAGGCTCTGCGTGAAGAAGGTATACGCAGTGTCCTGGTGAATCCCAATGTTGCCACCATTCAGACTTCAGAGGGTATTGCAGATACAGTTTATTTCCTGCCGATTACTCCCAAGTTCATCACGGAGATCATCGAGAAGGAGCGCCCCGACGGCATTCTCCTGGCGTGGGGCGGCCAGACGGCCCTCAACTGCGGCACGGAGCTCTACAAGAACGGCACGCTGAAGAAGTACGGCGTTCAGGTTCTGGGCACTTCCGTAGAGGCCATCATGAATACGGAAGACCGCGACCTCTTTGTCAAGGAGCTCAACAAGGTATCCCTCAAGGTGCCTGTTTCCCAGGCCTGTGAGTCTCTGGAGGACGCTCTCCTGGCAGCCCGTCGCATCGGTTATCCCGTCATGATTCGTTCGGCCTACGCTCTGGGCGGTCTCGGCAGCGGTGTCTGCCCCGACGAGAAGACATTCCACGATATTGCGGAGAGTGCATTCACCTTCGCTCCCCAGGTGCTCGTAGAGGAGAGCCTGAAGGGCTGGAAGGAGATTGAGTTCGAGTGCATCCGCGACAAGAACGACCACTGCTTCACGGTGGCTTCCATGGAGAATTTCGACCCCCTCGGCATCCACACCGGCGAGAGCATCGTTGTGGCTCCCACGTGTTCTCTCTCCGAGGAGCAGGTGAAGATGCTGCAGGATATCACCATCAAGTGCGTGCGTCATCTGAATATCGTGGGCGAGTGCAACATACAGTTCGCCTTCAATGCAGAGACCAACGACTACCGCATCATCGAGGTGAACGCCCGTCTCTCGCGCTCTTCCGCTCTGGCATCCAAGGCCACAGGTTATCCTCTGGCATTCGTCGCAGCGAAGATTGCCCTGGGCTACACGCTCGACCAGATAGGCGAGATGGGCACCACCAACTCCGCTTACGTGGCTCCTTCTCTCGACTACATGATTTGTAAGATACCCCGCTGGGACCTCACCAAGTTTGTGGGTGTGAGCCGCAAGATTGGTTCTTCGATGAAGTCCGTGGGCGAGATAATGAGTATCGGTCGCTCCTTCGAGGAGATGCTGCAGAAGGGTCTGCGCATGATAGGGCAGGGGATGCACGGTTTCGTGGGCAACGACCACACGCGCTTCACCAATCTCGACGAGGAGCTGGCCAACCCCACCGACTTGCGCATCTTCGCCATCGCACAGGCTCTTGAGGAGGGCTACACCATCGACCGCCTCTACGAGCTGACCAAGATTGACCCCTGGTTCATCGAGCGCATGAAGAATATCGTCGACTTCAAGCACGTGCTCATGGAGTACAACACTCTTGAGGAACTGCCTGCCGACATTATGCGCAAGGCCAAGGTGATGGGCTTCTCCGACTTCCAGATTGCACGCTTCGTCCTGAAGGATTCCAATACAAATATGGAGAAGCAGAACCTCGCTGTCCGCTCTCTCCGCAAGAAGATGGGCATCCTCCCCGCCGTGAAGCGCATCCCGACGGTTGCTTCCGAGCATCCCGACCTCACCAACTACCTCTATATGACGTACGCGGTGGAGGGCTACGACATCAACTACTACAAGAACGAGAAGAGCGTCGTTGTGCTCGGCAGCGGTGCTTATCGCATCGGTTCGAGCGTTGAGTTCGACTGGTGTTCCGTCAACGCCATACAGACGGCACGCAAGCTGGGCTACAAGTCCATCATGATAAACTACAATCCGGAGACTGTGTCCACCGACTACGATATGTGCGACCGTCTCTACTTCGACGAGCTCTCCTTCGAGCGCGTGCTCGACGTCATCGACCTTGAGCAGCCCAAGGGCGTCATCGTCAGCGTGGGCGGTCAGATACCCAACAACCTCGCGATGAAGCTCTATCGCCAGTCTGTGCCCATCCTCGGCACGTCGCCCGTGTCTATCGACCGCGCAGAAAACCGTTCCAAGTTCTCCGCAATGCTCGACCAGCTGGGCATCCTGCAGCCTGAGTGGAGCGCCCTGACGTCTATGGAGGATGTGAAGAAGTTCATCGACAAGGTGGGCTATCCCGTCCTCGTGCGTCCTTCCTACGTGCTCTCCGGCGCTGCGATGAACGTATGCTACGACGACGACGAGCTCAAGCGCTTCCTCGCCGCCGCTTCCGAGGTGTCCAAGGAATATCCTGTGGTCATCTCCCAGTTCATGCAGGAGACCAACGAGATTGAGTTCGACGCTGTTGCCCGTGCAGGCGAGGTTGTCGAATACGCCATCTCCGAGCATATCGAGTATGCCGGTGTCCACAGCGGCGATGCCACGATGTGCTTCCCCGCTCAGCATATCACCTTCGCCACGATGCGCCAGATCAAGAAGATCAGCCGCGCCATCGCCAAGGAGCTCAACATCTCGGGTCCCTTCAACATCCAGTTCCTGGCAAAGGGCCGCGAGGTGAAGGTCATCGAGTGCAACCTGCGTGCTTCGCGTTCGTTCCCGTTTGTCTCCAAGGTGCTCAAGCGCAACTTCATCGAGACGGCCACGAGAATCATGCTCGACGCTCCCTACGAGAAGCCCGACCGCTCTGCCTTCGATATCGACCGCATGGGTGTCAAGGCCTCCCAGTTCTCCTTCGCCCGCTTGCAGAATGCCGACCCCGTGCTGGGTGTCGACATGTCGTCCACGGGTGAGGTGGGTTGCCTGGGCGACAGCTTCGAAGAGGCTCTCCTCAATGCCATGATTGCCACCGGCTACAAGATTCCTTCCAAGGATAAGGGTATCATGATTTCCAGCGGCGACACCAAGCAGAAGGTGGCTCTCCTCGACAGCGCACGCGCTCTCCAGAAGGCAGGCTACAAGATTTACGCCAGCGAAGGCACGGCACGCTTCCTTGCCGACAACGGTGTGAAGGCTCTCACGGTGTCATGGCCCGATGAGAAGCATCCCGGCCGCAAGGGTGTGATGGAGATGATTGCCGACCATGCTTTCGACCTCGTCATCAACGTGCCCAAGAATCACACCAAGCGCGAGCTGACCAACGGTTATAAGATACGTCGCGGCGCCATCGACCACAACATACCTCTTATTACTAACGCACGCCTGGCAAGCGCCTTCATCGAGGCGTTCACCACGCTTCAGGAGAAGGATCTCCAGATTAAATCATGGCAAGAGTATGACAACTAAATATTAACCTTTTAAATTTAATTCATTATGAAACCGACATTATTTCTTCTCGCTGCCGGCATGGGCAGCCGTTACGGCGGTCTGAAGCAGCTCGACACTCTCGGTCCTCAGGGCCAGAGCATCATGGACTACAGTATCTACGACGCCATACAGGCTGGCTTCGGCAAGATTGTATGGGTGATTCGCCGCGACTTCGAGGAACTCTTCCGCAAGCAGATCCTCTCCAAGTACGAGGGCCACATCCCCTGCGAGCTCTGCTTCCAGTCTCTCGACGCACTTCCCGAGGGCTTCACCGTGCCCGAAGGCCGTCAGAAGCCCTGGGGCACGAACCACGCTGTGCTCATGGGCAAGGATGTCATCAAGGAACCCTTCGCTGTGCTCAACTGCGACGACTTCTACGATCGCGACGCCTTCAAGGTGATGGCCAAGTTCCTCAGCGAGCTCCCCGAGGGCAGCAAGGGCAAGTACGCTATGGTAGGCTTCCGCGTTGACAACACTCTCTCCGAGAGCGGCACCGTAAGTCGCGGCATCTGCGAGAACGACGAGAAGACACATCACTTGACCTCTGTTGTGGAGCGCACCAAGATAGAGCGTCACAACGGCGTTGTTCAGTATCTCGACGATAACGACCAGTGGGTAAGCATTCCCGACACCACTCCCGTGTCTATGAACTTCTGGGGCTTCACTCCCGACTACTTCGAGTATTCCGAGGAGTATTTCAAGAACTTCCTGAAGGACCCGAAGAATCAGGCCAACCCCAAGAGTGAGTTCTTCATTCCTCTGATGGTGGACCATCTCATCAACACGGGTCAGGCCACCTGTGAGGTGCTCGACACCACGAGCAAGTGGTTTGGTGTGACATATCCCGAGGACCGTCCCGAGGTTGTTGCCAAGCTGAAGGCTCTTCACGATGCCGGCCAGTATCCCGACAAGATGTTCTAACAGAAGTTCTTACTTCATACACGAAAAGGCGCTGATTTTTTTCAGCGTCTTTTCTCTTACTTTTTACTTCTTACCTCTAAACTTTAAAGAGGCGCCCTCCGAATACTCCGATTATTCAGATTACTCCGATTATTCTGAATATTTTTTGGGCGCCATTTCTCACTCTCCCGCTCCTTCTCCGTCGCTGCTACCACCACCGTTGAGGGTGAAGCTGGCAGTCAGCGTCATGGCCGCGTTCACGGCTACGCTACGGGAAGCACTCGTTTCGCCGTCGTTCGTATATGCAAACAAGGAGCAAGCAATGGACGCTATGCGAAAGGTTTTTTCCGGTTTTTGTTAAAATCTAAATACAAAATTTTGCAATTTAGAGAAAAAAGTGTACCTTTGCAACGAAAAAGATGTTCTAAGAGCATGTTAGAAAAAGCGTATACAATAGAAAAACTGAGGTCCACTCGTGAATATCTTCGTGATCACTATGGAGTAAGTTCCATGCTTCTTTTTGGCTCGCTTGCCAAAAATGAGCAGCGAGAGGGGAGCGATGTTGATGTATGCGTGGAGATGAGCCCCAACTTGTTCAAGCAGGCTGGTGTAAAAAGTTATTTGCAGGAGTTGTTGGGATGCGATGTTGATGTGGTTCGTATGAGGAGCAGCATGAATGCTATCTTCAAAAATCAAATTCTAAAGTATGGAATACGGATCTACTGAAAATATCGTATTGGTCTATGAAACCTTGAACAATATAGATTCAGCAATATCTAAATTGTTGGAGCGTTCTAAAGGTATCCATTCTGTTGATGACTATCTCACATCACCTGGCGGAATGGAAAAACTGGATGCTGCCTGTATGGTGTTGATTGCATTGGGAGAAAGCGTTAAGACCCTCGACAAGCTTACTGATAAAAAGCTGTTGCCCACTTATCCCTCCATAGATTGGAAAGGAGTTATGGGAGTACGTGATGTGATAGCACATCATTATTTTGAGGTTGATCCAGAAGCCGTTTACGATATCATTGAAAACGACCTTATACCTTTGAAACGTGCAATAGACTATTTTAAGAAACAATATTTTACGGAAAAAACATAACTATAACAGTTTCAAGTTTCAGGTTTCAAGACCACAGAAAGGATTTTTGTGTCCTTTTTCTTAATTGCAATAGGATACAACATATACCTTTAAAGAAATTTTACGTCCTTAAAACCGATTCCTTTTTGCGCTTATACTATGAAAAACTTTTTTCTTGCCTAGGAAAATATTTCTCTCTAGTTATCTCGTAAATATCGCTGCCCGATGTCATTAGGGTACCGATTTTTCAAATGTACAATATTTTTACGAATGTCAGGATGTCAGGTGTCAGGAATGAACAGCTATGTAATAACGGAGCAGGATATGCAAACAAGGAGCAAGCAAAGGATTGTGTGAACACAACTTTTCTGCTGGTTTCAGAACTTTTCATGTGCCATTACAACAGACAATTTGAAAAAATATCTCTATAACCTATAATTTTCTATCATTTTTCCAAAAGTAACAACATGTCTACTTGTCTACTTGTCTACTTGTCAACTTTTTTATATATCTTTGCGGTGGAAAAGCAACTTCACAAAAGATGAGGCGAGTAGAAGTGGTTGAAAGAATCAGGCAGGAAGCACATAAGATGTTGCCTCGCGTGCAGACTATACTTTATGGATCTGAGGCTCGTGGCGAAGCGCGTCCTGACTCAGATATTGACCTGCTTGTGCTGGTGGATGCAGACAAACTTAGCTACAACGACAAGGATAGCATTATTGCTCCGTTTTATGAAATCGAACTGGAAACAGGTATCGTCATCAGCACACTTATCATGCCGCGCAAGGAGTGGGAAAACCGGCCTTTCCTGACTCCGTTCCAGAATAACATAAACAAAGAGGGAGTAATACTATGAACACGGAGCTGACAGATGAGAATTATGAAGCGTTGTCGCGCTATCGTCAGGTTGATGCCCTTTTAAAGTAAACCCCCAAAGTAACAACTTGTCAACTCGTCTACTAACGACTCGTCAACTGAAATATCATTTATCATTTAGGCGAAGCCGCTTAAAGGGCGACATGAATCCAACTCCCTTCATTTATCAGTTCCGTTGTTTTCACGTTGTCGCGCAAGAAAGCGTAGTAGCCTGGAACGAATGGGATGTCTGCAGCGCGGCCTTTCGTATGGTAGCTGTTCTTTGCGCCTCCTACGGCATCGTTGAGTGCCTTGCAGCGGAAACCGCTGTTTATCCTTATCGGCTTGCCGAAATGTGCCCTGAGAGGTTCAAGGACCTTCTGGCAGAGCTTCTGGAGGTTGTTCACTTCTTCCGCTGTGATGCGGTTCTCGATGCCCTTCTTTGTTGCTGTCTCAGAGCGGAGCATCTCTTCTAAAGTAAAATGTTCTGTGAGTTGCATAAGCGACCCCCTCTAACTCCCCAAGGGGAGCACCATAATGGGGCATTGTG
>JAEEZX010000015.1 GCA_016292045.1 Bacteroidaceae bacterium | reverse complement strand
TTCCGACGCCATCAGGCAATGGCTGGTCAAGCTCATAGAGCGTTCGCAAGCGTTGGACGAGGACTTGCCGTATGTCACGACGATAAGTCTCAAGTATTCGAAACGGCCCTATGGCGGTTGGGCCTACAAAGGCAATGTGAATGACAACGAGAAAATTGCCCGGTTTATTGCGAGCATATATTTTGCAATAAAAAAAGCAGAATACGGCACGAATGATGAGGACTATCCGACCGACCTGTTTTCCGACTTGAATCTGCAGGCCGTCGTTTGCAACAACCGATACGTGACATATCAGGAATATACCAATGATTTTAATGCCGGTATACACGGCTATTACACGGAGCGTCTGGTTTCATATGATCACGTGCATCAGCAGGAGATAGACTGCGACTACCTCTTCAAGCCGGAATGCATGGAAGAAATCTTGTCCATCTTGCAGGAAGAAGCAGAGAAGACGCACCAATATAAGGAATGGCAGCCCAACATCATGGACGGTGTAGCCGTTCGGGATGAGGATGGGAACAGGACGGGCGAGTTCACTCTGCCAACGCCGGGACTCTCAGAAGATGGCGTCGTGTTCTCCTTCCAACCCTATGCCATCTGTTGTTTCGCTGCGGGTACGTTTCATTTTACCGTTCCCTACAGTCGGATTAAACACTGTCTGACGGAACGTGGATTGTGGTGTGTTCAATAACATTTTTGTGAATCGTACCATTTACATGTGATGCAGAAATATGAGATACATTAAGTTTTCAGAGAGAGGCCCTCGCATGAACAATGAGGATAGCCTCAATATTACAGAGATTGCGGATAAACGTATATTGTTCGTGGTATGTGATGGTATGGGCGGGCATTCTTGTGGGGAGGTTGCCAGTAAGACGGTGTGCGACTCGTTTTCTGCTTATTGGCAGGAGCATCCGGAAACAGCGGACTCCGTGCAGAAGATAGAGGATGCAACAAAGTCGGCAAGTAAAACCCTTGACGGGAAATCCGGCTATTATCAGATGGGTACGACTCTTGTGATGGCCAGCATTGAAGGCTTTGTCGCCCATATTGCCCATGCTGGTGACAGCCGCTGCTATATCATTGATGCCGAAGGTAATGTCAGGTACCGTACGATTGATCATATTGAATCCAGTCCTATCAGTCTGCCATACATCAGCAGGTCGTTCTTTACACGTCGTCCGGAAGATGCTGTCTCTGAGATTAAGGTTGTAGAACTACAGCCTCATGACCGTATCTTGCTCTGCACGGACGGCTTGTATAATGCTATAGAAGATGATAGATTGCTCCATACTTTGCAATGCTCCAAAGACTTGGAACAGGTGGCAGACGAATATCGCGCAATATGTGAAGAGAAAGCCGGTGATAACTACACAGCCATTATTGTTGAGATGGAATAACAGAGCCGTTTACAGCCATCGATGGAGTGCCTCTCAAAAATATTTGAGGGGCATTTTGTTTTTTTATGATAGAAATGTTAACCTTTTACACTCTCTAATCATAGAGATATAAGATAGACAGAAAACTAAAGACAAAAGTTGAAGGAAGAAGATGTAATAAGGAAAATGTGTTTAAAATTTAATATATAATAAACAAAACTATGGAAAGGGACAACATCATCAATTACAGCGCTCTGTGGGGTAGGCTGAGAGATTATGCAACGAAGGCAGGACGAGTGAGTGTGCGCCCGATGTTGCTTTTGTACTATGTGATGAGAAGCAAGGATACGACAAAGAAAGACAAGATGCTGATATTCTCAACACTTGCTTATATAATACTGCCGATAGATATCCTTGATGCCAGACGAATACCGATATTTGGGTGGCTCGATGAAATAGCTTCGTTATCAGTAACATACCAGAAGATGAGAAAAAACATCACACCGGAGATGGAGGCAAAGGTGGATACGATATTGGACAACTGGTTTCCTGAGTACACACCAAACGAACTAAAAGCAGAGTAGTATGAGCAAGAGAGTCCTGAACAAGATGCAAGGGGCTTTCCAAAGCCTTGGTATCGAATTAAAGGAAAGCCATACCTTCTATGAGTTTGAGTATGAGCATATCCAGATGTTGCTTTCCATGGAGGTGAAGGACCAGAGCTTCGTGTTCCTGACATACGTCGTGGATTCGAATGAGATAAGTATGGACAAGAACATCCTGGAAATGGCTCTTGATGTGGTAGGCGGGTTTCACAAGAACTACTACGGTGACTGGAACGAAGGCATTCCCTACTTCTCTTCGCCCGGCTATTCGCTTAGAGGTGTAAAAGAGGTGAAAGCAGATTGGTTGGAAAAAGAACTCAAGGCGTTCTTCGATGCCTATATGTTCCTTGAAGCCAACATTCGCATACTTTGCGACCCAAGTCTCTTCGGTTTGGCACAGGAGGGTGTCATTGAAAATAGCGTAATGAGCAAGAAGAGCGTGGAAAAGATGATTCTGAAGGATCTCATAGCTGAGCCTGGACTGATTGGCATTGATGCTGGCGACATCAAAGCTATCAGGGAGGATTGCGACTTCACGGATGGGCAGCGAGTAGTGTGTTATGCCAAAGAAATGAAGGAGTGCCTGCAAACAGCTATTGATGATATGAATAAAGCGCATTCTGATGCGAAACTAACTCATCTGGCTGTAAAACTGTTGCTCAATAAGGAATCAGAAATGATGTTGGATGAGATGTCATCACTTGGCGAAATATTTGATAAACAAAAAGGAGTGGAAGCCGTTTGGGGTATAGGGAAGAACGACAGTCCACAGGACGGGAAAATTGCGATTTGTGTAGTTGGCGGCTTTAAAAACAACTGAGTATGGGACACAAGAAATACTATGGTTATAAACCGAAGCATGAGCATTACTCCGTAATACTGTATGAGACGGGAACGAAGGTTGGTGACATAATTGACTTTGTTTACGAAGATGGGTGTTGCGGCATGAATCACTACTATTGGGGGAGTGAGACTGACTATGAGTATAACCGACACGGCGAGGTTGAGCATAATTATATCTGGGACGAAGAGAATACGAAAAAGCTGATGCTCAGGACAGGTACAAAGAACGGTAAAGGTTTGGTAAAAGCTATATACGATCGTTTTCATCATCATAAAGACAGTGCTGACTTCTACATCTGGCAATGGTGCGAGCAGAAAGGAATAGAGTATGATTTTAGGGCGTGGTTCTAATATGTCCTGATAACAGAAGGAGGTGATTATGAGCATTTACAAGAAATTGAGTAAGATGGGTGGCGCCAAGAGATTTGAAGAAAAACTCTATGAGTTGCTACAGACCGACACATACAAGACATATGTATATCAATATAGGGATTTGGGAGAAGGTATGGCTGTATTACACAAAGATTTCTGGGGATGGTATAAGCCCTGGATGGTGATGAATCATAATACGAGAACAGCTTTTGAGTTTATGGACGACGATGAGAAGCTGGTGACAATAACAAAAGATGATATTGATTGGGATTCCTTGAAGAATTTGCCAGAGAATGTCGTAATGAGAGCAAGAAAGTTATCGTTTCATTTCCCGTCGTTCATTCGAAGTTACAGAAACGGGGTGGCACAAGTGGACTGGCAACTTAATCCGGATGGTAGATACTATATGGATGATGATGGCTTCGGTATAACATCCGATGTGGAAATTGAAATATATGGCTTCATTGATACAGAAGGGAGGAGAATTGTGAAGTTTCAGGCGGTCAGCGACCATAAAGACTTGGAAAAAATGCGCGATGAAGCAGAAAAAATGGTGAAATTAGCAAAGATGTAAGGCATAGAAAGTGAAACCAAAGTATGACAGTTATACATGCAAACGATCCGACTACCAGATTCCTTTCGCAATTGTATGAATTGCGGGAGGATGTATCATTGCGAATCACAGAAACAAGTACCAATGGTGCTGTTCGACGTGAGATATGTGCTGATAATGTGATTATGATGCTTGGGCATGGAAATCAGTATGGTTTGTTCTCCGTTCCTAACAGAAACGGGAAGTATAATCGTTTTCTCATAACCGACAAACATGTTCAGTTCCTTCGTGACAAGATATGTATCGGAATCTGGTGTCATGCCGACATGTTTGCGGAGCGGTATGGATTACATGGTCTGTTCTCCGGAATGATAATCTCTGAGCTGCAGGAAGCTGTTGAATACAACATCACTGCGACAAAAGAAGAAATAGATATGGAAATGGAGAAGTTTTCCGTTCGCTTGAGATATTGCATTGAAAGATATGGACTGGAAGAGATTCCCATCCGAATAAAAACGTTGGATGATGTGAGGTCTGAGTTGACAATGTTCAATTACAACAATTTACATTATTTCAAATAGATGAAGAAAGAAGATGTAACCCTGCATAAAACTATGGAAGACGTCTTTTGCTCTCCAAGAACAGAACGGTATGTGCGTATGATGGAAAGCTCAGTAAAGTGCACAGAGTATCTTACATACCCATTATCAGAAGGTATGCTGTTGATGTACCACAAAAAATGGAACGACAATAGAGAACGCCTGTTAGTTAACACACAGCGTCAACTTGTCTATGACCTTGTGGATGCGGAAGGGCGTTTTACTCTAATAAATAAAGAGGACATAGACTTTGAGGGCATATGCCACTTGGCTAACATTAGAAATGCTTATCTGCTGAAGGTTGAACATGAGTTTGAAATTATCCAATTCACAGATGGCCTGGCACTTGTCAAGTGGCAGCTGTTTCCCGATAGTCATTGGTATGATGACCAAGGAATGGGGGTGACAGGAAATACAGAAACATCTATATATGCTTATATCGATTGTTTCGCGAACCTTCTTACCAAATTCACGGATATGCATCTTGACGACCAAAAGAAAAGGTATCGTAAACAGGCAAACCAACGAAGACATTTTTATGATTACAAGAAAATGACAGAACGCGGATAGATTTCCGAAAAAAATATGCATCCTCCAAGATAATACATAACTCATAGGATTTAGAAGTCCACTTCATTCCCGTCACTTCTTGCTTCTCAGTTTTGGGGAGTTTTTTGTTTTTCCGTGATAGAAATGGTTATTTGTTATACTCTTTAATCATGAACAAATAAAAAGAAAGGAGGCAGATATGAGCGAAAAGAAAAATGCAGAAAAGGAATGGCTGCGCAAGTTGACAACAGGTAAGGTGGTTGAGAAAGAAGAGGAAACGGCTCCAAAGAGAAGTGCAGCACAGACAAAGTCAAAGAAGTCTGCCCCCAAGCGTAGCAACGGATTTGGAGATGTGGCCGGGATGGAGGAACTGAAACAGATGGTGACGGAAGGATTCATTAATGTGCTGAACAACCAGGAATGTGCCAAGGCATATGGTATCACTCCTCCCAGTCTCCTGTTTTATGGTCCCGCAGGATGTGGTAAAACGTTCTTCGCAGAGAAGATTGCCGATGAAGTGGGCATCAGCTTCATCAAAGTTGTGCCCGATGACCTAGCATCAACCCTTGTACATGGTACGCAGGAGAAAATCGGTGAGGTGTTTCGCAAGGCAGAGCGTAAGGCTCCGACAATCATCTTTTTTGATGAGTTTGATGCCATGGTGCCACAGCGTTCCAATGATGACCGTAACTATCAGAATGGTGAGGTAAATGAGTTCTTGTGTATGCTGAACAACGCTGCAGAGAAAGGTATATATGTGCTGGCTGCCACAAACCACCCTGAGCGTATAGACAAGGCAGTCCTGAGGACAGGACGTATTGATGAGATTATCTATGTGGATATGCCTGATGTACGAGCACGTGAGAGTCTGTTCCGTTTGGAACTGTCGAAATTGCCGGCAGCAGAGGATATTGATTTCGGACGCCTTGCAGATTTGACCCAGGGCTATAATTGCAGTGACATCAGTTACATCGTGAAGATGGCCTCCAGAAAGATGTTCAATGCCAGTATCCGGGAGAAGGACAAACCCTATAAGGTGATCACGCAATCGTTGCTGGAGGACTCCATCTCGCATAAGTCTCCGTCAGTCAGCAGCCGTGAGCTCAGGGAGTTTGAACGCGTACGCAGTGAATTCTCGCCAAAGGATGAGGGCCGTAAGCAGGTCGCAATCGGGTTTTGTTGAAAAAGTGAAAAATAATTTTAATTGTTACGATTATGAAAGAGAAGATTTTAGAAGCACTCAGAGAGTTGGGTTTTGAGTTGGAGGAAATGGGAGGGAACGCATATGGCTTCCAGTATGAGGGCAGGAACTACCTTTACATACACACAGAGGAAGATGAGGATTTTCTGAACATTACGCTGCCGGCAGTGATGGAAATGGAAGATGAGAACGATGTGTGTTTCTACCAGATTATGGACAAAATCAACAGTACACTGAAATATGTCAAGGCAAATGTATTCAATGACAGTATGTGGCTGTCTTATGAACGCGAGTTGTTCGGTGGTGAAGATCTGAAGCAGGTGATAAGCAGAATGATTATTCATTTGGATGCCGGTTTATACTTTCTTCGTAGGTTGATGGCGGACTTAAATGATGACAATGAGACAGAAACCGATGTGACAGACCTCGATACAGATACAGATGGCGAGGGAGAAGTGGCATAACAGTTAAACATGAGGAGGATTAGTGATGAAGAAGAGCATAATCAGGTCATTCCTTGACAATGTGAAGAAGATAATTTCAAAGATAAAAACAACCCGCCAAAAAGAAGAAAATATAGTTATGAAGAAGAGAGAAATGATAATGTCAACTCTTGAAAAGATGGGGTGTTCACCAAAGGTGGATGATGATGGCGATATCATGTTGCGCTATCAGATGAAGACCATTTATGCGATGGTTGGTGATGAAGATGAACAATATGTCTCTATGGTGTTTCCGCAGTTTAATGAGATTGACGAAGGTAAGGAAACGCTTGTGCTGGCAGTATGCAACAAGATGACACGTGAACTGAAACTCGCAAAGGTGTACATTGACCAGACCTTTAAGACGGTGACTGCCACATGTGAGTTTTTCTATACCGACGAAGAGGCGTTAGAGAAGAACTTGCGTTATTCACTTGATATGTTGGGCATGATACGTACCATATACAGAAATGACCTTGCTGAATTGTCAGAGGATTAGTAAATGGGAAATATAAAAAAAAGTGTCGTATGAAAAAGTATGTTTTTGTAAGTGTGTTAGTGACAGCCATGGCAGCTTTGGCTGGCTGTACAAGTCAACAGTTGGTAGATGAGGCCTTCGTGGATGATACTCCTGCTTTAATAGATGACGAGTTTGTCTCCTTGTTGGAACAAGCCCGTTGGGGTGACGGTCAGGCGTTCTTGAAACTTGCTGACTGCTATCGTGACGGGAAAGGCGTGGATAGGGACTTTATGGGAATGCTTTGTATGGCATCTCAGGCTGATGAGTTCGGAGGTATCAATCGTATGGAAGACTATTTGCATGAAATGCCGGAAGGGTCTGATTTCAGGCTTATTTTTGAGGCTATTGGGAGGTTTGAGAATAACAAAATAGAAGAAGCCCAGTCATTGTGTGAGCAGATGTTGACAGACGGTTCTGCTGACGGCTATACTGTGCAGGGCATTATGGCGATAGAGAGCGGTGATACTATTGGCGGGCGTCGCTTGATAGAACAGGCAGCAACAGAAGGTAGCTCCTTTGCCAAATTTTTGTTATGCTTCCAAGAATGGGGGGCATCAAAAACCATGGATATGGAAAGACTTAAGACCTTGTCGGAAGAAATGCCCATTGTAAATCTAATTCTTGCAAAGGAGTACATGGGATGGGAAGATGAGGGTATGAAAGATGAGCATCTGGCTGCTCACTATTTTCTGAAAGCAGATGAAAAGGCCTGCCTGAACAAGAGAGGAGCGAAGTGGCTGTTGTATTACCACCGAAACGTCAGCAGTCTCCCGTTATCAGGAAGAGATATTCAGCGTATCCAAATCTTAGCTGGAGAGACATCGGGTGTAAACAGGGATTAAAACAGGAATATGGAAAAACTTTAGGATATGAAAAAGATACTTATGATTCTAACATGGCTTTTTGCCTTGACGATTAATGCGCAGACCGTGGAAGTGGTGGACACCATATCATGTGCGGAGTTGGATAATCCTCTTGTCCCTCAAATACCCTTCGAGGAATTGGATAGCATGACAATGCAGAGTATGGACGACCGTTATGTGGTGGTCTATAAAGACGGAAAATGCGGCATTTATGACTTAATGGAAGAAAAAAATGTCACACGTGTAGAATACGATGAACTGGTGATGGCATTCCGTAAAGAACTTGAAGGAGAATATTATACATATTTCCGTGTCGTTGTCGAAGGGAAAAAGGGACTGCTCGGAATCTCTGAAAGGAATAATCAGTTTGTTGCTGTACTAATGTCCAAGGAGGAAGAAAATAATATTAACGATTAAAACAAGAAGTGCTATGGAAAAGAATGAGACAAAACAGGCAAAGACACAGGTGTTTAATGTAATTATCCTGGATAAGAGCGGATCAATGGAAAGCATACGTAAAGCTGCTGTTGACGGTTTTAATGAAACACTGGCCGGAATAAAGAAGGCACAGGAGAGATTTGCAGACACTCAGGAACACTTCGTGTCGTTACTGACCTTCTGCAACTGCGATAAGAGATACGTGTTCGACAAGGTGCCGGTAGCCAATACACGGCCGCTGACGATGGTTGAGTATCAACCCTGTTGCTGCACACCATTGTATGATGCCATGGGCTTTACGTTGACCTCAATGCGTCAGCATGTGAGCAAGATAGAGGATGCGGTGGTCGTGGTCACCATCATCACAGATGGCCTGGAGAATGCTTCTGTGGAATACACGGGTGCCGCTGTCAAGAAACTGGTGGAGGAACTCAAAGGAGAAGGCTGGACGTTCACATACATGGGAGCCAATCAGGATGCAGTGGAGATAGCGTTCACTCTTTCTATACGCAATGCCCGTAACTTTTCTGCCACGGCACATGATACGATGGCATGTATGGCAAAGGACGCAAGTACTCGTATGAATTTCTTCTCGCGTTTGGACAGTTTCAAGAAAGATGTGGAAAGCTGCACTGCAATGTCCTCCGAAATGCGTCATGCACGATATACGGCAATGGCAGATGAGGCCTTTGACGAAGTGGAGTCGAAAGATGGTGATAAGATATATGAACTCCTTAAGAGAATGATTATCATGTTGCGCAGGTTGGTGGAGCAAAAGGTGCCGGAGAAAGGCGAGTTTCCTGAAGTGTATGTGCGTGAAACCGTTTTTGGGATGAATATAGGGTTGTCGCATCTGATTCTCAAGGTGACACATTTGAAAGACAGTGAGAATGAACGCTATCTGGAAATAGCTGGAGTCAATGACCCCTATCCCTACGGAGCAGAGAGTGTGTTGGGATGCGGCACTAAACAGAATATCCTGGCACAGCTTCAGGAAGATGGGTTAGTATATGAACTGATGCAAAAAGTGGAGAAACTTGCAGAGGACATAAAGTATGCAGAAAGGCATCCTCATGGATGAGCCAATGTGATTAGCAAACAAAACAAAAACATGAAAAGTATCAACAGTATCTTCGCAATGCTGCTTTGTAGTGTTTCCCTTATGGCACAGAATGCCATGAGGGTTCACTATAATGACGGAACAGAGCAGGATATCTTTCTGTCACAGATTGAAAGCATAACATTCGTGGAGAAGTCCGAACTGGAAGAAGAGGCGACACTGACGGGCGGTTGGTTGTGGGGCAGGAGAGAGTCTGGCTATTACGAACTGCTGGTATTCAATGATGACTATACCTACACCGGTTATGACAAATACTTTACGTATGGTTTTAACACGATGACGTACGGATTCTACTCACAATACGGTACAATGCTCACGCTGTGGTCGAATGGTTTCGGATACCAGCACAGATACAACTGGTATATCATGGGACTGACAACAAATGCGCTTACCGTGATGACGAAGATGGGGGCGTTCACGTACTATAAACTGCAGTCAAAGGTAATCCGTTTGTCAAATCCGGGTTCATACATGGAATTTGATGACGGTGACAGTATAATTTTCACAGACGGGGTAGTTGTGAGAGCAGAAGGTAACAAACTGCGTGTAATAGCTTCCGGTACGACGTATGTGCTCATCAGAAAGGCAGAGGAAGATAAGCTCTATGCATATAAGGTGGTGGTGATGTGAGATGTAGGATGTAAGAAGGAAGAAATAAGATGTAATAAGCAAACTTTTTCAAGTAAAAGTCGTTAATATGAAAACATTTCATTACCTTTACATTGAAAATAAGCCAGAAAAACATGTCTTTGGAAGAATTATTACACAAGATGATTGTCGGTTTGCGCAAGCAGGCTGAGGAGAAGCTGCCTGAGCGAGGGAATTTTCCCGTGGTATATGAACGGGAAGATGTGACGGATTTGCATATCGGATTGTCACATCTCATCTTGAAGATTTCGAACATCGGTGTTAGTGGTTACGAGGACAGACGTTATTTGGAACTGGCAGCAGTGAACTATCCTAACTCTTATGGTGCAGAGAGTATAGCAGCGTGATGCGGCACGCAAGAGATTCTAACGGCTCTTAGAGATGAAGAAACTCTATTGACCATACTGATAAAAAAAGTGCCGAAGTGGGCTGAAGATATTGATGAAGAATAAATTATTTAAATTAGGGTATAACAGGGTGATTCCTAGGATATATAGTGATAGATTTGTGATTACCTTCTGCTCTCTTATAACATAAACGGTAAGACAGCAAAAATGAAGAAAATAAAAATCAGATTTATTGGTTGTTGGCTCAAAGATCAGTTGAGCCGACCGGAATGGTTTCGCAACTTAATTGCAACAAGGTCTGCTTGGGGTGCGTTTTCTTTCTATGCCCATGCAAGAAGGAGTGACGGGAAGTCCAAGATTGCCTATTCCAGCAAAGCAATGGCTGAGAAGGCGGCTTCCGATATGTCAAAGAGATATGGTTATCCATTTACTACTTATAAGTGCTTGTTCTGTGAGGGATGGCACGTAAGTAAGGCTGTTGGAAGGACCGCTCAGGGTAAGACAACAGAAGAAATTGCACTGGACAAGTATGCTGTGCCTTTTAATACAAGAGCAGATGGTCTGGACGTAGAGAGGATTCTTGCAACGGAGATTCCTGACTTGGCACAGGTATATGGCGGTTTCCGAGGAAGAACACTTTCATCCACTCGTCAGCTTCATGCTTGGAAAACGTTGGTAGAATCGGGTATTAGCCAAGTTATAGACTTGCGGGCAGACTATTCATCGGACTTTTATAGTGAGTTATGCGAGCGTAGTGGTATCAGTTATTTTAAGTATCCTGTAGCATACGAAGATGTGTGGGTCGCAAAGATGGTAGAGTTGTTCCCTGAGTTTTGCAGGCTGATTGATAATGGACGATTCTATATTGCGTGCGCCATGGGACTTCATCGGACAGATATTGCACTCTGCACCTATTGGGTGTTCTATGCTGCAGACAAAGGTATTGCTCCGCCACCCATCTGTGGGTACAGAAAGGACAAAGGACTTACGACCGACAAAATTATGAGGATGCTGAATGCGGTGTATAAGTACATGACCGAGAAAAATGGCGTGGAGCCGATCCCTATGAATGTCTTTCTCGAACGTAAGGAAGTTATTAAAGAATTGAGTAAAAAGAAATGAGATACGTTAAGTTTTCAGAGAAAGGACCTCGCATGAAAAATGAGGACAGTCTCAATATTGTAGAAATTGCGGACAAGCGTACATTGTTTGTAGTATGCGATGGCATGGGTGGTCATTCTTGTGGAGAGGTCGCAAGTAAGACTGTGTGCGATACGTTTTCCGCTTATTGGCAGGAACATCATGACATCGTGGATTCCGAACAAAAGATAGAGGATGCGGCCAAAGTCGCAAGCCGGGCCATTGATGAGGCATCCGGTTACTATCATATGGGAACGACACTGGTTATGGCGAGTGTAGAGGGATGGACGGCTCATATTGCTCACGCTGGCGACAGCCGTTGCTATATCATTGATGCCAATGGTAATGTCAAGTATCGTACGATTGACCATATTGAATCAAGCACCATCAGTTTGCCGTATATTAGCAGGTCTTTCTATACACGTCGTCCGGAAGATGCTGTCCCGGAGATTAAGATTGTAGTGTTACAGCCTCTTGACCGTCTATTGCTCTGCACAGACGGCCTGTACAGAGCAATAGATGATAACACATTGCTTCACATATTACAATGCACTAAGGACTTGCAACTGGTAGCGGAGAAATATCGTGCTATCTGTGCGGAGAAGGCCGGTGACAACTATACTGCCATCATTGTGGAGATAGAATAGCGAAGTCTTTGTATATAACAGATGAAGATGCCTCTCAAAAACAGTTGAGGGGCATTTTTGTATTTATATGATAGAAATGGTTACTTTTTATACTCTATAGTCATGAAAGATGTAATATAGATTATATAAGGAAAATGAAAAAAATCGGGGATCTTAATCGAATTCAAATTGTAGGAGTCAATAATATGAATACATTGAGAAAAATTTTTTATGTGACAGACATTTTACTGTTGCTCGTGGTGTTGTTCTGTATCAACCACACTGTTGTTTTTGTAGAGTGTTGGCCATTCATGATACTGGACATAGCCTTCCTGCTTCGCCTTAACGGTGTTATATTGCTATATCGCAAAGAGAGGTGGAGTTTCTTGCCAATACTTGGATTCTCTATCCTGTTTGGAGTCTATTATTGCACTGGCATTTTCAATAATACGATGTTTCGCATGGCAGAATATCCTGCCATCATTTTGGGAATGTATGACCCTGTTCCTGACATGATAGAAAAGAATACATGCGGAGAGAATATTTTAAACGGCATATTCCTCTGGGTATGGCTGATGCCAGTTATCGTCTATTTATACCAAGCTATTCGAAAGCAGACTGTTCGCAAAGGCTATCGATGGTACGATATTGCATGCCTGGCAATCTTTAAGGATAAGGTAGGACAACTGCTCATCGCTTTGGGAATACTTTCTTTCATTGCCCTCTTGGCTGGTATCATGATGGAAATAACGTTATCGAAGTACTCATTGGTAGCGATACCAGTTGCAGCATATTTCTTCATCAACCGGCATGTGAAGCGTAATCCACATTGGACTGAGTATGCCCTTCTAGCAGGTGCTCTGTGCTTATTCCACCGGTCTCAGTTCGAGGCAGATAATGGTCATGTTGTATTGCTCGCCACATATGCTGTCATCGGAGCCTCCGTATGTATATATATGATGGTGAAGTCGAAGAAGGTCTTTGCATCGTTCCTCGCATTGCTGATGATTGCAGCATTGCCATTACTATCTCTCGGATATAACATATATTCCTATACAGACGGAATTCGTGGTATAAATTACGAAGGAGGAAGAGCTAACGGCAGATATATATACACACGAAGACAAACACCAGGTAAAGACTCGTCAATGTCCCTTATTGGACTCAGAGGACGCTATCATCAGATTATTCCCAGTAAGTACAAGGTTATAGTACCGTCATCACTGCTGAGTCCTTTTGCTAAATGTATAACTGAACAGGGGGACACCATTACATATTATTTGGAAACTGGGGAGATTTACTAAAGAGGTACGTTCAAATGATAGAATAATGCAATTCAAACACTCTATAAGAGTATAAACATAAAAATTGAAGATTATGAGAACAAGTATAATTAACTATGCTGCCTTTTGGGAAAGAATCAGTGATTTTGCAAGAAAAGCAGGAAGAGCAACCACCCGTCCAGTGTTGCTTTTGTACTATGTGATGAGAAGCAAGGATACGACAAAGAAAGACAAGATGCTGATATTCTCAACACTTGCTTATATAATACTGCCGATAGATATCCTTGATGCCAGACGAATACCAATATTCGGATGGTTTGACGAGATTGCCTCCCTGTCAGTCACCTACCAGAAGATGAAGAAAAACATCACACCTGAGATGGAGGCCAAAGTGGATGCTATATTGGACAAATGGTTCCCGGAGTATACAGAATACTCAGAACTGCCAACGTGATGATGTGGATATAAGGTGTAGTATATAGTTAAAAGTTTATAGTTCAAAGATTAAAGTAAAATGGAAAAAGTATCAGTAAAAACATTCTTCACAGTGCTGTGGAGCGGTGTGTGTCAGGCAATGGGATGGTTCTTCGGACTGTTCGGGTATAAACGTGACGGCAAATTTGCCAAGTGTGTATGGGGGCTGTTTGCTACGAGTGCGGCAGTTGTGATGCTCATCATAGCAGGTGTTTTGATATATGGCTTGTGGGATGAGGTAGAAATGAAGCGGGGTAGGCTTCATTACACCTGTAAAAACCCCTATTGTTACAATAATAATAAAATCAAGAAAAACATCTATTTCCACTATATGGACAACGCCAATGGATATGTCTATAACATCCGTACCGGAGAGAAGTTTATAAAGAATGTGGAATGGATAGCCAGACCGATGGGTAAGGACTCTCTCGTTTGCTTCAGTAACGGGGAAAAACGTGGTTATTTCAACATGAATACAGGAAAGGTGGCTGTTGAAGCGAAGTATAACCATGCATGGGTGTTTTCCGACGGTCTTGCCTGCGTAGATGACGGTGGTAAGATAAAATTTATCGATGTTACGGGTACAGTTGTTATTGATAAGAAGATGCCTTATCTTGCCGATATGGAAGGATATGTGTTCCATGGAGGCTACTGTGTGGTTAACACAAATGACGGCGAGCATTGTGGACTGATGGATATGAAAGGAAATATCGTGCTGCCAATGGTGTACAGCTATATTTATCCCACCAACGATTTCAAGTACTGGTATCTCAGGAAAGGCAGAGAGATGGCCGTTATCGACAAAAATATGAATCTGGTGATCCCCCTTATGGAATGTACTGTCACTACAATAAATGAAGGTACCATCGATATTACGATGCCGGATCATACTATGCGTAAATACGACATGCAGGGAAAACTTATCAATGACTTCTATTTTTACAACGTTCGTATGCTTGAGTATGAGAAAGAAGAAATCGTATATAGAACAAACACAAGGAATGAGGATGACGATGATGAAGTAGTAGAGGTTCAGGAGGTGTACTATCACCCCAAAGCTACGGCACGCCTTCGTGCTTACGTCGCAGGCGACGGATACGAGGGTCTGATGACGGCAGACGGACACGTGGTGACAATGCCGCTGTATAATGACATTGAGGCGATAGGCCCGGATATTTATCTTTGTACAGCAGAGAACAATTGCAAGATTGTAGTCAACGGAAAAGGAGAGAGGGTTAAGTGATAATGTAAAATCCCTTGGCAAACCTGCCAAGGGATTTTCCTTTTGGTAACCCGCTCGGGGTGCTTGCGAACCCCGACAGCCCTTCCACGGGAAGTTCTATAAAAGACAAAGTCCTTAGCACTCTGAAAGTAAACTTTCGTTTGCCAAGGACTTTCCCTTTGGTAACCCGCTCGGGGTTCGAACCCGAGACCCCATCATTAAAAGTGATGTGCTCTACCAACTGAGCTAGCGAGTCAACCTCAAAATTGCTAATGTTTTTGCATTAGCGGGCGCAAAGGTACGAAAAAAAGTTTAAAGTTTAAGGTTTAAAGTTTAAAGTTTTTCGTTAATGAGCGCTTTTTGTTGCTTTTTTAGAGTATTGTGCAGCCGGAACAGGGCTTTAGCTGCTTGAAGAAGTCGTTACCCTTGTCGTCCACGAGGATGAATGCGGGGAAGTCCTCCACCTTAATCTTCCAGATGGCTTCCATACCCAATTCGGGATATTCCACACACTCGATGCTCTTGATGCTCGACTGGGACAATACGGCAGCAACACCACCGATAGTGCCCAGATAGAAACCGCCATGCTTCTGACATGCGTCGGTAACCTGCTGGGTGCGGTTGCCCTTGGCAATCATCACCAGAGATGCGCCGTTCTGCATGAACTCATCAACGTAGGGATCCATACGGTTGGCAGTGGTGGGACCCATAGAGCCGCAGGGATAACCTTCCGGGGTCTTGGCAGGACCTGCATAGAGTACGGGATAGTCCTTGAAGTACTGGGGCAGACCCTCACCGGCATCCAGACGGGCCTTGAGTTTGGCGTGGGCGATGTCACGAGCCACGATGATAGTACCTTTAAGATTTACGCGCGTAGAGACGGGATATTTCGTCAACTCCTGACGCACAGCGTCGATACCCTTGTCGAGGTCTATCTCAATACCCTTGCCGCCTTCACCCGGCTTGCGCAGCGATTCGGGGATGAGTTCAGAGGGATTGCAGTCCATCTTCTCCAGCCAGATGCCGTCGCGGTTGATCTTGGCCTTGATGTTGCGGTCGGCAGAGCAGGAAACACCCATACCGATGGGGCAGCTGGCACCGTGACGGGGCAGACGGACGACACGGATGTCGTGAGCCAGATACTTACCACCGAACTGTGCTCCAAGTCCAATCTTATAAGCCTCCTTGAGCAGCTTCTGCTCGAGGACGATGTCACGGAAAGCGCGACCTGTCTCATCACCTGTGGTGGGGAGGTCGTCGTAGTATTTGATAGAAGCGAGTTTTACCGTGAGGAGGTTCTTCTCTGCTGATGTGCCACCGATGACGAAGGCGATGTGGTAGGGAGGACAGGCTGCAGTGCCCAGATGCTTCATCTCCTCAACGAGGAAGGGAAGCAATGTGCCCTCGTTCTGGATCGTGGCCTTGGTCATGGGGTAGAAATATGTCTTGTTGGCAGAACCGCCGCCCTTTGCCACCATGACAAAGCGGTATTCCGCACCCTCTGTGGCCTCGATGTCAATCTGTGCGGGGAGGTTGCACTTGGTGTTCACCTCGTCGTACATGTTGAGGGGAGCATTCTGGGAGTAGCGGAGGTTGTCCTCGGTATAGGTATTGTACACACCGCGAGAGAGTGCCTCCTCGTCCTCGAAACCGGTCCACACCTGCTGACCCTTCTCACCATGTATGATGGCGGTGCCGGTGTCCTGGCAGAAGGGGAGTATACCCTTGGCTGCAGTCTCTGCATTGCGCAGGAACTGGAGAGCTACGTACTTGTCGTTCTCAGAAGCTTCAGGGTCTGTGAGTATCTTTGCTACCTGTAGGTTGTGCTCGCGACGCAGCATGAACTCCACATCGTGGAAAGCCTGCTGGGCCAGGAGGGTGAGAGCCTCGGGAGATATCTTGACAATCTCCTTGCCTTCGAAACTGCTTACTGTAACACCTTCTTTAGTGAGAAGACGGTACTCGGTCTTGTCTTCGCCCTTCTGGAACATCGGGGCGTACTTGAAAGGAACGTTTGCCATATTTTTATAATTTTAGATGTTAGATGTCAGATGTCAGATGTATGATGTGATTAATAGAGGAAATCGTTGTAAGGATATTTCTGCACGTGGAGCTGGCGCACCTTGTTGTAGAGCACCTGCTTCAGTGTGTCGATATTGGTCTTCTCCTTTGCGGAAATAAAGAGGCAGTCGCCATAGGTGCGTGCCATCCAGGTGTGGATGAGGCGTGAGAGCGGTATGTTCTCGGGAGTCTCGGGTGTGAGGTCGTCCTCGTCCTTTTCCACCCAATGGTAGGCATCCGTCTTGTTGAAGATAATCATCGAAGGTTTCTCAGAGCAACCGAGATCGGAGAGAGTCTTCTCCACCACCTCAATCTGATTTTCGAAGTCGGGGTGAGAGATATCCACAATGTGGAGTAGGAGGTCTGCCTCGCGCACCTCATCAAGAGTTGACTTAAACGATTCCACCAGGTCGTGGGGCAGTTTGCGGATGAAACCGACTGTGTCGGATAGCAGGAACGGCAGGTTGTCGATGATAACCTTGCGCACTGTGGTGTCGAGTGTGGCGAAGAGTTTGTTCTCGGCAAAGACCTCGCTCTTGGCAAGAAGATTCATCAGTGTGGACTTGCCCACGTTGGTATAACCCACGAGAGCAACGCGTATCATGCGGCCGCGTCCTTGCCGCTGTGTAGTCTTCTGGCGGTCGATATCGGCAAGGCGCTGCTTGAGAAGCGCCATGCGGTTGAGAATGATGCGGCGGTCCATCTCGAGCTGCGTCTCACCGGGGCCTCGCAGTCCGACACTACCGCCTCGCTGACGTTCCAAGTGAGTCCACAGACGCTGCAGACGGGGCAGCATATAGCGGTACTGTGCCAGTTCGACCTGAGTCTTGGCATGTGCTGTCTGTGCCCGCATGGCAAAGATGTCGAGGATGAGATTGGTGCGGTCGAGTATCTTCACACGCAGTTCCTTCTCGATGTTGCGGAGCTGTTTTGCGGAGAGTTCATCGTCGAAAATCACCATATCGACGCAGCGCTCAGCTTCTTCCTCAGCCTCGATGTAACGACGTATCTCCTGCAGTTTTCCGATGCCAAGATAGGTGACGGATGATGGCCCGTTGAGGCGCTGTGTGAAACGCTTCACGGCAACGGCACCTGCCGTCTCGGCAAGAAAAGCCAGTTCATCAAGATATTCCTTCGTGTGGCGCTCATCCTGCTGGGGGGTGATGATGCCCACCAGAACGGCACGCTCCACACTCTCTTCAGTGGCCTCACGGGAGACCACCTGACTCATTCCGTCCTCAAAGGGTAAGGCACTTCGGCTGGAGTTGTAACGACGCATATATATGTTTTATGCTGCAAAAATAGTGAAAAAGTTCAAAAATCGGGAGTGTTATGCTAAAAAAGTTGTTCTTATATCACTCTTATCATCAAAATGTCGTACTTTTGCATTTGGAAATGTTGTACCTTGTACCTACTCCGGTCGGAAATATGGAAGATATTACCATGAGGGCTCTCCGCATTTTGAGAGAGGCTGACCTCATTCTGGCGGAGGACACACGAACGAGTGGTAATCTGTTGCGTCACTTCGACATCCGTAAGCCGATGCTGTCCTACCACAAGTTCAATGAGCACCAGACGGTAGCTTCCGTCGTGGAGAGGCTCAAGGCAGGCGAGACCATAGCGGTGGTTTCCGATGCAGGTACCCCTGGTATTTCCGATCCTGGATTTCTTGTTGTTCGCGAGGCGGTGAAGGCGGGTGTAGAAGTGCAGACGCTGCCTGGAGCAACGGCTTTCGTGCCGGCACTGGTGTCGAGCGGGCTGCCTTGTGACAGATTCTGCTTCGAGGGTTTCCTGCCCCAGAAGAAAGGACGCCAGACGAGGCTGAATGCCTTGCGGGAAGAGACACGTACGATGATATTCTACGAAAGTCCCCACCGTGTGGTGAAGGCGCTGGAGCAGATGAAGGAAGTGTTCGGAGAGGAGCGCAGATGCTCCGTGTGCCGTGAGATATCCAAGGTGTATGAAGAGAGTGTAAGAGGCACCATAAGCGAGGTGCTGGAACATTTTAAGGAAAACGAACCGAAAGGTGAATTTGTAATAGTAGTAGAAGGAATATGAAGAAGTTTCTAGTGTTGGCAGGCTTTGCCATGGCGATGGCCTCTTGCGGCCAGAAGGCAGGGATGAACTCTGCTCTGGAGATGCAGCGCGACTCGTTGCAGGCTATCATAGATTCGAAGGATGCAGAACTGAACGATCTGATGACGACGTTCACAGAGATACAGGAAGGCGTGTCGCGCATATCGCAGGCAGAAGGACGTGTCACTGTGGCTGACGGCAATGTGGAGGCTCCGGGCAATAAGGCCATCATACAGGAGAATATGCAGTATATTGAGGAGACGATGGCACGACAGAAGGAACTCATCGCCCAACTCAAGCAGAAACTGAATGCATCCACCGTGAATGTGGAGAAACTGCAGCAAGCCATTGAGGGACTGGAGAAGCAGGTGGAGGCACAGGCCGCACGCATTCAGGAACTGGAGGCACAGTTGGCAGAAAGAGATATACAGATAACCCATCAGGGTGAGCAGATCGTGGCACTCAACAGCAATGTGAGTGACCTCACGCTCCAGAACCGTCAGCAGGCAGCTACGATGGAAGAGCAGGAGAAGGACCTCAATGCTGCATGGTTTGTGTTCGGTACGAAGACAGAGCTCAATGAGCAGAAGATACTCAATAAGGGCGAGGTGCTCCGTTCCGATGAATTTGCAAAGGACTATTTCACGAAGATAGACATCCGTGAGACAAAGGACATAAAGTTCTACTCCAAGAGTGCCAAAATACTCACCAACCATCCTGCAGGCGCTTATCGTCTGACAAAGAACGAGAAGGGCGAATACGAACTGCACATCACGGATGCCCAGAAATTCTGGAGCGTGAGCAAGTTCCTCGTGGTGCAGGTGAAATAAAAGGATAAAAAGTATACCGACATCTGATGATTCAGGGTGAAATCACATTCGACAGGGTAGTGCGCTGGGTGCTTGTGGCACTTGGCATTATCGCTGTATATGCACTGCTGACAGCTCTCAGCGGTGTGCTGTGGCAGTTCTTCCTGGCTTGGGTGCTGGCTTATTTCACCTATCCGCTGGTCATCTTCCTGGAGCGTCGCTGCCATCTCCGCTGGCGTGCCGTGAGCATTCTGGTGGCCCTGCTGCTGGTGCTCTCCGTGGCGGCCCTGCTGGTTGTCCTCACCGTGCCGCCTATGGTTCGCGAGGTATCGCGCCTGACTGACGACGTGCTGATCTTTGCGAGGAATTGGATTGGCGAGAACAATATCTACGAGCAGATTCAGATGGTGGTGCAGGATGAGGAAGTGCAACAGAAATTCCTCACGGTGCTGGAGCACGACAGCACGTGGGAAGCGCTTCGCTACGTGGCCCTGCAGACGTGGGAGCTGCTCTTCCATACGGCGCAGATTCTCATCAGCATCGTCAATGTCTTCGTGGTGTTCCTCTATTTCTTCTTCATCCTGTTGGACTATGAGACAATTTCCGAGGGCTGGCAACGTCTCATTCCAGAGAGCAACCGTCCGGCTGTTGTAGGAGTGCTTAAGGAGGTGGAGACAAATATGAACCGCTATTTTCGCGGTCAGGGCCTGATAGCTCTGCTGGTGGGCATCGGTTTTGCCATCGGTTTCTCTATTGTGGGCTTGCCCATGGCGGTTGGTGTAGGCCTGTTTATCGGTTTGCTGAATATGGTGCCTTATCTCCAGATGCTCGGTATTGTGCCTGTCACGGTGCTGGCGCTGCTGAAGGCCTCGGATACGGGTGAGAGTTTCTGGGTCATCATGGGTCTTTGCGCTGTGGTCTTTGCCATAGTGCAGACGCTTCAGGACATGGTGCTCACACCTAAGATTATGGGCAGTGCCATGGGTATGAATCCAGCGGTCATTCTGCTCTCTCTGTCGGTATGGGGCTGTCTGTTGGGCTTCATCGGTCTGGTGATTGCCTTGCCTCTGACGATGCTGTGTTTCACGTATTATAAAAGGATTGTATTGGAGGAAAAATAGAGCGTGCGGCAGTGCCGTGCTTCTGCCCTGATGGTGGAATTGGTAGACACGAGGGACTTAAAATCCCTTGACCATAGCGGTCGTACGGGTTCGAGTCCCGTTCTGGGCACATCCTTTCAGCAATCCGTTTACGGAGGGTTTCCCAGGGAGACCCTCTTTTTATTTCAGCCATTTGAGGAAGGCTTCCGCATCCTCGTCATAACTGCGGGCGGGAGCGAGCATTCTTCCCTCGGCATCCGTTATGATGTAGAAAGGCTGTGTCTGGGTTCCGTAGCGTGATGCCTGTAAATAGCTCCATTTGTCGCCAATGGTGCGCAGAGTGCGGCTCTTTCCGTTTTGCTCCACACGGACGGGAGTGTCCAGTGCGGTCTTGTCGTCCACGTAGAGACGTATGACGATGTAGTCTTTTTCCAGCGTTTCAGTAATTCGCGGGTCTTGAAATACGGTGGCTTCCATCTTGCGGCAATTAACACAGCCATATCCGGTGAAATCTATAAAAACGCGTTTTCCCTCCTTGTGGGCAAGAGCCAGCCCCTCTTCATAATCGGATATGACGCGACCCGTTTCCGGCATGGGAGGTGCAAAGGCGCTGACAGCCTTTACGGGTGCTCCCCAAAGTCCCGGCACAAGATAGGCGGCGAAACAGGCAGCGAGGATGCAAAGTGTGAGCCGCAGTTTGAGAGCGTTACGGAATTGCATCAGCAACTGCACAATCAGACCAATGGAGAGCACTATCCAAACGGTAATGAAGAGAGTTCGCGGCAAGATGCCCCATCCATAGGTCAAGTCGGCAACCGAGAGGAATTTAAGGGAGAATGCGAGTTCGATATATCCCAGTGTGATCTTAACAATTTGCATCCAGCTGCCGCTCTTAGGCGCAGACTTGAGCCAACCGGGGAAGAGGGCGAACAAGGTGAACGGAAGTGCCAGTGCCAGGGAAAATCCGAGCATACCCACGATGGGGCCTGCTATATTTGAGGTGACGACCTCCACGAGGAGGAAACCGATGATGGGACCTGTGCATGAGAAACTCACAAGTGCAAGCGTGAATGCCATCAGGAAGATAGAGAGGAACCCCGTGGCCTGTGTCGCTTTGCTGTCCACCTTTCCTGCCCATGAGGAGGGTAGCGAAAGGTCGAAGCCTCCGATGAATGAGATGCCGAATACGACAAGCATCAGAAAGAACAGTATGTTGAAAAATGCATTTGTTGACAAGTCGTTGAGTGCAGAGGCCCCGAAAGCGGCTGTGACTGCAAGTCCGAGGGTGACGTAGATGATAATAATGCTTACGCCGTAGAGCAGCGCGGCTTGTGTGCCTTTGCGTCCGCCCGCACCTCTTTTGAGGAAAAAGCTCACGGTGAGCGGTATGATAGGCCATACGCAGGGTGTGAACAGTGCCACAAGGCCTCCGGCAAAACCAAGTGCAAAGAGCCATAGCAGTGAGGCGTAGTCCTCACGTGGCTCTGTTCCGACGAATGTATATGTTCCGGCAGGTGTGTCAACGTTGTTAATATCCTGTTCAGCATTTTCTTCGGGGACAGAGTCCGTCTCTTTATTATAGCTGACAGAAGGATGGCTTTCTGCAGAGTCCCCCGTTTCCTTTTTTACGATGTAATCGCCCGAAAAGGAGAATTCCTCATCTGTGGGTGGCGTGCAGCTTTCGTTATTGCAGGCTCCATAGGTCAGGTATCCGCTGAGTGCGTAGTGGCCACCGAGTAGTTTTACTCTTTGCTGAAAGACGACGTTGTTCTCAAAATAAAACACTTCGCTGGAAAACATCTCCTCATATTGCTTTTGCGGTGTGGCGGTGGGGGTGAGATTTCCTATGAGTTGAGCTCCATGAATGGTTTCGAAGGTTATGGATGCCTGCGTGGGACCGTTCATTTCCTCCACACTGTAAACGTGCCATCCGGGTGAAATATTTATATCAAACGATATGACAGCCTCTCCTTCAACCACATTGGCAATAGATGTCTTCACGGAGACGGGGTTGAGGACGTGCTGTGCAGATGATGCAATGCAGAAAACGAGAAGTAGAAGAAGAAAAATGCGCTGTTTCATACGTGTCTTCATTTCTTGGCACTACAAAAATAGTGAAAAAGAATCTCTTTTGATAAAAAACACGGAAATGTAAGTAGAAAAACATTGGCATTGTGTCCGGTATAGATTAAAAATTGCTATATTTGCACTCGCAAACGCATTAAAAAGCGCTTTTGGATAACACAATGGCCGGTATGTGGACAAAACCTTGGAAATATAAAGAGGGTGCGGCAATCTGCTTCGCAATTCTTTGTGTTGGTTTATTGTTGCAGTTCACTGTAGGTCCGATAGACTGGGGACAGCTGGAGCGTCCGTTGAACTGGATACTGCTCATCGTCTTTTCGGCATTGATAATATTGGGACATGTGCTGTCCAGCCAGTATTATCTGTTTGAATGGTTGGGCAAGTCCACTGCTGCCGTGCCGACAATGATTACAGCCGTTGCCTTTATGACAGTGATGGGTGTGACACGGCAGGTGCCTGCAGGCATGCCTCCTACAGATGCTGTAGGTGTGACGCGTATGCTGGGATTCTGGCCTTTTGTGCTGATTCAAGTGTATGCGATGTATCAGGTGGGACTGGCGGTGATGACCACAATGAGTCGCTGGCGTATGGGTGCTCCTCTGTGGAGAGCACTCCTGTTTGGCAGTTTCCATTTGGGACTGTGGATAGCTCTCGTCTGTGCAACGCTTGGCAGCGGGGAGATGCGGAGACTGAGGATGACGGCGCAGAAGAATAACGTGGAGTGGCGTGCAGTGGATGAGCAACGACGTATTGTGGGGCTCCCGATATCTGTGGAACTGCATAAGTTCGGCATAGAGGAATATCCACCGGAAATCGTTGTTATCGACAAGAACACGGGTGAAATATGTGAAGCTGTGGATTGGGAGATAGCTGCGTTTGACACTCTCGACTTTGCCAGCCGTGTAAAGGAGGATTCTGTTGTGAAATACGTCCCTGACAATTCTTACGGTGCCACTTCTGCGGTGCTTGTGGGGGCCAGGAAAAAAGATGGACAGAAACGGGTAGGGTGGATATCATGCGGTAATTTCAAGTATCCGTTCCAGACATTGAGCCTTGACGACCATTTGATAATGGCCATGCCCCAACGTGCACACAAGCAGTATTATAGTATTGTGGATGTATATGCGCAGGACGAGCGTTCCATCCATGATACGATAAAGGTGAATCACCCGTTAGTTGTTGATGAATGGTGGATATATCAGCTTTCCTACGATACGGTGAAGGGTCGCTGGAGTGATATTTCTGTCCTGGAAATAGTGAGAGACCCATGGTTGCCGGCTGTATATGTGGGCTTTGCCATGATGCTGTTTGCAGCAATGCTGCTCTTTGTCCCGAAAAACAATGTTGGCATCTGGCGCAGCGGCATCAGTGTTTCTGTCATTATCATAGTGACCTTCATATTCCTCTACTGCACTCTTCTCAGCATGGGTTATTTTGAGCGCAGGATGATGCCTGCCCTGCGGAGTGTGTGGTTTGCTCCTCATGTTGTCGTCTATATGGTGGGATATTCATGTCTGGCCCTGACAACAGTTGCTGCCTTGCTGCGTCGTTATGCGCTGGCAGACATACTGGTGCGTCCGGGACTGGCGCTCCTGACTGTCGGCATGCTTTTCGGGGCCTTCTGGGCAAAGGAGGCGTGGGGCACATACTGGAGCTGGGATCCGAAAGAGACATGGGCGGCTATCACGTGGACGCTGTATATACTTTATTTCCACTTGCGGGCCTCCCGTCCCAAATCCTACGGCTTGATGAAAGTACTCTTAGTCATAGCATTCGTTTCTTTGCAGATGTGCTGGTGGGGAATCAATTATCTTCCCTCTGCTTTGGCTACGAGCGTTCACACCTATAATACGTAATTAAAATAAATCTGCGATGGATTCATTTATGCTTCGTAGCTTCTTAGCGAAGTACGTCAATGCGAGTGTTCTGCTTATTATTGCTACGGTTCTGGCACTTTTTGTAGCCAATACCCCGGAGGTGAAGGATGTCTACAAGGGTCTCTGGGATTTGCCGGTAGCCTTGAGTATAGGCAGCTTTAATCTGTTTTCTCATTCTGGCCATACGTTGACATTGGGAGCATTCATCAACGACTTCCTGATGGCAATCTTCTTCTTTTCCGTTGGATTGGAGATAAAGCGTGAGCTCCTTTGCGGAGAACTTTCTTCGCCCAAGAAGGCCCTTTTGCCGGTTATCGGTGCCTGTGGAGGCATGCTGGTACCGGTCATAGTGTTCTTCATTATATGTTCGGGCAATCCCGTCATGGAACGCGGTATGGCAATTCCGATGGCTACGGATATTGCGTTCTCATTGGGCGTTCTCAGTGTGTTTTCCCGTCGTGTGCCGGTTGGTTTGAAGATATTCCTCGCAGCTCTTGCCGTAGCAGATGATTTGGGAGGTATTGTGGTGATTGCCATAAAGTACACAGATCACCTGGATATGCAGGCTGTGCTCGGTGCGGTGTTGTGCATCATCGTGTTGGGAATAGGCAACTGGCGAATGGTGAGAAACAAGATGTTCTACGTACTTGCCGGTCTTGTCCTGTGGTATTTCGTGCTTAATACGGGTATTCATGCTACGATTGCCGGTGTCGTTCTGGCCTTCTGCGTTCCTGCCAACCTTACAGAAAGTAGTACGTACTGGATAGAGAAGATACGTGCAAACGTGGAGAAGTTCCCCCATATCAAGGTGACAAAAGCGGATATCCGCAAACCGAACATGCTGGAACCTAATGATGTTGCCTTGCTGAAGCGTATCGAAAGTGCTTCCGACCACCTTATTTCTCCCTTGCAGGATATGGAAGACTCACTCAAGGCTCCCATCGAGTTTGTCATCATACCACTCTTTGCCTTTGCAAATGCGGGTGTTGACATGACGGGAATGAGTATCGGCAATATCTTCTCCGGTGTGGGATTGGGCGTAATGCTCGGTTTGCTTGTGGGTAAATTCTGCGGTGTGTTCTCGTTCTCATGGATTGCTATCAAGCTTCGCATCGTGGAGATGCCTGCTCACACCACCTGGCCCGCTTTTGCGTCAGTGGCAATGCTGTGTGGTATCGGATTCACGGTATCCATGTTCATGGCAAGTCTCTCATATCCTTTGGAGCTTGCCGGCCAGACTCCAGAATATATGCAAGCTCTGCTCAATGATGCCAAACTTGGAATCCTTTGCGGCACAGTGCTCAGTGCCATTGTGGGTAGCCTAATGCTTAATTTCACGCTCCCTAAACATTCTGCGATATGAAAAACGCCCGTTTCCTGTTAATCTTCGTGACATCTTTATGTCTGCTTCCAATGCAGGGACAGACATCGATGGATGCACCGGACTTGGGCGAGGCAACCCTGATAAATCCCGGTCATTTCGGACCGAATGCGTTTCCCGTGCCGGATATGTTGGACGGTACGGTGAGCAAGGAGCTTCGTGCAGAAGTGTCTCTGTCTCATTATTGGGGTAAACGAGGAGACAATGCCTCCGATGTCTTCATGCGTCTCAATATACCGCTGTTCACTCCACGTGTGAATCTTAGCCTGTGGATGGTGCCCATTGAGCGCTGGCATCAGAGCACAGAGAACATAATAGCATGCCGTCTGGTAGAGAATAACCTGAAATACAAGAAGGTGCGTAGCGGGGCAGCGACAGGCGACGTATATGTGAGTGCTGACATACATGTGATACAGGCTCGTGATCATGGTTGGAGACCCGACTGGACGATACGGGCCGCATTGAAGACGGCCTCCGGTAACGACCATTATCTGGGACGTTATTACGATGCTCCAGGTTATTTCTTCGATACGTCTGTGGCAGAAAGTTTTTCTCTGGGTAAGAGCAGTGTGTGGCAGCATCGTCTGAGAGTGGCTCTCTCTACGGGTTTCCTGTGTTGGCAATCGGGCACTGGACGCCAGAACGATGCAGTGATGTATGGCGTGATGCTAAAGTGGGACAACAAGTATTTCAGTGTTGCGGAAACGTTTGGAGGATATTGCGGCTGGGAAGGTCAGGGTGACAAACCGATGACTCTCAAGACTCAGGTGCTATACCACTTGGGACGTTTCGATATACTTGGTGCCTGCCAGTTTGGATTTAAGGACTGGAACTACAGACAGCTTCGTCTCGGTGCGGTCTATCGTTTTGACATACTGAAAAAGAAACAGCCCAAATAAGATATTAGAGGATAAAAGAAAAACTCCAACTAATCATAAGGAAAAGTTGGAGTTTTTTTGTTGGGCTACCCGGACTCGAACCAGGAAAGGCAGGACCAGAATCTGCAGTGTTACCATTACACCATAGCCCAATTGCGGTGCAAAGGTAATGCGTTTTTGCGAAATGGCAAAGACTTTTTCCTAAAAAAATAAAAAAAATAAGAGTTTTCGGTAAAAAATGCGTATCTTTGCGCCCGAAATGTATAAGAAAGAAGAAAAAAATCAGCGACAAGCGCCCAGAAGGCAACCTGTGCGCAAGGCTCCCCAAAAGAAAAAGGGTGGGTTCAATCCCATGTGGATATATGTCATCGTAGCCATCGTGTTGGGCTATCTCTACACTCAAGGAGGAAGCGTTTGGAATAATGTGACCTCCAAGCAAGTGCCCTACAGCCGTTTTAAAACGTATGTTGAAAAGGGATATGCCAGGGAGATAACAGCCAACAAGGATGAAGGCAAGTTGTCAATGCAAGTGGTGCCGGGACGGGTGAAGGAAGTGTTCGGCACAATACCGGCAGATGTGAAAGAGCAGAAACTGGAGGTGGTGACGGAATTTCCCAGCAACGACAAACTGGAGGATTTTATCGTTGAGCAGCAGCGTCTTGGTAATTTCAGGGGTGATGTGAAGTATGTTCACTCTGACGACGGCTTTGAACGTTTCCTGTGGAATTTCGGACCATTACTGTTCTTCATCTTCCTTTGGATTTTCATCATGCGACGAGCAGGTGGCGGCGGAGACGGTGTGTCCGGCCCGTTGGGCATTTTCAATGTGGGTAAGAGTCGTGCCAGGCTTCAGGAAAAGGGTGACGGCGAGAATGATAAGAACCGTGTGACGTTCAAGGACGTTGCCGGTCAGGAAAGTGCCAAGATGGAGGTGCAGGAGATTGTGGAGTTTCTCAAAAACCCGAAGAAATACACGGATCTGGGTGGTAAGATTCCCAAGGGAGCTCTGCTTGTAGGACCTCCGGGTACGGGTAAGACCCTTCTTGCCAAGGCTGTAGCCGGTGAGGCGAATGTGCCGTTCTTCTCGATGTCCGGTAGCGATTTTGTGGAGATGTTTGTCGGAGTGGGTGCTTCGCGTGTGAGGGATTTGTTCCGTCAGGCTCAGGAAAAGGCTCCCTGTATAGTGTTTATCGATGAAATCGATGCTGTAGGTCGTGCCCGTAGCAAGAGTATGGCAATGGGTGGTAACGACGAGAGGGAGAATACGCTCAATCAGCTGCTGACGGAGATGGACGGTTTCGGAACAAACAGCGGTGTAATCGTTCTGGCTGCAACAAACAGGGCAGACGTATTGGATAAGGCGCTTCTGAGAGCAGGCCGCTTCGACCGTCAGATATACGTGGATTTACCGGATGTGCACGAACGGAAGGCAATCTTCAATGTGCATATGCGTCCCCTGAAGTTGGATGACAGTGTCGATGTGGACTTCCTCTCACGTCAGACCCCCGGATTCTCCGGTGCAGATATTGCAAATGTGTGCAACGAGGCAGCCCTTATCGCAGCTCGCGGCGGTCACAAGAAAGTGGGTAAGGAAGACTTCTTAGCCGCAGTGGACCGCATCATCGGAGGCCTGGAGAAGAAAACCAAGGTGATGACGGAGGAGGAGAAGCGCACAATAGCACTGCATGAAGCCGGACATGCTACGGTGAGCTGGCATCTGGAGTATGCCAATCCTCTGGTGAAGGTGACAATAGTGCCGCGAGGCAGAGCGCTCGGAGCAGCATGGTATCTGCCGGAGGAGCGACAGATAACCACCAAGGAGCAGATGCTCGACGAGGTGTGTGCACTGCTGGGTGGACGTGCTGCAGAAGAACTCTTCACTGGACATATCTCTTCCGGTGCGATGAACGACCTGGAGCGTGTGTCACATCAGGTATATGCCATGATAGCTTATATGGGTATGGGCGAGTCGCTGCCTAATATCTCATTCTACAACATGGGTGGGGAATACCAGGTGACGAAGCCTTATAGCGAAAAGACGGCAGAAAAAATGGACGAGGAGGTGAAGAAGATTATTGCAGAGCAATACGAACGGGCCAAATCAATCCTGAACAAATATAAAGAAGGACACGGCGAGCTGGCTCAGATTCTGGTGGATAGGGAAGTAATCTTTGCAGATGATGTGAAGAGAATCTTCGGAGAACGTCCCTGGAAGAGCAGAGCCGATGAGCTGAACATGGAAAACAACGCACAAGAAGAAAGTGATGAAAAATCTGGTGATTAGAACACTGACCGGTGTTATTTTTGTTATAGTGCTAGTCGGTGGAATATTATGGAGTCCGCTGACAATGGGTGTCTTGTTTGTACTGATAACAGCTCTCTCTGTATGGGAATTCACAGGATTGGTGAATCAGCAGGCAGCGGTGACGGTAAACAGAATGATATCCACTGTGGCTGCGGTGTATCTGTTTATGGCCTTTTGGGCTTATTCCAGCGGCATGGTTCCCACTATGGGAGTCTTTGTTCCTTATCTGCTGAGCCTGATGTATATGCTGGTTTCTGAGTTGTATCAGGAGAGAGACCATTCTGTGAACAACTGGGCCTTCACCATGCTCGGGCAGGTATATGTGGCCCTGCCATTCAGTCTCCTGCCTACGCTGGCTTTCATGACAAATCCCGTATATCCGACAGAGGTGAATTACCGCTGGATATTCCCGTTGATGCTGTTTGTCATGCTGTGGTGCAGCGACACAGGGGCTTACTGTGTAGGTTCCCTTTTGAGCAAGAAGATACCTTACCGCCTGTTTCCCAGTGTGTCGCCGCATAAATCGTGGGTTGGAAGTATCGGAGGCGGTGTGCTGGCAATGATAGTGGCTGCAATTGTTGCTCAATGGGATAATAGCCTGACGCTGGCACAGTGGTTTGGATTCGCTTTGGTCGTTGTGGTATTCGGCACATGGGGCGACCTTGTAGAGAGTCTCCTGAAGAGGCAGCTGGGTATTAAGGATTCCGGTAATATATTGCCTGGTCACGGAGGTATGCTCGACCGTTTTGACTCAAGCCTGGTGGCTATTCCTGCAACGGTGGTGTATCTCTACACCCTGATGATGCTCTGACAGCTATCCTGACAACTGACATTTTGTCACAAGACAGCTCTTTGGCACGATATTGGCTGAAGAGGTGTGTGGAAACGTTTAACAAATAAAAAAAGGAATACACTATGAACATTCAACCTTTAGCAGACCGTGTGCTCATCGAGCCTGCAGCCGCAGAGACAAAGACAGCGAGTGGTATTATCATTCCCGACACTGCCAAGGAGAAACCTTTGCAGGGTAGGGTTATTGCCGTAGGTGGCGGTACGAAAGACGAAGAGATGGTGCTCAAAGAGGGCGACCAGGTGCTCTATGGAAAGTACAGTGGTACGGAAGTGGAGTTTGAGGGTGTGAAGTATCTCATCATGCGTCAGTCTGACGTTATGGCCATCCTGAAGTAAGTGAGGTAAGTAAACGGAATTGGACAACAAGAAAAAAAGAAAGTCATTATGGCAAAGGAAATAAAATACAGTTTGGACGCCCGTGATGAGATGAAGAAGGGCGTAGACGCATTGGCCGACGCAGTGAAGGTGACACTTGGTCCCAAGGGTCGCAATGTCATTATTGAGAAGAAGTTCGGTGCTCCCCACATCACTAAGGACGGTGTGACGGTAGCTAAGGAGGTGGAGCTGGCAGATGCCTTCCAGAACTGTGGTGCACAGTTGGTGAAGAGCGTCGCTTCCAAGACCGGTGATGATGCAGGTGACGGCACGACAACTGCTACCGTACTGGCACAGGCCATTGTACGCGAGGGTCTGAAGAACGTTACTGCCGGTGCAAATCCCATGGATCTCAAGCGCGGTATCGACAAGGCCGTCAAGGTTGTTGTTGATGATATCAAGGCTCAGGCAGAGCAGGTGGGCAGCGACTATCAGAAGATAGAGCAGGTGGCTACCGTAAGTGCCAATAACGATCCTGAAATCGGCAAGTTGCTGGCTGACGCTATGCAGAAGGTTTCCAAGGATGGTGTTATCACCATTGAGGAGGCCAAGGGCCGTGACACGACCATCGGTGTGGTAGAGGGTATGCAGTTCGACAGAGGTTATCTCTCTGCTTACTTCGTTACCGACACTGAGAAGATGGAGTGTGTGATGGAGTCTCCTTACATCCTTATTTATGATAAGAAGATTAGCAACCTGAAGGATTTCCTGCCTATTCTGGAACCCGCAGTACAGAGCGGACGTCCTCTTCTTGTGATTGCTGAGGATGTGGAATCCGAGGCTCTGACAACACTTGTTGTTAACCGTCTTCGCGGTCAGTTGAAGATATGTGCTGTGAAGGCTCCCGGTTTCGGTGACCGTCGCAAGGCTATGCTGCAGGATATTGCAACACTGACAGGCGGTGTGGTAATCTCCGAGGAGACCGGTCTCAAGTTGGAGCAGGCAACTCTCGATATGCTCGGTTCTGCCGACAAGGTGATTGTCACGAAGGACAATACCACTATCGCAGGCGGTAAGGGTGACAAGCAGAATATTGCCGACCGTGTGGCTCAGATCAAGAGCGAGATTGCCAACACAAAGAGCGACTACGACAAGGAGAAGTTGCAGGAGCGTCTGGCCAAGTTGGCGGGCGGTGTAGCAGTGCTCTACGTAGGTGCTCCCAGCGAAGTTGAGATGAAGGAGAAGAAGGATCGTGTGGACGATGCTCTGTGTGCAACGCGTGCCGCAATCGAAGAGGGTATCATCCCTGGTGGCGGTGTGGCTTACATCCGTGCTCAGGAGAAACTGAACAACTTGAAGGGTGACAACGCAGACGAGGAGACAGGTATCTGCATCGTGCGCCGTGCCATCGAAGAGCCTCTGCGCCAGATTGTGGAGAATGCAGGCAGAGAGGGCAGTGTGGTAGTCAACGAGGTGCGCAACGGCAAGGGCGACTACGGTTACAATGCCCGTGAGGACAAGTACGAGAATCTGAAGGCTTCGGGTATTATCGACCCTGCCAAGGTGACTCGTGTAGCTCTTGAGAATGCCGCTTCCATCGCAGGAATGTTCCTCACCACTGAGGCTGTCATCTGCGATAAGAAGGAGGATAAGCCGGAGATGCCTATGGGAGGTGCTCCCGGTATGGGCGGTATGATGTAATACAGTAAATCCTAGATTCGATGATACTGGATAATTTGAGCGGATTGAGTGCCTATGTGGCGCTCAATCCGTTGTTTAATGAGGTGGTGAAGTTCCTTAAGGACAACGACCTTGCAGCTTTGCCGCTGGGTAAGCATTCCATCAAGGGCGATGATGTCTTTGTCAACGTTATGGAATCAAAGGGAAAGACGGTGGATGAGGCCCGTGTGGAATCGCATCAGAAGATGATAGATATCCAGGTGCTGCTCTCAGGACGTGAGCGTCAGGGATATGTGTCCGGTGAGACTTTGTCTCAGGCAGAATACAATGCGGAAAAGGACATTTGTTTCCATCCGGAGAAGGCTACTTCGTTCATTGATCTTCTGCCGGGACAGATGGCAATATATTTCCCGTTGGAAGGACATCAGCCGTGCATTTCAGATGCACCAATGAGGAAAGCGGTCTTCAAAGTTAGAAAATAGGAGAAGAAAAAGACAGTGCCGGGCAATAAAGTTCGGCACTGTCACGTTATGGCGAGAGATGAAAAGGCTGATATGGATGATTGTGGCGGCGATTATGGTGCTCCCTGCGAGTGCTCAGTTCGACCCGGCGTTCACTAATTCATGGGCCTTGCAGTCGTTCTACAACCCTGCAGCGGCAGGTGTTGACGGCCACCTGAATATACAAGGCGGCTACAGTATGCAAATGACAGGTTATGAAGGAGCTCCGAAGACAATGCTCGTTTCTGCCGATTTGCCGTTAACTTTTTGGAGTCCTAAACATGCAGTCGGTGCCGCTTTCATGAACGATGTCATCGGTCTCTTCTCAAACAAGAAGATATACGTGCAGTACGCTCTGCATTTGCCGATAGGATGGCACAAGAAGGGAAAACTCTCCATGGGAGCGCGACTGGTTATCCTCAGCGAGAAGTTCGATGGTTCCGGTGTGGACACGGATGAGTCCAACGATAAGGCTTTTCCAACGTCCGAGGTTTCCGGTTTTGCGATAGACGCAGAGTTTGGCGTGAGATTTACGTGGCGTGATATCTGGTATGCGGGTGTGTCAGCGATGCATCTTACAAGTCCTACCGTAGAATTCGGAGACGACAAGGTGAACCAGATGAGTATCGACCCGATGTATTACATCACGGGAGGCTACAAACTCCTGTTCAGGGATAAGCGCTACTGTCTGGATATGCACGGCATCGTGCGCACTGATTTCCAGACTATACGAGGCGACATCACAGCACGTCTGGCTTACGAAGGAAGGAAGAACAAGCTCTATGGCGGTGTGCTCTATTCTCCGACGGTTTCAGTGGGATTCCTCTTCGGCATGAATTTCCATGGCTTGAATATAGGCTACAGCTATGAGATGTACACTGGGGGAGTGGGACTTCAAAACGGTACGCACGAAATCATTTTGGGCTACCAGATGGATATGAATAAAGGAAAGAAAGGAAAAAATCTGCATAAGAGTGTGAGATTCCTCTAACAGATAAAAAAGAATAACGGATAATAAAGAGATAATGAAAAAGATCTTTGTTTTGACGGCTGTCGCAGCCGTGACACTGACGCTGACAGCGTGCTTTGGCTCTCAGGGGGCAGCAATGTCTGACGGAGGCGAGGTGACAGGCGTGCGTGGTAGCGGTTATGGTGAGCCTACCCCCTATGGCATGGTGGCTGTCCGTAAGGGCAGTCTCAGAGTGGGCCTGGAGGAGAACGATACCCTTTGGGGTGCGGAATTCCCGAAACGTGACATTAGTGTGGACGGTTTCTGGATTGATGCCCAGGAGGTGTCGAATGCCAAGTATCGTCAGTTTGTGCAGTGGGTAAGGGACAGTATCATCCGGGAGCGTCTTGCAGATCCGGCTTTCGGTGGTGATGAGACCTACAAGATTGAAGAGGATAAGTTCGGAGAGCCCGTCACTCCTCATCTTAACTGGAAGAAGCCTATCCCCAACGAACGCAAGGCCACAGAGGATGAGATGCGTGCCATAGAGAGCGTGTATCGTTATCATCCCGTCGACGGCACCAAGATGCTGGATGCTTCCCAGATGAACTTCCGCTACGAGATATACGACTACGCCGCTGCAGCGCAGCGCAAGTACCGCCTCAATGCGGAGGAGCGCGACCTCAATACGGATCACGCAGTCAGCACGTCTGATGTGATGATATCCAAGGATACGGCATGGATTGACGACGACGGTAAGATTGTGCGTCAGACCATCACCCGTCCTCTTTCCGGAGAGTGGGATTTCCTCAACACCTATATCGTGAACATCTATCCCGACACCACATGTTGGGTGAACGACTTCCAGAATGCCGACAACGAGCGCTATATGAAGCTTTATTTCAACAATCCCGCCTACGACGATTACCCTGTGGTGGGTGTCAGCTGGGAGCAGGCAAATGCCTTCTGCGCATGGCGTACGCTGTTCCTCAAGAGAGGCTTGGGAGGATATGCACAGCAGTTGCAGCGCTATCGCCTTCCCTCGGAGATAGAGTGGGAGTTTGCTGCACGCGGCAAGGAAGGCAATCCCTTCCCCTGGGAAGCAAAGGAGGTAAAGAGCGACAAGGGTTGCTATTATGCAAACTTCAAACCCGACCAGGGTAACTACACCAAGGACGGTAGCCTGATTACCTCGAAGTGCGGCATCTTCTCCGCCAACTCCAACGGACTTTATGATATGGCCGGTAATGTGGCAGAATGGACCAGTACTACGTACACGGAGGCCGGAGTGGAGGCAATGAGCGACATGAACCCCGAACTCAGATACAATGCGGCCAAAGAGGATCCCTATCGCTTGAAGAAGAAGAGCGTGAGAGGCGGTTCGTGGAAGGACCCCGAGAGCATGATTCGCTCTGCCTGGCGTTCATACGAGTATCAGAACCAGCCCCGCTGCTACATCGGTTTCCGCTGCGTCCGCAGTATGGTGAGCGACGGTATGCTCAAGCAGTCGAAAGCTCCTGCTACATCCGCGAGAAGAAAATAAGGAATATTAAAGACTTAACAGATAAACGACCATGAATATAATAGCAAAAATGCAGAAGTGGATGGACTCCCCGTTCGGACAGGTGTTCATGCAGTACACCTACAGCTGGGGCGCAGCCATCGTCATATTGGGTACATTGTTCAAACTGACCCACATCCCCGGTGCCAACCTGATGTTGTTCATCGGTATGGGTACGGAGGTCTTTGTGTTCTTTATCTCCGGTTTCGAGAAGACATATACGAAGGTGCCTTCTTCTGAGAACGGTGCCGCAGGCGGAACTGTCATTGTAGGCGGTACGGGTACTCCGGGTGCTCCGGGTGCTCCCGCAGAGGGTTCTGAGGCAACTCCTGCCGGTGGTACGGTAGTGATTGGCGGAGGAGCTCCTGTAGGTGGCACAGTGATAATGGGAGGCGGTGCACCGATGAATCCCGAGCAGTTGGCTCAGGGTGCTTCTCTCAGTGCTGCTGCAGCAAACCTTGCCGCTGCCGGACAGGCTGCCACACAGGCTCAGCTGGCACTCTCGCAGCTGCAGAACGGTCAGGGTGGAAGTATCAACCCCGACAGCATCAAGGCCACCGATCCTGCGGCAATAGAGGATGCTGTAAGGAACTATGCAGAAGAGCTCAAGGAGCTTACAGAGGTGCTGGAGCGTGTAAAAGTGCAGGCTGCCCGCATGTCTACCGACTCAGAGGAGATGGAGAATCTCAACCGCACGCTTACCGGCATTGCAACGGTATACGAACTGCAGCTGCGTAATATCTCCAAGCAGGTGACCACCATCGAGCAGATTGATGAGCAGACCCGCCGCATGGCAGACCAGATAACAGAGCTCAACAACGTTTACGGACGTATGATTGGTGCGCTGACAATCAACATGGGCGGTGCGCCTTCCAAGAGTGCAGAAAAGAAAGACGAATAAGACAAGGTTCTGAAAGATGCCTATACAGAAGATAAAAGTTTCGCCTCGCCAGAAGATGATCAACCTCATGTACGTGGTCCTCATGGCCATGCTCGCCCTCAATGTGTCGAGCGACGTACTGAACGGTTTCTCATTGGTGAGTCAGGGACTGACACGTTCCACTGCCAACGCCTCGCGTACCAACGAGGCCATCCTTGAGCAGTTTGAGGCGCAGATGAAGACCAACCCCCAGAAAGTGAAGGTGTGGTACGACAAGGCTCGTTTCGTGCAGAGGATGAGCGACAGCATCTACGATATGGCGGAGGACCTCAAGATAAAGATTGTCAAGGAGAGCGACGGTAAGGACGGTGATGTGAATAATATCCGCAACCGTGAGGACCTGGAGGCATCCACTCAGGTGATGCTGGCTCCCGGCATCGGAAAGGGTAAGGAACTCTACGAGGCCATCATCCACTATCGTGAGCGTATCCTGCGCATGGTGGAGGACAAGGGGCAGAAGGAGATTATCGCCTCCAATCTCTCCACCGACGTTCCCGTCAAGGAGCGTATGATGGGTAAGGACTGGCCCGAGTATATGTTCGAGAATATGCCTACGGCTGCAGCTGTGACGCTGCTCACCAAACTGCAGAGCGATGTGCGCTACGCAGAGGGCGAGGTGCTCCACAATCTGGTGCAGAACATCGACGTGAAGGATATTCGTGTCAACCAGCTCAACGCCTATGTGATTCCCAAAAGCCAGACGGTGGTGCAGGGAGGCCGCTTCTCGGCACAGATCATAATGGCTGCAGTGGACTCCACCAACAAACCTACAATATTCATAGGAGGTAAGGAGTATAAGACCGAAAACGGACTCTACGAGACCGTCTGCTCCTCCACGGGCGACTTCACCCTCTCCGGATATATCGAGATGCTCAACGGTGAGGGACAGCGTGTGAAGCGCGATTTCGAGCAGAAATACAGCGTTGTGGCTCCCTCTGCCACTATGTCCGCGGATATCATGAATGTTCTCTATGCCGGTTACGACAACCCGATGAGCGTATCCGTTCCGGGTGTGGCATCCTCCAAGCTTTCCGTTTCGATGACAGGTGGACAGCTCACTCCCAAGGGCGACGGCCACTATATCGCCCGTCCCACAGATGTAGGCGGCGAGGCTGTGTTCACCGTGGTGGCCCAGAACGAGGGCCGCAGTCAGGAGATGGGTAAGTTCACCTTCCGTGTGCGCAAACTGCCCGACCCGACGGCATATATCCCCGTGGGTGACGACCACTTCATGGGCGGACGTCTTCCCAAGCAGGTGCTCATGCACACTGACAGGCTTGGTGCTGCCATCGATGATGGTCTGCTCAATATCCCGTTCACGGTGCACGGTTTCGAGACGGTGTTCTACGACAACATGGGTAATGCCGTGCCGGAAGTGAGTCAGTCGGCATCCTTCACGGACAGACAGAAAAATATGATGCGTTCCCTCTCCAGAGGCAAGCGCTTCTATATAACAAAGATTCGCGCCACAGGTCCCGACGGTATCGAGCGAACGCTCAACGGCGCAATGGAAGTAATAGTAAATTAAATATAGGCTATGAAAAAGAGTCTGTTACTAGTAATACTGATGATGGCAGGTCTGGGTATGAGTGCTCAGCCCGCCAAGCGACGTGTCACAACAAGTAATGCCGCAGCGCAGGTGGCACCGCAGCAGAAGAAAAAGCAGCAGACGGTCTCCGACCGTGCCTCGATGTCGTTCCCCACTGCTGCCGAGATGCCCGAGGATGTGGTGTGGAAGCGTGATATCTACCGCACGCTCGACCTTATGCAGGACAAGAATGCTCCTCTCTACTATCCTGTGGAGCCTGTAGGCCGTCAGGTGAATCTCTTCACCTACCTGTTCCGTCTGATGCTCACGGGACGTATCACGGCATATACCTACAAACTGGACGGTGTGGAGTCATTCGAGGAAAAGGACAAGCTCGCAGTGAAGGATGTGCTCGACAGATATGGCATCTACTATGAGGAGAAGGACGGGAAATTCACTGTGGAGACCAATGACGTGCCTTCTGCAGAGGTTACCCGCTACTATATCAAGGAGAGCGTCTATCTGGATCAGCGCACGGGCACTTTCTCCACTAAGGTCACTGCGATATGCCCCGTATTGATGCGAGGTGCCGACGAGTGGGGCGGAGATGCTACGCCGTATCCTCTTTTCTGGGTGAACTACGACGATGTGGCTCCCTGGTTGGCCAAGCTGCCAATGATGGCATCCAACTACAACAACGTCAACAATATGACGGCAGACGACTATTTCACCATGAACCGCTACGACGGTCGTATCTACAAGACCAACAATATGCAGGGACGTGCTCTTGCCAACTATTGCAAGACGGATTCCGACATGGTGCAGGAGCAGAAGAAGATAGAGGGCGAGATAGTCCTCTTCCAGAATAATGTGTGGGGACATCTTTCCCATGAGGACAGTCTCAAGATAACCCGTCAGGACAGCATCGCTGCAGCTCAGGGCAAGCAGAAGAAGACCGCTGCCAAGACGACATCTTCGCGCAGCAGCAGTTCTGCCCGCGCATCCCGTTCTTCCTCTGCAGGTAAGAGCGGCGGCAGTTCCTCCAGTGCTCCTCGCGTGAGCGTACGTCGTCAGAGAAGGTAGGAGGCACCCGTGTTTTGCGACTGCATCCTTCCGCTGCCCCTCGAGAGCAGCCTCACCTATAGCGTTCCGGCCGGCTTGTTTCCGCAAGTCGGCCAGCGTGTTTTCGTGCCGCTCGGCAAGACGAAGCACTATATAGCCCTTGTTGTCCGTGTGCATGACGTAAAACCCGACTACGACACCAAGGACATCCTCGAGGTGATGGACGACGCACCCATTGTGCTCCCTTCGCAGATGTCGCTGTGGCAGTGGATTGCCGACTATTATGCCTGCTCTCTGGGTGAGGTGTTCAAGGCTGCCATTCCTTCCACCCTCAAGAAATATGTCAAACCCAGAGCCCGCCGCTCTCAGGGCGGGACGCTCTTCGAGACCTCTCCCATGCATGCCCTTTCCGAGGTGCAGAGCAGGGCGATGGAGCAGATAAAGGCCGTGTGGCGTCAGCAACCTACTTGCCTCTTGCACGGTGTCACCTCCAGCGGTAAGACAGAGATTTACATACACCTCATCGACGAGGCGATAAGGCAGGGACAGCAGGTGCTCTACCTCCTGCCCGAGATTGTCCTCACCACCCAGCTCTCCGACCGCCTGCGCAGCGTCTTCGGCTCGCGTCTCGGCATCTACCACAGCAAGTACAGCGATGCCCAGCGTGTGGAGGTCTATCGCAAGCAGCTCTCCGACGAACCCTATGATATCATCGTGGGCGTGAGAAGCAGTGTGCTGCTGCCTTTTCGCCGCCTGGGACTGGTGATTGTCGACGAGGAGCATGAGACGAGTTTCAAGCAGCAGGACCCCGCGCCCCGCTACAATGCACGCAATGTTGCCCTGATGATGGCTGCCTCTGCAGGAGCGAAGACACTTCTGGGTAGTGCCACACCGTCGCTGGAGAGCTACGACAACGCCCTGAAGGGCAAATACGGACTGGTGAAACTGCTGACACGCTACGAGGGACTCGAACTGCCCGAGGTGGAGGTGGTGGACATGAGTGAGGAGATACGCCGCAAGACGGCAACGGGACTCTTCTCCTCGCGTCTCCTGGCAGAGATACGCCACACACTGTCCGATGGCTATCAGACGATACTCTTCCAGAATCGCAGGGGCTATTCCCCGCTTGTAGAGTGCAAGACGTGCGGTTGGGTGCCGCAGTGCCCCCGCTGTGATGTGTCGCTCACATTTCACAAGCGCCTGGGTCGTCTTTCCTGCCACTATTGCGGCTACACCACGGAGGTGCCGACGCAGTGCCCCCAGTGTGAGACGGAGAGCCTGCGCACGAAGGGTTTCGGCACGGAGCGTGTGGAGGACACCTTGGCTCAGATTTTCCCGGAGGCTCGTATCCAGCGTATGGACCTCGACACCACGCGCTCGCGTTCATCCTACGAGAAGATAATAGAGGACTTCCAGGAGGGTCGCACCGATATCCTTGTCGGCACGCAGATGGTGGCCAAGGGACTCGATTTCGCCAATGTGCGTCTGGTGGGCATACTGGATGCCACGGCTATGCTGTGTCTGCCGGATTTCAGGGCTCACGAGCGTGCCTTCCAACTCATGGCTCAGGTGGCCGGGCGTGCCGGACGTCATGCCTTCAAGGGCAGGGTGGTGCTGCAGACGAAGGATGTCTCGGCAGATGTGATAGGGCAGGTGGTGCGCCACGACTACGAGGCGATGTTCCGCTCTCAGCGCGAGGAGCGTCTCTGCTTCCATTTTCCTCCGTTCTGCAGGCTGATGGACATCTATCTCAAGCATAAGGATGAACATGTGGTGGAGCATATGGCTGAGGATATGGCCGCTCTGATGCGTCAGGTGTTTGGCGAGAGGGTGCTCGGTCCCATGACACCTCCCGTGGCCCGTATGCAGTCGCTGCATATCATAAAGCTCTCGCTCAAGGTGGAGCTCACGGCCAATCCCTCTGCTGTCGTTGCAAGGCTCCGGGAGATTGTGGCCCATGTGAAGTCAAAGGACGCATTCCGCTCCGCCACTGTCACGCTGGATATCGACCCGCTTTGAAGGTGTTGTGTAGGCCGCAGGTAGTAGGTTGATACACTATTATTAAGGTTTCAAAGCCCATTTCATCGTCTTTCCTTCGCTCTACCTACGTCCTACCCACGCTCATGGAGCATGGATGGGTATTGCTCGGGCGAAGGAAGGACGTGGGTAGGACGTGGCTAAGGCGTCTCAGCACTCTGTTTCCAGATTACTTATTACAAGGTTGCGGGCACTAATTTATGCTTGTCCCCAATGTCCGTTGTGTCCGTTAACGGCATTTTTTTTGTCTTTTCCTGATTTCGGTTGACAGTTTTTTGCTCTTTTCCTGAGTTGGTTGTCAGTTGTTTTCCTGATAAGGTTTACACTTTACTGTTTTCGTTGACATCGTTCCTGATGGGGTTGACATTTTTCTGAAAAGGTTGA
>JAEEZX010000014.1 GCA_016292045.1 Bacteroidaceae bacterium | reverse complement strand
CAGTACTATCCTGGTCAGTATGACGGTTTAACCTTCATGCGCTACGACAATGCTACAAAGACTATGAAATATCACTCTGATGCGGGAGTACAGGCTGTTTACGAGTCAAAATCTCCCAGTGTCGAGTGTTCATTTGCCCTGCCTCGTTCAGGCAAAGATATCATCGTGACATTATGGGATGGAAACGGGAAGAAGACCCAGAAGACACTGAAGTGGAACGGTCACGGATTCGACAAGTGATTTCGTGATAGAATCGCCATTAAAATCCAAAGAACTCCTTCAGACCTTTCTTCTCTTTCAGGTCATCAGGGGTAAAACCATAATGTTTTGCAGAAGCCAGTGTGATGACACGTTCAAGGAACTCGTCGTAAGAGAGGTCAAACCATTCCTTGGGGATAGCCACGTTGATGGTTCCTCCACCGTAGTGACTGCCCTCGTCCCAGGCTTCGTCAAGCTCGGCCTCGTAAGTCCCATCCTCCTTCAAGTTGAAGCAGTAGTGGCTGGCCCATTCTTCCATTCCCTCGACATAGTGGCCTTCGAAATGTGGGGCAGAATGGGATTCCGGAGAATAGGCAGAAGAACCTTTCCTCGCCATCCTTTCATAGATCATGAACTTCAAACTTTTCATATCTTCTTTTTAATTCTCTATTTGTTGTTCCATAACGGGTGCAAAGATACGAATAATAATTGATATGAGGAGATTTCCCTACTCACAAATAGGGAAAAATCCCCTTCATATTATGATTTTTCCTTTGTAAACCTCACTAAAAGTTCCGATCTTTGCACCGAGAAAAAGAAATTAATGTCTCACCATTTAAAGAATAGGAGATTAAGATATGAAGAAGATGATGCATGCAGGTGGTTGGACCTTCGCAGTGTACGCCCACTATGACAGAGGCCGTTTGTTCAACGCACACCCCAAGGTGTTCGTGACCTACAGAGGTGGCAACAATCACAAGCCTGCTCACTTCTATGCAGACCGTCACATGGCAATGAATAATGGTCACAGCAACAAAGGTCACTTTGGCGGACGCAGGTAGGCTGTTCCATAATAACTTTATATGCCTCGAAAGAGGACTCACGAGGAATCTCAGCAATGGGGTTCCTCGTTCTTACGTTTAGTCATAATATTCTATTTGCAGTGTCTTTATACTGGTTGACCATTCCAAGCCGGAAGTAGCCATCCATTGTGATGATGAACTTAGGGAGATTCATAAAGTTTTTGTATGTATAAGACCTATTTCTATCATTCTTCTTAAAGTATTGTAAACTTGGGCACAAAGATACGAATAATAAAGTAAAAAACAGTACCTTTGCAAAAAAAATAGCAAATGAGAAAAGTATTACTCGACGCACATACGCATACGGTGGCATCAGGACATGCCTACAGCAGTCTGCAGGAGAGGGCCAAAGCCGCAGCCGACAAGGGACTGGAGGTATTGGGCATCACAGAGCATGGGCCTAAGGTTCCAGGCACATGTCCGCAGTTGTATTTCAAGAATATGTTCGTAGTGCCTCGTCAAATGTACGGCATACGCCTGCTGATGGGCTGCGAGATGAACATCCTCGACACTAAGGGCAGTCTGGACCTGACGGACGACTACATCGACTACCTCGACCTAGCCACTGCCGGCATTCACGGTGCTTGGTATCAGGGCGGCACCAAGGAAGAAAATACGGAGGGGATGATTCAGGTCATCAGGAATCCGAAGATTCACATGATCAGTCATCCAGGCGATGGTTCTGCAGAACTTGACTTTGAGCAGTTGGTTCTGGCTGCCAAAGAAGCGCATACGTTATTGGAGGTAAACAACCATTCGCTGGCTCCACAGCGCAAGAAAACCGTGGCAAGGGATAACAACCTGGAAATTCTGCGTCTGTGCAAGAAGTACGATGTTCCAACTATTCTGGGTAGCGACGCACATATCACGTTCCAGATAGCCGACTACGAGCGTCTCTACCCTCTCCTTTCAGAGACCGAGTTTCCTGACGAACTGATTATGAACTACTGGCCAGATAAATTCTTCGATTACCTGGGAATTCAGAGATAGAACACGAATTTAGAGCCTTTTGCAGATTTCCTCCATCTCCTTGCGTTTCTTTTCCTTTGGCTCATCGGCTGCGTAGCCGATGGGAATCAAGACGGCAGGTTCTTCGTTGTCACTGATGGCAAAGAGTTGCTTACACTTCTCAGCATCGAAGTTACAGACCCAACAGGTGGCGAGGCCTTGCTCTGTAGCAGCCAGGCACAGATGCTCAACGGCAATGGCAATGTCGATGTCGCCATGATGCTTGCCGTCCGAGCGCACCCACTCCTCGTCGTGCAGGATGCTACAGATGATGTACATCGGAGCCGTAGCAAACCACTCGCGGTTATAGCACTCCTGAAGTTTCGCCTTATCGGGCTCGTTCTTTACTATGCGGAACATCCATGGTTGCTTGTTCACCGCCGAAGGCGCAAAACGGACACACTCCATCACGTAGTCCAGTTTCTCCTGTTCCACACTCTTCTCCTGATAGCTCCTACAGCTATATCTCTGCTTCACTAAATCCAAAAATGCCATATTTTATTCTCCTATATTTGTTATTACCAACATCCTAATAATTCAACTATTATTCAATTTTGGCACAAAGATAGTCATAATTCAGCGTAAACAAGTAAATTTGCCCCTCGAATTTATTTGCTTTTTACAGAAAAGAACATTATTTATGAGTTCATCTTCAATAATAAGACACCAAGTTTCTATTTATAGAAAAGTTACAATAAATTTGGTTTATCCAAATAATTATCGTATCTTTGTGGCAAAACAAACATATCAAAATATGAAATCACTCAGAAAACTATGGATGCAGGTCGCCATCCTGACACTCTGCGGCTTTGGCACGATGCTGACATCTTGTGCAATGGAAGACAATCCTGCAAATGGAGATAAGGTGACAAAGAGCACAGCCCTGTTTGTTGCTACAGACCGCCATGAGAATGGTAAGGGGAACAACCTCGCTGCCATGTTGCGCATAGCTGTCGAAGGCTCGGAAGTCAAGCCGCGACTGGTCATACTGGGAGGTGATTACGTAGGTAGTGGCGGTGGAAGCAATCCTGCTTTCCCCATCAGCGACCTCTATAACGAGATAGACTCAACACTCGCTCCGCCCTATCGGGACATGGTCATTACCTACGGATCGCACGACGAGAACTGCACCGACGGATACTCTGCATTCTTCAGTGGTCCCCGTCACCAGGAGGGCTATTACGTATATGGAATCTCCTACGCCCAGATGATATATGCTACAGACAAAGACGCAAGCGACTACAACGGTCTCGACATTGCCGACCGCTATGGTTTGTCGGCAGAGTCGGCTACAGCGAATTTCGCAGCATGGGTACGCACGTTGACCGACAATAGTCCCATCGTTGTCATGTCACATGTGCCGATGCATGCTAACCGACGGGATAACCTTGGTGCTACCGCCTGGTACAATGTACTTACGGAGGCAGCTGAGAAGCACGACATCGTCTTCCTATGGGGACATAACCATACCAATGAGGAGATGGCTCTGCGAGAGCAGCAAAAACCAGATGACTCTACCACTCAGCCTAAAGAAGAGGCTGGCAAAGATTCCCTGCCACCCAAGCCTAAGTCAGCAAATTTGAACGACCGATACTGCTATCTTCTTACCCCAGGCGAGAACATCACCCTGCAAGACACAGTTGACAATCTTACTGTAGAGCGTCTACTCGGATTCACCTATGCTAATGCCGGTTATCTGAAGTTGGGGTACGCTTCAGTCATCACCTTCACAAGTAACAACCCTTCAGGCTATTACGATGCCATGACCATCCGTCGTTACGCCCTCACCCCAGACAGCACGGAGACGACCTTCGGATTCACCAATCATCCCAACCCCTGCATGCTACCTCTAAAAAACAGCGTAAAGGGAAGAAGATAAACTACAATCTCTGTTCACAACGCTGTTTATTCTTCTTTCACTCTTGTGAAAAAGATCTCTTTGTCCTTATCGTCGCGGATGCAAAGAGTCGAGTCGGTTTGAGATACGATCTTAAGCTCTACATTTGTTAAAGAAAAATCCTTCAACAAATCTTTTTTCTTCTCGTCTAATGTACCGATGACGATGGCCTTAAGAAATTCTTTCATTTCAGGATTTGCCTCAAGCGAATCTGCCAATTCGCCTTTAAATTCCATCTTCTCAAGGTTCACTTTTGCTTCTTCCATGTGGGGTGTAACAAACAATTTACTATCCTCACGCAAGTAATTACATGGCAATGAAACGGAAAGGACAATGGTGCCTTCGGTATCATCAAGCGTGGCTGTCAGTTTCAAGTTAAGATCAGTTTCAGAGACAAGTAAAGCTATATTCATCTTCCCTTTCTTGTCTATCTGTTCCGATTCCCATTTGCCCTCAAGGCTTTGCGCCTGTGCCATCATTGCCACTATGCTAACAACGGCCAGAAATAAAATTCTTTTAAACATATTGTTATTGATTTATGATTCTTCGGCAAAGATACAAAATAATTCGATACGTTGTTATACATTATCGAAAAAATTCAAAAACATTTGGATAATTCAATATAAATCAATAACTTTGTGACCTGTAAACAAATAGAGAACAAACGAAAGAGAATAAATTATTATTATGAGGAGAAGATTTGTATTTATCACTGCCCTGTTTATTTCGTTGTTTGTTTCCACAAATGCATTGGGACAAGCATTTGATCCTTGGGTTTATGAGAATCCTGAAAGGGAAATTTATGCCATTGAGAAGAGTTGGTCTGAGAAAGCGTTGAAGGTAGGCAACGATTTTCCCAAGGCGATGATTCGTAATTTCGCTAAAGCTTTTTGTAGTCAGTACCAGAAATATGCGCCCAATGTCGCAGTGACGCTGTATCTGAAAAATCCCGCTCATCACAACGATGAGAAGGACAACTTCTATATGGAAGACAATCCTCGCAACGGTTATATCAAGTGTAATATGCCTGGACAATTTGACTACCTAACAGAAATGTGCTATTGGAAGCGTGCTAACGGCCATTCACTGGTAGGTGTGCTGCTGCAGATGGGACATGAGGGAGAAGGTGTAGATGACGACAGTGCCCTACTATTCTATGACTACAATCCTTCCACTCGCACGATAACACCCGATATGACTGTCTATCAGACCGTCAAAGATATTCTAGCCAAACATACGGGTACGCCCACTTTCAATCTTCCAAAAGAAGGCAAGGACATCAGAGTGCATTACATAGAATTCATCCAAACAGATGAAAACGATTTCAAATGGGAGCAAAACACGCTGAAGTGGGGAAATGACACGTTCACAGAGATCGAGGGCGAAGTAGGCTATTATTGATTCCCTAACTTTGCGGAATGTTTTTACAAAAGTTGAATTATTAGGATATGAAGAAAATCTTGACTTGCTTATTCGCCGCACTTGGGTTAACTACTGCTTGTGGCCAACAAAACTTTGAAAATATGGAAGTGAAGGAGTTTGCCGAACTGATAGCAGACTCTAACGTGGTAATCCTCGACGTACGTAAGGCCGATGAGTTTACCGAAGGGCATATTAAGGGAGCCGTTCTTATTGACCAATTCCAAAGCGACTTCGTGGAACAGGCCAAGGCTAAACTGCCGAAAGACAAGACTATCGCCATCTACTGCCGCAGTGGTCGCCGCTCAGCCAATGCTGCCGGTAAGTTGGCAGATATCGGCTACAAGTGCGTAAACCTCAAAGGTGGTATCCTCGCTTGGAAAGAGGCGAATATGCCTGTGATTACATCAGAACAGGATATCATTATTCAACGATAATTCTTTGCTTTTGCATCCATCTCCGACAGGCGGTCGAGGGCGGCAAGAAGGGTCTCGTCACGTTTGGCAAAGTGGAAACGAATCAGGTGATTCACATCCTCACGGAAGAAGCAGCTGCCAGGCACTGCCCCTACTCCAACATGCTCGGCCAGCCACTCGCAGAAGTGTAAGTCGTCGTTCACACCGTATTTTGAGACGTCGAGCAGCACATAATAGGCTCCTTGGGGGTCGGTGAACGAGAGTCCGAACTGACGCAGACCGTCGCAGAAGAGCTTCTTCATGTGGGTATAGTGTGCCTGAAGCTCGTCGTAATAGCTGTCAGGGAAGCAAAGTCCGACGGTTGCAGCCTCCATCAGAGGAGCCGCTGCGCCGACAGTCAGGAAATCATGCACCTTCTTCACTCGGTCGATGATGCGCTCCGGTGCGATGACATAACCCAGGCGCCAGCCCGTGATGCTGTAGGTCTTCGAGAGCGAGCTACACGATATGGTACGCTCCCACATGCCAGGCAGTGTGGAGATATAGACATGCTGGTGAGGGGCATAGACAATGTGCTCATACACCTCATCTGTTATCACATAACCGT
>JAEEZX010000013.1 GCA_016292045.1 Bacteroidaceae bacterium | reverse complement strand
TTATACTATTATCACCATTTAAGTACATGGAGATAATCTCATTTCTTTTCTCTAGAGGAATCCTTTCATGAAGTCTGTTCATAAGTCTTACACATTTTATTTGGTTTCTAAATGTGTCAACCTATTTCAGTATAAGACAAACTGTCAACCAAAATCCGTACAGGTTATTCATAGCTCTTTCCAAGCACCTTCTAAGCTCCTTCCAAGCACCTTCATAGCAAGTAAGCTCGACCGAAGTTTAGTATATGTCCAGTACTTCTCCAGTATATGTCCAGTATGTCTCCAGTGATATACTGCACACATAGTGCGAAAATACTGCATAAATAGTGAAAGAATACTGAACGACGTTCGAGAGAACTACGGAGGAACGTCGAAGGAAGAACGAAGGAAGATGCTGGCTACTGCTTGCTAAGAAGGAATTACCTTGCAACAACGACATCAACACGCCATAGCACGCAAAAAGAATAAGCTTTGTAGAGAAGAAGTGAAACATGTATATCAAATATCAGTATATCAATTTAAAATCAGAGGCCCGAATTTTTCAGAAACCTCTATTTTTGTATATATAAATATTTAATAATTAATAATATATAATATAATAAAGAGTAAGAAACGAAATATGCGGATACTCAAAAATAAAACTGATATACTGATATTTGATATAACCTATCAATTAATTATCACCTAAAAAGCAAATATACAATAAGTTAGGCGACAGACAAAAGCGGAGCTATTAGGCTTCAAGACCCAAAATCGTTACAGATACAGTCTCAAAAAGGGCATTATTTGGCTCAAAAACGTGTACGAATTGCTCTTTTCGGTGCTTTGAACAGCGTTTTCGTAAACTTTTGTACTTCGGAAAAATTCACGAAAAAGTCGTCACAAGCCATATTGCGATGGTCTTTTGGCACTTTTGCATCAAAAAAAATGGAATTTTGAGGTGCCGTTAAACTCCTCAGAGTGTTCTCTGACTGTTCTCAGAGTGGCCTCAGAGTGTTCAGTGCGCCTGCGGAACTGCGGAAGGAGCGGCCGACGAGATGCCGGCAGGACGGACGGCAACCCACACCATCTCAAGCCACACAAGCGTGTAGCCATAGACATCAAGCCAGAGGTCGGCATGCAAGAACTCGTGAACGGACACAGGACACAGCACATCGCTGGGTACCATGCCGAAGAGGACGAACATGCTCCAGAAAAGCACCTTGTCGTAAACCGTATGCTTGTCCCAAAGCCAATAGCAGAGCATATAGCCCGAAAGGGCGATGATGTAAGTGTGCGTCTCGGGGCAGTCGCTGAAGAGAATGACATAACCCATGAGGACACCGAGGGCATGAGCACGGAACTTGAAGTCGCTCCACCTGTCGCGGCGCCAGAAGAAGAGAACCACCAGAATAAGCAGTACACCAAGCTGGAAGAGACGGTAGTTGGCAAGGAAGAGCTGCTTGAAACCGGGGGCAAAGAGCAGACCGACGAAGTCTGCCGTGCTGTGGTGGGACTCTATCATAGAGAGCCAGCTCTGATAGAGCGGTATCAGTCCGTCGAAGCCCACCTTGAGAGCAGGCACCAGGAAGAACAACAGGCCGCAGAGCACAGCATAGCCCATGTGACGCCAGAAACGGGGATAGCACAGCAGCAGACCCAGCTCGATGCCGCCGTAAATCTTAGTGCAGGCGGAATACATGATGAGCAGCACCGCCCAGAAGAACTGCCCGCGCTCCATGAGAGTGAAGGCGAAGAGGAAGATGTAGCACACCACAGTGTTGTACTGGAAACAGAAGATGCTCTGCTCCAGAACCAGCAGCAGGAAGAGGAATATCTTCAGGCGATGGTCGAGATAGTGCTTGGGCAGCGTCCAGATGGCAAGGAAGAAGAGCGTGTAGTTGGCAAGATTCCAGATAAAAGGACCCAGCCACCACGGGGAATATGCCACGGGAGCAAAGAGGAAATTGAAGTTGGGAGTATAGAGGAAATATATCTTGTGCTCAATCACCCACTGGGCAGTATATACGCAGATGCCGTTGAAGAAATCGACGGTGGAATCGCGGTAGTCGTAGAAGTTGGTGCAGCGTCCGCGGAAGGTTTCAAGCGCTGTGGCAGCAACGGCAACGAGCATGCCGAGGATGAAGACATTTCTCGGATTGGAGAAAAACGTGGTGAGGGCGTTGATGATTTTTTTCATGCGTGAGTGGATTTATGCGTGAACACAAAACGTAGTATGGTGTATTGCACCACAAGAGCCGTCGCCATGACGGGAATGGGCGCAACATAGCGGGGGACGTGCAGCCACAGAACTATATTGAGCAGCACCATGTGGAGCAGATAGTTGAAAGCGTGGCTCCCTGCAAATCCCGCGAATTTGCTCCACTCTATCCGGGCGCGGAACGTGAAGACGCTGGTGAGCCAGAAATTCACGAGAAAACTCAAGACGTAGGCAATCGTGTATGACACATTCACCTCCACCTTACTCCAAAGAAGCAGACAATAGAGTCCGTAGTGCAATGCCGTAGACACTGCCCCCACAATGCAGAAACGGACAAAACGGCGTTCAGTAAGCGAGGAGAAGCGCATTGATTTCATCTATCTCCTTATCGGTGAGTTCGTAGAAGAGCGGCAGACGCACCAGACAGTCGCCGTAGCGGTCGCACTCCGGGAGCGGACGTCCGTCGTGACGCGGCTTATAGTAGGTGCTGGAATGCAGGGGCAGATAGTGGAAAGTGGTCTGCACGCCGTGGTTCTTGAGATAGTTCATCAGCGAGGTGCGCTCTTTGAGCGACGGGCAGACGAGATAGTACATGTGGGCATTGTTGGTGGCGTAGCCGGGAGTCTCCTTCATCACCTGTATGCCGTGTGAAAGACGTCCTCGCAGAGCCTCGTCGTAGCGATGCCAGATGTGCAGGCGCTTGCCCTGTATGTCGTCCAGCTGCTCCAGCTGTGCCCACAGGTATGCGGCGTTGAACTCCGAAGGGAGGAACGAACTGCCCATATCACACCATCCGTATTTGTTCACCATGCCGCGATAGAACTCTGCTCTGTTGGTACCCTTTTCCCACAGTATCTCACTGCGACGCACGAAACGCTCGTCGTTCACCACAATCATACCTCCCTCGCCGCTGCTGATATTCTTCGTCTCATGGAAGGAGAATGCCGCCAGATGACCTATACTGCCGAGAGGACGGCCCTTGTAGTAGGCATCGATGGAATGCGCCGCATCCTCCACGACAAGGAGTCCGTGCTGCTGAGCCAGCGCCATGATGGCATCCATGTCGCAGGCCACACCTGCGTAATGTACCACGCAGATGACACGCGTGCGCTCCGTGATGAGCGGAGCAATGGCCTCAGCCGTGATACCAGGTGTCTCGCTGCCGCTGTCGGCAAAGCGCACCACAGCACCCTCGCGCAGGAATGCCAGTGCGGACGACACAAAGGTGTAGGACGGCACGATGACCTCATCGCCAGGCTTCAGTTCGCACAGCATGGCGCACATCTCCAGAGCGTCTGTGCCCGACGTGGTGAGAAGGCATTTGCGGAAACCATAGCGCTTCTCGAAGAAACCGTGGCACAGCTTCGTGAAATGACCGTTGCCCGACATCGTGTCGCTGTGGCACACCTCCTCCATGTAGGAGAGTTCGCGCCCCGAGAAATATGGCTTGTTGAACGGTATCATACGATGAAACGGCTAAATATTTAACGTATCCTGAACAATAAACACAGGGCGGCCCTTCACCTGGTCGAATATCTTGCCGATATAAAGGCCGAGAATACCCATCATGAAGAGCAGCAGGCCTCCGACAAACCAGATGGAAAAGACCGTAGTGGTGTAGCCCACCACCTCATTCCATCCCGCAAACTTGGCAAAGATGTTGTACACAGCCATGAGGAACGAGAACAGGCTCATGATGAAACCCATCGAGACGGCCAGCTGGAGCGGGCGGTTGGAATTGGATATGATAGCATTGAATGACAGGCGCAGCAGACGCGAGAGGTTGTAGGAACTCTTGCCCTCCAGCCTGTGGTCGTGAAGCACGTCGATACCCGTCTTGCGGAAACCGAGAGTGTGAATCAGTTCCACAAACGAGCGGCTGTACTCCGGTATGCTGCAATACACCTTCACTATTCTCTTCGAATACACGCCGAACTCCGCGATGGCCTTGTCCGTAGAGAATCCGCTCAGGAAATCGTACACGCGGTGGAACACGGCGGAAGACATACGCTTGAGAAACGTGTCATCGCGATGCACGCGGCGGGCACTCACGATGTCGTAGCCCTCCATTGCCTTGTTGAAAAGCGCCGGAAGGTCCTCGGGCTTGTTCTGCAGGTCGCAGTCGATGACGGCAATGTAGTCGCCGGAGGCATACGTCAGACCGGCCGTGATGGCGTACGGCTGACCGAAATTGTGCGCCAGGTTGATGCCCTTTACCCTGGTGTCGCGGGCACAGATGGTCTTTATCACATCCCATGAGGCGTCGGGCGAACAGTCGTTCACCAGAATTATCTCGTAGGCGGATGTGAGCGGAGCTACTGCTTTGGAAATGCGAGCCACCAGCTCTTCGAGCATCTTTTCTCCGTGATAGACGGGAGACACTACACTTAATTTCGGAGTATTCATGGTGCAAAAGTACGAAAAAAAGTCATATTAACCAAAAACTTTAAACTTTAAACTCTAAACTCTAAACTTTATTTTGTACTTTTGTGTCATGAAACGACCGGATTTTCAGAGCCACAAGTTCTGCATGCGCCAACTTCACGGATGGAGCCGTGTGACATACTGGTGCATCTGGAGCGTAGTATGGCTGATTTCTCTCATACCCCTGCGGGTGCTGTATCTCATCTCCGATATCCTCTTCCTGCTCGTCTATTACGTTGTGGGCTACCGCAAGAAAATGGTGCGCAGGAACTTGACGGACAGTTTCCCGGATAAGAGCGAAAAGGAGCTGCGCGGCATAGAGCGACGCTTCTATCGCTGGTTTTGCGACTACATGATGGAGACCATCGCCATCGCCTCGATGTCGGAGAAGGAAATGCGCCGCCGCATCACCTTCAAGAACATAGAGCACTGCGAGGAGATATTCCGGCAGGGACACAACGTGGCGCTGTATATGAGTCACTACTGCAACTGGGAATGGGTCATCTCCATCGGGCTGCATCTGCCTCAGGAGATGTGGGTGAGCCAGGTGGTGCACGAACTCGACTACAAACCGCTGGACAGCGTATTCCTGAAACTGCGCAGCAGCATGGGTACGGAGAGCGTCACACGCGATGTCATCCTGCGCTGGATCATACGCTCTACACGCCAGCTGAAGCGGCAGGTGCTGGTGGGATTCATCTCCGACCAGAGCCCTATCTACCAGAGCACGCACTACTGGACGAACTTCCTCAACCATCCCGACACCATAGTGCTGACAGGCACGGAGCGCATTGCCAAGCAGTGCAATTTCTCATGCGTCTATCTGGATATGTCGCGTCCCCGTCGCGGATACTACGAAGCCAACATCATACCCATCACCATGGAATCCAAGGAGGTGCCCGACTGGGAGATTACGGAGAAATACTTCCGTCTGGTGGAGGAAAACATCCTGCGCGCACCGGAATACTGGCTGTGGACACACAACAGGTGGAAGCGCGACCTCAAGGGACTGATGGAATACAACGCCAACGTCAACAAGACACACAACCGCACAGACGCCAAGCAGGAGGATGCCAAGCAGTAGCCTCATACGCCTCTATCACGTAGTGAGAGGGCACATACACAAAAACAGCCATCTGCTTTTCTACATCAAAGGCATTTGGCGGGATATGTGGCCTCACACCCTGTGCCGCATGACTCTCAAGCGGAAACTGAGTGCCCTGGAACGCATGGCGCCGGAGGAGAAGGCATACGTAATGCGGCGCGTGAACCACTACTGCCATCTGGAGGCTCCAATATTGTTGGCAGACAACGCCTATCCCCTATCCCGCTTCACGATGAAGAAGAAGGACCGGGAGGTGGCGGGAGTGGTGCACAGCACCTACTACTACGACAGCCGGGAATACACCCGCTTCTTCCCACAGCATCTGAAATGGGCGATGGCCAGCGGAGACATAAGCCACACCTTCCCGCAGCCCTGCTTCTGCAAGAGCCGTCCCATCCTTCCGCCGGACATGCCTAACAATAACATCCTGCTCAATATGGATAAAGTGCGCCACTTCCTGTGGATAAAAGACCCGTTCGGCTGGGAAGAGAAGGAGGCGCGCATACTGTTCCGCGGCGACGTCAGGATGAAGCCTCATCGCGAAAAGTTTATCCGCATGTGGCAGCAGCATCCTATGTGCGACATCAAGGAAGGCGGAGGGCTGACGCTCTACGACCACCTGAGGTATCGTTATATCATGTCGCTGGAAGGCAACGACGTGGCATCCAACCTGAAGTGGGTGATGTCCAGTAATTCGGTAGCCGTGATGCCCCGACCGAAATACGAGACCTGGTATATGGAGTCGCAGCTGCGCCCCGACTACCACTACATCGAGATAAGTGCCGATTACCACGATTTAATCGACAGGATAAACTACTATGAGGCACATCCCGAAGAGGCCAAGGCTATCGTGAAACACGCCCACGAGTGGGTGGAGCAATTCTGGGACAAGGAGCGCGAAGACCTCATCTCGCTGCTCGTGCTCGACAAATATTTCAAGGGAACCGGCCAATTGTAAACTCAAAAAAACAATGAGACAGGCTGCAGAACGTATACACTGGGCGGATATTGCCAAGGGAATACTAATTATTTTGGTCGTGTACGGACACTTGGATTTCTTCGCTTCATTCTATGCGAAAACGTCTGCATACGACTTCAAAGGACAGACCAATTTCCTATTGCTGCCTTATTACATGTCTGCCTTTTTCATTATCACAGGCATGTTTTCAAACTACGAGACACCCTTTTGGACTTTCCTCAAACGTAATTTCAAAAGCCTTATTATTCCAAGTGTTTTAATAGGCTGTTTTGTCTCTCACTGGCTCTCTTCCTTTTTTGACACGGGAGTCACCTATTCCAACGTATTAAAAGTAAATTACAGATTCCTTGCATTTACCGGAGGCTCCTGGTTTCTGTCTGCATTGTTTCTGGCAAAACTGCAGTTTTATGCCCTTCACCATATCTCGCACTCGAAAATATTTATGGCAGCAGCTTGCATTGTTCTTTTGCTGTCAGGTCTTTTCCTGTATAACAACTCCATAAGTAATCCGTGGTATTTCCAGCATGCTATGATTGCTCTGCCGTTTATAGCCATCGGATATTATGTCAAAAGCTACCAGCACATATTAAAACATCCCTTGACATTGGTGATAGGAGTGGGAGTCATCGTATATTGTGGATTCCACTCTTATCCGTATCTAAATGCCCTGCCTGACATAAAATGGTATAGAAGTTGGCTGTTTCTTCTACTTTCAACAGGAGGCTCATTCCTGATTTTTTACCTGAGCATAAAAATCGACAAATGCCGTTGGCTGGAATATCTGGGGCGTCATTCTCTGGTGATATACCTGATTCATCAGCCGATAATGGTCTTCTTAATAAAGATGTCAACACTATTAAATGTAGAATCTTCTTCTTTACCGTTTAAGATTGTCATGGGACTAATCATCACCGCTGTCACAACTTTTATCAGTGCAGTGATTGACAGTTTTATTGACAAACATTTCCCGATACTGAAAGGAAAATAATATAATACTGATAATGAATCCTCATATCACATACCTCAAGGCTTTCGGAATCATACTTATGGTATTGGGGCATAGCATGTGTTCCATACCTTTCGTCATCCCGTTCCTCTCAATGTTTCACATGCCATTGTTTTTCGTGGCAGCCGGATATTGCTTTAATGATAAATATCTGACGATGCCGCTAGCGTTCTTAAAGAGAAGGCTTAAGAGACTTTATGTGCCTTTCGTCAAATGGGGACTTGTCTTCGCTCTGTTGCGCCCCCTCTTCTTCACCCTGCATATCTACGACACCACCTACGGCTTCAACGGTGTGGGAGCAGTGAAGGGTAACTGGCTCGACATCCTACATTCCTGCTGGATTATCGTGACGCAGATGAGAGGCACAGACTGGCTGCTGGGCGGATACTGGTTTCTGAACGCGGCATTCTTCGGTTCCATCATTGCATGGGTTACGCGCCATCTAATAAGGAAGGTAGAATACACCCTAATCACACTAATTGCACTCTTAGTGGTGGTGCATGTGACAAATTTCCATATCACATTCCTGAATATCAACACGCGCGCATTCGCTGCGGCAGTCATTTACATTGCAGGCAGCGTACTTAACCTGAAGAAGGTGCCTCTGTTCGGGCCTGTGGGAATCACGGCAAGTCTGGCACTCACGGCACTCGGCATGTTCTACTGGCCTCTGGCTATCGACAATATATCATACGACGGATGGCAACTGTTTCCGCACATACTGACGGCGATACTTGCCACGTGGAGTTTCTATTCCCTCTTCACAAGATATATAAACGGAGAAACCACATCCCGTCTTAAAAGATTCTTCCTGTTTATAGGGGAAAACACACTAAGCATACTCACATGGCATCTGCTTTCATTTAAACTGGCAAGTCTTATCATCATCCTCATCTACGGTCTCCCCATTGAACAGTTGGGCGAATTCCCCGTAATAATGGAATATTCCATCAAAGGATGGTGGCTGCTCTACTTCTTAGTGGGAGTAGGACTACCGCTGGCAACGACAAAAGTCATAGACTTCTTACTGCAGGGGAAGCAAAGTACGCGGTAGATAAAGTATTTCCACAATATCAAAGCCCTGTGTCTGGGAGAAAGACCTCGCAAACCGTTCTGGAGATAGTTGCGTGAGACCTCTTTGTCTGGATAATACTTTATCATATTCTTCATAAAGAGAAACTCGGAGAACGACGACAATATCCTCTGGCCATGCGACAAAGGAGAAGGTGTTTTCCCTTCATTCACCTGCTTCCAGTAGTTTATTATCGCCACCATATCACGGTCTCTCTCGATGCGCATCTCCAGTTCCTCCTTATAATGCCCAGAATTCCCCTTTATCTGCTCTGTGTCTATCTGCATCCCCCGTGTGACAGGCAACATACCCTTCCACTTCTCAAGGAATGTTTCCAGAGCCACCACGAACGATTCGTTGTACACCCCCTCGGAATTGTGCTCCAGAAGCACGTCGTCCACCACATACAGTTTCCTGCCTGACTGCACCACCTGCATGCTTATATCCAAATCGTAGATGTGGAACGAGGTGAAACGCTCCTCGTCGAAACGTATCGTCCCACTCTCGAACAAAGCCCTCGGAATGCAGAACCATACCCCGTCCAGCACAGCCACATCCGTGAGCGGACCCTGAAGACAAGAGCGGACATGCATGGCGAAATACGAATCGTAGTGGGAGAAAGAATGGTGACGCTGTACGAAATGCAGGACATGATACGGGGCATAGCCTACACGCCAGTCGCCCGAGGACGGTATGATATGGGAACCGACAATACCTATCATGCCAACATCCGGTGACAGGAAATGGCGCTCCACATTATTTCCCCATCCCTGAGTGTGGTACACTATGTCATCGTGCATGAAACAGAGGATGTCGCCCCGCGAGCGACGCACACCCTCGTTGTATGCGGCGCAGAGGTTGTAGCGGTTCTGACTGTTGTCGATGACCACCCACTGATACTCAGCGCCTATCGTTGCATCCACGTTGCGGCGCAATTCATCCAAGTCGTTAGGATGGCGTGTGCAGATGATTAGTGATATCATGTTTGTTGTGTTATATGTATAATTCTACGCTATGCGTTTCTCTACATAGTGATGCAGAAGGAAGGTGACCACACATGTACCTATAAATGCGGCGACCGACAGAATCGGCACAAGCGTCAATGACATGGTGCCCCAAATACCCAGCACCTTGTCGCAAATGGCATACACCATCAATATGAAGAAGAAGTGGGACATATAGAACGCATACACATACGGGGAAACTTTACTTATCTTGCTCGACGCAATAAAGCGTGTAATCCATCCGCCCTCCACGTAGCATACCAACACCAGCGCAGGTACTGAATACAAAAGCGTGTAATTGCCAAGCATATAATGTGATTTTATCATGGAAATTCCACAGATGATCGCGCCAAAAACTATTATCTCCATCCATTTGGCATAACGGCGTATACTGTCAGGACATGTAACCAACCTGACTGCATAACCAAGGGTCAATCCTTCCATGTAAGATAAGATTCTGTTTATAGGAGAAGCATAATTTATCCAAGTGTTTTTCGGGAACGTCATAAGAAGACCGAATCGATACTCCCAATCAGCCACAGTGAGAATTATAACGAATATAAACAGTATCCATGGATTCTTTATCTTTTTCAGCGGCCATATCAGTAGCGGTGTGAGCAAATAAAGAATAAACAGCGTGGAAATGGTCCATGCAGGCACATTGAAACACAACGTAGAAAACCTGAACATTTCCTCAAGCAGCAGTGATGCCAATATGTAATCTCCAATGGTTCTTACCCATGCAAATTCATGTAACCCCACCCATATAAGCAATATGACATAGAACGGAAGAATCACCATATTCACCGGCAGCAATCTCTTTGCGCGTTTCTTTACATATTCCACATATCCATGACTTATGCTCTTCTCATAAGAATATCCTACCAGAAATGCCGACAGTACAATGAAAAAATGAACTGCACACGCCCCAATATTCGAAATCGCATTGCTTACATCGGGTAACATTTTTTCATCTTCAGCAAGTCCCACATCAAAAAATAGCACATGGCAAATGAAAACCCAAAATATTGCTATTACGCGAAGTGCATCCAAAGAATAAGCACGCTTTGTCATGACATGAATGTTTTTTATCTTAATAATCCGGTGATTCCAAACAGTTTGTCCAGCTCATAGAACAGGATATCACAAGCGGAACCGTCATAAAACTCCGGATACTTCTCCCTGACCTGCTGTTTGCCGGAAAAATCTTTCTTCCTGAAACGCAGTGTCATACGTCCCCTTATACTCTTCTTCTGAAGCTTTGTCAGATTGAGTTCGCTACACATGTGACGCACACAACGGGCATTCTCCAACAGATTCTGTCCCTCTCTGTCGGCACGCACCGTAACCTTGCCTTCGTGCTGACGGAAACGATTCAGGCACAGCGGTATCTCCGCGATGCTTCCCTGTATCATGATGTCAAACCAGAATATCCAGTCTCCACCGGAGCGATATGTCCTGAATTCCGGTGACACACTCTTCAATGCACTCTTGCGGAATAGCACCATTGACGCATTGTATACCACATTGCGATAGAGCATCCTCTGCAGTGCGAACTTGCGACCGTCGTACACACCGTCACCCTTGTACAAGGCCGGTTTGTCGGGAGATCCTTTCATACGGTTTCCTTCTGCATCTATGAAAACAGAACGGGAAAACGTCATTTGAATATCCGGATTCTGCTCAAGCCTCTTCAAGCTCTCCTCAAGGAAAGTCGGTTCCGCCACATCATCACTCTCTGCTATCCAGACATATTCGCCCGCCGCAAGTTCAAAACCCCGCTGCCACTGCAAGAACGGACTTCCCGAATTGGTCGTATTGCGCACGACATGCCGCACCTTGGGATTATTTTCATATGCAGCAAGTACTTCCATGCTGTTGTCGGACGAACAGTCATCCAGGGTTATCACCTCTATATCCTGCACCGTCTGGGCAAGGATGCTGTCCAGGCGCTCCTTTAGATAACGGGCGTGATTGTAGTTGGGAACTATTACAGATACCTTCATCCTAAATACTTATTTACGCCATCCTCTGTCCACGTCTTGCGCTCCAGCCACACTTTTCGGAATATCTCACGGTTCTTCTCCGCGTTCTCTTTTGAGGCAGCCTTGTGGTAAAGGTGATATAATACTCCACCGAATTTCAATCTGTGATACTTCACACCGGCGAACAACAGACGACTGGTAAATTCATGATCCTCGCTGCCCCAGCCTTCCATTGCCTCATCATAACCGTTCACAGCAATGAAGTCGTCACGCCAGAAAGCCATGTTACAACCCTTTATATGTCTCACGTTGTACTCTGTATTACAGCGAAGCACCAAGGCACGCAAAACTCTACTGCGTATGCAGTTAAAATAGTGTGAAGGAGATATACGGCCATCCTCTTTAAGCATCACACGACCGCCACACACGAAGTAGCCACGGCGGGCCACACAAATATGGTCTTCTATGAAATGACGCTCCGGAATGACATCGCCGTCCATTTCTATGATATAGTCACCTGTAGCACTTGCCACCGCCTTGTTCAATATCATCGAGCGCCGGAAACCTTTGTCTTCGTGCCACACATGGCGTACCGGTACACAAGACGTCTTTGCATATTGCTGCACGAAAGAAACGGTCTCCTCCCCCGATCCGTCATCTGCGATGACAATCTCATCGGGCATGACCGTCTGACACTCCACTCCCTCGAGTACTTTTTTTAATGCCTCCAACCAATTATAAGTCGAAATCAATAACGTTATCGTCGGACGTTTTTTTCTCATTCCCTAAACAATCCCTTTTCTTTATTACTTATTTTACTTTTTGTATGATTGTCTTTCGCCACAATTTTACTTTTATATGATTTTAGCCACTCATCCATCCATGCCATTCTCTGCTCAAAAAAGGACAAGGTATAAGCTAATTCCGCATCCCATGAACCAAGGGCGATGAGACCTGCACCTACGTATTCATCAAGAATCGGCCAACGTTTAAAATTATTTTTTTGGGCAGTTCTAATGGATTCCGCCTTAGCCTTAATCGTTGCAATGATATCCGATTTCTGTGCCTTAAGAATCTGAAATTGTTGCTCAACCTCTTCAAAAAATGCGGGATCGCGCAGCAAATAATCGAAATATTTCCTGTTACTCCAGACCTCCGCATCAATTCTTGGTTTTGTCGGTACCTGAGCCCAACCGGTATTTATCTCATCTCCCAACGCAAGTCCGAATGTCCACTCCGCATCCCAAAACGGTATTTTCTTTAACTTATCACTGCGCGATGAAAGTGCGTAATAATGATTTGGATCCCAGTTTTGCGTTACCTCTGCAACAACGAACCATCTTGCGAAACTCTTCACATCAAGGTATTTCTTGTATGTCTCAGTATCCCACGATATGCGCAAAAGCGCCTCTTCCAATGCATTAAGATAGTTTACGATAAATACGTAGTTCACGTCACCCCTTAATATTTCATCCTCGTCTGGATCTGGGTGTTTAAATGTGTAGTTGAACGAAAAGTTCTTCGTGGTGAAATATAGCGACTCGTCATAATAATAATTATCGTCTTCTAATATATATCCATCTCGCGCCACTTTCACTCTGCCGTTGTCTCTCTCAACTTGTTCTGTCAGCAAGTACACACCCATGTACTCATTATCCACATAAACCTCCACGTGCTGATAACCAATCACAGGCGTCATCCCTACCACTCTCGCCAACTCAGACATAAAAGCGGTACGCGCAAGCGACTTGTCGCTATATTCTGCCAAGAGTATCCAGTTCTTGCTCGGCGAAAAACCAAAAATGCTCTGCTTGGAATCCAAAGTTATCTTATATGGCTTCTTCGGATATTCCCTCCAAGTGGCATTACCTCGTCCCCGTATCTTACCGTGAAATGATATATCATCTTCACCTTTTGAAGATAACGTTATTGTCGCATCAACATTATATTCTTTGGAAACAACGCCAACATGATTATCTGTGACAATCGAGACACAGGGAATATCACCGGACGGCTCCACGGGAGGGATGGACGGAGAATCCTCTGAACAGGCGCATATTACTAATGCAAAAAAGATTAACAACCACCTCATACGTTATTCCATTCATTGACAAAGGTACGAAAAAAGTTGAATAACAAAAAATAAACAACAAAAAAAAAGGAAATATGCATATTATTTCATACCTTCGCATCATTATTTTTCCGTATTCGGACCTTGCTTTGTTCATGAAAGTATCTATTATCACAATTAACCGCAATAATCTCGCAGGCTTGGAAGCTACATACCAGAGCATTGCATCGCAATCATACAAAGACTTCGAGTGGGTTGTGATTGACGGAGGCAGCACTGAGGGCGACAGGGAATTTCTTGAGCAGCATGCAAGCGAGATGGCATGGTGGTGCAGCGAACCGGACAGAGGGGTTTACAATGCACAGAATAAGGGTATTACCCACGCACGGGGAGAATGGATGATTTTCATGAACTCGGGCGACATATTTAATAATAAAACCGTACTGGAAAGTGTCTTCACGAAAGAGCACTCTGCAGATATACTTTACGGTGATTGGGTTAGGGTGTATGAAGATGGACGAGCAGAAGAGGTGCATGCGCCAAAAACCGTCTCGCTACACGGCATATATCAAGACAACATATGTCATCAGGCCATGTTTATAAGAAGCTCCGTCATGAAGTCCTCACCCTACGACGAAAGCTACAAGATATATGCTGACTGGGCGAAGTGGGTGGAACTCACACTTAAAAAATGCCGTTTTGAATATCTGCCATTATATGTATGCGACTTTCGTCTTGGCGGCATGAGTTCTGATTTGGATTTGGCGAAAACGGAATTAGAAATAATGCGCCAAAAAGAGTTATCACCCGCCATTCTGGAAACTATCCAACCGATGTGTATGGAGGGAGGGTACGAAATTATAAATGAAGTAGCACTTCTCGTTAGCCAAAGAAAAACCTATAGAAGAATCATCCGCTTCGCATTATTCCTTTGCGGCATCTTGAAAAAACTACATAAAGAGAGAGCGAAGAAAGATTATATATGAAATCTGTCATCGTCATACCTGTATACAAAGAACAACTCACCAGCAGTGAGCAGTCATCCTTGCAGCAATGCATACGTATACTTGGCACACACACCATTTGTCTTGTATGCCCGAAAAGCCTTGATGTCAAGGCTTATAACGGATTTGCAGGAGTAAAATTGCCAGATGAACGTTTCCATGATGATTTTTTCAAAGGTATAGATGGCTATAATCGTCTCATGACATCTCAGACATTCTATCGCAGGTTCAAGAATTACGAGTATATGCTCATCTACCAATTAGACGCATGGGTGTTTAAAGATGAATTGGACATGTGGTGCCAGAAAGGATACGATTATATCGGTGCCCCATGGTTTGAACAACATTCTAGCCATGAAGAGGGATATGGGCTGTGGTGCGTTGGCAACGGCGGCCTTTCGCTACGTAAAATTTCAACTTTCTTACGTGTAACAAATCCCCGTCTCAAAATAAAAAGTTGCACGGAAATCTTCCGAGAAGAATACCATTCTATTCAAGATTTCGGACGTTGCCTCTTACGATGTATGAGCCCGATTCTAGGCAACAATACCATTGGGCATTTTCTAAAACGAAATATCAAGTCTACGTGGGAAGACAGATTCTTCTGTTGCTGGCTTGCATCCACCCGCCATCGTCTCAATATCCCCAAAGCGGAAGAAGCGGCTTTTTTCTCTTTTGAGGTTTCACCGCAATATCTGTTTGACGAAGTGACACATAAACTTCCTTTCGGATGCCACGCTTGGGAAAAGTATCAATACGAAGAGTTCTGGAAGCAGTATATTCCTTAAAACGCGCTTAATCAACGAAAAAAGGACACGTCTTATCGTGGTCGTTGGAATTACTTCAATAGCCGAATCATATCGTCAATCATCACTTCCGTGCGTATATCTGCGCCTATGCTAGTCATATGATAAGGGGTGTCGTAATAAAGACTGTCAGGAAACGCATATCTTGACGGCTCAGACTGCAAGGGAATTCCATTTTGCTTTAGATATTGAGCCCACTCATTTATATAAGCGGCATCCTTTTCAAAATTACTTCCGATAAGTGTGGGCGGAAGAAAGAGAAGACATATTCCACGCTCTTTCGTCGTTGAATGAACATATTTATAGTATGAAACCAGTTCCCCGTCAATAAGATTTTTTATATCATAACATTTTATCGTATCCTGATGCTCTCTTTCCCACTCTATATCACCGTATTCATTAATCGCCTTTGCAGAATATGGACCGTCAAACTCTTTTGATTTTCTATGCTTGTAGACTTCTCTGTAGTGTATGCCTATATACTTTAAAATATGCAACCACTGGGCAAAGGAAAGCTTACTATAGGCCTGAGGTAAATGTGTACTTAGAATTCTCACCAGCGTAGATTCACCATAAAGGCGTTTTTCACCTGTTCCGTATTCCGGACAGAACACGACTATATCTCCCTCTCGGAGCAAATCACTATATATTTCAAATTGCATTCTCACCCCAATGCCACCATGAGTAGAAGTGTTAACCACTGGCATATGGAACGCTTGCTCAATCAGTCCTGAGTTGATACTGAAACCGCCATTGGAACCAGCAATAATCACAATTTTATTTGTATCCTTCAATGACACAAGACGTTCGTATGCAAGCACTACATTACGTTCATGAGAGTAATAGCTCAGCTTGTCTTTGCTTAAAAGCATAAACACGTTGATAATTGTTATCGTCACACACGAAATGATTACCACTAAGAATACTTTTATTAAGAAACGCTTCATCAGAATTGGAAATAAATGAACGTATTATCGTCTTCTATATTAACTATATATGCCACGTAGGATGCACAAATCAAAGCTACGTAGATTGCCCAGCGCACAAAAGTATAAGTGAATGGACGCACAGGAGGAAGTTGCATAGCATGCTGTTTGTCTCTCTGCATCCATTCCACAATCACCAGCAGACTGCTCCATATTACCCATTTTCGAATCATCTTATTGTCGCCAAATAACGGGTTGGTGAACATATAATACAGATAGTCTCCGGCCTGCGTCATCGTCTCGGAACGGAATATAATCCAACTAAAGACAACGAATATAGAGGTGATGGCCATCTGTGCCGTCTCTTTCAAATTAGGCAGATAACGATTATAAGCCACCACATGCTGATATTTTGTGTTTACACCTAGAAGATTATAGATAACTAATAAGGTTGCGTAATAAAGTCCCCAAATCACGAAATGCCAGCTTGCACCGTGCCATAGTCCGCTTACTCCCCATACAATATAGGTGTTGCGTATTATTTTCCATTTGTCGCCTCGGCTGCCTCCAAGCGGGAAATAGATATAGTCGCGAAACCAAGTAGTGAGAGAGATGTGCCACCTACGCCAAAATTCCGGAATACTCCTTGAAAAGAACGGAAAATCAAAGTTACGCATCAGATTGAAACCAAAAAGACGGGCGCATCCAATGGCAATATCCGAATATCCAGAGAAGTCGCAATATATCTGAAATCCAAAAAGTATTGAGAGCATGAAGAGAGATACACCCGACTGGTCCTCGAAACTACCCCAATATTCGTTGACCACTCCTGCGCAGTTGTCTGCGATAAGCAGCTTCTTCACAAATCCCCACAACATTTGCCGACATCCATCCACAGACTTTGCATAGTCGAAACTTCGCTGCTGCTGGAACTGAGGCAACAGGTTTGTCGCCCTTTCAATAGGTCCTGCAACCAACTGAGGAAAGAAACTTATATAAGCAAAGAATTCAACTATATCATGCGTTGCCGGTAGCTTCTTCTGATAAACATCAATGGTGTAACTGAGTGCCTGAAATGTGTAAAAACTGATTCCTACTGGTAGGATAATATTCATCGTTACCCAATCCATCTGATAATTAAAGAGAGAACGGAAAAGCACATCCAGATTCTCAACGAAGAAGTTGAAGTATTTAAATACTCCAAGTATAGCAAGATTTATAGTAATGTTAGCAGCGCTAATCAATTTTTGTCGATGCCGTCGCCCTTCGTATTTCTCTAAAAGCAAACCACTTGCAAAACTGCACAAAGAGGTAAAGGCAATAAGAAACAGGAAACGCCAGTCCCACCAGCCGTAAAAAATATAGCTTGCAATGACAATAAGCATATTCTGCCATCGCCGCCCACGAAACACAAACCAATATAGCAGAAACACTATTGGTAGAAAAATGACAAATTCTAATGAGTTGAATAGCATGTAATAATAATTATGAACGTATCTTTTCTATAAGTCGACAAAGCCTTACTGCAGCGTGTATGATTCTCCTATAAGTGTTTCTCTGCCGAACCAACTTCCATATATCTTTAGTATCTTTATCATCATATCCTGTCTTTTCAAGCGTCTCTATCGTTTCTATAAGGGCTGGCGGGAACTCTTTTTTACGAAGAATTTCCAATTCTGTCAATGCCTGAGCAGTGCCGGAACTAAGTCCCCCTACGCTAAAATCACATACTGTCAGTGACAGATATTCAAATGTATATTTTTTCAACATCAGCTCTATCCATTTAGCCCAATCTGCAAGCACTTTATATGATTCATCGTAGGGCGATGCTTTCAATACAGCGCTCTTAACAAAAATAGCTTGATGACATATATTCTTTTGATAGATATAATGAAGTGATAATCTCTCGGGGGCATTTATCTTCTCTTCTCCGCCATCTTCATACACCCTAACCCAATCACCGTAAAGTATATCTGCAGAGTGCTCTTGCGCGAAAACACTTTCCAGCACGTTTTTATCATGAAATATGTCTCCCGAGTTCATAAATATCATCCATTCTCCCCGTGCGTGGACAATACCCTTATTCTGTGCATTGTAAACGCCTTTATCCGGTTCACTGCACCACCATGCTATCTCACTTGCATGCTGCTCAATAAATTCCCGGTCGCCATCCGTACTGTCTCCATCAACGACAATCCACTCCTTATCACTAAACGACTGTGCTGCAATACTTTCATACGTCATTTTCAAGCCTTGCAGATTGTTGCGGTTTATCGTTATAATTGATACCTTCATGTTTGCGTCTTTGTTATGTCTTTTTCTTTCGAAAGTTGCATTATTTCTTGGATATTAACCTGTAGAAACATCTTATGTAGTGTCCTATCACCGCCGTCTTCGACCTTGACGTATTATACCAATCAAATCTGATGGCTCTTCTGCACAGTTTCATTATATTGGGATTGGCCTTTTGTTTCATCCATACTAAGATTTCGAACTTATCCCTGCTCCATTTCTCATAGCCCTCACAGACTGTTTTGTAAGCATTCTCCTGAATGGTTCTGATAGAGTTTGTCGGGAGTAGCACTGGAGCACCGCAGCGATTGTCAGACGATGCCTCCCAAGGATATAACAAGCCATTCACGCCATCAATAATATACTCACTCATTGTTGGCATATTGGGAGCAATAACACAGCGGCCGTGTGCCATTGCCTCAAGAAAGCTCATACCGATTCCCTCCAAATTACGAGGTGCCATATACAAACTAGACTGCTCCAGAACCCGATACAACTGCTCCTTGGTTTCAAACCATGTTGACTCCGAGTAGATGACACTCTTGAAAAACTCAACAACATCTTCACCAAAAGCTGATAGAGGCAAGGCCTTGTTGTAAGGATCCGGCGCATTATGTAAGTGGATCTTACTGATTTCTAGATTTTGAACCGCCTTTTTGAGTGTTGCAAAATTCAACACTGTCTGTCGCTGCCAGAAAAACAAGGATTTCTCTTCACCCCAATTACTGATTTCTGAAGGTTTCGGGAAGTATTGTATGTATCTTGCGTCAAAACCACATCTGCATAAATCATTATAAAGCGTTCGCGAAAAACTGATGATGATAAAATCCTGATAATCTCTCCAAATCTTTGCGCTGAAACCGCCAATCGCCACATAATGGTCGTACATGGGGAAAAATACAGCATGGTTCCATGAAACATGTTTTCGGATTTCCGAAATTTCAGGCATCACCTGCCAGACAATCAGTACATCAAAAGACCCACCCTGCAAATCTGCCATCCTTGTATAGTCGAGTGGCATTGCCGGATCTATATAGAACTCTGTGATTTGATAATCCTTGCGCACAAGTTCTAAAAGGAAAAGAGAAGATTTCGTCTTCTGATGATATGTATGGCCTATGAAAAGAAGTTTGTCCATGGTTTGTTGATTAACTGAAGAACATATTCCACCAATGCCTCTTCTTCCCAGACAACCCCTGCTCAAGATAATCCATTGAGCGGCTCCTCAAAACTTCCAGTTTCCTGTCCACAGCATCCCAGTCTATGGGTTGAAGGAGCATTGCGTCCACATCTGTTGAGGAGGTTACAATATGGTCTGTGAGTCCTAATTCTGAAAGGATATCTGTCACACGGTCGTTCCCGGCAAACATACTTTCAGGACGCAAACTTACAAAGAACGGTTTGTGGAGCAAGATTGCAAACACCATGCCGTGGAAAGATGTTGTCAGCACATAGCGGCTGCCATCTATGAGACGTATCCAGTCCTGAATGGTGGGATACATATAGGTGGCATCAGAACTGAGAAATTCCACGACCTCCCTGTCCTTCCCTTCTCCATTGGCATGGACAGCAATGTTTTTTATACCTGACTTTGAGTTGTACATGCGGAACAAGGGCCAACATGGCAAATCCTGCTTTTCTATGTTTACATGATAGACAAAGGCATAATTTTCTGGCAACACTGTTCTGGATTCTGCCGCAAGCCTACGATAATAGGGGCCGTCAAGCAACATCGTAGGATCAACCACCCATTCTGCTTTATGGCCCACCTTACGACATATCTCTACACCTGTTTTTTCTCGTGTACTGATAGCATAAAACCGTTTCAGATGTTTTTTCAACAATGGATTCAATTCATTGGGGTAGGAGCTCAACGAAAAACTGGGTGCATAAGCAATACGCCTCACATTCTTTTTCCCAAAATCAAGAAAGAAAGTGGGGTTGTTCCTCTGACTGAGCAATTGAGCCCACACCTGATCGCTTCCCGTGAGATAGCAATCGGCTGCAGGTGGAAACGATCTCAGTTCGTCCAAAGTGTTGTATGCACTATCGGACAGATTCAGGTGATCACGCCTAAACCTGTCAAAGCACCGGTCTGCCTCTGTTCCCACTCCTGCCGATAATTTTTTCTGATTACACAATAGCCGACAGAAATCTGAGGATGTCTTCTCCTTGGCGAAAACAGGTTTTAATTGCTCATGGAATCCATACCTTATAGTATATGCGTAGTGGCCTAACTTCATCAATACCTGCTGCATGGCAAACGCCTGCAACAACTGGCCGTAGTTGGTCTGTGATTGGAAGAAGGTTGTAATCGCTACATTCATATTATCCGCTTATTGGTTCGTTGAACTTACTATGGCATCCATCTGCTCTTTATAATGTTGAAAAAAATAATCTCGATTCTCGTTCTTATCGTAAGGAATACTCCAGGCTCTATTATACTGGATTGCATCGTTGAAGTCAACCTCTTTCGATCTGCAGTGCAATTGCTGGAATAAACTAAGTCCCTTGAGCGAGTTGGCTAGGACGAGACTGGTACCCTTATCATCGTCAAACTGTTCTGTCACCCTGTGAACGTTCCAGAAATCGGCTATAGTAATGTCGCTATGACTCCTTCCGCATTTCATTTTGCAGCTATAACATGAAGGCCGAAGCGAATAATTATTGAGGAAGGCTTTCATATAAGGGTCGTTGAAATGCCTTTCGGAATAAGTTTTACCTTTGGTTCTAATGACCATACTGAACTGTTTCCACCCGTAGGTCTTGTCGCGAAATTCCACATCGCTGACAAAATCACCACCGTCCTTCCAATAATAAAACCTTCCCTTCAGCGACTTCCTTGCTATCTCGGACGTTTTTCGGTCGATATACCACCGCCAAACAGCAGGACTTGGCACACCGTGACAGATAAAATCAACCGTCAGCAACTTTTCATAAGGCTTTCCCAAAAATTGATGAAGACCTGCTATCTGACATGGTGTTCCTACAAACATCACGTTCCTCCCTTGTTTAAGATGCTCCTGAGCCTCTGCATAACAGTTGCCCATTTTACTCTGCACATATTTGCTCCCTCGGAAGAATGAGAGGTCCTCCACCTTCTCTGCTTTTGCATGAACAACTTGCCACGACTCGTCGAAACGCGCACCAAAAACAACGCCCCCCTGATTGATAACCTTTTCTGCCAACAACGTGAAAACACCCCCGGAACTGCTCTGGTTACGTATATCCTCTTCTGTACTGATTGCCGCGTAGGCTTTGATCGGATAGCAATCTTCACGCTTTGCCAATGACGGACACGCTTTTTCGCAACGCCTGCATTCGATGCATACCTCGCCATCAACCTCAGGGTAAAGAAATCCCTCATCATCACTCACCATAGATATGCATTGCCGAGGACATATCTGCTCACAGGACGCACAACCATAGCATTCGTCCTTAGAAGGGAGTATGGGATAATTCTTCATTAATCACACAAGACTTAAAACCGGTTTACCCGTACAAATCCACATTGATATCAAAAGGAGAATCGAAATCCTTGAGGCACTCGTGAAGCATATCTTTTTCAGAGAGTATAGCCTTATCCGTGGGTATTTTCCAATCTATGCCAAGGCTGTCATCCATAATGGAAATACCCCCGTCAGCCTGCGGAGCATAAAAATTATCACACTTATATTGAAAAACTGCCGTTTCACTCAACACAGAGAAACCATGAGCAAAACCACGCGGCACGAAGAACTGACGATGATTGTCCTCCGTTAGTTCCACGGCTACATGCTGCCCGTATGTAGGCGAACCCTTACGGATATCCACAGCCACATCAAGTACAGCTCCTTTGACGCATCTCACCAATTTAGACTGAGTGAAAGGAGGGCGCTGAAAATGCAGTCCACGCATCACGCCATAGGATGACATGGATTCATTATCCTGAACAAAACGGATAGGACGCACTTTATCAAAAAACTCTCTCTCTGAAAAACTCTCAAAGAAATAACCTCTCGCATCCTTAAAAACACGAGGTTCAATTATGACAACACCGTCTATCGCCGTTTTAATTACTTCCATATCTTTATTTCTATTATCCTTTTGCTGCAAAGATACATTTTTATTTTTATAAAACTCTATCCCTGCATTCTCTTTTTTCTTTTACAGGCCTATTTTGAATGTTGTTATGAGTCCTCGTGGAATGGTGAGCAGCATATTGTGTCCGCGCTCATCCATTCCACGAACGCCCTGAGGGAAGTCGTATTCGTTAAGCACATTGCCAAAGTCCCACAGATTGTAACAAAGCAGTGATAGAGACATGGGATGCCCGCCAGCCTGCCAATTAGCACGAACATGCAGGTCGAAGTTGAAGATTGCCGATTCGCGCGTACCGAAATCCCCGTCAGTAGGATTTGTGCCTCGTGAGGTGGCTGGCCGTATGGCAGCCTGCGTGTTGCCCTGAGCATCGCTCAACGTCTTCGTATTGAACACGCTAAAGGGCTGACCATCCGTCCATTTGAAGAGCAGTCCCACCTGTACCCAACGGCAAATATTATAACCGAAATAAGTGCGCAAAACATATCCCTTGTCCTGATCCAAACGTCCCACGCCTGCATATTTGCCACCCTTGTTGCTTGTGACACGGACAGTGTTTGGCGAAGCAGAGAGTTCGGACAATGTCCCGAAATTATTACTGCCGGGACCATTGGCCAGTCCCAACGACAGCCCTGCACCAATGATACTCTGCCACGATACGGAGCAAGTGAAACGCTTAGCGGTGAATGTGTAGCGGGTAAGCTGGGATACATAATAAGGTGTATTGGAGAGGAATCCGCTGCCCATGACATCATGCGGCTGATACACCACATCGTATTCTCTCTCACCGGGATTCAGGAAATACCAATCGTCTTGCCATGAGCCGTTGACTGCCTCCCCGCCCCTCATCTGCGTATACCATTGATTAATAAATTTCCTGTAGGTCTGCTGCAGCACAATCTCATGTTGCCCCCTTTTCCCCTGAAATCTGAATCTTATTGGAATATCCAGAGTAAGGTATGACGGTTGCATCAGTCCCGACTTGTGATGATATGCTCCGCCCGTAGTCGTAAACAACGTCCCCCCGTCGTAGTATACCTGACCATTCATATAATCGCGAGAAAAATACCGAAGATGTTCTACGCTATATGCCATTCGGTCGTGCTGGAGTGTCATCCCCATCTGAAACCACTTGCATGGGTGGATATCAAAGGAGATACCAGCTTCCCAGTTGGGCGATATTGTGGATTGTCCCCTGCCCAGAAGATATCCGTCGAGAGTGGCATCAATATGAGCGCGCAAAGACACCTTGCGAGAAAGGTCGTGGTTTGCTTCCAGTCCGATACTGTTTTCCAAAAGTCCACCAGTAAACGCTTGAGAACTCCAATCTACGCGATATAGAGGAGTTATCAAAGTTTGGCCCTGATGCTGCTGGTATATATAGTTCGACCAACTGGATGTGGACGGTGAGAAATGTATCATGCTGTTATAACCCTCTGCCCGCAGTTTTAACCACTTTAACAATGGACGCTCCCATTGAAGATACCATGTAAGTTCATGTGTCGAACCATCCGGATACCATGGTTCAAGTCCTTCTCCATCTTGGTCAATGATATTGCGGCGAAAATCCAGTTCCTTATGGCTCACCACGTTGGTGCTCCATGTAAATCCTGATGTCACACCCGATGGCTGACCATCCACTGGCGACGGCAATCGCTTTTTGGCATAAAGAGATGCAGAGTAGGTCTTGAGGTCGGATATCTCTTTGTAGTTAAGATAAGACTCACTCCCAAAACTCCCCGTGCCGGAGAAATTTACAAAATATCCAAGTCCGTCCAGCCATGAACCGTGAGGCAAGGCTCCGTCCAACTGTACCTTATAGTAATTTGCGCCGTATAATTCCCTTCCGTCAAGCAGACCGTTCTGATCATAGGCAGGGAGTTGACGCTGACCAAAATTCGCATAAAGGTGTTGCCTATAACCTTTTTCACCGTCTCCCCTCCCTTTTATCGTGTATGCTACATCTATATTACCAGCAACAGTCACATGCTGACGGTTTTTAAGTGAATTCTGCTTATACAAATCTTCATAACCAGCATTATGAAAGAGATGAACAATGGCAGCAGTACTGTAATCATAATCACCCATTCCACCGGTATTAAGCTGTACTTGAGCATAATCCCCCTGACTCTCGTCACGTGTAAAATAAATACGTGATGAGTGCACATCCATAGCGGTATTATACTGCTCCATATTAGGTATGTAGAGCGTACTGCCTGTGCGGAATCTGTCCGAAACACGGAACCCATCAATATAATAACGGTTTTGCCTGTAGGAATTACCGTCAATAGAAAATATCAACTGGTCGCCCTGGCTCCATTGTCCTGTATGAAGACCCTGATATATCACGTGGTCGTTCTGCGACTCCATATAATGAACGAAATCGCCATTGTGTATCCATTTCCTTATATATGCCGCAGATATGGTATCCTCACCATACATGGGATTGGTCTCCTGCCCCATACATGGTAAAATAATTGTCTCAAGTATACAGAAATAAAACACCCAACGCTTCATATCTTCGTGCCTCTAAGGAATTCTTCCACGTTCATACGCTTCTTTCCTTCCATCTGAAGAGTCTTTATGCTTAAAGCACCGTCGTTCGCAGTAAACACGAGCATTTTTTTTCCGTCGGAAAACACTGTGCCCGGTGCCTCTCCGTTTCCCTCGCATATCTCCGTCTCAAATACCTTCAACACCTTGTCGCCCAATATCGTCCAGGCACCAGGATAAGGTGAAAGACCTCTGATGAAATTGTATACTTCACAACTTGACCTATTCCAATCTATGCGACATGTTTCACGGAATATCTTAGGAGCATCGGTGGCTTCTTCGTTACTTTGAGGACGCGTGGTAAGCGTACCTTCTATTATCTTGTCCACCGTTTCAGTTACCAGTGATGCAGACAATGTCATAAGACGGTCGTGAAGTGTACCTGCATTGTCATTCTCGAATATAGGTACATGTACCTGTTCTATGATATCACCAGTATCTATCTCGTGCTTCAGCATAAAAGTTGTCATACCAGTTTCACGTTCTCCACGTATTATAGCCCAATTTATAGGTGCAGCACCTCTGTATTTGGGCAACAATGAGGCATGAGCATTGAATGTACCCATTGGAGGCATAGACCATACTACCTCAGGCAACATACGGAAAGCTACAACTATCTGCAAATCGGCCTTAAGTTCCTTTAACTCTTCCAGAAAACACGGATCCTTCAGTCGCTCCGGCTGCATCACCTTCAAACCATGTGCCACAGCATATTGTTTCACCGGAGAAGCCTGCAACACACTGCCATGACGACCAACCGCCTTATCGGGCATAGTCACCACACCGACCACATTATATCCACCCTCCACCAGAGCCTCCAGCGATGCCACCGCAAATTCCGGTGTACCCATATACACTATTCTAAGCGACTTCTTGTCCATAGCATAACTATATTTTAAACGTTGTCGGGATATAATTTGCTGTGGTCTGACATACAGCTGCAGCAAAACGTGTACCCATATCTATCAACGTTGCCAGCGTATCCCTATTCCAACAATCAGGTGATGTTAAATCTATATTTCCCTTAGTCATTGCACATAGAAATCCTGCATTGAAATTATCACCTGCACCGACGGTACTTACCACATTATCTACATGTGGCACATAAAAATCCCATTCACCTTGTGGCGTACACACTGTGATATATCCTGCTCCAGCCGTACAAATAAACACCGGACAATACTTAACAACATGCTCCCTGTATATCTGGCGTGCATCTCTCATACCCCACATCACATCAAAATCGTCTGCCGAACCGCGCACGATTGTTGCCTTAGCAAAGTTCTCATGTATTGCAGGCATAAGGGTTTCGAGTTCATCTTTATGGCTACTACGGAAATTGAGGTCGTAATATATTGTGGCATTTGCCCTTTTTGCCGACTCCAACACGGTTTTTATCTGGGCACGCGTACCAGAACTGATGGCATAATAAGAACCTAACAATAAAGCATCGCCTTTTCGGAAAATCGGGCTCTCTGTCTCTTCTTCACCGGCTGCACGAGGTACATCCTTATAAAAAACATAATGCGCATCGCCAGCCTCATCCAGAAATGCCAACGACACACAACTCTTTGTTCCTTCTCTCCGTTCAAACCAATGTGTGTCAATTCCATTCTCTTGCAGGAACTGTACCGTGAGTTCACCGACATGATCATTTCCTGTATATCCGATAAAGGAACACGGCATTCCGGCTCGTCCTATAGATATCGCACTATTGAATGCAGAACCGCCTGGCACGGCATCTATAGGTTTGTCATTCTGAAAAAGAATGTCCATCACCGTTTCTCCTATCGCATATATCATAATTTTAATCGCTAATTTATGGAAGTGATGGTGCAATATCCTTATTCCAACGGCTTCCGAAAGCCACAACACGCTGTGCTGTATCTGTCAAAACAAAGAACGGCAGTTCACGGATTCCTAGAGTCTGAACCAACGGACTGCACCACGACAATCTGTCACACACGCTTGGCCAAATAATACTGTCGCGTCGCTCATCCAAAGACAGAATAAAAGTATCTGTATCCAGGCTGTAACTAATTGTTGCCGACTTGTCACCCAAACGCTTACGAAATTCACGTACTTCATGCGTAGCACTGCTACTACCCGGACACCAGTCCGCCCAAAAAGCTATCAGCAACCATTGCCCTCTATACTGGTCTCGACGTATCGTATCTCCTTTACGAGTCACCAACTTGAAAGGTGTCAGTTTTTTTCCTTTCTCCAGCAAATTCCTTCCCCGCTCCCTGCGTATATAAAACTCCGTTTTGAATTCCTCAGAGACTCTCCCGCCTTCCACCCTTACCTCTGACAAACTACGCGCATCTCCTTCTATGCGAATATGCTGTCCGCTGCCACCAAAAAGGTCAAGCGTAGAGAAGTTCGGATAAACCAAAGTGAATGAAGCCTCATCTGCCGTTAAAGGCAAACGGTAATCAAACTTTCCATTCCTGACGTGTATCGTATCTATAGACTCCATATACCCTTCCTCTGAGAAAAGGAAGAAGTCTGCCTGCTTGAGATTCTTGAACTCACCGCTGATACGGAGTTCGCCCTTCTTGCCCCCACAAGAAGTAAGGAGAAGAAGGGCGAACAAAAGGTATAATGCCTTGCGCACTTATTTTAAATTACTTGCAGATACTCTCTACAACATTAGAATACTTCCGGAACTCTACATCATTGAGAGCACGTTTAGCCAAAGAGGGATCCTTGGCTACGGCATCCTTCAAACTGCTAGAAAGGGATGCGCTGTCACCTACTCGAGCTGCGAGTACGGCCTTCAGATAACTTGTTACTGCGTTCTGCTCCTTGACATTTGCCAAAGTAGACCTTGCTGCAGCATAGTTTTTATTCATTATTTGAGCCAAAGCAGCACTATTGGTATTCACACCGCTGAGATCACGGTCTGCCTGAGAATAGTTACCTCTTGCTATATTGAGAGCGCCCTGAATCTCTTGATATGTATCAGAACCGCTTGCCTTACCCATATACTGCTCTGCTGTAGCGATGTCACCTGTCTTCATTGCAAGAATCGCCTTATTTGCATTCACCTCCGGAGCGTTTGCATTGATTGCTGCGGCTTTGTTTAAATAAGTATCAGCCATCATCGCATCACCGCGCATGATAGCCAACTGAGCGTAGTTGTTGAATGCACGATAGTCGCTGGGATAGAGCTCCTGTGTCTTGCTATACCAAGCAGCCTTTTGGTCGGGAAGAGTCAACAGACGGTTTGCGCCATAAAGCAACTCCTCTACAGACAACTTGCTTGGATCCATAGCGAACTGAGCCAGAATCTGCGCATCGCTGCGACCGATTACCTCGTAGTTTACCAAGAGACGTGCACGACGCAATTCGGGAAGAATGCCATCTGCAATTTCTGTATATACGCTGCTCATATTACGAATCTGCTGCTCACGCTCCTCAGGATCCTGATACATAGAGAGAACGCGAAGAATAACCTCCTTGTCCTGAAGATTGCTCTGGCTAATCAACTGCTGGAAACCGTCCCAGTCCTCAGCCGTATACTTTGTATCAATATCTGCATCCATACCAATCTTCTTGAGCTGGCCCTTGAGGAACTTGTCGGATACATCCTGGCGCTGTTCTGCGAGTTTTTCGTTGAAATCATACTTACCATCGGGAGAAGCGTATGCACTTACCTCAATGTTTTGCAGAGCACGTGTCTCATTGTTGTCGTTAATCTCCTTGAGAATCTTCACAAGGTCCTGAATGCTGATGCTACCGGTCTCACTGGTGCGGAGATTTGCCTGATTGATGAGGAATTTAATGTTTGCCTCCTGCTTCTGTGCAATAATACGCTGATAAGCATCTGGAGCTGTTGCACCGGTAATCGTGCAGTAGCCCAACAATTGAGCCGTAGCCAAGATTCCATAGCCAATCTTAACATCTGGAATATTCTTCACCTTCTTGCCAACCTTGGCATCAAAGCGTGCATATAGGTCGCTCTTGAGCATCGCATCCTGATATGCCCAGTTAGCTTTCATCGAATAGGTGCCGCCGACCTTGTACTGAACGGTAGTACCGTTGCCTTCTACCTTCTGGCCCTGGAATGTGGCACTCTCACTAACAGCCTCACCACCATCATACTTCAGAACTGGAGTAACAACGACAACTGCCTTCTTGGGAATGCACTTCTCAGGGAAGTTTGCTGTAATAGTAGCAGGAACCTGCCCGCCAATTGCCTCAAGGGGAGTGGGAGTCACCTTGAAATTGTCTTCTGTAAGTTTCAGCTTGCTACAAGAGGTTATAGCCATAACTACAGCCAAACCTACAAACAAAATAGACTTTTTCATAATGTTTTTTGAATTGTTATTTTATATAATTTATACTTTTCTTCGCGCAAAGGTACAAAACTTTCTTGCAAAAAGAACTATTTATTACGAATAAACATGCTTTTACCAGTCCTTTTTATTCTTTTTTAATATTTCTAGGGTGATGCAATAGTACTTCTTCCCTTAATCGGCTCCTATCCAAATGAGTGTAAATCTCCGTTGTGCTTATTTTTTCATGACCCAACATTGTCTGTATTGCACGTAAACTTGCGCCACCTTCCAAAAGGTGTGTGGCAAAACTATGCCGGAATGTGTGAGGAGATATCTTTTTTGTAATACCCGCAGCTTCAGCGTATTGTTGTATAAAGATAAAAAGAGAGATGCGGGAGAGTGGTCTGCGACGTCTCATTGAAAGGAATACTATGTCTTCAAAACCTTTTACCGGCTCCATCTGCCGACGAATGCTGAACCAATTCTCAAGTTCTCTGACAGCTTTATGTGATATAGGTACAAGACGTTCTTTTCGTCCTTTTCCCCAAACACGCACATAGCCTTCATCCAGAAACAGATTAGAAAATGATAGGGCACACAATTCCGATATTCTAAGCCCGCAACTGTATAACACCTCTATTATGCAATGGTCACGAACTCCTTGCGGTGTAGAGAGGTCTGTTGCAGCCTCTATCCTATCTATCTCATCCACCGTGAGTACTTCGGGAAGATGCAGGCCTAGTTTGGGTGATTCTAGAAGTTCTGTAGGATCCTGCTCAAGTTCTCCTTCCATTGTGAGATAAGCATAAAAGCTACGCACACCGGAAAGAACACGCTTTTGAGATGTAGGACTTATACCCACCTCACGCAACTGAGCAGAGAAGTGTGACAACTGCTCCAACGTGACGCAACGATAATCGATTCCTTCATCACCATAAAAATTAAGTAATTTCTGCAAATCATTAAGATACGCATCCAAGGTATTGTCCGTGACACCCTTCTCCAAACGAAGATAGCGAACATAGCCGTCAATAAGGACCTGCGGCACAACTCCAATGCCCGAAAGAGTCTTTTTTTTGCTCATTTGCCACAAAAATACGAAATTTTACCATCTTATACCTCTATTCCAAGCACTTTTTTTCTTATATTTGCATCATAAATCATCTTACAACTATGAGAATACAGATTATCAATGGACCAAATTTGAATCTACTAGGCATCCGTGAACCAGAAATTTATGGTAAGAAAGGTTTTGACGATTACTTGCATCGCCTCCGCGATCTTTACCCCAATTGTCGCATAGACTATTTCCAGAGTAATAGCGAAGGAGCAATTATTGACAAGATACAGGAAGTGGGATTTGACCGGGATGGTATCATTTTGAACGCTGGTGCTTATGCCCACACATCAATTGCCATCCTTGATGCAATACGTAGCGTGTCTACTCCTGTTGTTGAGGTGCATATATCCAATGTGCCACGTCGCGAGGAGTTCCGTCATCACAGTATGATTTCTTCCGGATGCATCGGCATTATTCTTGGTTTCGGCCTGGACAGTTACCGACTGGCCGTTGAGGCTCTGCTCAACATTAAGTGAGTCTTGACGACTACATACTGAGCCACATAGACGAGGAGGGAGAATATCTCCACAATCTTTGGCGTGCCACTCAATTGAAGTTGTCTTACGGGCAAATGGCAAGCGGTCATTTGCAAGGACGTTTGTTGAAGATGCTCGTGGAGATGATACGTCCCAAACGTATTTTGGAATTAGGTACATTCAGCGGTTATTCCGCATTATCCATGGCAGAAGGACTACAGGAAGGTGGTGAACTACACACTATAGAAATCTTCGACGAAAACGAAGATTTCCTACGACAATGGATAGGCAACAGCCCATGGGCAGAGCGGGTTCATCTGCACATTGGAGATGCTCTTGATATTGTCCCCACATTGGGCGACAATTGGGATTTAGCTTTCATCGATGCCGACAAACGCGATTATGTGAAATATTATGATATGCTCCTTCCACGTATGAAAAGCGGCGGTTTCATTCTTGCAGACAACACTTTATGGTATGGCCGCATCACAGAGGAAGCGCGACCTTCCGATGTTCAGACACTCGGGCTTCAATCCTTCAATGATCTGGTAGCAAAAGACAACCGTATAGAGAAAGTAATACTACCCTTGCGTGACGGCCTTACCATTATACGCAAGCGCTAAAGCGTTCCGTTTTTTTATCCATTAGCCTTCTCTACCCTTTCTCTTCATCGTTATAAGAGGTATTAACATTTCCTCCATGGAGATTCCACCATGTTGGAACGTGTCTTTATAATAGGATACATAATAGTTATAATTATTCGGGTAGGCAAAGAAATCTTGTTCCGTAGCAAAAATATATGTGGTGGAAAGATTGGGGGCAGGTAATCCTACATTCTGGGGCACCTTTATCTCATATACTTCTTTCGGATTGTATGAAAGTGTTTTACCTAACTTATATCTCAAATTTGTATTCACATTCCTGTCACCCACAACACGCACCGGATTTTGTGTACGAATACTACCATGATCCGTGGTGAGTATTATACGACTGTCGCTCTGTGCTAGAGCACGGAACAAATCACCTACTGCCGAATGGCGCATCCAACTCTGCGTAATACTACGATATGCCGCTTCATTATTGGCAAGTTCCTTCACCATGCGGTTCTCTGTTCTTGCATGTGAAAGCATGTCCACAAAGTTAAGCACAATAACATTTAGGTCGTATTGTTTGAAACTTGGCAGTTGTGCAAGCAGTTTTTCTGCTCCAACGGAATCGTTCACCTTATGATACGAGAATGTATTCTTGCGACGGTATCGATCCAGCTGAGTTTGCACCAACGGGGCTTCATTGAGATTCTTGCCTTCCTCCGAATCTTCATCCACCCAGAGTTCCGGGAACATTTTCTCTATTTTGTCCGGCATGAGTCCGGAGAAAATAGCATTACGGGCATATTGTGTTGCCGTGGGCAGTATGCTACAATACAAGTTTTCTTCTATGGAAAACATATCAGCAATCTCACTGCGTATCATACGCCATTGGTCGAAACGGAAATTATCAATGACCATCAACGTAACCTTCTCCCCCCTGTCTAATGCAGGGAACACCTGAGTCTTGAATATATCCGGTGACATCAGGGGCACATCCTCACCAAGCTCATACTGTTCACCGCTCAGACGTATTTTCATCCAACGTTCGTAATTTTTTTTGATGAACTTGGCAAAATCCGTGTTTGCCTCACCTTTTTGCATCAAGAGCATTTCCCTCATCTGCGAGTCTGTCTCTGAAAGCTCCAGTTCCCAAAACACCAGTTTCTTGTATATCTCTTTCCAGTCCTCCATGCTCCTTGCTTCTCCCATTTCCAAACTTATCTTGCCAAAGTTCTGCTGGTAGTTCTGGTCTGTCACTTCGGTCTGTATCCTTTTCTGGTGGATGTTCTTCTTCAACGATAACAGTATCTGAGTTGGGTTCACCGGTTTGATTAGATAGTCGGCAATCTTACTACCTATAGCCTGATTCATGATATTTTCCTCTTCACTCTTTGTTACCATCACCACGGGCAAAGCCGGATGTGTTTCTTTTATGCGTTGCAAGGTCTCCAGTCCCGACAGGCCCGGCATATTCTCATCCAAAAGCACGAGGTCGTAATCTTCCTTGTCGCACTGCTCTAAGGCATCATAACCATTTGTCACTGTGTCCACTCCATAGCCCTTCTTCTCTAAAAACATGACATGTCCTTTTAAAAGGTCAATCTCGTCGTCAATCCAAAGCAGTCTGTAATCCATAAATATATCAAAAACCGAACGGGAAGTCATCTTCCTCTATTACTTCTTCTGTTGAATCTTCTCCATTTGTACCATAACCCTCCGGCACATCTTCGGGATCGATATCCTCTATTTCCTGATTCTCATCGATATTCAATTCTTCAGTCACTTTTATCGGCTGTATCTTTTCTTCATAGAATGTCTCGTAGTCATCAAAACTGTAATCCACACCAAGAAGTTTTAGATTATCCTCGGCGATAAGCAGTGAACGAATTCCCTCCAATACTGTTGCCATATGCCGGTCGCCATATAACTGCTGTGCGTAGGCATGCACCTCATCATAGCTCAAGAACCCTTTCACCACCAACATCGATATTCCGCTTACATCAGATATCTCCAATTCGAAATTACGCACCATAAAGTTGCTGAAATTATATCGTGCCACCTCGAAAAGTAATTGGTCTTCGTCAAGCGAACCCTTTTCATAGGCCAATACAAACGCATAGTTGGCAATACGTTCCTCTATGAGCGTCTTGACCTCTGTAGTATCTCCTTCGCCGAAATCTCTCATGCGTCGTGCCCACAAACCGGAAGCATTCCACGGTCCTCCCTGAAGTAGTCTGCCATTTTGGACGCCCTTCACTATTTGGGCAGCTAATTCACTTATCTCCTCTTGGGAATACTTCTGTATCAGCTCTTTCAAAAGTGTCAGAAAGCCACTTCGGTCGCCGCTATATAATAAACTCATTGCTTGTACAAACATCATACGCGCACGATGAGGCCCTTCCGGAAAATTTTTGATGTGCTGCTCATAACTACGTCCAACCTCGTCGTAACGGCTGGCCATATAGTCGGCAAAGCTCTTCTGATAAAGGGAGTCCTCCATATGCTTACCGTTTTTTGCAATCTGCTCGTACAAAGGATTAGCCAGAGTAATAGCATTCTCATTGTCTGCAAACTCCTCCATTAAGTGCCGTCTGTATTCTTGAGCCTCAAACCACAAGCCCAGCCGTCCACATATCAAGAACATATGATAGTATACATCCGCCATTTTTTCATAATTAGGGAAGGTTACTATCAATCGTTCCAAGGTGCGTTTCGCTAAAGGAAAATTCTCTATACTCTCCTGCTCCAGCACACCTGCCCCATACAGTCCATCTGACAACAGCGCATTCGAAGCCTCCAATTGCTCTTCCGTAAAAGGTATTTGTCGCAGATAATATTCCCTTTGATGCGGATCATTTGCCAAAGAATCCTTAAGAGCCTGATTCGGATCTATATCTTCCTCCCCTGCGACGGAAAGACTGTCAGAAAACACATTCAGGGAGTCTTCTGAAGCATAATTATACTCCTCAAACTCACTATCACCCAATATTGTTTTATTTGTGCGTCGCCAGTTATCTTCATTCTTTCGTGTACCCCACTGCTTTCTAAAAGCGGCTTTGCCTGCATTCACCGTCGTAGGATTATAGAAATACCACGCTCCAGTCTGTCCCGACACTCTCGTTTGCGCAGCTGCCGTTGCAGCCATCGTCTGCCTGCGCTGCTGAGATTCTGCCCTGTCCTCCGCCTGGGCCTGTTTTTTCTCCTCTTCCTTTTCTTTCTTTTTGAGTGCTTCTATTACACGGTCTATCGCCGCCAGATATTCTGCCTCTGGCAATTTAGCCAAAGCCTGCAAACTATCCTGTAATTTTACTGTCTCCAGATATGGAGCTAATGGTTGCAAAGCCTTGGCACGTTCTTCCACCTGTTTATACTCTTTTAATTCTTTCGACAGTATGGAAGCACATTCCTGGTAAGTACGTGCAGCATTAATGTAGTCCTCCTTCTCCCAGTACATATCAGACAACTTCAGGAGCAACGTTGCCTTAGCCACTCCGCCCCCCGTACTTTCTTTTACACCTTTCTCCCATGATGCCAGACAGTTTGCCGTATCCGGTAAAGACAGATATATATTACCTATTGCATAGTATATTTGATCCAGATAATTCGCATTATTTTCATCTTTTGCCATACGCCTGAGACGACGTATCATCTGCTTATACTTGTCCTTGCCTATTACCTCCGTCTGCAACACACGGGCAGCAAACGACATCTCGTACGGCGGATTCGCGGCAATCACCCTTGACAATGCCTTGTAAGCTTTCTGCTTTTCCCCTTGTTGATTATACAATTGACCAAGCAGGAAATTCAAGCGTGCCCGTCGTATTCTTCCCTTCGTATGCTTAACCACATGCTCCAATCGCGGAACAGCCTCCTCATATTGTTCAGTAAGAAGATAATAAGCTGCCTCCGTATTAATTCTTTCCTTTGTCGCCTTGAAAGTAAGACTGTCACGTCCCATACGCCTTAATGCATCTTCTGCATCATAAGGCCATTCCAGTGCCACATAACAACGCGCCAATCTGGCTCTAGCCACCTGAGTGATACGTGGTTGTGTTGCATACAGGCGTAAAATATAATTCCATGTTGCACTTGCCTCTATGAATTCTCCTTTGCGGAACTGTGCTTCTGCCATCATAAACCAAGCACGCCACAGATAGGGATTGAATTCCTTTCTTGCACGGAACTCCTTTTCCTCCGGAGTCAATCGTCTGCTGCGATTACCAGCAACGGGTTTTTTCTTTATACTATGACGCTTGATAGCCTTCTGCGCTTTTTCTATCGATGTGTCATAATTACCAGAACCCAAGCTCTGTGTCGCCTTGTTTTGGCACTCATATATCGGCAGAAGACGCGTATAATCGTCCTTATTACCTTTTGTCTGCGCCTCCTCACCCTCTGCGAATGCGACCTGGCCGTTATAAAGCGTGTTGTAATGTGCTATGAAAGCATGCCAACGCCGGTTAATCGGCGTATTCCTTTTCACCGAGCAACCCACCAGTAGCTGCATCACCACCAGTATAAAGAGTATCTCCCAACGTGCGCGCATCACATACAAAACGACATAGTGCCAACATTTATTGTCTTAGTTCCCCCACAATCATCAGCACCTCGTCTTTCAGCGCCTCTGGCAAAGTAATCGCCCTTAATTGGAGCGAGCGACACCATCCAGCCACCTCATCCTCCCTCATTGTTTCTAATACATAACGAAATTCCTCGATTTCATCGTTAGAGTACTCATCCGCTTCCTTTCCTCGAAAACGATCCAACTCCTCGTCTTCGTAGTATTCTATCTCCTTGCTGACCGCTGCCAACAGACTTTCCTTTTCACATACCTCGTGCTGCCCGCAGCATTCAAAATCTTCATTTTTCATTTTGCGGAAATTCTGCCCAGAATGTAGGGTACGACTTACTTACTACCTCTGGATTGTTGATTGTAATTTTCCCAAAAGGCACACAGGCAAAAGCGAATGACATTGCCATGCGGTGATCGTCATATGTGTCAATAGCCACTGTTTCCTCAAAATCTTTACGAGCTATATCCTTCATCGGATTCCAGAAAAGAACGCTATCATCTTTCTCTTCTATATTATATCCCAACTTATGCAATTCTGTGCGAAGAGCCTTGATACGATCCGTCTCCTTAATTTTAAGGCTCTGCAACCCCGTAAAATAGAATGCCTTACCCATAAAAGCACATGTACAGACCAATGTCTGTGCCAAATCCGGCTGTTCCACCAGATTAAGAACCAACGGCTCCTGCTCGTTTCTCCCACAACGCCCTCTCTCCTTATAGATTTTTGCTCCCCCAGCAGTAAATTCAGTTTTTACCCCAAGAGATTCAAAGAACTCTCTCACTCTGCTGTCACCCTGAACACTATCCCTATAAAGCCGGGGCATAAACATTTCTCCTCCGGCTAGAGCCACCAGTTCGTACCAATACGATGCCGCACTCCAGTCACTCTCCACCCCATAAGATGTCGGTCTATAAGGCTTCGGAAACACACGGATAGTTCTTTCGTCTGCCCATTCCACATCTGCTCCGAATGCCCTCATCAAAGACATCGTCATGTCAATATATGGGCGGCTCACAATATCACCCTCCAAACGAAGTGTCAGTCCATCTCTCATGACAGGGGCTATCATCATCAGCGCACTCACATACTGGCTGCTCACCTGCCCTGACACACTCACCTCTCCGCCCCGCAAAATACCACCCTGAATTCGAAGGGGAGGGAATCCTTCCTCGCATTCATATTTTATATTAGCGCCCATAGAGCGCAGGGCATCCACCAATATGGAAATGGGGCGGTGTCGCATGCGTTCCGTTCCGGTGAGAATATACGTTCCCTCACTCACAGAAAAATAAGCCGTTAAAAAACGCATTGCTGTTCCAGCAGCCATTATGTCAACAACAAGAGGCTCTTTATCCTCCACTACCCTACCTTTACATTGCGCAAGCGCACGCACTACGACCCGGCTATCATCACAATCAGAAATGTTTTCAAGCCGACAATCGTTCTCTAAACTAGAGTATGTATTCCTTTGTGCCAATGCAGATATAATTAGCGCACGGTTTGATATACTCTTACTGGCAGGCAGGTGTATCACTTCGGGAATGCAAGTCGGCCTATATAACGTCTTCGATGACATCCTAATGAACATTTTTTTGCTTTACGCTGCAAAGGTACTAATTTTCTCGCGTAAGACAGACTCTATTTCTAATCTCATACTTTCAAAAGTGACAATTTTAAGGAATTTTAACGTCTGTGAGGTTTGTATTTGAAAAAAACTCCGTACCTTTGCACTCGCAAAAAGGAGCGGGATGTAGCTCAGCCCGGTTAGAGTACGCGTCTGGGGGGCGTGTGGTCGCAAGTTCGAATCTTGTCATCCCGACAAAAGAAGGCAGCCGATGGTTGCCTTCTTTTCTTTATAACACATTTACTCTTAACATTTTTTTGCACCATAAAACCTTTTCGTCAAATAAACCTTTTGTTACAACACCGGTCTTAAAACTGTATGAAATCTTTTCTATTACTCTTTTTGACGTTTATTTCTTTGGCTGTGGGAGCACAGAAAGTTACCGTTACCGGTAAAGTAACAGAGACTAGCACAGGGGAATCGCTTCCCGGTGCAACGGTATTACTCCTCTCTCCAAAGGATTCCTCACAGGTGACGGGTGGTGCTGCGAATGTAAACGGCACATTCTCTCTACCTGCAGTAAAAGCCGGACGATACCTTCTCAAGGTAAGTTTTATGGGTTATCAGACTCATCTGCGCGACATTACATTACAATCCAAAAAGAAAAACTATGACCTCGGTGTAATTTCACTCGATGAGAACGCACAGATAATGAAGGAAGCCGTCGTGGAAGCAAAACTTGCTCAAGTAGAAATGAAGGAAGATACCTTTGTTTACAATGCAGCTGCATTCCGTACGGCAGAAGGTGCCATGTTGGAAGAACTGGTAAAGAAACTTCCCGGAGCGGAAGTTGACGATGACGGCAATATTACCATTAATGGTAAGTCCATAAAGAAGATTATGGTGGACGGAAAAGAGTTCTTCTCTAACGACACCAAGATGGCGATGAAGAATCTTCCCACGAAGATGATAGAAAAGATTAAGTCCTACGAGCGTAAGTCTGATTATAGTCGTGTCACCGGCATTGACGATGGAGATGAAGAGACGGTTCTTGATCTTACTGTTAAAAAAGGTATGAAAGAAGGGTGGCTTGTCAATGCAGACGGTGCATACGGTACGGAGGACCGCTACTCCGGCAAGCTCTCCATAAACCGATTCATGGACAACTACCATTTCTCTCTTATCGGTTCTGCCAACAATATTAACGACCGTTCTATGGGTGGTTGGGGCGGAAGAGGAGGACGCGGTGGCGGTGGTGGTGCCGGCATTGTAACCAGCCAGATGGGTGGCATCAACTTTGCATGGGAGAATGGCAAAAAAGATAACGAGGCTGGACTTCTGAAAACCGGCGGCAACGTACGATTCTCACGCACTTCCACGGAAAACGAGTCACTCACCAATTCAGAAACTTTCCTTACCGGTTCCAGCAAATGGACCAACTCCTCGTCCTCTTCCAATCCTGTCAACTGGAATCTGAATGCCGATTTCCGTCTAGAGTGGAAACCTGACTCTATGACGAATCTTATTTTCCGTCCCAGCTATTCTCACAGCGAAAACCATAACAACGGCGAATCTGAATCTGTCACTTTTAATCAAGATCCTTTCAAATACTTGTCGGATCCTCTCCACCAGTATATCAATTACGACGATCCTGCAGAAATACGTGTCAACAGTAACCATCGTATCACCAATTCCGAGGGTGTGACAAATAGCGGTAACATGGACTTCCAGATTAACCGCCGTCTCGGAAAACCCGGACGTAACATTACTCTTAATGCTGCAGGTGGTTTCAACAAGAATTCCTCTCTCTCACATTCCCTTTCTCTCGTCAACTACTACCAGAAATCGGAAGGTGCTTACGACTACACACGCCAACGCAATGTAAATCCCTCCGAGAGTTGGAATATCCGGGGACGTGTCTCTTACACAGAACCCATAACCAGCAATATTAATCTTCAGGCCTCTTATCAGTTCCAATACCGTTTCTCAGATTCCGACCGTAGCGTTTACAGTTTGGATTCCCTGCTCAGCAGAGAAGAGATTGCACAGCGTGGTCTGACACCGGAAGATTTGTATTTTGGAAATATCCCCGGCATTGACACGGTAACACTCGTGCAGGACTGGGTGAATTCCCAATATGCCACTTACAACGAATATAACCACGATGCGAATATCATGGCGCGTTATAATAAGAAGTTCGAAAACGAACAGGAGTTACGCATCAATGCTGGCGTTTCTTTCCAGCCGCAGAAGACACTTCTCGACTACAAAAAACATCGGCTCGACACGACAGTAACGCGCCACGTCTTCAACTGGGCACCACGTCTGGACGTCCGCTGGCGCATATCCAAGACATCACAGTTGCGTGCCCGCTACAACGGCGGAATGTCACAGCCTTCCATGACAAATCTCATCGAAGTCATCGACAACAGTAACAAGCAGAATGTGACAGCCGGTAATGCTGGTCTGGAGAGCAGTTGGACAAATAATTTCAACCTCTTCTATAACGGATACGAGACAGAGCGGCAGATGGGTTGGTCGGTGTATTCCTATTTCTCAATGACTGACCGCAGCATTTCCAACGCCACCATCTACGATGAAACCACCGGCAACCGCTACTCCCGTCCCATGAACATTGACGGTAACTGGAACGTTGGCGGCAACCTTATGTTCAATACTGCTCTCGGTAGCAAGAAACTATTTAATATCAGCACCAACACCGTGCTATCGCACAATAACTCTGTCGGTTTCATCAGTAGTTCGGTAAATATCTCCGACTACATCGGCACCAGCACCGTGACTACGATGGAGCAGATGGCTGCACTCTTCGACCGCGTGCCTCTAAACAAAGCTACAACCCGTTCCACGAATGTCGGCGAGACGTTGCGTTTCAATTTCCGTATGGACTATGGTGAAACCAGTACTGTTGAGGCCAGTCTCAACGGTGGTTTCAACTACCAGCACGCACGCAACGACCAGCAGAAGAATGCTAATCTCGACACCTGGAGTTTCAACTACGGCGGCAGTTTTCTCATCTCAACACCCTGGGATATGAGTTTCTCCACAGATATCGGCCCGCAATACCGTCGCGGTTACAGCGATGAGGCGATGAATACGACAGAACTTATCTGGAACGCTCAAATCTCGCAGAACTTTAAGAAGTGGCTCCGCGGGCAGGATCTTGCAATTTCCATTCAATGGTTCGACATTCTGAAAGAGCGCAGCAACATCTCACGCTCCATTTCCGCCACACAGCGTAGCGACACATACACCAATACCATTCACTCATATCTCATGGCCCACGTTATCTATAAGCTCAACCTTCTCGGTAACAGCGAAGCCCGAGCTGCCATGGGACCGGGTAGAAATATGAGCAACGCAGAAGCCGGCCGTGCCGGTCGTGAAGGACGCGGCGGTGGCGGTGCTCCCGGAGGTGCTCCCGGAGGTGCTCCCGGTGGGAGACGCTAATCAAAAAGTCAAAGAACGCTTCCTATATATACGAGTGAAGGTGCCGTTAATGCACCTTCACTTTTTGTATTGTTCCGTCTTCATTGAAGTACATCCTATCGATGCACGTTTCCCTGTGGAATCCCGGTCCCATATCCCTGTGCATATAGTTCTTGTTAATACGGTGGTAAACGATATACCATTCGTCCTTACCGGGAATCTGCAGCACGCTATTATGCGCAGTACCATAGATTTCCTTCGACGGATCCTGTATCAGTATCACAGGGTCTTTCGCCACTTCTATGGGACCAAGCGGTGATTTGCTCGTACCGTATGCCACGTGATAGTTAGGAGAGCCTGTATCATCAACACTCCACATGAAGTAGTAGGTTCCCTTGCGGTAGAACACATACGGGGCTTCTCTATATGCGTAATCCTGCAACGTACCGCCCTGCGGAGTCATCAGTGTCACAGTCTCCTTCTTCACCGTCAGCATATTGTCTTCCAGTTCGGCACCTGCCATATAGCCGTTGCCCCAGTAGAGATAATGTTTACCGCTCACCGGGTCGCGGAATACGTCTACGTCAATCTGCTGTCCACCGCGCTGTCCTTCCGGCAGTTCCGTTACAATAGGGAAACCCAAATCTGTGAACGGTCCCTCGGGATCGTCTGCTATCGCCACACCGATACTCTTGCGGTTGCGTTCTTTGTCGTGTCCGCTGTAGTAGAAATAGTATTTGTAACTTCCGTCCGCCTGTTTCACCTCTTCTATACAGGGAGCCCACGCATTTCCCACAGCCCAGGGCACCTGGTCGGTTGCCAGATCCAGCATAATACCTTTGTGGCACCAGTGCTTCAGGTCCTTCGAGGAGAACACAGTGAAATAGTATCCGCCCCAACCTCTCGCACCATCGGTGGTGGAGTATATGTAATAGCACCCCGTCTTCTGTGAGTACAACACTTCGGGGTCGGCATGAAACTCCGGCAGGACGGGGTTCTTCCCCAACTCAATTTTCTTTGCCTCTGCATTCATGATGCACGAGAGCGCCAACAGCGCGCAATACAATGTCTTTTTCATGATTCTCTATAGAAGTCTAAGGATTCGTATATTTCTTCTTTTGTCGCCTGACGATTGATACGTATATCACCGATTCCACCGAGTAAAGTGAAATTGATAACGCCCGCCTCGTTCTTCTTGTCGTGACTCATCAGTTCCAACAGCACGGGATAGTCGTCGCACGTGATTGCCATCTTGCCGTAGTGGTCGAAGATATAGCGGGTCATCTGTCTCAGTCTGTCCGTCGGGAACTGCTCCTTGATATTGGAAAGGAAGAGCTCGCTCACCAGTCCCCACGCCACAGCGTATCCGTGCAGCACGGGCTGCTGCCTCTTCAGCGCCAGACTCTCGAGGGCGTGTCCCACGGTGTGCCCCAGATTCAGTGCTTTGCGCAGCCCTTTCTCCGTCGGATCTTCCGTCACGATGCGTTCCTTCACCGCAACACTCCTTTCTATCAGTGCGCGTCCCTCTTCGCCCTCAAAGAGCGAGAACGGTTCCCGCATCAGCGATGCCCAATGAGCCTCCGTATCAAGCAGACCGTGCTTCAGCATTTCGGCGTAGCCCGACAACAGGTTCTCCTCATCGAGACTCCTAAGGAAGTCCGTTGCTATTATTACTGTATCGGCTTCGCTGAATACGCCTATTTCATTCTTCAGCCCTCCGAAGTTCACTCCCGTCTTGCCTCCGACCGAGGCATCCACCTGACTGAGCAGCGTCGTCGGCACATTGATATATGCCATACCTCTTTTAAACGTACTGGCTGCAAAGCCTCCGAGATCTGTCACCATCCCGCCGCCAAGATTCACCAGCAGCGAACGTCTCGTGGCACCTCCCTGCTGCAGCGCGCTCCACACGCTTGAGAGCGACTCCAGCGTCTTGTGCTCGTCACCGGCCTTGATGGTTATCATCCGGGCGTCCCGCATTGCAGGCACATCCTTCACCAGAGGCCAGCAGAGCTGCAGCGTCGTCTCGTCGGTGAGACAGAACAGACGGTCGTGCCTCACTCCCCCGACGGCCTTCTCGAGGGCATTTCCGAGCGTTGCGGTAAAGACAATATTCTGTTTCATACGAGTTCTGCTCCCCTATAGTAGAATTCCAGTATTTCCTTATAATTCTTGCCATTCTGCCCCATCACAGCAGCACCTATCTGGCAAAGTCCCACGCCGTGACCCCATCCCCGTCCGTCAAGACGGAATGCGGCAGGCACCTTGCCGGGCGCGTTCTCCTTGCCCGAGAGGTCGATGGGCGTTGCGTCGAATGCCGATGAATACAGGTGTGTGGGCGACAGCGCCTTCCTTATCTCCAGTTCCTTGCCGATGATAAGCGTTCTCTCCGAACCCACAATCTTGAGTTTCGAAATATGTCCGCCAGGACCTCTCTCCACAGGTTCCAAAGCCAGTATGTCTCCGAACTCCACCTTGAGATGATCCTTCAAGAGGTCGTGAAGTTCCTCCTGCTGCAGGACTACCTGCCAGCGGTAGAAGTCCGGTGTCTCCATATCATAGTCGTTGAGCACTTGCTTCAGTATATTCTCGTCCTGTGTGTTGCACCAGGGGTCCTCCACGCTTTGCAGATACGGCTTCTTGATGTTCTCCCAACAGTATTGGAACTCCTCCGTGCGTCCGCCGCAGCATTTTGAGAAGCGGGCGTCGCAAATTTCCAAGGTTCCATCGTCTTTTCTGTATACGAGCACCTGACCCTTCGTCGCCTCCACAGCTTCCTTCACAGCGGGATTTGCCGCTCTCGTCACACCCTGATAACGCTGGCAATGGTCATCGGCGCACACATCGAATATGGTATGCTCCTCGCGGTCGTGCCATCGGATATATTCCTTACTCGTCTTTGTGAAGGCGAAGAACGCGGGACGGTCGCTATCGCTGTGATGACGACGACGATCCATCTGAGCGTAGAGCCACGAGCGCGATATCACAGCCGATGCCTTCAGGAATTCCAGCGAACTCGTCGCCTTCATCTCCGACGATATGACGCTCACGAGATAGTCCTCCACCGGCAGTTCGTTGATGGCCACTATCTTCTCCTCATCCACCACCAGTCGCAGTTTCCCCTGAAATGTCTGCGTCTCCTGTCTCTCCCAATGGAACTTCACACCTATCGTCACATCCGACATGGAGAACGTGGCATCCTCCGTCACCGGAGAGAACGACAGATTGCGGTAAAGCTGCCCGTTCCATCGGATACTTCCCTCTTCGCACACCACCACCTGTTCGCCCGTCACGGTCTGTCCCTTGGCTGTGTATTCCCCGTTGATATTGAAACGCAGCGATGGGGCCGTCTTGATGCCCACCGTCACCTTTGCTCCTTCCATTTCCTCCTTCAGCGGCAGGTCGTCGGTCTGCACCGACGGCTTCGCTGCATCCTTCTCTGCCGGCTCCTTGTCGGTCACAGCCTCGATGACGGGTTGCAGTTCCTCCTCCGACAGCGTCACCTCCCGCAGTATGTCAGCTGCCAGTTCGGGCGTCATCACCTTGAAGTCCTCTTCGCGCGGAGTGATGATGAGACCGCCCATATCGAGGGCTCCGGGACTCACCATGATGTCGGGATAGCAGCTCGGACGGTGCTTCTTTCTTGGGAAGATGAGTGTCACTATTTCGTCCTCACGTCCCACACCGCCTTCCTGACGCCAGGTGACGAGGTTCATTCTCGGCTCCGCTTCGCCTTCCACTACGGGCAGCGCCTTGTATATGCGCTGGCACAGCAGCGAATCGGGTTCTGTGGGCAAACTTCGTATCACGAATACAGGGCTCACCCAGTCCTCCAGCAGATAGAGGCCGCATCGGTCGCTCGTATTGCCGGCTTCCTGCATCTGTGCGGCTCCCGCTCCCGTGAGGGGGAAGAGTCTCCGCAGGTGGTTCTCCCATATCTTCCAGTCGCGCTCCAGCGGCATCACGCCCCTGCTTCCCGCCTGCAGATGCATGTGGTCGGGACAGCTGGCTCCGCACTGTGCTCCGTTGTAGAATACTATGTCCTCCGGCATCGTCCATGCCATACGTCTCATCGTGCTGAAGTGCGCCCAGATGCTCTGCGGGGTGTGTCGGCGCGACGGGATGGTGAAATGGCGGGGCAGTATGGGGAAGGGATTCACCAATATCTGGTAGTGCCTCTCCATCTTGAGGGCGTGCTGCTCCTTCGGTCTGTTGTGGTCGCACAGGAAGCACGGGCGCTCCTCGATGCTCTTGGCATCCACCTTCGCCGCCGTCGATACGATGCGCGAGGGATTCCATTGCACCGTCATATCCGTCTCTCCTATCGGCAGAGCGCGCGACTGCACCTGCTGCTCCAGATTCCTGTAGTTCGTCGCAGCCAACTGCCATTGCTCCACTTCCTGACGGAAGAATGCCTCCACCTCCTCGCGGCTCACTTCATGCTGCCACAGACGGTTGAGAGCCTGACGGGCTTCTATCTCGCGACTGCGGAGGCTATCCTTATATAAATTGTTTATATTCTGCTTTTCCTGCGAGAGCGCAGCGTCGGAATTACCCTCCCAGCGGCGGCAGAGATACAGCTCGTCGTAGATACGTCCGATGCGGTAGCGGCGCGATATCATCAGTCCGAGGGCATAGTCCTCGCCGTAGGATGTATTTGGTATCTGTATCTCGCGCAGCACGGGAGTGAAGAAGGCTCTCGGCGCTCCCAGTCCGTTGATTCGCAGCGCATTGTTGCGTCCGTTCTGCTGCGTCCACTCGCGATGGTCGATGAGTCCTGGCGGCAGCGTCTCCAGCTGGAAGTTGCAGATGCGGTACGAACCCACCACCATTGCTGCTCCGTCCTCGTAGAACTGGTTCACTATCCTCGCCAGCGTATCCTCGCCGCTGTAGAGGTCGTCGCTGTCGAGCTGCACCACAAAGCGTCCCACCCTCTCGTCGTGCACAGCCCGGTTCCAGCATCCTCCGATGCCCAGATCGTCGCGATCCGGTATGATGTGTATCAGCCGTTCGTCCTGGAATTTGTCTATTTCCTCCGTCGTGCCGTCGTCCGAGTGGTTGTCCACCACCATCAGATTGTACTTGAACGGAGCTTTCTGTCTGAGCACGCTTTCTATGGCGTCGCGAATGGTGCGCACGCGGTTTCTCACCGGTATCACCACCGTTGCCTCCACGGGAAACTCTCCCTCCTCCAGCTTCACCACATCCACTTCGTCGCCGTGCAGATAGGCGTTGATGGCACGCAGATGGCGGGTGCAGGCCCTTTCCATCTCCACCTGTGCCGCCCTGTTGCGCGGATCCACGTAGTCGAACTGCTTCACACCGCTCGCCCTTGTGTCCGTCTCGTCCATCCTGTAGAGAAACTCCCCTATGTGCAGCGGCAGACGCCGGCGCGAACAGAAAAGACGCAGGTCGTAGAGCGCGGCAAACTGGTAGACGTGCGTCTCCTGCTCCACGTATTCCTGCAACACATCGCGTCTCACCATCACGAGGGCTCCCATCTGGAAGTCGTCCCTCACCGAACCCACCTGATAGTCAATCAGTCGCACAGGTTCCTCCGTGCGATAGTCGGCATAGCTCCAGGGAGCCCCGCTGTCTTCCATCAGCGTCTCCCAGCGATGCAGGGCGTGATAGCCCAGCTCCACTGTGCCGGGCTTGGTATGCAGCAGAATATAAGGTGCGCTGCCCGTCCTGGCAACGCTCCTCAGCGTATGTGTTGAGCCCAGCGAACCGTCCAGCACGTATTTTCCCTCTATCTTTTCGTCTTCCAGAAGAAGCGAATTGTTGGAAAAGATATCTGTCATCTCCTTGTTTAGTGTAATTTCGAGGCAAATGTACAACAAATTTTCGAGAACTGCAAATAATTTTGTTTCATCGTTTTCCGTTTTTCAATCTTAAACGGGCATTTTTTCAATTTTTTCACTCAAAAACAAAAAAAAATGCATTTTTGTAAAAAAAAAATAAAAAAAAGATACGCCGTATTTCAAAATTTTCTACCTTTGCGTTGTTAAAAACGCGAAAATAGTACAAAAGCGGCAGTAAAATGCCCCCACTAAAGTGGTCTTTGGCAAGGCTGATGCAACTCTGAGGCAGGGATGAGACGAGGAAGAAACATAGCGATGTTCCTCCTTGCAGACTCCTTACAGACTCCCTGCAGAGTCCAAGAAATCTTGGGGAATCCTTGAGGACAGAGCAGGCGCTCCGCAGGCGCTGCGCAGAGGAAGCACGGAAGAAGCGCGATTGAAGTGAAGTTAAAGTTAAGTCGAACATAAACAACAAACCAATTTTTTAATTAACCTTATTATTAACCAAATCTCAAACAAAATGAAGAACAAATTACTTCTTTTGGCAGTCGTGTTGCTCACAACATTGAGCTCACGAGCTGTAACTAACATTGAGGAAGGTGTGAACTACTACATCTTGAATGTAGAGACAGACCTGTTCCTCGGTGCCCAGAACAACTGGGGTACCAACGGTTGTATCAGTACTGATGCCGGTATCTTCCAGTTCATTCAGGGTTCCACAGGTGAGGGTTACAACATTGTTAACACCCTCGTAAGTGTTGCCGACAAGAACCTCGGCACCAACCTCTACACCGACAACAACGGTAAGGCTACCGTGAAGGACGATGAAGAGGCCGGCACGACAAAGAGCGTCGACGGCATCTGGTCCATCGAGGATCAGGGCGGTGGTATCTTCGCTTTCCACTGCACTAGCGAGTGGTCTTACGATGGCGAGTGGGTTGAGAAAAAGCACGGCTATCTGGCTCGCAGCGAGAACAAGGGCCTCAAGAAGGGCTACAACCTGGAGTTCAGCGAGACTCTCACCGACGCATGTCTCTTCTACGTGATGACCTATGATGAGGCTCTTGCCTACATGGTGCAGAAGGCTCAGAGCAACAACGTGAGCTTCAACTTCCTCATCAAGAACCCCGACTTCTGCCGCAACCAGAGCACAGCCGACTGGACTGTCAGCGCCGACTGTACTAACAAGAACCTCAGCGGTGGTACCAACGACAACAAGTGCGCAGAGTCTTGGCACTCTACCTTCACCATCTCTCAGGTGATTAAGGACCTGCCTGCAGGTCGCTACCAGTTGTCTGCTCAGGGTTTCTATCGTAAGGACGATGGTTCAACAGACGAGAAGCCCGTTGTATTCGCAGGCGAGACCGAGGTTGCTCTGCCCTTGCGCACCGGCAGCGAGAACGACATGAGCGCAGCATCTAACGCTTTCCAGAACGGTCTGTATCAGATTGACCCCGTTCGTTTCGAGCTGACCGAGCCCGTTAACGACCTCGAGGTTGGTTTCCGTTTGAAGAACGACAAGAACACTTGGGTTATCTTCGATAACATCCAGTTGATGTCTTACAGCAACGTACCTGAGTACGCTAGGGAGATCCTCAACAGCATCAAATTCCCCATCGAGGGTGTTGGTTCTGCTGACGCATGGACTGCTTACGACAACGCTTACAGCTCATTCAAGCTTTGGGTTGAAGGCCTGCAGCAGGGTGACGCCACTTTCGACGAAGTTGACCAGAGATATGCTGACTTCGTTTTGGCAGAGAACGCTTGGAAGGCCAGCGTTGCATCTTGGAGCAGCTATGTTACAGTATCCGACAAGGCCAAGAAGCTCTACACTCAGATTGCAAGCCAGGAAGGCAAGTACAAGCCCGCTGTATCAATGAACGCCCTGAACGCTTATGTTAACGGCGCTGCTTCCGCTTACGGTCCCGGCTCTTCTTCCGGCTCATACATCTTCGTTTACGGCTGCTACAACTACATCATGCAGCATCGTACTATGAACGACGAGCAGATCGCAGAAGAGGTTGCATTCGTTAACGGCCTGATGAACGACGTTAAGAAGGACGTTGTACAGCCCGGTATGGATGTCAGCTTCCTGCTTGTTAACCCCGACTTCACCGAGGCTGGTGGTGCCGGTTGGAACGGCGTGAGCGGTATCACCGATCCTCACGGCGGTCTGAGCGGATGGCCTTGCGCTGAGGCTTACGACAAGAATAGCTTCGACTTCTACCAGATTGTGGAGAACGCTCCCGCAGGTCTCTACTCTATCTCTGTAAACGCATTCTATCGTCCTAGCTACAACGGTTCTTGGACCGGTGAGGAGAAGGTGCCCGTAGAAATCTACATGGGTACTGTATCCAGCCCCATCCAGCACATTGCTAAGGATCCCGTTGAGAACGACCTCGTTTACGACGACAACACCGGCATCTGGCAGGGTACTATCGCTAAGAACGGTACCAACGTGCTCTACTGGCAGAGCGACCCAAGTGATCTTTGGAAGTACAATGAGAACGAGGATCCCGCTGTTCAGAACTTAATGGCCAACTCTACCCACATCGGCGGTAGCCACATGACTGACTACAGCTGGGACGACGGCAGCGGCACCAGCAAGCTCGTGCCCAACGGCATGACCGGCGCATCTGTTGCATTCTCCGCAGGTCGCTACCCGATGACTGTTTACGGTGAGGTGCCCGACGAAGGTGACGGTGTAGGTACACTGCGCATCGGTATCCGCGCTACCAGCCATATGCACTGGGCTCTGTGGTCTAACTTCCGTCTCCAGCTCCTCGGCGAGGACCGCAACGCTATGCGCGCTCAGCTGATTGAAAAGGTTTCTGCTATTGAGGCCAACCCGCTCCTTCTCGAAGGCAGCGGTCTGCAGGAAGTGTTCCTGAACGACACCGTCAATAAGAGAATCCCTGAGTATCAAGCTCTTATCAACAACGATATGGCTACATATCAGGACTACAAGAAAGCTTACGATGAAGCAGTTTACCTGATTGCTAAGTTGGACGTTTACCAGACTGCAATCAACAACTTCTACACCACTCAGGCTGAGCTCACTGAGCTGATTGCCAACTTCGACGGTGATGAGAAGGTTAAGCAGTTCGCACAGAACGTTTACGACGTATTCGACCTCATGAGCGCTCTTGAGACCGGCTCTATGATAAGCCTCACCAACGAGGATATGGACAACCTGCTTGTTTACGATGAACAGGAATACGGCTCAGCACCTGAGATTCTCGACAGAGAGATGATGATGGACGAGTCCTTCGATCCCTCTGCTGCAGCCGACGGTGCTTACACCAGCACATATGACTTCTACAACAGCGTAATGGAGGAGATTCGCCTCAAGATGGGTAGCATCTATATCAAGGTTCAGGGCACAGGTACTGCTGACGATCCTGAAGAGGTTACCGATCAGCTCATCAACCCCGACTACATAGAGGACACTCAGTGGAAGGGTACAGAATGTAACGCTATCAACACCGGTGCATACGGCAGCGGCGAATGGTATCAGAAGACAATCGACGCTTACCAGCCTCTGTTCTTGCCCGAGGGTTACTACACCTTCATCAGCTGGGCTATGGACCGTCGTAACAGCTGGGAAACTGCCATCAACGGTGTTGAGGACGAGGATATCGCCTACGCTACATACATGTATGTGAAGATGCAGGAGGCTGACACCATCGCTACACCTACTGCTAACGCCCGCTATGTGGCTAAGCAGGAGGATATCACAGAGGGTGCAGGTGGCATTTCCAGCGACATCGTAACTGGTTGGTACACTCCCAACACTATGGATCAGTTCAACGCTTGGATGCAGGCTCGCAGAGATAAGGAGCTCAACATCGGTGGCACACGTATCCAGTTCTATGTTCCCGAAGGCGGTGCATACACCTCTATCGGCTTCTATCGTTGGCAGCTTGGTGGCACCAGCTGGTTCATCTGCGATCAGATTCAGCTCTTCTATGCTGCAGACGGCTTCCCCGAGCCCACTGGCGTAAGCACACTGCCCGCATTCGTTGAGAAGGGTAAGGCTGACGGCAAGTATCTGGAGAACGACAGACTCGTCATCTACAGCAACGGCAAGAAGTTCAACGCTGCTGGCCAGATTGTCAAGTAAGTAATTAAGCAAATAATTTGCACAATAGGAGCCCCGACCCCAACAAGGCCGGGGCTCTAATCACAAAAAAAAAACATACCTTCAATGCCACAGACATTTAAGAGAACAACAGTTACTTCCGCCCTGCCCTACGCCAACGGGCCGGTGCACATCGGACATCTGGCAGGTGTATATGTTCCCGCCGACATCTATAGCCGCTATCTGCGTCTTAAGGGCCGCCCCGTGATGTTTATCGGAGGCAGCGACGAGCACGGAGTGCCCGTCACCATCCGCGCACGCAAGGAGGGTATCACCGTGCAGGAAGTGGTGGACAGATACCACCAGCTGATCAAGGAGTCGTTCCGCGAGTTCGGCATCAGCTTCGACATCTACAGCCGCACCACATCCGAGACACACCACAAGCTGGCGTCCGACTTCTTCCGCAAGCTCTACGACGAAGGAAAGTTCGTGGAGCAGACCTCCGAGCAGTTCTACGACGAGCAGACACAGCGCTTCCTCACCGACCGCAACATCCGAGGCGAATGCCCCAGATGTCACGCCCCCGAGGCTTACGGCGACCAATGTGAGAAGTGCGGCGCAACACTCTCGCCCGAGGAACTCATCAATCCCTACAACGCGGAGACGGGAAATCCCCTCGTGAAGAAGGCTACGAAGCACTGGTATCTCCCCCTGGATCAGTACCAGGAATGGCTGGAGCAATGGATTCTGAAGGACCACACCGAGTGGAGAAGCAATGTCTACGGACAATGTAAGTCGTGGCTGGACGGAGGACTGAAGCCGCGCGCCGTGACACGCGACCTCGACTGGGGCATACCCGTTCCCGTTGAAGGCGCAGAGGGCAAAGTGCTCTACGTGTGGTTCGACGCTCCCATCGGATATATATCCAACACGAAGGAGCTCTGCGACAACAAACCCGAAGTATGGGGCTCGTGGGAAACATGGTGGAAAGACCCCGAGACCCGTCTCGTACATTTCATCGGAAAGGACAATATCGTGTTCCACTGCATCGTGTTCCCCTCGATGCTGAAAGCTCACGGCGAATACATCCTGCCCGACAACGTGCCCTCAAACGAATTCCTCAATCTGGAGGGAAACAAGATATCCACATCTAAGAACTACGCCGTCTGGCTGCATGAGTATCTCAGGGAGATGCCCGGCCGACAGGACGAACTGCGCTACGTGCTCACAGCCAATGCGCCCGAGACGAAGGACAACGACTTCACCTGGCGCGACTATCAGGCACGATGCAACAACGAGTTGGTGGCTGTGTACGGAAACTTTGTGAACCGTGCATTGCAGCTGACACAGAAATACTACGAAGGACGGGTGCCCGCTTGCGGAGAGCTCACCGACTTCGACAGAGACACACTCGCCGAATTCCGCGACGTGAAGGAAAAGCTTGAGAGCCTGCTGGAGGGCTTCAAGTTCCGCGAAGCACAGAAGGAGGCAATGAACCTGGCACGCATCGGAAACAAGTATCTCGCCGACTCCGAACCCTGGAAGGTGATAAAGACCGACCCCGAGCGCGTGAAGACCATAATAAATATATCGCTGCAAATCACAGCGAATCTGGCAATCGCCTTCGAGCCCTTCCTGCCCTTCAGCAGCAAGCGTCTGAGAGAGATGATTGCAATGACAAGCTTCTCATGGGAGCAGATAGGAAGCATGGATCTGCTGGCGGAAGGCACACAGCTGCCGAAGCCCGAACTGCTGTTCACAAAGGTGGAGGACAGCGACATCGAGTTCCAGATAAAGAAACTGGAAGACACCATAAAGGCCAACGAGGCAGCCAACTACAAGGCAGCACCCGTGAAGCCCACCGTATCATTCGAGGAGTTTGAGAAGATGGACATCCGCGTGGGACTGGTGAAGGCCTGCGAGAAGGTGAAGAAGTCGAAGAAACTGCTGAAGTTCACCATCGACGACGGAAGCGGCAAGGACCGCACCATACTCTCGGGCATCGCACAATGGTATGAACCCGAACAGCTCGTGGGCAAGCGCGTGCTCTTCATCGCCAACTTCGCACCGCGCACGATGATGGGTGAGACCTCCGAAGGCATGATACTCTCCGCCGTCAACTACAACGGCGACCTCTCTGTGACCACAACCCTGGACGATGTGAAAGGCGGAAGCCAGGTCGGGTAACGATAACTATTAACTAAAAACCTAACAAAATGAAGAACAGACTTTTTCTTCTGGTAGTTGTGTTGCTCACCACATTGAGCACTCGCGCTGTGGATGTGATTGAACCCAACACGGACTATTACATCCTGAACGTAGAGACCGACATGTTCCTCGGTGCTCAGAACTACTGGGGCACACAGGGTGCTGTCAGCACCGATGCCGGCATCTTCCAGTTTGTGCCCGGCACGACCGGTTCAGGCTACAACATCAAAAACACTCTTGTGGCTGTGACCAACAAGAATCTGGGGACCAACCTCTACACCGACAATGCCGGCACAATGCCCGTGAAGGATGACGAGGAAGCCGGCACGACAAAGACAGTAGACGGCATCTGGACCATTGAGAATATGGGTGGCGGCATCTTTGCTTTCTTCTGCCCCAGCCAGTGGGCTTACACCAACGAGGAATGGGTGGAGACGAAACACGGATATCTGGCAAAGAGCAATGTTAACGGCTACCGCAAGGGCTACGAGCTGACATTCAGCGAGGAACTCACCGATGCATGTCTCTTCCGGGTGATGACATATCAGGAGGCTCTCGACTATATGGTCAACAAGGCTCAAACCTACAACGTTAGTTACAACTTCCTCATCAAGAACCCTGACTTCTGCCGCAATCAGAGCACAGACGACTGGACCGTGAGCAGCAACTGCACCAACTATACGCTGGGCACCACACGAGGCAACACGGGCAACAACACGTTCAACAACAACACGTGTGCCGAGTCCTACCGCTCTCCCTTCGCCATCTATCAGGTGGTGAAGAATCTGCCAGCAGGCCGCTACCAGCTGTCTGCACAGGGCTTCTATCGTCACGATGCAGGTAGCGACACTGATTATCCTTACGTGTACGTGGGTCCGAGCGCAAATCCCATCGCAAAGTCCATCCTGCCCAAGCATGACGGCAGCGAGAACAGCATGTACACATCCGGCGAGAGTTTCGCCAACGGCAAATATAAGGCCGACAACGTGCGCTTCGAACTGAAAGAGGAGACTGACCTCGAAGTGGGTTTCTATGCTGCAAACGGCAACTATTGGGTAATCTTCGACAACATCCAGCTGATGTCTTACAGCAATGTGCCCGAGTACGCTCAGGAACTTCTTGCCGAGATCAAATACCCCATCGAGGGTGTTGGTTCTGCTGACACAAAGGATGCTTACGACAACGCTTACAGCACATTCAAGAACTGGGTTGAAGCCCTCCAGCCGGGCGATGCCAGCTTCGACGATGTCGACACCAAGTACGCGGTTTTCACTGAAGCAGAGAACGCATGGAAGGCCAGCATCGAGACATGGAAGACATATACCGTGGCTGCAGAAAAGGCTAAGAAACTCTACACCCAGATTGCAAGCCAGGAAGGCAAGTACAATCCCAGCGTGGCAATGAATGCCCTCAACGCCTACATTAACGGTGCTGCTTCTGCATACGGTCCCGGCTCCACTTCCGGCACATACACCTTCCAGAACGGCTGCTACAACTACATCATGCAGACACTCTCTATGAACGACGTTGCGATTGTAGAGGAAAGCATCTTCCTCGACGGTCTGATGGGCGATGTGAAGAAGACTGTCGTGAAGCCCGGTATGGATGTCAGCTTCCTGCTCAACAACTACGACTTCACCGATCCCAACGGAGGCGGTTGGAAAAACACCCATACGATGGGCAACTGGACTCTCTACGGAGGTCTGAGCGGCTGGCCTGTAGCTGAGGCATTCGCAAACAAGGACGGAGACACATTCAACCTCTGGCAAACTGTGGAGAAGGCTCCTGCCGGTCTTTACTCAATCTCCATCAATGCATTCTTCCGTCCCGCAGGCACGTGGAATGCTGAGACTCCCGTACTCGTGGAACTCTATATGGGTAGCATAAGCAACAAGATTCAGAACCTCGCAGCAGATCCCATCACATACGACCTAGAATGGAATGAGGATGAGAAGAAATGGCTTGGCACCATCGCCAAGAACGGCACGAACTGCTACTTCTGGAACGGAGACTTCGCAGGTATGACAGATGCCGACAGGGAGAAAATCTGGACCTACAACGAAAACGAGGACGAAGACATCCGCACCCGCATCCAGAACTCCACCGACCTGACCGTCAACGGCAAGTACGGTGCTGATGCCATCTACGAGAACGAATATCTGATTCCGAACAGTATGGAAGGTGCTTCCATCGCTTTCTCCGCCGGTCGCTACCCGATGAAGGTCTATGGCGAGGTAACAGACGACGGCGACGGCACCGGTACGCTGACTATCGGCCTGCGCAGCACTCAGGCTATGCCCTACGGCAGCTGGTGTCTGTGGGGTGCATTCAAACTGGAACTCCTCGGCGAAGACCGCAACGCCATGAGACTGCAGTTGATAGAGAAGCTCTCTGCCCTTCAGGACAACCCGCTACTTATCGAGGGCAGCGGCCTGCAGGAAGTCTTCCTGAACGATACCATCGCTAAGAGAATCCCTGAGTATCAAGCTCTTATCAACAACGATCTGGCCACCTACCAGGACTACAAGGATGCTTACGACGACGTATCCTACTTGATTAGCAAGCTGGACGTTTACAAAGAGGCTATAGACAATTTCACCACCGCCCAAGGAGAACTCCAGGAACTGATTACTGCCTTTGACGGCGACGAGAAGTACAAGAGGTTCGCACAGAACGTTTACGATGTATTCGGCCTCATGAGCGGCCTTGAGACCGGTTCTATGATAAGCCTCACCGACGAGGATATGGAGAACCTGCTGATTTACGATGAAGCAACTTATGGCGCAGCTCCTACTATCCTCAACAGGATATTGCTTGAGAATCCTGAATTCAATCCCTCTTTGGCTGCCGACGGTGCTTACACCAGCACATACGATGCATACTACGAATTTATGAAGACTATTCGTATGGAGCTCGGCAGTATTTACATTCAGGTTGCCGGCACAGGCAGAGTTGATACTCCAGAAGACGTTACTTCACAGCTCCGCAACCCGAACTTCGATACCGATGAGCAGTGGGCCGGTTCTTCATGGTACAACTGGGGCAACGTGGGTATCCGCACAGAGGACAGCGATGCTGAGCAGTACGGAAACACCTTCGACACTTATCAGCCTCTGTGGTTGCCCGCCGGCTACTACACATTCGTAAGCTGGGGCATGGATCGACGCGACAACACGAAGGATGCTATCACCGGTGACGACAGCTATGCTATCGATTACGCTACCTATATGTATGCCAACATCGGTCGCGGCACAGAGAGTGTCGACACAATTGCCGGTGTCACCTGCAACTCCAAGTATGTTGCACTCACCACGGATTTGCTCCAAGGCACATACAGGCACGACATCTTCATTGAGAATATCAATGGCGTGACATGGTACATGCCGCAGAATATGGACACATTCGCCGACTGGATGGCCGCAAAGACAGGATTCGGTTATGACGGCCTGGGCGGAAAATATATTCAGTTCCAGGTTCCTGAAGGCGGTGCATACACCTCTATAGGTTTCTTCCGCCGCCAGAATGCTGGCACCAGCTGGTTCATCTGCGATGGCATCCAGCTCTTCTACGCTACTGACGGATTGCCAGAGCCAACAGGTGTGAGCACGCTCAGCACTTCTACCGAGAAGTTTGGTAAGGCCGACGGCAAGTATTTGGAGAACAACAGGCTCGTTATCTACAGCAACGGCAAGAAGTTCAACACTGCTGGCCAGATTGTCAAGTAAGTAACCAAGCACATTATTTGCAAAACAAGAGCCCCGACCTCACTGGCCGGGGCTCACATTTTACATTATACAGTTGATGTTTAACATCTAGGTCAAGTTCCTCGGTATTTACCTTCGTCCTTGTCTCCCAGCATAGAAAGATAACTCTCGTAGCGGGAAAGAGCGATACGACCCTCCTTCACTGCCTTGCACACTTGGCAATTGGGTTCGTGAACATGAAGACAGTTACTGAAACGGCACTCGCGACCAACGGAGAATATCTCGCGGAAATAGTGCCCCACCTCCTCGGGCTCCATATCGAAAGTGCCGAAACCTTTGATGCCCGGAGTGTCTATAAGAGCATTCATCCGGTGTGCGGCACCGTCTGCGACGTTTTCTCCAGCAGGAAGGAAGAACATCTCCGAGAATGTGGTGGTGTGCATACCTGTGAGGTGCGCCTCCGAGATTTCCGCCGTCTTCTGCCCAAGCCCGGGAATGAGGGCATTCAGGAGAGTCGTCTTCCCCACTCCACTGTTGCCGCTCAGAAGAGTGAGTCCGTCAAGCGGTCCGAGCGAGAGCGAAGAGGGATTCAACGCGGAAACGGCACGCGTCTCATAGCCGAGCGACTCGTAGAGGGAACGCAGATGCTGCAGTTCCTCCATCTCATCGGGAGAAAGGATATCTGTCTTATTGAAACAGATGACAACCGGAATGCGATACGCCTCCGCAGTGGCAATAAAACGGTCTATGAAGGTGGTGGATGTCTCGGGATTCCGCAATGTTACGAGAAGGAGCACGCGGTCGATGTTCGTCGCCAGAATATGGCTCTGCTTCGAGAGGTTGGAAGCTTTGCGGATGATATAGTTGCGACGCGGGTGGACATTCGTAATAAGGGCCGTTTCGCCGTCGGGCGAGACAGTAATATCAACATTGTCTCCAACGGCAACAGGATTGGTGGTGCGAAGCCCCTTGATACGGAAGGAGCCCTTCACTTTGCACAAAAAAAACTGTCCATCGTCCCGAAGGACGGTGGTCCAGCTTCCTGAAATTTTAGTAACAACGCCGCTCACACGGTCATTATCTCTTTCTCCTTCGCCGCCATCAGCTCGTCAAGCTTCTTGATGTAGCGGTCGTGCATCTTCTGGAGATCGTTCTCTGCATCCTTTTCCAGATCCTCAGAGAGGCCATCCTTTATTCCTTTCTTGAGACGGTCGTTGGTATCGCGACGTGCATTGCGAACAGACACCTTAGCCTTCTCCACTTCGCCATTACACTGCTTTGCAAGTTGCTTACGACGCTCCTCCGTCAAAGGCGGGATGTTGAGACGGATTATCTCACCGTTATTGTCAGGCGTGATACCCACTTCAGAATCAATAATCGCCTTTTCGATGGCCTTGAACATCGTCTTGTCCCAAGGTTTGATAGCAATAGTACGGGCGTCGGGAGTGGTAACACTGGCAACACCGTTTAGGGGCACCATGCTGCCGTAAGAATCAACACGAATACCATCCAAAATCTTCACATTGGCCTTTCCTGCACGAATATGTGCAAGAGACTCCTCCAAGAACATTACGGCCTCTTCCATTCTCTCTTCGGCTTCCGCCAAAGTTGCTTTTACATCAATCATTTGATAGGTCTTTTTTTACAACATTTGCGACAAAGATATAAGATTTTTAGCAAAAACCAAGACTTTTTGAAAAACTTTTAATTACAAAGATTAAACTTTCTAACAAAAAATCTATCTTTGTACCGGAAATGTGTCCATAAGTGAATACAGACGCACTCATACAACACCATTTGGAGCAGCTCGAGCCGATTACGCTGGCAGAGATGAAGGAAATCCGTTTGATGAATCGCACGGACACCAAGTTCGTGACGAACAAGGAGCATTTGGTGCGGCTTTTGGAGCTATGCAAGGGGAAATACTACGCCCAATACAATGCCGGCAGCAAAATCGCCTCCTACAAGACTACTTACTGGGACACCGAAGACCACCACTTCTTCATGGAACATCACAACGGACGGGCTCCAAGGCAGAAAGTAAGAGTCAGGACATATATGGATTCCACTGCGACATTCCTGGAGGTTAAGACAAAGAACAACCACGGACGCACAAAGAAGAAACGTATCGAAGTGGCCTCTCAGGAGACAGCTATGGAGGGAGAGGCTAACGACTTCCTGATGAAGCTTGTACACAGACCCGTGAGCGACATACATCCGACAGTGCAAAACCAGTTCCACCGCATCACTCTGGTGAATCAAGGAAAAACCGAGCGTCTGACGATAGATTTTGACGTAGCATTCCACAACTATGAGACCGGAGAGGACAATAATGTTGGAAATCTTGTGGTGGTGGAGCTGAAGAGGGACGGCAACGTGTATTCACCCGTGCTGGCACTCCTGCGGAAATTGCGCATCAAACCGAGCGGCTTTTCCAAATACTGCATCGGCACGGTGATGACAAATGACAGGATAAAGAAGAACAACTTCAAGGAGAAACTAATTACATACCATAAAATATCACAGAAAAAATGATTGGACTTATCGATTTGATTGATAAACTCAACTACGAGTTTGCAGAAGCCATCGGACTTACACTTCTGGATGTGGAGCAGTCAATAGGCATGGCACTGCGCTTCTGCATGAACATCTTCGTTGTTAGCGTTATCGCACGTTTCTTCTATTTCCCCCGTAGCAAACGTCGTGACTATATGTTCGTCTTCATCATCATGTCGATGAGCATATTCATGCTGGTAAGTTTCATGGGCGGAGATTCTTTAAAGACCGGCGCTGCACTTGGTCTGTTCGCCATATTCGGAATTATACGCTACCGCACCGAGGCCATTCCCATTCGTGAGATGACATATCTGTTCATGCTGGTGAGTGTAAGCGTGGTGAACGCCCTTTCTTCTGCCACATACCACGCAAAAGCCGACTACTGGGATGGCGTAGGCATCGTGACACTAATATTCGCGAACCTCGTGTTCCTGATGCTTGCATGGATTTTTGAGAAGAGCAAACTCCTCAACGAACACTGCTCCAAGTACATTAGATACGACAACGTGAACCTCGTGGCACCAGAGAAACGCGAAGAGTTGAAAGCCGACCTTGAGGCACGCACAGGTTTGAAGATTATATCCATCGAAGTGGGCACTATCGACTTCTTGAAAGACAGCGTACTCATCCGTATCTATTATGATGAGGATATGGACAAAGGCTGCAGCATTGCAAACACCGTCAGATTCAATAAATTGGGCCAGTAACTCATGAAGCGATTATTTCTATCATTATTCGCCCTGACAGCAGCACTTACGACGCTTGGGGCTGGAGAGGACGATTTCGGCGTATGGGGAGAATTCACCATGGAGAAGGAGTTCAACTACAACTGGAGCGCAGGAATAGAAAGCCACTTCCGCACAGAAAAGAACAGTAGTTGTCTCGACCGCTGGGGGGTGGGGCTGAATGCAAAATACAAGGTGAACAAGTATCTCAAATTCGGAGTCGGCATCGAATTACTTAACGACTACACCCGCTCAAAGATAAAGAACTGGAGCAACGCCGGATGGGACATCGACACTGACGAAGGAATCGCTATACGCCAAACAGGCTATAGAAAGACAAACTCGTATTTCACGCCAAAATTCCGCTTCAAATTCGACATCCTTGCCGGCATGAAGATAGGACAATGGCTACGAATCTCCCTGCGTGAAAGATATCGCTACGCAAGAGTGGGTTCCGTGAATGTCATGCGCACGAAACATCGTAAGACAGATGTTTACACAGCTACAGACATCAACAACTGGCAATGGGCGCTGAGCGATGCCGGAGAATGGACATCAGAGATGACAGACCCGAAGGTGGAGGACGCATACAGTAATCACCAACTGCGCAGTCGTCTTAAAGTGGAAATGGACAAGAAGAGAAATCCGTGGCATCCGTTTGTCTCCGGAGAAATGTTCAACAACATGTCAGACGGCATGGATATCTACAAGATACGTGCATCCGCAGGGTGTGGCTACGACTTCAACAAGCATCACAGTCTCTCATTTGCCTACATCATCACTTTCTATCACAGAGAAATCGAGAATGACTATGGTGAAAGACTGCATGCCACTTCTATTTCATACGATATAAAATTCTGACATTGGAATGAAGCAGAAAACACATATATACCTATTCGCGTGGGCATTGGCATTGATGGTGTCTGCATGCGCTAACGAAGAGTTTGAGGATCCCGTCAGCATAGACGTACCCCCTGAATCATTCATTGTAAAAGACACTGTACGAGTGTATTTCGGAGAAGGAAGTGCCTCTGTAGAACTTCCACTTGGACGCACAGATGTCACCTATACTGTCAACAACGGATATGCCACTATCACCAATGCATGCGACACTGCAGAATTGGTGTTTGTCCTCAAGGGCAGCAGCACAAACGGCGGTCTCGTGTACAACGGCATATACAAGTGCACTTTCGTACTTGACAATCTCTCACTGGTGTCCAATGTGGGACCTGCCCTGGATATCCAATGCGGCAAGCGTGTCAACCTCAAGATGACGGAAGGCTCTGAGAACAGTCTGGAAGATGCTGTGGGAGGCACCCACAAGGGATGTCTCTACTGCAGAGGACATATGAAAATTACGGGAAACGGCAACTTGACCGTAAAGGGCAACACCAAGAACGGAATTCACGTGAAGGAATATCTCAAACTCGGCACTTCTTTGGGAAAGATTACCATCAAGGAAGTCGTAGGGTATGCCTTTAACGTCGGTGAGGAATTTGAGATGGAAGGCGGCACATTGGATCTTGCTGTAACAAACATGGACTCAAGAGCTATCGACTGCGACAGCACTGTGACCATCTCGGGCGGCACCATTGATATTCTGGCCAGCGGCGACGGTTCGCGCGGCATTCAAGCCAACTACGACATCACCATCAACGAAAACAGCGGTCCCACCGTGATAAACATCGCGGCTAACGGCGGCAGATGCAGCGAAACGGACAGACACCGTTGCATGGGTATGAAGACAGACCTTGCTTTCAAGATGAGTGCCGGCAACGTGACAGTAACAAAACTGCTGAATAACGCGCGCGGCATACGTTGTCTCACTGCGGAAGTCACCGGAGGCACATGTAATGCAGAAATCAATGAAGGAGAATAAACTATGAAACATCTGTTTTTAACATTATTCACCTTTGCGACATTTTCAGCACATGCTGACGACTACAGTTATCTCACCACCCAGTTGCAAGACAACACGGAAAACAGTGTAGAACTGACCGAAGTGAAGAAGATCACATTCTCCGCAACAGAGGTTAAGATTTACACCACATCGGACATCCTGACTTATACTCTGACGGACATGAAAAAAATCTACTTCGCTTCCGAACCTACGGATGTAAAGTCGCTCAAGAGTGAGAGCAAGTCCCTTAAGAGCGTAAATGGAACACTTGAAGTAAACGGCACAGGACTCCTGCGCGTCTATTCCAGCTCCGGTACCCTCCTGCAGGTGGCACAAATAAAAGGCTCTACCAATGTTTCACTGGAGAGCCTTTCTAAAGGAACATATATCATCGCCTTTGGCGACGAGAGTATCAAAGTGATACGTTAGTTGTGGACCAAGGTGCCTATTTCCGCACCTTCCATCACACGTTTCAGATTTCCTTTTTCGTCCATATTGAATACGTATATGGGCAAGTCATTCTGCATGCACATCGCCGTTGCCGTGATGTCCATCACTTTCAAACCGCGAGCTATCACCTCCTCATAAGTGATATCATGGAACTTCGTCGCCGTCGGGTCTTTCTCAGGATCTGCCGTGTAGATTCCGTCCACGCGCGTACCTTTCAGCATCACGTCGGCCTCTATCTCTATACCGCGCAATGAAGAACCCGTATCTGTCGTGAAATACGGAGAACCCGTACCGCCACTCATAATGACCACTTCACCGTTCTCCATTGCCTCGATGGCCTTCCATTTCGTGTAGAACTCACCTATGGGCTCCATACGTATTGCCGTGAGAACCCTGTTCTTCTGACCCACAGCACCCAGAGCAGAAGACAATGCCAGAGAATTTATCACCGTGGCACACATTCCCATCTGGTCCCCCTTCACCCGGTCGAAACCCTTGCCCGCACCCGTGAGGCCGCGGAAGATGTTGCCACCGCCAATGACAATGCCAATCTGTACACCCATCTGGGCGATTTCCTTAATCTGCAAGGCGTAGTCGTTGAGACGTTCCACATCGATACCCTGCTTCTTCTCACCTGCAAGACTCTCACCAGAGAGTTTCAGCAAAATTCTCTTGAATTTCATAATTTTAGTTTTATTTCCTTGAATGCATAGCGACGCAAGCCGCCCTCTGCATCCTTAATTATTAAATGTCCGTCGTTTTCCACATGAGATATCACTCCGTCAAACTCGCCGTCCTTGTCCTCATAGCGAGCATGCACTCCGCGAAAGAACAGATGTTCGTGATATTGAGCCCTTATATCTTCGTAATGTCCCGCACAGATATCTGCGTACGTCCGCGCAAACGCATCCGTCACGTCCCTCAAAACCGTTTCGCAGGACATTTCCTCACCCGATTCCATCGCCACCGATGTTGCCGGAGCAGCAAGACCGTCGGGAAAAGAGACCTGATTCACATTTATACCGCAACCGATAATGCTTCTCGTCACACGTCGTCCCTGCAAGTCGTTCTCAATAAGTATGCCGCATATTTTTCTCCTGTCCACATATATGTCATTGGGCCATTTAACACTCACCCGTCCCTCTGGGATATAATGCACAAGGACATTGCAGATGGACAAGGCTATACCCTGAGACAGGACGAATGCGTCACCGACATTCAACTGCCCGGGAGTGACCAGAATACTGAACAGAAGATTCTTTCCGCTATCGGATATCCACGTATTCCCCCTCTGCCCGCGACCTGCGGTCTGCTTATCGGCAACAGCTACAACAAAGTCCCCCTGCTCCGCTTTGAGGATATCGTTGGTAGACGTACAACTGTCAAATCTCAATATCCTCATGGCCGGAAAGCACCTTCATAATGGCGTAGACTGCCGTTCACCACACATATCACGTCAAAGCGTGCGTCATCGTCTATACATCGCTCCCTCAGATAAGCATCCGCCGCACTTATAAGAAGTTTCATCTTACGTGGTGTAACAGACTCCTCCGGGCGTCCGAAGAATTCCGAATGCCGTGTCTTGACTTCTACAAAGACCACCTCGTTCTGATTACGTGCGACAATGTCTATCTCCTTATGTCCGCTGCGCCAGTTACGTTCCAATATGGTATAACCTTTAGCCACAAGATAGTCTGCAGCCAAATCCTCACCCTTGCCGCCAAGAACGTTGTGCTGTGCCATTTTCTACATGTTTACGGACGCTTCTTCTTAAAGAACTCTGTCATCATCGCAGCACATTCCTCACACATGACACCCTCCTCCACCTCTGTCTTCGGGTGAAGCGCCTGTGGAGCGAACGACCTGAATCCTCTCTTTTCGTCGGGAGCCCCATATACAATGCGCGAAATCTGACTCCACCCCAGAGCACCCGCACACATTACACACGGTTCCACCGTAACATATAGCGTGCAGTCCTGGAGATATTTCCCGCCAAGATGCTCTGCAGCAGCCGTAATGGCCTGCATCTCGGCATGGGCTGTGACATCATGAAGATGCTCCGTGAGATTATGCCCCCGGGCAATGACCATACCCTTGGACACTATCACCGCACCAATGGGTACCTCGCCTTCCGATTCTGCCTTGCGGGCCTCATCAAGAGCCAGCTTCATGAAGCGTTCGTCATTCTTCATTGAGACTGTCCCAGTATTCCATCTGTCCGTCCACAATCCAGCGAACGTCATCTGCTTCGAATGAACCTATCTTCTCCTTTTTCGCGAGTTGCGCCATGAAGGCCGCAGCCTCATCCAAATCGACATCACATTCCTCTTCCTCACTTTCGAACATTCCTTTCTTGTCGCAATATTCCACGAAAGCATCGAGAAAATAATATATATCGTCCTCGGAGAACTTGTCTTTCACCTCCTGTGGCAGATAGTTCTTGATAAAAGCTACTGTCTTACGGTCTTCTTCCGCAAAAAGCATTTCCTCGTTTTCCATACGAATCACAGGAGTTTGTTCAGTTTTTCTTCCAAAACAGACTTCGGGCATGCACCGATCTGTACGTCGCGCAGTTCTCCGTCCTTGAGAAACACTATTGTAGGAATGCTGCGCACGCTGAACTGCATCGCGAGTTCCTCGTCCTCATCGACATCGCATTTCCCCACTATGGCCTTGCCCTCATAGTCTGCTGCCAACTGCTCAATCACAGGTCCCATCTTCTGGCAGGGACCGCACCATGTAGCCCAAAAGTCAATTACCACGGGCTTACCTGTTGCCACAAATGCGGACAGATTCTGACTGTTGATTTCCATAATACTCCTTTTTAGTTTATTCTATATTCTATACGCTCATCCTGCCTGAGGAAGTCAAGCAGTGACTTTGTCACACGAACCTTACCGGCAGTAGCTTTCATCTCAAGTCTTTCTCCCGTCGGATCTGAAAGTATGAAACGCAGATCCACTGTACCTTCCTCACCTTCACGAGGCTTTGACAATTCTGCAAATTCCTCCACAAAGTCGCGATTCAGGACATCCACGGGAAGGTGCACAGTAAGAGTCTGCACAAGGCTGTCTGCCACTTCACTGAGCATTTCTATCTTACCGATACGAAACTCCATACGCGTCTGATCATACTGCCTTCCCTGCACCTGTCCGCTGATAAAGAGTGCCGCACCGGACACCATGTATCCTCCCCAGCGCGGCCAGTCCTGTCCGAAGAGGGGAATCTCCCCGCTTCCGCTGAAGTCCTCTATTGTGACAATACCGTATGGCGCACCGCGCTTCGTTATTCCCTGGCGCAAACCCGTGACAATACCTCCGAGATGCACTTCCTGTCCTGCGTACGCATCGAGGTCGTCCATCGCCGTCATACGCATATTGCAAACATCCTGCAACACCACCGCATATTCATCCAAAGGATGAGCGCTTAGATAAATACCGACAAGGTCGCGCTCCTTATTGAGGCGTTCAAGGTTGCTCCACGGTTCCGCTTGTGGGATGGGAGGTCTGGTGATTTCCACCATATCCGCCCCGAAAAGCGAATACTGGGCCTCCATCTGACTTTGTTGGTAGCTATTGCCGAACTTTGTCAGTGTGTCAAGGAACACCTCCCCGTGATTACCTACTGCGGAGAACTGCTCCCTGCGTATCATATCACTGAAGCTGTCGAACGCTCCGCTGAATGCCAAACTCTCCAGACCGCTGCGTTTCACCTGCGACATGGGCACTCTCTGCACGAAGTCGAATATATCCTTATAAAGACCGTTCTTCTCGCGCTCCGCCACAATCGCCTCCGCAGCCGCCACTCCAAGTCCCTTGATAGCCATGAGACCGAAACGTATATGTCCGTCACGTCCCACACCGAAGTTGCCGTGCGACTCGTTGACATCCGGACCGAGCACTTGAATACGCATGGAGTGGCATTCCTCAAGAAGCTTTGTCACCTCCTTGATATCGTCCTTTGCCCTTGTCAGCAGGGCTGCCATGAATTCCGCAGGATAGTGCGCCTTGAGATAGGCCGTCTGATATGCCACCCACGAATAGCACGCAGCATGCGACTTGTTGAAGGCATAAGAGGCAAACTTCTCCCAGTCTGCCCATATCTTCTCCAGCACCTCCGGGTCGTGTCCGTTTTTCTTGCCGCCCTCGAGGAACTTGGGTTTCATGGCGTCAACGATCTCCTTTTTCTTCTTACCCATCGCCTTACGCAGGGCATCGGACTCACCGCGTGTAAAGCCTGCCAAGAGACGCGACAACAGCATGACCTGCTCCTGATATACAGTAATACCGTAAGTATCCTTGAGATACTTCTCCATTACCGGTATGTCGTAAGTTATCGTTTCGCGTCCGTTCTTTCTGGCGATGAACGACGGAATGTAGTCCATCGGGCCCGGGCGATACAGAGCATTCATTGCTATAAGGTCCTCAAACACCGTGGGATGCAGTTCCTTCAGGTATTTCTGCATACCGGCAGATTCAAACTGGAACGTACCCACCGTGCGTCCTTCCTGATAGAGCCGGAAGGTCAGCTCGTCGTCCAGAGGTATGGTGTCTATGTCCACATCTATGCCGCGCGACTCCTTGATGACTCGGCAGGCCTCCTTCATCTGCGAGAGGGTCTTCAGCCCCAGGAAGTCCATCTTGATGAGTCCCGTGCTTTCGATGACATGACCGTCATACTGGGTCACCGCCGTCTTCTCTCCCGGGAAGTCCGGATCGTCTGCTGTAGATACAGGTACGTGCTCGGAAATCGGGTCCCGGCAGATGATGAAGCCACAGGCATGTATACCTGTGCCTCGTATCTGTCCCTCCAGCATACGGGCATATTTTATAGTATTTGCCTCCCTCGGGTCCTGACTCTTCTCCGCCATCTGTAACTCAGGCGTGCACTTGATGGCATTCTCCAGATTCATCTTCACTTCCTTGCCGTTGAGCGACAAGCGGTCGGGAATGGCCTTGCAGAGGGCATTCGCCTTGTCGAGGGGAAGCTTCTCAACGCGCGCAACATCCTTGATGCTGTTCTTCGTCGCCATCGTACCGTAGGTGATGATGTGGGCGCAGTTTTCCACGCCGTATTTCTCCATCACCCATTTCAGCACCTTCCCTCTGCCGTCATCGTCGAAGTCTGTATCGATATCGGGCAGTGATATACGGTCGGGATTCAGAAACCTCTCGAACAGCAGGTCGTATTTCATCGGGTCGAGGCGCGTGATACCGAGACAATATGCCACCACACTACCTGCGGCACTGCCTCGTCCCGGACCCACCCACACACCGAGTTCGTTACGCGCCGAGTTGATGAAGTCCTGCACTATGAGGAAGTATCCCGGGAAACCCATCGTCTTCATGATATGGAGCTCGAAGCGTATGCGGTCGTCCACCTCCTTGCTCAGCGGCTGTGGGTACAGACGTGCCGCACCCTCGTAGGCCAGTTGGCCCAGATAGTCCGCCTCAAATTTGATGCGATACAGTTTGTCGTAGCCTCCCAGCTTCGTTATCTTCTTCTCGCCCTCCTCACGCGGAAGGGGATTTTCGCCGTTTTCATCGGAGGTAAACTCCCTGAACAGGTCCTCTTCGGTGTATTTCTCGCGCCAGATCTCCTCCGTACCGTAGCTTTCCGGTATGGGGAAGAAGGGCATGATGGGATTCGACTCCAGATTGTAGGTCTCCACCTTGTCCAGTATCTCCAACGTGTTGGACAACGCCTCGGGAATGTCCGAGAAGATTTCATTCATCTCCGCACGAGTCTTGAACCACTCCTGTTTGGAGTACCTCATACGGTTGGGGTCGTCCAGATCCTTACCGCTGTTGAGACACAGCAGATGGTCGTGCGCCTCGGCATCCTCCTGCTCCACAAAATGGGAGTCATTTGTGCAGATGAGTTTTATTCCATATTTGCGTGCGAGGTCTATCAGCACGGGATTCACCTTCTGCTGTATCTGGTATGTCTCGCGATTTGCTATCAGTCTCGGGTCCTTCACCTCGTGTCGCTGCAGCTCCAGATAGTAGTCCTCGCCCCATATGTTATGGAACCATTTCACCGCTTCTTCAGCCGCCGCAAGGTCGCCGGCGACAATCTTCTTGGGCACCTCGCCGCCTATACAGGCCGAGCAGATGATGAGACCTTCGTGAAACTGCTCCAACGTCCTGTGGTCGGTACGGGGACGCATATAGTAACCCTTCACCCAACTCCTTGACACCAGCTTCACCAGATTATGATAGCCCGTCTCATTCTTGGCAAGAACGATAAGGTGCCAGCCGCTCTGGTCCGCCTTGCCTTCCTTCTGATGCTCGGCATCGCCTCTGCGCGCCACATACATCTCGCATCCGAAGATGGGCTTGAAGGGCTCCAGCCCCTCTGCCTTCCGCTTCTTGTTTACACCGTTTACATAGTCGAAAAGCTCCTTCACACCGAACATGTTGCCATGATCCGTGATAGCCATTCCACGCATTCCGTCCTTGACAGCCTTGTCCACCAGATGCGGTATCGAAGCCTGCCCGTCAAGCAGGGAATACTGGGTGTGAACGTGAAGATGTACGTAGTCTTGCATAATTCCAACGGCAAAGATATGAAAAAAACAGTTAAAGGCGCACGCCGGAACCGGAAAAACGAAGAAAAATGATGTTAACGACAAAAAAACGCCCTTTTCATTATACATATTTGCAACTTTTTACTACCTTTGTCACGAAAAGTGGAATAATTCATGGGTAAAAAACTCAGAAAACTCAAGAAAATACGTATACACCGCGAAGGCACAAGCACCTTGATCATCAGCGGTGTATCTTTGGTGCTGCTCAATCTGCTCACTTTCTACGCCTTTGGTCCGTGGAAAGTGTTCTGCTATGTAGTTCTGGGAGTTAGCATTGTCTTCTACGCCGTTGTGCTCAACTTTTTCCAGTGCCCGGTACGCCGTTTCGAAGGCGACAACGAGCGCACCGTCGTAGCCTCTGCCGACGGCAAGGTGGTGGTTGTGGAGGAAGTGATGGAGGACGAGTTCTTCCACGAGCCCCGTATCATGGTGAGCATCTTCATGAGCCTGTTCAATGTGCACAACAACTGGGTGCCCTGCGACGGCAGGGTGAAGACCGTGATACACCACAACGGCCGCTATAAGGCAGCGTGGCTTCCCAAGGCCAGCACGGAGAACGAGCGCAGCAGCATCATCATCACCACCCCCGAGGGACAGGATATCCTCATCCGCCAGGTGGCCGGTGCCTTGGCGCGCCGCATCGTCACCTATCTCAAGCCCGGTGAGGACTGCGTGGTGGACGAGCATCTCGGATTTATCAAGTTCGGCAGCCGCGTGGATGTCTATCTGCCTCTGGATGCCAAGATACTTGTAGGAGTGGGACAGAAAACCACAGGAAACGAAACTGTCATTGCAACACTATGAAGAAACACATACCCAACAGCATCACCTGCATGAATCTCATCTGCGGCTGCATAGCCACAGTATGTGCTGCGCATGCTTACGAGCATCCGGCCTCCTACGTGTGGGCTGTAGCATTTATCATTCTGGGTGCTGTGTTCGATTTCTTCGACGGTATGTCTGCCCGTCTTCTGGGTGTTTCCTCCCCCATCGGCAAGGAACTCGACTCTCTTGCCGATGTCATCACTTTCGGCGTGGCTCCGTCCATGATACTCTTCTCGCTTTTCTTCGAGGTGGAATATCCCGAATGGATGCTTCCCATAAAGGGTGTCATGCCCTACACCGCATTCATTATGGCGGCCTTCTCGGCGCTGCGTCTGGCCAAGTTCAATCTCGACACGCGCCAGGCCACTTCCTTCATCGGAGTGCCGACGCCTGCCAACGCCCTCTTCTGGGGCAGCCTGGTGGTGGGTCAGCACGCCTTCCTCACAAGCTATCTCTTCAATGCAGCCTTCCTTTTCCTTTTCATGCTGGCTGCATCGTTCCTGCTGGTGGCAGAGATTCCGCTGTTTGCCCTGAAGTTCAAGAACCTCTCATGGCGTGACAACAGCATCAAGTATATTTTCCTTCTGGGCTGTCTGCCCTGCATCTGTTTCGGGGCAAGCGCCTTTGCCGCCATCATCGTGTGGTATATCGCTCTGTCCGTAGCCCAGCTTTTCATTTCACGTAAGTAATTATGTTGAGCATCGTTGTCCATAGCATTGATGCTCTGCCACAGGCGGCACAGCAGTTTATCGACCACATGGGAGATGCCCGCGTGTTCGCATTCTACGGCAATATGGGAGCAGGCAAGACCACTTTCATCAAGGCCCTCTGCGAGTGTCTCGGAGTCACCGACACCGTCACCTCCCCCACCTTTGCCATCGTCAACGAGTATGAAGGACGCCAGCCCGTATATCACTTCGACTTCTACCGCATCCGCCGCATTGAGGAGGCCTACGATCTGGGCTTTGAGGAGTATTGCTACAGCGGGCATCTGTGCTTCATCGAGTGGCCGGAACTCATCGAGGACCTGCTTCCCGGGGATGCCGTACGCGTCACCATAGAGACACTTGACGACGGCGGTCGTCGCATCACAATGAACTGACCCTTTTACCATCCGTTGCATAATGACCCAAGAGACCATGAATCTTCTTATCCGCTACGCACAGCAGTACGAGACCGCCCGCTTCCTTGAGGGCGACCCCTCGTGGTGGATGCATCAGGTGGAGGGCAGCCGCAATCAGGAGGCTATGGCGTTCATTGCTTCCTGCCTGAGCTACGGCAGCCGCAAGCAGTTTATGCAGAAAATAGGCATGATACTCTCATGGAGCAAGGGTCAGGTGGACGAATGGGTGCGCCAGGGTTGTTTCGGGGAGCATTTCCGCTGCGACGACACCACCTGCTTCTACCGCCTCTACACCCACGCCACAATGCACCGTTTCCTGTGTGCCTACCGGCAGCTGCTTCTGGAGCACGGCACCCTTGGCGACTATGTCCGCCAGCGCGCTTCTACGGGCTTGGAGGCCGTCACAGCCATCTGCGACTGGTTTGCCCGTCACGGTGTGAGCGTCGTTGTCCCCAAGGACATCCAGTCGGCATGCAAGCGCGTTTGCATGTTCCTGCGCTGGATGTGCCGCACGGATTCTCCCGTCGATATCGGTCTTTGGGCCGGTTTCATCGACCGCCGCACTCTCATCATGCCTATGGACACCCATGTGCTCCGGCAATCCGTGCGTCTGGGTCTGCTGCACAGCAAGTCGGCCAGCATGAGCAGCGCCCGCCGTCTCACCGATTCCCTGGCTGCGATATTCCCCGGCGACCCGCTGAAGGGCGATTTCGCCCTATTCGGCTACGGAGTGAACCATATAGCCGCCTGACACGAAAATTTACGATAAAACCGAAAAAATCAATAATACTGAAAGAAATGAAAAAGACGACCCTTTTATACTTGCTGGCACTGATATTTGCCACAAGCATGTCCGCACAGGGCGTGAAACCGTTGCCTACACTCCACGTTGACGGCAAGTGGTTTGTTGACGAGCACGGCAACCATGTGGTGCTGCACGGCGTGATGGATACGCCCAACATGTATTTCAACGGATGGAGATGGGGCAGTCCGTGGGACGGTACGGACTACAACAGCAGCAGCGTGTCGAAGTGTCTCAACTATTTCGAGAAACTGTTCACCGGCCTGGAG
>JAEEZX010000012.1 GCA_016292045.1 Bacteroidaceae bacterium | reverse complement strand
GTCAACCTTTTCAGAAAAATGTCAACCCCATCAGGAACGATGTCAACGAAAACAGTAAAGTGTAAACCTTATCAGGAAAACAACTGACAACCAACTCAGGAAAAGAGCAAAAAACTGTCAACCGAAATCAGGAAAAGACAGCAAAACATGGACATCGCGGACATCGGGGACTCGTCGTATGCGCGCCTGCGTACCTCATAAACGGGCGCCGTAGTATAAGGAACGCCCTCGCGCACGGTTATACTGCGTAGCAGTCATAAACTTAGTGTACGAGAAATAACAAGGACTTTTCTTTCTTTTCTACTCTTTTCTTTAAGGGGTGCGGGGAGCTTTCTTTCTCTCTTTTCATTTCTTTTAATGTCCCCGATGTCCATCTTTTGGGCTTTTTTTGACCGATTTTAGCCTCATTTTTTAGTATAAATGTTTAATTGTTAGTGTTATAGAAATGTTAAAATTTGAGATTGATAAATGTTAAAATTGAGGAATGAGGTCTGAAGGCTGAGGGCTGAAGTAGGACTAACAACTTGTCTACTCGTCCACTTGTTTACTTGTCAACATTCGCCCGAGTCGAATGCAAAAGAGCTTGCTCATTTTGCTGAGACGAGTAGAATGTCTATGGATGCAATCCATGAACTTGTCAACTAACAAAAGAAATGTCGCCCAATCGGACGGCATTTCTTTCGTTTTTCCCAGTGTTTACGTTAAATCGCGGACATCGCGGACATCGTGGACACGAATATTTTGTGAGCGAAAGACAAAAGACTAAAGACTAAAGACTAAGGACAAATGACTAAGGACAAATGACAAAAACATCAATCACCAATGAAATTTAAGTCAATTACCCCAAACTACCAACTTGTCAACTCGTTAACTCGTCAACTTGTCAACTAATTTTCATACCTTTGCAGCCGTGAGCATAAGACTAAAGCAACAGATTGCATCCAGAGTGCTGTTGGCGGTGTTCCTGCCGATGCTGCTGCTGTCGTCTCTTCACACCCACCACCTGCAGCCGTCGACCAACGAGGAGGAATGTACGGATTGCGTGCAACACCACTGTGCCGGCCACATCGGACAATTGGCACAGACAATGCACGAATGCGTGCTATGCCAGTTACTGTCGCTTCCTATGGTGGTTGCAGCAGCAGTTGTTGTCCGCACGTTTTTTGCATATACGCGAGGCAGCGTCCAAGGCGGCACATCACTTCTTGCGCCGACACCGGGCACTGTCACGCTGAGGGGGCCTCCCGCTGTCTGAGACCCGCCGGTGCAGACCGCCCATGCGGGGAAACTGCACTGAATCAAACAGAACGACAACAATTTATTAAATTTATCATCAGAATGAAAGGACTTTTTTTCGTTCTGTCGTTGTTGGGTGTATGCCTGACAACGACAGCACAAGACAGCATAGCAACCCCTCAGCACCGTCATGACCTGGATTCCTCCGACGTGTTTTTTCAGCACATGCAGCTGAACGAGGTGACAGTGACAGGCGTGACGGGCGACACGAAGCTCAAACACTCAACGGTGCCAATCACCCTTGTCAACGCCAAGGAGCTGCGCTCGAACGCCTCCTCCAACATCATTGACGCCATCTCCCGTCAGCCCGGAATGGACCAGCTGACCACAGGCAGCGGCATATCAAAACCCATTATCCGCGGACTGGGCTACAACCGCGTGGTGGTGATGAGCGAAGGGGTGCGTCAGGAAGGGCAGCAATGGGGCGACGAACACGGCATCGAGGTGGACGGCGGAAGCGTAGGTTCCGTGGAGATACTCAAGGGCCCCGCCTCGCTGATGTACGGCTCGGACGCAATGGCCGGAGTGGTGATACTGCGTCCCCAGCCCATATTGCCCGAAGGAGAAATGCGCGGCAGCTTCTCTTCGGAATACCAGACAAACAACGGTCTGATGGGCTATTCGCTCAATATGGGCGGCAACCACAGCGGATTTGTGTGGGATGCCCGCTGGAGCGGAAAAATGGCTCACGCCTACTGGAACGACTACGACGGCTACGTGCCCGGGTCGCAGTTCAGGGAGATGTCGGGCAGGCTGATGCTGGGGCTGCAGAAGCAGTGGGGCTACTCGCGGCTGACAGGTACGCTCTATCACCAAATTCCCGGCATCACAGAGGGAGAGCGCAACCCGCTGACAGGAGAACTGACCCACGGGGAAGACTGGAGCGGACACAGCTACGGCAAATGGCTGCCGTATCAGCAGGTGAGACACTACAAAATGGTGTGGGACAACTCAATAAACCTCTCTTACGGCACGTTGAAAGCCGTCGTAGGCTATCAGCAGAACCGCCGGCAGGAATACGAGGAAGCACATCATCATGAACACGAGGACGGAGAGCACGAAGAGCACGAGGAGCACGAACACGGCGGTGAGGATGAACCGTCGCTGTATTTCAAACTGCACACCGTGACCTACGACCTGCGCTATCTGACGCATGAATTCCGGGGGTGGAAACTGTCCGGCGGCGTGCAGGGAATGTGGCAGCAGTCGCAGAACCTGGGCTTTGAGTATCTCATTCCCGCCTATAAGCTGTTCGACATCGGCGTATATGCCACAGCAAGCAAACAGTGGAAACGATGGACGCTCAACGGCGGCGTGCGCATGGATCACCGTCACCTGCACGGCGAAGCTCTGGAGGAGGACGGCGCATTGCGCTTTACGGACTTCAGCCGCAATTTCGAAGGAGTGACGGGCAGCGTGGGAGCTGTGTGGAATGTGAACGACCGCCTGAATCTGCGTATCAACGTGGCCCGCGGATTCCGTGCGCCCAACATGAGCGAACTGGGGTCGAACGGTGCGCACGAAGGTGCCTTGCGCTACGAGATAGGCAATCAGCAGCTGAAGCCGGAATACAGTTTGCAGGTGGATCTGGGCGTTGACTTCACGTCGCGCTACGTGTCGGCACAGCTGGCTCTCTTTGCCAACCGCATCGACAACTATATCTATCTGAGAGGTGAGGGGCGTGAGATAGACGGACATCCCGTTTACAGCTATACGCAGAACGATGCCCGTCTGCTGGGTTTCGAGGCGGGAGTTGACGTTCATCCCATACACTCCCTGCACATCGAGAACACGTTCTCATACGTCGATGCCCGACAGCTGCATCAGACCGACGAACTGAAATACCTGCCTTATACACCGGCGCCGCGATGGACGTCGAAAGTGAAGTGGGAACTGATTCACCACAGCCATCCCACGGTGGGGGCGCACTCTCATCACGTCCACCATTCAAAGGGGCTCTCTGCCGACAACCTGTACATTGCAGCGGGAATGGATTACTACCTGAAGCAGAGCCATGTGCTCTCCGTCGACGGAACAGAGACGCCGACACCCGGCTACGTGCTGGTGAACCTGTCCGCAGGCAGCGACCTGACATGGAGAGGCAGAAAGATTGCCGAACTCTACGTCATCGCCGACAACCTGCTGAACCGGACGTATCAAAGCCACCTGAGCCGGCTGAAATACGCCGACATCAACAGTGTCACGGGCAGACAGGGCGTCTATAACATGGGTCGCAACATAAGCGTAAAACTCGTGGTGCCGATCAACATCCTATGACGAATGCCCTTACTTCGCAATGCGGAGGACGGGGGCTATCTTGTTGCAGGGCTGGGGGAGCTGCACCTTTCATCGCAAATATACTAAAAATAGTTGAGAATTGAGAGTTGAGAGTTGAGAGAAGGGGGTTATTTGATAAATTATTCGTATTTTTGCACGGAAATGATGAAATACAACACGATAATATGGGATATGGACGGCACTCTGCTCGACACGCTGAGGGATTTGAGCGATGCCGTGAACCATACTTTGCGCGTATACGGGTTGCCCCTGCGCGATAAAGAAGAGGTGAGAAGACTGCTGGGCAACGGAGTGCGCAATCTGATGCGGGGAGCAGTGCCCGGAGGAGAGAAGAATCCGCGCTTCGAGGACATGCTGGCCGACTTCAAGGCATACTACGTGAACCACTGCCGCGACCACACGGGGCCCTACGAGGGTATAGTGGAGACGCTGCAGAGACTCAGGGAGATGGGCGTGAAGATGGCCGTGGTGAGCAACAAACTGCAGGCCGGAGTGGACGAACTGTGGGAGACGCACTTCCGCGACACGATAGACGTGGCGATAGGCGAGCGCCCGGGCATGGCCCGCAAACCGGCACCAGACATGGTGCAACTGGCACTGCGCGACCTGGGAGCGGAGGGAGACGACGTGCGTGCCGTATATATCGGCGACTCGGAAGTGGATATAGCCACAGCGAGAAATTCCTCACTGGACTGCATCTCCGTGACGTGGGGATTCAGGGACAGGGACTGGCTGGAGGAACAGGGCGCAACGGTGATGGCAGACAAGCCTGCCGACATCGTGGAGATAATCAGCGGAGGTCGATAACCTCGGCAGTGGGATAGTCCTCCTGACGGAAACGGAAATCGTCGTCGGAGAGCATCTGCTTCACAGCGTATTCGAAGATGGCGAAGCGTGTCCAGTTGCCGTCGTTGCGGGCACGCAGGCACATGGGAGTGTAGTCGTCCTGTGCTATGTCGATGACAACGCGCTCGGGACGCGATATGCTGGAGACGGCCGTCATGGTGATTTCCCACACGCGGCGACCGCGCAGTTTGCTCTTCTTCATAGAGAGGTTGTAACCCTTTTTGTAGGCACCCAGCAGAGCGGCGGGAGACGACTTGCGCAGCTCCTTCTGCGTGGGAGTGGTGACATTCACCTCGTTGCTGCTCTTGAGCCAGGTCCACTGCGTCTTGCCGTCGAACCACGTGATGTGCTCGGGAGTGGTGAGTGTGTAGCGCTCGCCCATCATGGTGAGATGGCCGTGTGTGGTGCCGGCCTCCTTGGTGCCCTCGAACTGTGTGATGGTGAACTGGCCGCGCACACCGCCCGAGTTCTCAAGCTGGGATACGGCGGTGTCGAGTATCTGCCGGGGATCGTCCTTGGCGAACGATGCGACACAGAGGGAGAGAAGCAGGAAAAGGAGTCTGGTCTTCATGATGAAATCATTTATCAATTATCAATTATCAATTATCAATTGTCAATTGTCAATTCTCAATTCTCAATTCTCAATTGTCAATTAGGGCTTCGCCCGCCTTAATCAGCCTTTGAGATTGTCGAGGCGGAACTGGAGGTCTTCCTCCGACATGCAGAGCACTTCGCGCGGCTTGCTGCCGTGAGCGGGACCCACGATGCCCGCAGCTTCGAGCTGGTCCATGAGACGGCCGGCGCGGTTGTATCCGATGGCGAACTTGCGCTGTATCATGCTGGTGGAGCCCTGCTGGGTGCTTACTACAAGGCGGGCCACCTCCTCGAACATACTGTCGAGATGGTTGAAATCGACATCTGCGGAGTCGCCCTCTTCGCCCTCCATCGGTACGTCGGGCAGGGGATAGGGGCGCTGGTAGCCCTGCTGGCCGGAGATGAAGTTGACGATGCGCTCCACCTCGGGAGTGTCCACGAAGGCACACTGCACACGCACGGGGTCGTTGCCCGTGAGATAGAGCATGTCGCCCTTGCCCACAAGCTGGTTGGCGCCCGGACGGTCGAGAATGGTGCGCGAGTCAATCATCTGCGACACCTTGAACGCCATGCGGGCGGGGAAGTTGGCCTTGATGGTGCCCGTGATAATATTGGTGGTGGGGCGCTGAGTGGCTATAATCATGTGGATGCCGACGGCACGTGCCAGCTGGGCGATGCGGCAGATGGGGAGCTCAATCTCCTTGCCGGCTGTCATGATGAGGTCGCCGAACTCGTCGATGACCACAACGATGTAGGGCAGGAAACGGTGTCCCTCGGTGGGGAGCAGTTTGCGCGACTTGAACTTCTCGTTGTATTCCTTGATGTTGCGCGTACCGGCGCTCTTGAGCAGAAGGTAGCGGTTGTCCATCTCCACGCAGAGGCTCTTGAGCGTGCGTACCACCTTCTGGGTGTCGGTGATGATGGGTTCGTCCTCGTCCTCGGTGCCCTCCACCTGTGCAAGGAAGTGGTTGACGATGGGAGAATAGACGGAGAACTCCACCTTCTTGGGGTCCACCATCACGAGTTTCAGTTCGGCGGGGTGCTTCTTGTAGAGCAGCGAGGTGAGGATGGCATTCAGACCTACAGACTTACCCTGACCTGTGGCACCGGCCACGAGGAGGTGGGGCATCTTGGCCAGGTCGGCCATGTATATCTCGTTGGTGATGGTCTTACCGATGGCCATCGGCAGCTCGTACTCGCACTCCTGGAACTTGCGCGAATTGAGCACGCTCTCCATCGACACTATCTGGGGCTTGGCATTGGGTACCTCGATGCCGATGGTGCCCTTGCCGGGAATGGGCGCAATGATGCGGATGCCGAGAGCCGAGAGACTGAGGGCGATGTCGTCCTCCAGATTACGTATCTTGGAGATGCGCACACCGGCTGCAGGAGTAATCTCGTAGAGTGTGATGGTGGGACCTACGGTGGCCTTGATGTCCTTGAGGGCTATATTGAAGTCCTGCAGGACACTGATGATGCGGTTCTTGTTCTGCACCTGCTCCTCCATGTCGATGCCGACACCCTCGTTGCTGTACTTCTTGAGCAGGTCGATGGTGGGGTAGCGGTAGCGTGAGAGGTCGAGCTTGGGATCGTAGGGTTCAAGGGCGCGATAGCTGTCGAGCTCCGCCTTCTCCTCCTCGGTGCCCTCGTGAACGGTGAACTCGGCGTCGTTTTCAGGTTTTGTTTCCTCCTCCTTCTTCTCCTTGACGACATTGAAATGAGCCTCCTCGAGAGTGTCGTAGTTGAGTTGGAGGGGAATGTCGGCGGGCTTCTTCTCCGTATCCGTCCCGTCGTCCACCTTGAAATCGATGACGGTGGCGTGGGTGTCGGTGCCATCCTCTGTCTCTTCCGTATCCTCTGCGGAATCGTCCTCGCTGCCGTCACCGTGATGGAGACGGTCCTTGATGAACTGCTTGGGATGCATGAGAGAGCGGATATAGGTGATGGTCTCGTCGGAGAGATAGATGAGATATGCCAGGAGGGTGAAGGCCAGCAGGGCGGGAGTGCCGATGTTGCCTAGATACTTGTTGAGAAGCTCAATCTCCGCGTGGCCGATATTACCGCCGATGTTGATGTGGCTGTGCATCATATTGAAGAAGCCGCGCAGGAAATAGTCTCCGGCAGCAGATATCCAAAGCATAAGTATGGAGCAGTTGATGAACCACTTCCAGAGGCGCAGAGAATAGATACGCATGATACGCAGAGAAGCTGCGAGCAGGAAGATGGGGAAGAATATGCTGGCGAAACCGAAACACTCCTCGATGAAGAATCTGGCTGTGTGCAGACCGAGGACACCCATCCAGTTGCTGGGATGACCTTCGCCCGACCAACTCTGGTCGGCTTCGCCCGTGAAGAAATGGGAGGCGATGGAAAGCAGCAGGAACATGGATACGATGAAGAGCACGCCGCCGAGGGAGAAACGTATCATCTCCTCGCGCTTGAGATCCTCCTCGTCCTTCATGTCCTTGCGGCCGGTGATTTCTGCGAAGAATGTGCGCCAACTTTTTCTGGGAGCCTTTTCTTCGGCTTTTTTCTTGTTATTTCGTTCGTTTTTGGAGGTTGCCATATAGGGATAAACAGTTATTCGGGCACAAATATACGAAAAAATATTTGAAATGAATAAATTCCCGGCGGCACCTCTCCTCATCTTTCAACATTTTTCACTATTTTTGTGGCGTGAAAAGCCTATATTCACACTATGACAAGGCAAAAATAAACACGTTGCCCCGAGTGAGCTTTCCCGGGCGCATTATTGTTATCAACGGAGAAGAGCAGGCCAAAAGGGCTGTGGAATATCTCTTCCGTCAGAGCATTATCGGTCTCGACACCGAGACGAAGCCCAATTTCAAGAAGGGCGGAATGAATCAGGTGGCGCTTCTGCAGGTGGCTACTCACGAGGTGTGTTTTCTCTTCCGTCTGTGTCAGATGGGAATTCCAGACTGCCTTGTGAAACTGCTGGAGGACACCACGCTGCTCAAAGTGGGGCTCTCGTGGAAGGACGATATACACCAGCTGTACAGAATGCGGCAGTTCACACCCGGGCGCTTCTTCGAACTGCAACGGTATGTGTACGCCATCGGGATAGAGGACCTCTCGCTGCAGAAACTATACGCCAATGTCTTCGGAGAGAAGATAAGCAAGTCGCAGCAGTTGTCCAACTGGGAAGCCTCGTCGCTCTCGGAGGCGCAGAAGATGTATGCCGCCACCGATGCGTGGGCTTGTGTGAAACTGTATGAGAAACTCAAACAACTTCAGCATGAAGGATATGAAATTATATCTGAAGAGGGGTAAGGAGGAAAGTCTCGGACGCTTCCATCCCTGGATATTCTCCGGTGCTGTGCACCACATTGAGGGCGACCCCGAGGAGGGCGACCTGCTGTCGGTGTACGGTGCGGACGGAGGCTTTCTCGCCAAAGGACACTGGCAGGTGGGGAGCATAGCCCTGAGAGTACTGTCGTTTGAGGACATAGAGATAAATGCAGCCTTCTGGAGACAGCGTCTGGCGGCAGCATTGGACGTGAGAAGGTCCATCGGTGTAGCGCGGGAAGACAATACGATATACCGTCTGGTGCACGGCGAGGGCGACTTCCTGCCGGGACTTGTGATAGACATGTACGGGGGGCTGGCGGTGATGCAGGCTCACAGCGTGGGAATGCACAGGGACAGAGCGGCAATAGCGGAGGCACTTACGGAAGTGATGGGCGAGGACTTGCAGGCAATATACTACAAGAGCGAGACGACGTTGCCGTTCAAGGCCGATCTGCATCAGGAAAACGGATTCCTGTACGAGCGCAAGGGAGCTCCGGCAATAGACAAAAAGGGATATGCGGCCGTGGAGAACGGCTTGAAATTCAATATAGACTGGTATCACGGGCAAAAGACGGGATTCTTCGTGGATCAGAGGGACAACCGCTCTTTGGTGGAACATTATGCCAGAGGACGCAAGGTGCTCAACATGTTCTGCTATACGGGAGGTTTTTCCGTATATGCCATGAGGGGAGGGGCGGAACTGGTGCACAGCGTGGACTCCTCGGCAAAGGCCATCGAACTGGCGGCTGCCAACGTGGAGATGAATTTCCCCTCTGACGCACGTCACGAGGCTCATGTGTCAGACGCCTTTGAATATCTGGATAAGACGGACGGCAAGTACGACCTTGTGATACTCGATCCTCCTGCATTCGCAAAGCACAAGGATGCGCTGGTGAGAGCTCTAAAAGGATATACCAAACTTAATGCACGCGCAATGACGAAGATGCCGAAAGGAAGTGTGCTGTTCACCTTCTCGTGTTCACAGGCGGTGAGCAAGGAACATTTTCGCACGGCGGTGTTCACCGCAGCAGCAATAGCTCGTAGAAAGGTGCGTATCCTGCACCAGTTGCACCAGCCGGCCGACCATCCTATAAATATATATCATCCGGAGGGAGAATACCTGAAGGGACTGGTGCTTTACGTGGAATAAGGGGATGAAGGAGCAGCGTTTCTTTTACGACGAGGCACTTAACGGGGAACTTCCGGAGGAGGAAGCCCGCCACGCAGTCAGGGTGCTGCGGCTGAGAGAAGGCGACGTGATATGGCTGATGGACGGCAGGGGGAGTTTCTACGAGGCTGTCATCACCACGGCGTCCAATCATCATTGCCTGTATGACATCTTGAAGGAACTGCCGCAGCAGCGACAGTGGGACGGACATCTGCATCTGGTGATAGCGCCGACGAAGATGACGGACCGTATGGAGTGGATGGTGGAAAAAGCTGTGGAGATAGGAGTGGACGAAGTGAGTTTTGTGCGCTGCGAAAATTCCGAGAGGACGGAACTCAAAACGGAGCGTCTCCGCCGTATCGCGCTTTCCGCAGTGAAGCAGTCGCGCAAGGCGTGGATGCCGCAGATAAACGAGATGAGGGACTTCTCAAAAGTGGTCTCCGAAATAGGAGACGGGGATGCAGTCTTCGTCTGTCATTGCCATGAAGGAAAGAAAGAACATCTCAATGCTTTATTGCAGAGAAACAAGGAGTTATTAAAAGAAAATAAAGAGCAAAGTATATATGTCTTCGTTGGTCCTGAAGGTGATTTTTCGGAGAAGGAAGTGAAGGAGGTGATGAGTCGTGGAGCTGTTGCGGCATCGCTCGGAGAGAGTCGTCTGCGCACCGAAACGGCAGGCCTCGTATCTGTACATTTGATGCATCTGAATTATGAAAAACAAGCGTAAGGGAATGAAGTTTTACGTGCTGCTGGCGTGTGTGCTGCTGGTGGCTCTTGGGATGGCATTTTATCTCAGTATCCGTCCTGACAACGGCTACAGAAGTGCCATTCCGCGCGACGCGAAGGCAGTGATGGTGTTTGACCTGTCTAACGTTGCAGAGGATCTGGGATTCACGGTGAAGGATATCCTGCTCCATTACGACAAGGTGTCCAGGATGGGTGTGGATTTCACGCATCCGATATACGGTTTCATTTCCAAAGACGGTTTTACCGGACTTCTGGCACCTTTGAGCGATGCAAGCAAGGTGGACAAACTGCTGCAGGATATGGGTTTCGATACAGAACCCAGAAGGGGAATGACGTGGTGCAATGTGGGTAATTTCCTTCTGGTGCACGACGACAAGAAACTGCTGGTGATGGGGCCTTCGTCGCTCACACAGGCAGAGATGCTCTACGACCAGATGGTGGACCTGATGATTCAGGGCAGCAGCGAAAGCGCCATTCTTGTGTCGTTGGACGAACTGCCTGGTGATATCAAATACTTCTCCCATGCAGACGTACTGCCGGAAGGATATATGCGACGCATCGCAGAACAGTTGCCGGAAGGTGCTGACCTCTCCAATGTGGAGGTGATAGCCTCTGTCGTTGTGGAGAACAGGAAGATTACGTTTGAGACAAATCTGAAGTTCGAAGACAGCCGTCTGGAGAAATACTTCAGAGAGTACAACAGAAGTTTCCGTCCCATTACCGGAAAATTGATGAATCTGGCTCCGATTGATCCTGTGGTGTGGATGTGCGCCAATGTGGACGGAGACCGTCATCTCGACCTCCTGAAACACTACAAGCGCATGCGCGCGACACTCGCGGCGCTGAATACACAGATAGATGCCGACCAGATTATAAATGCTGTGGACGGAGATGTGTCGATAAGTATTCCGATGCTGGCAATCAACGGTTTGAAGGGAATTGCACTGGCAGAACTGAAGGACACGACATTCACGGAGGACGCCACTTTGGAACTGAACAAGGAAGGGTGGCATGCCGGTTTGTGTGTAAACCAGGACAATAAGACGAAGAACTTGTTCTTTATCTCCAACGATGCGGATATGGCTTCAAAGGCCGGTACTATAGGAAGCAGCGAAACCTATCGGGCGCTGGAGCCGGAGATTGTCGGTTGTATCTTCTTTGCATCGGTAAACCTGTCTAAGATACTGTATGCAGTGTCTCCCTACACAATGATGTTCGGTGCAAGTCCGAAAATGTACGAAACACTTGAGGCGCTGGATCGTCTCAATGTGAAGATGACGGACTTGACGCATTTCTTCATAGAACTCAACCTGAAGAAAGACATCAAGGACCTGCTGCTGTAGATTATCCTACCAACTGCAAATCGTGCTCAGCCACGAGTTTGCGCAGATTGATGAGGGCGTAGCGTATGCGTCCGAGAGCAGTGTTTATGCTGATATTGAGACGCTCGGCGATTTCCTTGAATGAAAGTTCTTCAATGAAACGCAGGCGCACGATTTCCTGTTGGTTCTCGGGAAGAAGAGCTACAAGGCGGCGCAACGTACTGCTGACGGCACCGCGATAGAAAGCCTCTTCCACAACGTTCTCAGACAGAGAGATGCTGTTGAAAAGGTATTCAGCCTTATCGTCGTTGACGGGTGTTACGTCGTGATCGCGGCGCACTCCGTCTACCACAATGTTGTGGGCAACACGCATGAGCCATGCGGAGAACTTGCCTGTCTGCTGATACTGATGATTGCGGATACAAATGATGGCTTTGGTGAAAGTCTCCTGAAAGACATCGTTGGCCAGATCCTGATTGCCGTTGGTAAGACGGAGGATATATCCGAAAAGAACTTGCTGATTGCGTTCCAACAGAACGTCAAATGCCTCATCGATTCCTTGCTCGTACAGAGTGATCAACTGGTGATCCGTCTGCTCCTTAAAATTACTCATTGCCTTATTACAGAGTATTGATTTGGAGTAAGGCTTTTATCGATAGGCTATATGTGTTTTTAATGTTTGCGAGTGCAAAAGTATAAAAAAAGTTAGATGTAAGCGTTTTGAAACAGATAATTTTTGAAAAATGGCGTTTTTTTTGTACTTTTGTGCGCGAAAATGGACAAAATCCTCACTTTAGATGCAAAAAACGGCCTCCTAAATCTCATAAAAGGGGCTCGTAAGGTGTTGTGCGTGGGACATGTGAACCCGGACGGGGACTCTATGGGCAGCACTTTGATGGTGATGAAGTGGATGAAACGGCTGGGAAAAGAGGCCCATGTCGTGATGCCGAATCGCTATCCTGATTTCCTGGATGTCATACCCGGAGCAGAGGAAGTGGTGTGCTTCGACACGAAGCCGCAACTTGCAAAAAAGATTGTGACAGAGGCCGACCTGATATTTGTATGCGACCACAACCACAAAGACCGCACACGTGATCTTGCTCCAGTGCTGGAGGAGAACAAGTGCCCGCGTATCATGATAGACCATCATCTGGAGCCGGAGGATTTCTGCGAGGTGACAATATCTCGGCCGGAGATGTGTGCCACGTGTGAGTTGCTGTGCCACCTGTTGACGGAACTGGGTGAGATGGACACTCTTCCTTTGGATGAGGTGGAATGTCTGTATTCCGGTATGATGACGGATACCGGGGCGTTCACCTACAATTCCGGAAGGGCTGAGGTGTATGAATGTGTAAGTCGCCTGATAGCGCGCGGTCTTGACAAGGATAAGCTCTACAGGAGACTCTTTTGGACAATGTCTCCCGCGCGTCTGCGTCTGCAGGGATACCTTCTCTATAGTAAGATGAAGGTGATACCCGGGATGAATGCTGCATTTATGACGCTTACAAATGCAGAGCGTCGTCTCCTTGATACAAAGAACGGAGATACGGAGGGTATCGTGAACATTCCTCTGCAGATAAAGGGAATGAAGCTTACGTGTCTCATGGCACAAGATACGGAGCATCCTGAACAATACAGGATATCGCTGCGCAGTGTGGATGATTTTCCCTGTAATGAACTCTCGGCAGATTTCTTCGATGGCGGTGGACACAAGAATGCCGCAGGAGGAAAATATGTGGGAAGTGAGGAGGAAGTTATTATGCAATTCAAAAAGGCTGTCAAGGCCTACGAACATTTGTTGAAATGAAAAAGATTATATTTGCTGCTGTGGCCGTGATGGCTGTATGGATGTGCACATCATGTAACAGTGAAGAGACATACGCGGAGCAGAAAAAACGCGAGAGAGAGACAGTAGATGCGTTTCTGAAGAGGAATTTTGTAATCCGTGCAGCAGACGGTACTGTGATATTGGATGTCGGAAAGATAAATCCCATCACGGAAGTCCAGTTCGCATCTCAGGGAGAGACTACGGATTTACTCACCAATCAGTATGTGTATTTCTCATCATCGGGTGTATATATGCAGATTCTCAGCAAGGGCAGCGGAGAAAAACTGGAGAGCGGGGAAAGCACCCGCCTGTGTTGCCGTTTCCTGGAGTATAACATAATGGCCGACAGTGTGCAGACGAGCAACTGGGGAAACACCTATGTCACCAATCCTGAGATGATAGATGTAAGCAACAGTTACGGGACGTTCACAGCCACATTTGCTACGGATGTATACTGGGGCAGCATATTCAACGACGTCTACGGTAGCACCAGCGTGCCGGAAGGATGGATACTTGCCATGAGATATCTCTGTCTGGACAATGCCCAGCGCGAGGGTGGAGAGAAAGCTCACGTAAGGCTGATTGTTCCACACAGTATGGGGCAGGCGAATGCAATGCAGAATGTGTATCCCTGCTTCTATGATTTAACGTTTGAAGAGCAGTATCATTGATATACATACACGTTCCCTTTTGTAAGTCGCGGTGCATTTACTGCGACTTTTTTTCTACCACACGAGATGCCGCGTGGCAGCAGAAATATGTGGATGCGCTGGTGAGTGAGATAAAGGGGAGACGCGAGGAAATCGTCAGGGCACAGGCTGATACTATATATATAGGAGGTGGAACGCCAAGCCTTCTGCCTGCAGACTTTCTGCTGCGGATATTTGATGTTTTGGGAGAGGCGTGCGGCGGCTTCGCTTCGCTCGGGGAGTGCACGATAGAAGCAAATCCCGACGATGTCACGAAGGAGTGGGCGGATGCGCTCAGGGAGACCCCTGTGAACAGGGTGAGCATGGGAGTGCAGAGCCTTAACGACGATATGCTGAAACTGCTTAGACGTCGACACACCGTTGCACAGGCATTGGAAGCTGTCGCCACTCTGAGAGATAGGGGATACAATAACCTGAGTCTCGATTTGATGTACGGACTTCCCGGACAGTCGCAGGAGGAGTGGGAGGGAGACGTCAGGGATATTCTTGCTGTCGGCGCTCCGCATCTCAGCGCATATGCTCTTCAGGTGGAAGAAGGCACTCTTCTTTACAGGAATCTTGAGGAGGGTATATTTGTCCTGCCGGAAGAGGATGAGACGGTGGCTATGTACGAATCCTTGATGAGGCTTACCGCTGCTGCCGGTTTGGAGCATTATGAAATAAGTAATTTCGCCCGGCCGGGATTCAGGGCGCAGCACAACAGCGGCTATTGGAGCGGAAGGCCTTATGTCGGTTTGGGGCCGGGAGCGCATTCTTATGACGGAGGGAGAGTGAGACGCAGCAATACACCGGATTTGGGACTCTATTGTGGGGCCGATGAACCTTACTTTGAGCAAGAGATTCTGACCGATGAGGAACGCTATAATGAGATGATTTTGACACGACTGAGAACGTCTGACGGCTTAGACATCGGTTTGTTGAAGGAAAATGAGCGGAATCACACGTTAAATATGGCAAAAAGACACATTGAAAGCGGTGTGATGAGCCTGAAAAACGGCATTTTGAGGCTAGAGTCAAAGGGAATTTTTGTTTCAAACGATATAATTAGCGATTTCATGCTCTAAAACATAATAAAAGTTAGGACTTCTTTCATAAAAAAGATGTATCTTTCGGCCGAATTTGGCAAAAATTTTAACCATGAGAACCTATCAAACACACGAAATTAAGAACATTGCCCTACTTGGCAATGACGGTAGCGGTAAGACCACACTTACCGAAAGTTTGCTTTATGAAGCAGGTATTATCAAGCGTCGCGGACGTATAACGCAGCATAATACTGTATCCGATTATTTCCCTGTAGAGCAGGAATACGGTTACAGCGTGTTCTCAACAGTCTTCCATGTGGAGTGGAACGGCAAGAAGCTGAACATTATCGACTGCCCGGGAAGTGATGACTTTGTGGGAAGTGCCCTGACCGCGCTGAACGTCACCGATACGTGCGTACTTCTTCTTAGAGGTTCCAGCGGTGTGGAAGTAGGTACACAGAACCATTTCAGATATGCCGAGAAACTGGCGAAGCCCGTTATCTTCCTTGTGAACCAGTTGGACGACGAGAATCTCGACTACGATCATCTGGTGGCACAGTTGCGTGAGATATACGGCAGCAAGGTGGTGCCTGTGCAGTATCCCGTGAAGACCGGACCTGACTTCAACTGCCTCATTGATGTGCTTCTCATGAAGAAGTATTCCTGGGGTCCTGAGGGCGGTGCTCCCACTATCGAGGAGATTCCCGAAGAGGAGAAGGAAAAGGCTATGGAGATGCACAAAGCTCTTGTTGAGGCTGCTGCAGAGAACGACGAGACGCTCATGGAGAAATTCTTCGAGAGCGAGAGTCTCACGGAAGACGAAATGAGAGAAGGTATCCGCAAGGGTCTTGCAAGCAGAGGTATGTTCCCCGTGTTCTGTGTTTGCGCAGTTAAGGATATGGGCGTAAGACGTCTGATGGAATTCCTTGGAAATGTGGTTCCCTTCGTGGACGAAATGCCGAAGGTGCACAATACCCGTGGTGAGGAAGTGAATCCGAGTTCTGACGGTCCCACAAGCCTGTATTTCTTCAAGACTGCTGTTGAACCGCATATCGGCGAGGTGCAGTACTTCAAGGTGATGTCGGGCAAGGTGAAAGAGGGAGACGACCTGCAGAATGCTGATCGCGGCAGCAGAGAGCGTATAGGCGGTTTGTTCTGCTGTGCAGGTGCAACACGTATTAAGGTTGACGAACTCGTTGCCGGAGATATCGGTTGTACTGTGAAGCTGAAGGACGTTAAGACCGGTAATACTCTAAACGATAAGAATTCTGACAACAGATTCAACTTTATCAAGTTCCCCAACGCGAAATACAGCCGTGCTATCCGTGCTGTCAACGAGAGTGAGACGGAGAAGATGATGAATGCCCTTCAGAAGATGCGCGAGGAGGATCCTACGTGGCAGGTAGAGCAGTCGAAGGAGCTCCGTCAGATTATCGTTCACGGTCAGGGTGAGTTCCATCTGCGCACGCTCAAGTGGCGTATGGAGAACAACGAGAAGATACAGATTGCTTTCGACGAGCCGAAGATTCCTTACAGAGAGACTATCACCAAGGCTGCCCGTGCAGATTATCGCCACAAGAAGCAGTCGGGCGGTGCCGGTCAGTTCGGTGAGGTGCATCTGATTGTGGAGCCCTACTACGAGGGTATGCCTGCTCCCGAGATGTATAAGTTCGGAGGACAGGAATTCCGCATCAACGCCAAGAGTACCGAGGTTGTAGATTTGGAGTGGGGCGGTAAGCTTGTCTTTGTCAACAGCGTTGTGGGCGGTGCTATCGACGCACGTTTCATGCCGGCCATTCTTAAGGGTGTGATGCAGCGTATGGAGCAGGGACCTTTGACGGGTTCTTATGCGCGCGACGTACGCGTAATAGTATATGATGGTAAGATGCACCCGGTTGACTCAAACGAGCTGAGTTTCATGCTGGCAGGCAGAAATGCCTTCTCGCAGGCTTTCCGTGAGGCAGGTCCGAAGATTCTCGAGCCTATCTATGATGTCGAGGTCTTCGTGCCCAGCGACAAGATGGGTGACGTGATGAGTGATCTGCAGGGTCGTCGTGCAATGATTACGGGTATGCAGAGTGAGAATGGATACGAGAAGCTTATCTGTAAGGCTCCTCTTGCAGAGATGTCATCTTACTCTACGGCTTTGTCCAGCCTCACAGGCGGTCGCGCCAGCTTCATCACGAAGTTTGCTTCATACGAACTGGTGCCTGGCGATGTACAGCAGAAGCTCGTTGCTGCATACCAGAGTAACGACGAAGATTAACGTTACGACAATCGCGATTGGTAGTTATTGTAATAAAAAGTTAAAAGCGGGTCTCTTTGGGGCCTGCTTTTAACGTTATCAGGGTAGGAGTTGATATCTTTGCGGTATGAAACGCTGGTTGATTTGGACAATAAGCATTCTCATGGTATCATGTTTTATGGTACTGCTTTATTTGCAGTTCCGCTATGCGGATGCAATGGTTCGTATGCGTGTGGAGCAGTTCGACGAGAATGTGTTCCGTTCGCTGGACCAGGCCAGTCGCGACCTGGAGCGTGCGGAGACGATAGATTATCTGCAGGAGATAGATGACGAGAAGTCTTCTGTGGAGGATATCTTCCACATAGGTCCGATGCCGATGAACTCCAACTTCCAGAAGAAAGTAAGAAACGCCTATCTCTATGAGCAGGAGGTGCTGGGCGATGTCATACTCCGAGTGCTGTATCAGGCAAGTGCTTTGCCTTTCAGGGAGCGCATCAATGTGGGCCGTATGGAGCAGTTCATACGCACATCTCTTGAAGGCAACGGTATCACGATGCCGTTTCATTTCATAGTATATGACACAGAGGGCAAGGAGGTGTACCGCTGTGAGGATTACGACAGCAATGGAGAGCAGTACGGCTACACGCAGACGCTCTTCCGTAACGACCCCTCGGGTAAGATGGGTGTGGTGAGAATACATTTCCCGGGTATGCAGAAGTATGTGCTCAAGACGGCAAGCATGGTGTCTCCGGCCATCCTGTTCACCATCATATTGCTGATCACCTTCCTCTTCACCGTATATCTTGTGGTTCGCCAGAAACATATTACGGAGATGAAGAACGACTTCATACACAATCTGACGCACGAGTTCAAGACTCCTATATCCACAATCAGCATTGCAGCTCAGATGCTGTCGGACAAGAGTCTGAAGAAGACGGAGGAGATGTACACCCGTTTCTCGGATGTCATAGTGTCGGAGACGAAGCGCCTTCGTTTCCAGGTGGAGAAGGTCCTGCAGATGTCTCTCTACGATTCCGGCAACATTGCTTTCAAGTGGCAGGATTTGAATGCCAACTCGCTCATCGACGGTGTTGTGGAGACATTCTCCCTGAAGGTGCGCCAGAACGGCGGTGAGATAGAGTCTCATCTGGATGCCATGGATGCGGAGGTGAGCGTGGACGAGATGCATTTCACCAACATCATCTACAATCTGATGGACAACGCTGTGAAATACAGCAGGGAGGGAGTGCCCCTTCATCTTGTTGTCAGGACGTGGAACAAGGAGCGCAATCTCATGATTTCCATTGAGGACAACGGACTCGGTATTGCCAAGAACGACCTGAAACGCATCTTCGACAAATTCTACAGAGTGCACACCGGCGACCGCCACAATGTGAAGGGATTCGGCCTGGGTCTTGCCTACGTCCACAAGATGGTGCTGATACATCAGGGCACTATCCACGCAACGAGCGAACTGGGCAAGGGAACAACGTTTACAATTTCAATACCACTAATACCTAATTAAAAAAAAGAATCTTATGGAACAGAAACATCGTATTATGCTTTGCGAGGACGAGGAGAGTCTCGGCGTATTGGTTCGTGAATATCTTCAGGCAAAAGGTTATGATGCCGAACTGTTTTTGGACGGCGAAGCCGGTTATCGTGCTTTCACCGGCAGCACCTACGACCTGTGCCTTCTGGATGTGATGATGCCCCGTATGGACGGATTCACTCTGGCCAAGGAGATTAGGATGATCAACCCCGATGTGCCCATCATCTTCCTCACTGCAAAGAATCTGAAGGAAGATATCCTGGAGGGATTCAAACTGGGAGCAGACGACTATCTGACCAAACCGTTCTCAATGGACGAACTCGTGTATCGTATCGAGGCTATCCTGCGTCGTGCCGGCGGCAAGACCAACAAGCCGCAGAAGAACTATCAGCTTGGCTCATACCAGTTCGACACTCAGCGTCAGACTCTCACTCGCGGCGAAACCCAGGTGCGCCTGACAACAAAGGAATGCGAGCTCCTCACGATGCTTTGCATGCACGCAGGAGACATCCTTCAGCGTGAAGTTGCACTGAAGTCTATATGGGTAGAGGATAATTATTTCAACGCACGTTCAATGGATGTCTATATCACCAAGCTTCGCAAGCTTCTGAAGGATGACGACCGCATCCAGATCAACAACGTGCACGGAAAAGGCTACCGCCTTATTCTGCCGCCTTCCGACTCAGAATAATGTGGCCGACCAAGCCGCAGATGATGAACAGGAGGGCGATGCCCTGCACCCAGTTGTAGTCGACCCAGTCAAGCAGGTAGCTCAATACCAAAATCAAGGTGCCCAAAACGATGGCCCATATTCCGCCGTATCTTTTCATATTTAGATTAGATTTATTGTAGTATGTTATCAATTTTGGACACAAAATAAAGGAAAAAGTATGAGTTGTGCAACTTTTGGGCCTAGAATTTAGCTCTTTTGGCAATTTATTCGCGTAAATGCGTGTCTGGTTGGAGTTTTTTTCGTACCTTTGCACCGCATTTTTGCAAAATCAAACATTATTAACCCATTTTTAGACGTATTATGAACCAATACGAAACCGTTTTCATTTTAACTCCCGTTTTGTCTGATGATCAGATGAAGGAAGCGGTAGAAAAGTTCAAAGGCGTTCTCGCTAAGCTTGGTGCTGAGATCATCGGCGAAGAGAACTGGGGCCTGAAGAAGCTTGCCTATCCCATCCAAAAGAAGAGTACTGGATTCTACCAGTTCATTGAGTTTAAGGCAGAGCCAGAGGCTATCAAGACTTTGGAGGTTGCTTACCGTCGTGATGAAAGAATTTTGCGCTATCTCACCGTTAAGATGGAGAAGTACGCCATCGAGTATGCACAAAAGAGAAGAAACAACAAGAAGGAGGCTTAAGACATGACACAGCAAACATCTGAAATCCGTTATTTGAACGCTCCCGCTATTGACGTCAAGAAGAAGAAGTATTGCCGTTTTAAGAAGAGTGGTATTAAGTACATTGACTATAAGGATCCTGAATTCTTGAAGAAGTTCCTGAATGAGCAGGGTAAGATTCTGCCCCGTCGCATCACTGGCACCTCTTTGAAGTTCCAGCGTCGTGTGGCTCAGGCTGTAAAGCGTGCTCGTCACTTGGCTCTATTGCCCTTCGTAACTGATTTGATGAAGTAAATTAATAAGGAGGACGTATAATGGAAATCATTCTGAAAGAAGATATCATCGGTCTTGGTTTCAAGAACGATATCGTTAATGTAAAGTCTGGTTATGGCCGCAACTACCTGATTCCTTTCGGTAAGGGCGTTATTGCCAGTGAGAGTGCAAAGAAGCAGCTTGCTGAGGATTTGAAGCAGAAGGCTGTTAAGTTGGCAAAGATCAAGGCTGATGCCGAAGCTCTCTGCGAGAAGCTCAACGCTGTTGCTCTGACCATTTCTACAAAGGTAAGTGCCACCGGTGTCATCTACGGTAGTGTGAACAGCCTTCAGATTGCAGACGAGCTGCAGAAGCTCGGTTTCAACATCGACCGCAAGATTATCATTGTGAAGGATGTTAAGACTGTCGGCGAGTATGTTGCTCAGGTGAAGCTCCACAAGGAGGTTACCGCTCAGATTCCTTTCACGGTGATTGCTGAGGGCGGTGCCGCTCCCAAGGCTGAGGAGGCTCCCAAGGCTGAGGCTCCTGCTGCAGAAGAGGCTCCCGCTGCTGAGAGCGCAGAGTAAGAGTCAACACTTACTGTGTAAATATAAGAATCTCGCAGGTTTTTCCTGCGGGATTTTTTTTATGCGTGTTTGTCCGGAAGTTGTTGCTTCCCGTCTGTGGTGGGGGTGGGAGTAGAGACAAAAAAGAAGGGGACTGCCTATCGGCAATCCCCTGGATAGTGTCTTTGTAATCTTATTACTCAGCAACTACGCTATCGCAAGCAACGCTGTCGCAAGCGCTGTCGCAAGCAACGGTGTCAACGCTTACGCTGTCGCTGTCAACGGCCTCAGCCTGAGCGGTCTTGTTACCACAAGAAGCGAAAGAAACAGCAACAACAGCTGCGAAAACAAAAGCTAACTTTTTCATTTTTTTTCTACTTTTTAATACTGTAAAACAATCAATTGTTCTTAAAACCGGTGCAAAGGTACGTCGATTTTGTGAAACAGCAAAGAAAATTGCGATATTTTTTTTAATTTTTTTTAAAATCACACCAAAATAAGCCTCTTTTTTGTACTTTTGCACCATGAAACGACTCCAAGGACGCAAATTTTCGGTATTTACACTGGGATGTAAATTGAATTACGCAGAAACGTCATCCATCGTCGACCGTCTCAAGGAAGAGGGCGCAGAGCCCGCGACGGACAATGAGGTGGCCGACATCTGTGTTGTCAACACGTGCAGCGTCACTGAGGTGGCCGATCACAAATGCCGTCAGCAGATATCCAAGATGGGCCGCCGTCATCCCGGAGCCCTGATGGTGGTGACGGGTTGCTATGCACAGCTGAAGCCTCAGCAGGTGGCATCCCTCCGGGGTGTCGACCTGGTGCTCGGCAGCGAGGAGAAGTCGCAGCTGGTGCCCGAGATCCTGAAGCGCATCGTCCTGATGCCGGAGGAGCGCGAGCTGGTGAAGCACGAATACCATACATCGCGCACAGCGGACATACGTCAGTTCTTTCCCTCGTGCGCGTCAGGCGAGCGCACGCGTTATTTCTTGAAGGTGCAGGACGGCTGCGACTACTATTGCACCTACTGCACCATACCCTTTGCCCGCGGACGCAGCCGCAACGGTTCCGTGGAGAGTCTGGTGGAGCAGGCGAGAGGCGTTGCTGCGCAGGGAGGCAGGGAGATTGTCATCACGGGTGTCAACATCGGCGACTTCGGCCGCACCACGGGTGAGTCGTTCCTCGACCTCATCAGAGCTCTCGACGGGGTGGAGGGTATCGAGCGCTACCGCATCTCCAGCATCGAGCCCAACCTGCTCACCGACGACATCATACGCTACTGTGCGTCCTCGCGCGCTTTCATGCCTCATTTCCACATACCTCTCCAGAGCGGCAGCGACGAGGTGCTGCGTCTGATGAAGAGGCGCTACGATACGTCGCTCTTCCGCAGCAAGGTGGAGCGTGTGCTCGAGCTGATGCCGGACGCCTATATCGGCGTGGATGTCATCGTCGGCACGAGGGGAGAGACGGACGCTCTCTTCGAGGATGCCTGCCGTTTCATGGAGGCGCTGCCCGTGAGCGAGTATCATGTGTTCAGCTACAGCGAGCGTCCCGGCACCAAGGCCCTTGAGATTCCCCACAGCGTGGCTCCAGAGGTGAAGCATCAGCGCAGCCAGCGCATCATAGCTCTTTCCGATGAGAAGATGCGTGCTTTCTATGGTCGCTACGAGGGCTGTGTGCGTCCCGTGCTTCTGGAGCACAGCCGCAAGGAGGGTGTGATGTATGGCTTCACGGACAACTACATCCGCGTGGAGTACAGATACGAAAAACCCTCCAAACCCGAAGGCCTGGAGGGCAATGTCGTCGATATGCGTCTCTTAGGAGTTCATACTGAGCAGGAACTCCTCGTTGCTGCGCGTCTGCTCGATTCGTGATTTCATCTCGCTCATTGCCTCGATGGGGTTCATGTCGGCGAGGAACTTGCGCAGTATCCACATTCTGTCCAGCGTGGTCTTGTCCTGCAGCAGGTCGTCGCGTCGTGTGCTCGACTGAACGATGTTCACTGCGGGGAAGATGCGCTTGTTGGCCAGTGTGCGGTCCAGCTGCAGCTCCATGTTGCCCGTACCCTTGAACTCCTCGAAAATCACTTCGTCCATCTTGCTGCCTGTGTCGGTCAGCGCTGTGGCGATGATGGTGAGGCTGCCTCCGTTCTCGATGTTGCGTGCTGCGCCGAAGAAGCGCTTGGGCTTGTGCATTGCGTTGGCGTCCACACCGCCGGTGAGTATCTTTCCCGAGGCCGGCTGCACCGTGTTGTAGGCGCGTGCCAGACGTGTGATTGAGTCGAGGAAGATGACCACATCGTGTCCGCACTCCACCATTCTCTTTGCTTTCTCCAGCACGAGGTTTGCGATGCGCACGTGGTGGTCGGCGGGTTCGTCAAACGTGGATGCTATCACCTCTGCGTTCACCGTGCGTGCCATATCCGTCACCTCCTCGGGACGCTCGTCCACGAGCAGCATCATGAGATATGCCTCGGGATGGTTCTTTGCGATGGCGTTGGCGATATCCTTCATCAGTATTGTCTTACCGGTCTTGGGCTGTGCCACGATGAGTGCTCGCTGTCCTTTGCCGATGGGTGAGAAGAGATCCACCACGCGCACGGAGAGGTTGTCGCCGCGTCCGCTGCACAGCTTGAATTTCTCGTCGGGGAAGAGCGGTGTGAGGTGCTCGAAGGGGCTGCGCTCCCTGATGGTGCGGGGGTCGCATCCGTTCACGCTGTCCACTGTGGTGAGCACGAAGTAGCGGCTGCCGTTCGTCGGGGGCTGCACGCTGCCCCTGATGGTGTCGCCCGTCTTGAGCGAGTAGAGGCGTATGAGCTGGTTGGACACTGATACGTCGTCGGGCGAGGGCATGTAGTTGTAGTCGCTCGAGCGCAGGAATGCGTTGCCGTCGTTCTGTATGTCGAGCACGCCTTCTCCCTTGATGTTGTCGCCGAAGTCGTATTCGGGTGCGTTGCCCTTCGCGGGTGCGGGAGCTTTGGCGATCACGTTTTTCACTATTTCCTCCGTGTTGTCCTCCAGCTGCTGCTTGGGCATGTTCATCTCGGCGAGTATCTCGTCGGTGGTCTTCACGTTGCGTATCACGATGAATGTCTCCTTGCCCTTGCCGGCAGTCTTTGCTGCGCGTCCGGCACGCTTTCTGGGAGCTTCTTCCCGGGCCTTCTCCTTTTCGGGAGCGGCTTCTGTGGGAGCGGGCTCTGCGGGAGCGGCTTCTGCTGGAGCGGCCTCGGCCTTTTTGGCGCGTGTCTTTCTGGCCGGCTTCTCCTCCTTGGGCTCTTCCTTCTTGCCCTCTCCGGCGGCAGCCTCGCGTGCAGCTATTTCAGCCTTCGAGGGGCGTCCGCGCTTTTTCTTGGGAGCCTCCACCACGGGTGTCGTGACGGGCAGTTCGCTTTCCTTGTCTATTATATTATATACCAGTGTGGTCTTGTCGCCCGACATTTCTGCGCCGATTTGTCTGGCTAAAGCCTGCAGTTCGTCCATAGTCATGGACTCCAATTGACTTTTTGTATGCATAAAGATAGTTGGAATTTATCTTCTGCAAAGGTACGGAAAAAAAATCACATACGCGCATTATTCTTTAAGAATTATTCTTGAATAGCTGTTTTTTTGATTTTTTAAGTGCGTCAAGGCCCCCTGATAGGGAAAAAAGATGTACTTTTGCACCTTGAACTATTGTGCGCACATGCATACGCGACTATAAGCGCCCGTGAAGAAGGGTAGTGTAATTATATTTTTTCTCATGTCTGTCTTCATCGCTGTGATGGCAGGCGGTTCGCCTGTGCGCAGTAGCGAGGGCGGTCGGACCGGCTCTGAGACGGACTCTCTGTCCGCTCTTGCCGACTCTCTGGCGCCTCTTCTTCGCGACTCCGTTTCCGAGGCCCTTCGCGACTCGCTCGACGACGAGCGTATGAAGCCCATGTTCCCTGAGATGTGGGACGCTCTCGACTCCATTCAGGAGGAGCCGGACGACAGCCTCTTCATCGTGGACACTCTCGCCTCCGACACCCTTGTGGCCGACACTCTCAGGAAGAAGCGCACGAGCAAGAATTCCATCGAGGAGCCTGTGGAGTATTCTGCCAACGACTCCATCATGTTCGACTACAAGAACTCGCGTGCCTGGCTCTTCGGCGACAGCAAGGTGAACTATCAGAACATGGAGCTCACGGCCGACGAGATAAACATGTCGCTCGACTCCAGCATCGTGCATGCCAACGGTCGTCCCGACTCCGTGGGCGAGATAATAGGCAAACCCGTATTCAAGCAGGGTGAGGAGGAGTACGACCCCGACAGGATGTCCTACAATTTCAAGACGCGCCGCGGTTTCATATCCAATGTCTACACCCAGCAGGGCGAGGGCTACATGATGAGCGAGGAGAGCAAGCGCGACTCCACCGGTGTGATGTATGTGCGCAAGGGCCGCTACACCACCTGCGATGCGGAGCATCCCCATTTCTATCTGCGCCTAACCAAGGCCAAGGTGCGCCCGGGCCAGACGGTGGTCTTCGGCCCGGCCTACCTCGTCGTGGAGGATGTGCCGCTGCCGCTGGCCATACCTTACGGCTTCTTCCCCTTCTCCTCGTCCTACCACAGCGGCTTCATCATGCCCACCTATGGTGACGAGTCCTCCCGGGGCTTCTATCTGCGCGAGGGCGGCTACTATTTCGCCATCAACGACAATGTGGACCTGAAGCTCCTGGGCGAGATCTACACCAAGGGTTCGTGGGGCCTCTCGGCCTATTCCACCTACAATCTGCGCTACAAGTTCGCGGGCAATGTGATGTTCTCTTTCCAGAACACCATCCTGGGCGAGAAGAACATGCCCGACTATTCCGTGACGCGCTCCCTCAAGTTCACGTGGAGCCACCGTCAGGACCCCAAGGCCAATCCCACGCAGTCGTTCTCGGCCAGCGTCAACTTCGCCTCTGTGGACTACGAGCGCAACAACCTCGTGTCGATGTACAATCCCGAGTCCTACACCCAGTCGACGCGCACCTCTTCGGTGTCCTATTCGAAGACATTCAAGGACATAGGTCTCACGCTCTCCGCTTCGTTCAATCTCTCGCAGAATATGCGCGACTCCAGCATCTCCGTCACTCTGCCCACGCTCAACGTCACTCTGGCGCGCATCAATCCCTTCAAGCGCAAGAAGCAGGCGGGCAAGGAGAAGTGGTATGAGAAGATAGCCCTGTCCTACACGGGCACGCTCTCCAACAGCATCACCACCAAGGAAAACAAGCTCTTCAAGAGCAATCTCATCAAGGACTGGCGCAACGGTATGATGCACACCATCCCCATCTCCGCCACGTTCCAGCTCTTCAAGTATATCAACGTCACTCCGCAGTTCAACTTCGTCGACCGCATGTACACACACAAGGTGATGCAGTCGTGGGACACCGAGAAGCAGGCTGTGAAGCGCGACACGGTCTACGGTTTCTACAATGCCTACAACTTCTCGCTCAACCTCTCGATGAACACCAAGCTCTACGGCTTCTACCGTCCCACGGTGGGTTTCCTGCGCAAGAAGATAGAGGCTGTGCGCCATGTGTTCACCCCCACGGTGTCGTTCTCCTATGCTCCCGACTTCACGAAGCCCTTCTGGGGCCTCTACGAGACCTATGTGCGCACCGATGCCGACGGTGAGGTGCACACTGTCACCTACAGCCCCTATGCCGACGGCATCTACGGCACGGCGCCTTCCACCAAGACGGGTATGGTGACGATGGACATCTCCAACAACATCGAGATGAAGATACGTTCCGACCGCGACTCGACGGGCTTCCGCAAGATATCCATCATCGACGAGCTGGGTGCTTCGCTCTCCTATAACATGGCTGCCACCACGCGCCCCTGGAGCGACCTCACCACGCGCCTCCGCTTAAAGATAACCAAGAGCTATACGCTCTCAATGACCGCAGTATTTGCCACTTATGCCTACGACCTCGACAAGTACGGCAACCCCTACGTGGGTGAGCATACGGAGTGGAGCAGGGGACGCTTCGGACGTTTCCAGGGCATGAGCCAGAACTTCAGCTACACCTTCAACAACCAGTCCCTCAAGAAGCTCATCAACTTCTTCACGGGCAAGAAAAACGAGGACACCGACAAGAAGGACGACGATGACGACGACGACACTCCCGATCCCAACAATCCCAACGTGGACCCCGAGCGCGAGCGTGCCAAGCGCGGCGCCAAGAAGAAGGAAGGGGAGGACGAGCTCGACAAGGACGGCTACCTCAAGTTCAACATCCCCTGGAGCCTTTCCGTGAGCTACGGCATCACGGTGCGCGAGAACACCTCCGGCACGTTCAACAAGGAGACGATGCGCTATCCCTACGCCCTGAGCCATACGCTCAACTTCTCGGGCAATGTCCGCATCGCCACGGGTTGGAACATCACTTTCTCCTCCGGCTACGACTTCAACCGCTCCCGCCTCTCCATGACCACCGCCTCGCTGGCCCGCGACCTGCATTGCTTCAACATGAGCTGCTCTGTGGTGCTCTATCCCTACACTTCGTATAATTTCACCTTCCAGGCCAACAGCAGCATGCTTGCCGACGCCCTCAAGTGGAAGAAGCAGAGCAGCTATTCCGACAATCTCAACTGGTACTAGAGAGACGATGGACAATCCCTATATCAAGCAGTTTCCCGAACTCATGCGTGGCAAGACGGTGCTCTACGTCCACGGTTTCGGCTCCAGCGGCCGCAGCGGCACTGTGGTGCGTCTGCGTCAGGTTCTCCCCGAGGCCCGCGTGGTGGCTCCCGATCTGCCGATACATCCCGAGGAGGCTCTCCAGCTCCTGCTTGACACATGTGAAAGGGAACGGCCCTCGCTCATCCTCGGCACCTCGATGGGCGGCATGTATGCCGAGATGCTCTACGGCTACGACCGCATCCTCACCAATCCCGCCTTTGCCATCGGCGACACGATGCAGAGCCACGGGATGATGGGCAAGCAGACTTTCTATTCGCCCAGGGAGGACGGCGTGCAGGAGTTCTATGTGGACAAGCCGCTTGTGAAGGAGTATCGCCAGCTCACGGAGCGCAATTTCCTGCATGCAGGTGATGAGGGCGAGGCTCAGCGTGTCTTCGGCCTCTTCGGCGACAGGGACCCCGTTGTCCACACCCGTGACACCTTCCGTGCCCACTATCCGCAGGCCGTTTCGTTTCATGGCGAGCACCGCATGGACGACCAGTCCTTCATGCATTCCGTCTTGCCTGTCATCCGCTGGATTGACGACCGTCAGGAGCGTCGCGAGCGCCCCATCGTGTATATCGGCATGGAGACCATGACGGATGCTTACGGCAAACCGGCAGGCAGTGCCCAGAAGGCTGTGCGTCAGTTGATAGAGGCTTATCAGGTGTATTTTGTGTCGCCTGCTGTGTCGTCGGAGCCTTCGGAGATGACTGCTGTTGTGGATTGGCTCACGGAGTATGTCGGTGTGCCTGCCTGGAGTCATACGGTGTTCACCAATCAGAGGCATCTTCTCTACGGCGACTATCTCATCAGCCGCGGTGAGCAGCAGGATTCGATGGCTGCCTTTTTGGAGTTCGGCAGCGACACCTTCAAGACCTGGGATGACGTGCTGGAGTATTTCTCCCGCCTTGGAGGACAGTAGGTCTTTTTTAGTTGACAAGTTGTTAGTTGACAAGTAGACAAGTTGTTTGTCTTTCTTCTTACTTCTTACCTCATACCTCTTTTTTGGCCACTTTGATGCAACTCTGAGAACACTCTGAGGAGTTTGACGCTGCAAAGGTACGACACAAAAAACACGAAAGTTCGCACTCTTCTTGCAACCGCATCTAAATCAGCAAAATATAGCAATCGAACAATTTGTCTTCGACACCTCTGTCGCCCTGTTATCGGGGGACAGGAACAACTTGGGCGGATGTTCGCATCTTCGCATTTTCGCATCTTCGCATGGTTAGTTTTTATAACAACATGCCTGCGCACGTTATACGCCTTCAGGAGACAAGAAAAGCTCAGTAAACAGGTCCTCATAAAAAATACGGAGCGCATCGCGCTACGTCGGCACAGTCAAATATAAGCCCGGCCATTTTCGCATGAGATTTTCGCATGCCGTTTTTTCTAATTATAGGGAACTATGAACTACTATAGCATATAGTAGTGCGTAGT
>JAEEZX010000011.1 GCA_016292045.1 Bacteroidaceae bacterium | reverse complement strand
CTCGACACCGGCCTTGATGATGACAATGGAAATCAGTGCGCCCAGAATACCGTCGAGCGACACACCCCACAGCAGCATGACACCTGCCGATACAAGCGTAGCCAGCGTGATGACGGCATCAAACAGCGCATCAGAGCCGGATGCTATCAGCTCGGCGCTCTTCTGTTGCTCTCCCTTGCTCTTCACATACTGCCCAAGGATGAGTTTCACCACGATAGCCACCGCTATAACCACCAGCGTCGTCGTGGTGTATGAAGGCTCCGTGGGGTCGAAGATTTTCTTCGCCGACTCGATGAGCGAGGTGATACCAGCCGACAGCACGATGACGGCGATGATGATGGCACTGAAGTACTCGATGCGTCCGAAACCGAAGGGATGCTTCCTGTCGGGCGGTCGCTGTGAGAGCTTCGTGCCCACGATGGTGATGACGCTCGACAGCGCATCGCTCAGGTTGTTGACGGCATCCATCACGATGGCCACACTGCCGGCCAGAATGCCCACTGCGGCCTTGAAGCCCGCCAGCAGCACATTGGCGGCGATGCCAATCCAACTGGTACGGATGATTTCCTGACTGCGATTCATATAACTACAGCTTGCCAGCCAATGCCACCACTTTCTGCTTCGTCTCTTCAGTCTTCTGCTCGTCAATCTTGGCAGAGACAAAGCCCATGTTCTCCACGCCCCAGTAGTTGCAGATGTCGCGGAACTCGGCCGTCGCACCGTCGTAGACGCCGGGAGAGTAGGATGACATCAGCAGCGCCAGCTTCTTCACGTTGGCAGGCTTCTGCACGCAGTACATGCGCTGGACGGCAGCCTGAATCTGGGCGCAGAGCGTGAAGTAGTAGATGGGCGCAGCCAGCACCAGCACCTCTGCTTCATTCATCAGCGGGTAGAGCTCCTGCATATCGTCCTTCTGGATGCAGGCGCCGTTGCCTTTCGTGTGACAGTACTCGCAAGCCAGACAACCTGCAATCTTCTTCTTGCCCACGTTCGCCAGTGTCACCTCATGACCTGCTGCCTCGGCAGCCTTCCTGTACTCTTCCGCCATCCATGCGGTGTTGCCGTTGGCTCTCGGAGAGGCTTGTAAAATCAGAATCTTCATAATCGTATTTGTTTTAAGATTAGTAATTGTATTAGTTTCTGTAAATTTGCTGCAAATATACAAAAAAAATCCCGAAGCAGATGGCCTTTGTCATCTTCCAGTTATATGTTTCATAACATATTTTCGTCACAAATCGGTGAAAATGTGTAACTCCCTACAAATAAAATGTTTATATTTGCGGCAATTTTATATCAAAATGCCAACGAAAAGCTATTTTTAACTAAAAATTTAATCATTATGAAACTAAGAAAGTATCTTGCATTCATGCTCGCAGGTGCAGCAATGATGTTTGCGGTGTCTTGTTCTGACGACGACGATCCGGATCCCGGTCCAACTCCCGAACCCTCTCCCAGTCCCACGTACAAGCCCTCTCTCTACTATCTCGGCATTGATACAGCGGCCATCACGGAGAAGTATCCTGACATGACCGGTCAGATGCTGGAGGTGCGCTACTACCTCAATACCAATATGAACAAGGATGTTCAGCTGACATTAGATGAGATTGGCTACTATTACTGTTATTTCGAACGGGGTGAAGGAGGAAAAGTAATACCCAACAGTGCCCAAGGTAATAGAAAGGTGAAAGAGGGTAAGGATCTGGTTTCCCATAAAGGTCATGAAGCCATGTTTGGCGACTACAAAATGCCTAATCTGGAGAATATCCTATCTCTGGGCGAAGCTATCAAGATCGTCAAGGATGCCGCTGCCGCTCCGGGTGCTGCGTTCAAATGTCCGCGCACGGGAGTGATCACCCTTCACAGACCTGTTGACCCGACTTCTGCCGGAAAGCTGTACTACACCTTCGGCGATGACGCCAGCAATAAATACAACGTTGCCGTTAATGCCTACACCGGAGAGCTGGAGCTGAGAGACAAGCCTGACGACCCCAGTCCCGACTATAAGGCTTCTATTTACTGGCTTAATCAGGACACCGCAGCCATCAACAAAGCTCAACCTGCGTTTGAGGAACACTTCAAGAGTGCTGTCTATACGCTCAATAGCAATATTAACGAGAAGAATACGCCTGACGAGCTGTGGATGACACAGATCGACTATAACTACAGCAAGGGAGAAGGCAGCAATGCAGACCTTTGTAAGGGCAAAAGAACGCAATTCTATGAGGGTGCTCCTATGGCCATTTCGACATCTCAGGGTGAAGCCATAGATTATTTGTCCTTCCCTTATCGGGTTGCAACAACCCACGACATAAGGGATATTCTTGAAAGGCTCTTTGATGCCGCAGAAAAGCCTGGCGCACAGTTCGAATTGCCTGCTACGAACAAGATTGAACTTTATGTCTCGCATTACGAGAAGACTCTCGGAGAATGTATTTATGACTTCGGCCTCGACGGAAGCGGACAACATATTATAGTAATAAACTTCCACAGCGGAAACCTCTATTTGGAAGAGCCGGAAGAATAAACCTCGGCTTGATAACAACAGCAAACGGCATCCGAAAGGGTGCCGTTTTGTTGTTAACGAGTTCTGGGTTATTTCTTACGGACGGGGCGCACATAGAACTCTGCGGTGCGTTCGAACCATTCGATGCCCCAATACGCGGCACCATAGCCGACAGTCAACGCATAAGCCTCAGTCGCGTTGTAAGGCGTAGACGACCAAAACGCCGTACTGTAATTTAAAGGTTTAGAGGGGAAGAAAACCTTGCCACCATTCGGTCCGGTGAACCTACCGCCATCCACGTTGGCCTGATTTACATATTCGTATTGACACTTATTGAACAATTCTTCCATCTGCTCATACGTTGGTGCTGCTGCCACTCGTCCGAATTTGTATAATGTGCCATTGGCTTCCGGTTTTGATGCGCCCATGTTACAGCATCGCCACAGCGTGCCGCTGGGCAGACCCAGGTCTATCCAATGCGGGTGATTGGCGTCGGGACAAGTCTTGTAAGCCATATTGCTCGTATCCGGAAGATCTGGTATGGGATTAATCACATCGTCGTCATCATCTCCGCAGGAGGCAAAGCCTACACACACAGCTGCCAGCAAAAGCATTGGCAACCACATAAACATTTTCTTTTTCATTGTTTTTAGTTTCTTCATTGGTAATGATTAGTTAAACAGTTATTTGCAGCACAAAAATACAACAAAATCCGCAAACAGCAAATTTTACGCGTAAAAAACTTTAAAAAAACATAAAATGCAAGTATCATGTGTTTTGAAGGGAGCCTGTTTAATGGGCAATATGCTGGGCATATACGGTCTTCTTCGTCGGTTCGTCGAATACGCGAACATTCAATAGCTTCGGACCACGATGTGCATGAGAGGATCTACTACTAGGCTTTATTACGGCCCCTTACAGCAAGTGAAGGAAGAGGGTAATCATACCCGTATTTATCATGTCGGCAAACATGGAGCCGACGATTGGCACAATGAGGAAAGGCTTCACGGCATAGCGGTATTTGTAGCACACGGCACTCATGTTGGCCATGGCGTTTGGGGTTGCACCCAGTCCGAAGCCGCATATACCGGCACACAGCACAGCAGCATCGTAATCGCGACCCAGCAAGGGGAATGCCACAATGTATGCAAAGAGTGCCATCATCAACACCTGTGAGAACAGTATGACTATAAGCGGAAGCGCCAGGCTCTGCAGTTCCCATAGTTTCAGGGATATCATGGCCATACCGAGGAACATTGACAGGCAGATGTTGCCCACACTGACTATTCGTTCCATATCCAGCAGTTTGTCGGCTTTCACCCATCTGCCGTCTTCCTTGTAGCGTACGAATCCTATTGTGTTGCGGACGAAGGCGGCCAGGAGCAGGGCTCCGAAATAGGTGGGGAACGTGATGCCCGTCCTTGCCAGCAGCCAGCTCATCACGGTGCCGCCGCCCATCACCAGGACGATGTAATAGGAGGCCTTCGCATACTGCTGAAACTCCTGTTCGTTCGTACTGATACGCTTGGCGCGACCTGTCGGCGAGGCCTCGTCGCTTTCGATACCGGCCATTGCGGGGTCTATCTCGTCGTCGTGCGGTTGTATCTGTTCGTGGGTCAGTTTCGTGCGGATAATCTTCTCTGCCAGCGGACCGCCCAGCATCGAACCGGCTATCAGGCCGAAGGTGGCAGCCGCCATACCTATCGTTCCTGCCCCGTGCAGTCCCATTCCCTCGAGCACACTGGCAAATCCGCCTGCCGTGCCGTGTCCGCCCGTCATGGATATGCTGCCGACAGCCATACCTATCAGGGGATTCACGTCCATGAGCCGTGTGATGCCTATAGCTATCGAGTTCTGCATGGCAATGATGGCAAACAGCAGGCCAAGCATGATTATCAGCGTTTTGCCGCCTTGCTTCAGCACTTTAAGGTCGCTCTGGAAACCCACGCTGGTGAAGAATGCCAGCATGAAGACATCCTTCAGTGTCCCGTCGAACGACACCTCTATATTGCACCATCCGTACAGCATCAGTGTAATCACAGAGAAGATGATGCCGCCGCTCACCGGCGACGGTACACAGAATCTCTGGAGAAAAGGCACCTTACGTGTCAGCACCATACCGACGAGGAGTGCCAGGGCACCTATGCCGGCTGTCTGTATCATGTTCAGTCCAATGCTTGTCATATTTCACAGTATTTTTTTAGAATCTATATTGCGCCCTGATGTTGGCAGCGTGTCTGTTTATCTTTGCCCCGCTGCAGAATGTGTCAAACATATCATGCCAGTCAACACCCAAATTCCATCTCTTGCCCAGTTGCTTGTTCACCGACAGACAGCCATATACGGGTACGCCGCTCAGCTCGCGTTCCGGTGCCTTATTGGTATAGTACACCAGCTGCATACCTATCTGCCAGGCATGGGGAAGATATGCGGTGGGGGCAACTCTCAGTGAGGCATAGGTTCTGTCCCCGGACATATACAGATTTGCTCCGCCCGTCAGGTTCAGCCATTTCGTCTTCCAGTAGGCCGACGCGCCCAGTCCTGCAAAGTTCTCGCCATCCTCCACGGTATAGTAGCTCACCTCCGTCTGCACCGTCAGTTTCTGCCTGCTGTGGGCATAGGCCAGTTTCACCTGGTTGATGGTCCGCTCCTCCAGCTGTCCGTCCGCCTCGGCCATCCTCCACACCACGTCGAAAATTGTCTTGCCGTCCATGAAGAGATTCTGGTAGGAGGGGTTGTAGTATTTGCGATAGTAGCCCAGCTGTATCTGATTGCGGCTGTCGGGTGTGTAGATGACGCTGGCGTTCGCGTTGTCGCGTGTGTCGGAATACTTCTGGCAGACTCCTTCGTCCATCAGTTTGTAGTTGTAGAACATCACGCGGCTTCCCGCCGTGAATTTCCACTTAGGCAGGGCGTAGGTGAGCTGCAGATATATGTCGTTGTTGAAGACATTCCAATGCCTCTCCGTATCCTTTTGCCCGCTCATCAGGAAATCGCCTTCCACGCCCAGCATCATCGTCAGGCGCTCGGTGAAGAGGGGAGTGTTCAGCTCCACGACATACATCGGCAGTTTGTTGTACAGCACGGGGTCGCTGGCATACTGATATCCGCCCAGGATGAGCAGTTCGGTGCCCTCTTCATTGAAGGTGTGGAAGTATCGCGCCCTGCCCATCACCTTGCGCGACGTGGCGGAAGGATGGTCGAGGTATTCCTGAGTGAGGTAGGTGAGCAGTCTGTTCCTCTCATCAAAGCGGTTCGTCATGTGAAGCGTCAGATGCTCCTCGTTTCCGTCCTGACGGCGGTAGGATGCGTTGGCATAGAGGTCGGTGTGCTTGCTGCCGTAGAGCGCATTCACGCTTCCGATGCCCGCTACGTCTTTTCCGAAGTCGCCTTGTCCTTCCACGAAGCCCTTCCACCTGTCCGGCATCTTCATGTTAATGTCCAGCACACGGCCCATGTCTATGGTTCCCTTTGCCACGCCCGTGTTGTCGCACACCTGAATCTTTGCTATATCCTTGGCCTTCATTTGGCTGATGATCAACCTTATGTCGCCATTCATCGGGCAGTTGTCAATGCGCAGGTTGTAGCCGTCGATGACGTCTTCATAACCGGCAATCATCAGTTCCGGCACCATCTGCAGCACATCCATCAGCGATTCCTCTCCCGTCAGTTCCATCCGCTGTGGGTATATCATCGTCCTGTCTGCCTTAATCTCCACGACGGGCAAATCATCTTCCGCCATCACCGTCGCGGATAGCAGCATAAAGCTGATTATGAAGAGAATCTTTGACAACTGACAATTGATAATTACTTTTTCTAGATGCAAAGATACAAAATAAAGTTTAAAGGTTAAATCCCCCGCTTCACATTTGAGTAAAATAGCAAAGAGAATTGAGTAAAAATCACATTCAAATAGAGTAAGATGGAATATATTCGCAAGCAATTCTATACGCAGAAAGAGCGCATCTAGGAGTGCGAGGTGGAGACGTTGTTAGGATAATAGAAATGCTCCTTTGAATTAGCAAAATAAATCCCCTGCTTCACGTTAGAATGAGGCAGGGGATTCGTTTTCTTACTTCTCACATCTTACATCATACATCTCACCTGTTTCCCTTAGCTCTGTTGTGAGTCTTGCAGAGCATCTGGCAGTTTGAGATGTCTGTGCTGCCGCCTTTGCTCCAGGCCGTCACGTGGTCGGCATCCATGTCTGAGAACTTGTATATCCTTGTGCGCACATTGTCATGCCCCTTGGCGCACTCGGGGCAGTTGCTGATGCCCAGCGCCTGTGCTTCGTTGGTTTGGCGTGCATATACAGTCTTCTTCACGCTGTCCTCAAAGATACGTATGTTCAGCAGATATTGGTCTGTCTCCCCACCGAGCAGATATTCGAACACACCGCGCTTGTTTGTCACGGCTTCGTCTGCATACAGTTTGTTCACACGCTGCTGCAATTTCGCAGGGCTGTAGGAATTGGAATGGTATTTCTCATAGAAAGCTCCCCATTCCAGACCTCGCATCTCGCTCTTGGGCTCACCGAACAGCGTCTTTGCCCATTCTATCACGGTGTCGAAATACGTCTTCAATTCCTCTATGCTGTTGTCATAGCGATGCAGACTCATATATCCACCCACATTCTCTTCGCCCTTGGCCACCCACGCAAGAGCCGTGTGGAGGATATCCTGACGATTGGCATTGCCGTTCACGTAGCATCCCCATTTCTGTAGTTGCGGATTACGCGAGTTGCTGAACGTAGCCTTCGCAAGCGTGACGAACGGTCCGCTATATGTGGCATTCAGCAATTCCTGTTTGTTGAGCGGCACGCCGGCAATATTGATGGTCTCAAACCATTCCTTGATTTCTTTCTCCGTGCCGTTGCAGATGTAGATGAGCAACTTATATCCGAGAATCTTCTCCTGCTCCTCCTTACTTAAGCCCGTGAAGTATTGCTCCATTCCGAACTTATCCTTGATGGCGAACTTACCTGTGACAAAGCGTCCTATACTGGTGATGCGCTGTTGTCCGTCAAGTATCTCGTATTTGCCTTCTTCCGGCTCATTGAAATAGATGAGACCGATGGGGTAGTCCTTCAGCATGCTGTCGATGACAGCAACCTCCTTCTTGCCGTCATTTTCGGCGTAGAGATAATTGCGCTGATATTCCGGCTGTATGGTCAGTTTGCCGGACCATCCGAACAGACCTTTGCCTTCCAGCTGATTGTAGACAAAGCCTTCACATATTTCCCTGACCGTCAGGTCTGTCATCAATGTCGTTTGCATAGTTCTATTGCTTTTTGCGGATTACGATTCTTGTATATGGTACTACTGGTATATTACCATCCAAATAGAATAAGTCTCCATCTCTCATACCAGGATTTAACTTTTTCAAAGACCTATCATAAGGCTTTATGCCTAACTCAACACCAAGATTACCATGTCCTAACCCAACAATATCAAATTGTTCCGGACAATATTTGTCCAGAAAAGTCTTAGGAACACCCATTTCCCCATCATAATCGATAGGGATTGCATCTGTAAATGGGATATCTATAGCGTTGTAATTTTCGTAATGTTTGTAACCTTTTCCTCTTACCTCTTTATGTTTTGAGTAGAGAATATTGTCTTCCATTGTCATCAAAGGAAGTGGTTCGTGTCTGCGTCCATGGTCAATATTTGTGAACCAAACTACGCCGGAAACTCGAATCATACCCTCTATATGATTGCCAGCTGTTGCAACGTCTTTATAATTACTGATGAAGTGTGTGGCTCCACCTGCGAATCCCATTCCAAGCCAAATGTGATTTTCTTTTATATATGGAAATACCTCTTTATATGTAATGGCATTTTGATGCCCTATAATCACAAATTGCTTATTCGCTTCCATTATCCACGAGAAGAATTCCCTAAACAAAGAGAAGGGAGGATTGGTTACAATAATATCGGCTTCATCTCTCAGTTTGCAAACCTCTTCGCTACGGAAATCTCCGTCACCATCAAGGTAGTTCCAATGCAAGTCGTTGATATTGAAACGCCCATCATTATTTATATCCTCATCCAGCACGAATATCTTGCCGTTGGTGCGAGTCTTGTCAGCATCGTAGTAGGGACTTTCTGTTTCGAAAAGCGTTGGTTCCCAATTCTTTATCTTTTTCGATTCTACGGCATAACTGGTGGAGATGAGTTTCTTCAATCCGAATGCTTCAAAATTCTGCGCAAAGAATTTCGTGAAGTTGCTCCACTCTGGGTCATCACAAGGTAGCAAGACGGTCTTTCCACGAAACACATCCGGATTATATTCCAGATATGCATTCATTTCTTTCTGAATATCAGAGTATTGCGTATAGAACTCGTCATTCTTCGCATTCTTGGCATTAGCAAGGTTGGTATTTGCCATACGTTATGCATTATGCGTGTGCTTATCTTCGGAAGCAGACAGCAGAGCATACAAAACATGGACGGTATTCCTATCCATGTCCTAAAGGCTCTCGCATGCCTGCAAAACCAGATAAGTCACGTCCATGCATATGCACAGACGCTTGCGACTTATTCTTAGGTTATGCGTTATGAATTTGCGAGATTCTTAGGACATTCCGAATAACAGCAAACGCTTGTTAATATTCCAATAAGGTCATACCGGCACTTCCGCTGAAGCCTTTTTACCCCACATTTGCATGTGCATTTCGTGGGCAATATCCGATACTTGAAAGCAAAGATAAGAAAAAAAGTTAATAGTTTAGTGCTTTGTTTAAATAATGACGTATTTTTTTGTCGAAATATTTGGAAAAATTGAAAAAAGGCTGTACCTTTGTGCCGGTCGGGAGGCAATAAAACGGAGCAAAAAGGGGGCTGGAGAGAAGATTGTTAAGAGGAGAGGGGCGATAGCACCCGGATAGAAAGAGATTTTAGAGGAAGGCCAAAAGCTTTCCTTTTTTTATTTTTGTCCTATCAATCTATACGCGCGCACGCGCGCTCGAGTCGCCGGTAAACCCCAGAACACATTTTGTACGTATTGCAACTTGAATCTTCAAGCCGCAGGGGTGAATAGTCTCCTTGCAATTTATAAACAGTTTTCAAAAATGAAAAATTTATTAACTAAATGTCAAAATGACAAAAACCTCGGATGTTTCGTGCGTATCTTTGCGGCAGCTTTGGGGTTTCTTGAACGATTTAGTCGTTTTCTGTTCCTCAAATTACCCATATGGACGGACTATTCCAAGTCCATGCCGGCAGGATGGATAGAGATCCATACCTTTGCAAGCGGAGTTCAAAATATGGGTGAAAGAGTTTGCCCTTGATTTATTTGAAATGATGTGGTATCTTCGCAACGGAGTTAGACTCCAAGGCTCGCGTTTGTATGTGTTGCCTGTTCGGGAGTAAACCTTCAAGTATACTATATACGTATGATAGGGGTAGCCTGAGCACGGGTCCCGAAGCCTCCAGAAAATTGTCTATGGTAAAGGCTTAGTGCAAGACATATAACTTCCAAAAAAGATTAGAAATGGAAGATTTGATTATTAACGAATGCTCTTTAGAGCAGGAGTTGGCCCAAAAGGCCGAAGACTTGAATGCTGCACGCTATATGCGCGAGCAGCAGTTGGTGGAGATGACACTTGGCCGTATTGCTGATGGCCTTGTGTCTAAGAGTAGTGAGATTGCCAGTTTGGTGACCGCTACGAAAGGAAAGTGCGACAAGACAATAAGACAGTTGGTGTCGGATGAAATCAGACGTTCTGCCAACGGGCTGTTGCTATGTCGTGACTATTCGCAACGTTCAAAGAGCGACCAGCAGGTGATTGTCTTTACGGGAAGTCACTGGGAGCCTGTGATTCCGACGCAATGGAAAGATTTCATTGACGATTGTGCAGAGCGTTGTGGGGTTCCGGAAACGCAGTGCAAGGATCATGGTTTTATGAACTTGTTATATGAGAATGTGGCATTCAACGTAAAAGGATATCGTGTGCGTCGCATTCCCGTAGGTGAAGTTTGGCTGAATGCCCGCAACGGGACACTGGAATTGAAAGGTGATGGGAGCATTATGTTACGTGAGCACCATAAGGATGACATGTTCACTTACACGTTGAGTTATGCCTATGACCCGGATGCCAAGTGCCCGCAGTGGCTAAGATTTCTTGGCAAAGTGTTGCCGGAGGAAGAAGCCCAGAAAGTATTGGCAGAATTTACGGGTTATTGTTTGACGGATAATCACCAGTTGCAGAAGATGCTGTGGCTGAAAGGTGAGGGACAGAACGGAAAATCCGTGACACTCGAGATAATCGAGGCACTGTTTGGTTCTGGTAATATCAGTTACCTTAGTCTGTCAGATTTGACCAATGATGCTATCAAGCGTGCCGGCATAGAGGGTAAGATACTCAATGTGTCGCACGAAAGCGGCAGGGATGTCAATCCTAACGTGCTGAAGCAGTTGGCATCGGGCGAACGTGTCACCATTGAACGTAAGTATAAAGACCCTCGCGAGATTAACGATTACGGGAAATTCTGTGCAGCCTTCAATGTGCTTCCGAGGGCAGAAGTCACCGGAGGATATTTCCGACGCATTATCATCCTTCCCTATAATATCACCATTACTGACGAGGAGAGGGACCCCCAATTGGCAGAAAAACTGAAGACCGAGCTTCCAGGTATCCTCAATTGGGTACTGCAGGCACTTCCTGCGCTAATCAAGCGGAAGAGTTTTACTGTAAGCGAGATTTGCACGAAAGCCTTCAATGACTATGTCATGCAATCCGACAATGTTAGGATGTTTGTAAACGAGATGTGTGAAAAATCTGCCAGTGAGACCAAGGCGTTAGAACTGTTCTTTGCTTATAAGAGGTATTGTGATGAATCATCACTTCATCCACTCGGAAGGACAAAGTTCTATGACCGCATGGAGCGTATAGGTGTTAAGAGTAGTATGTATGCGAATGTCAGGTATTTTAATCTCAAACTTGTAGAATGATGAATAATGCTCACGAACATTTCGACACCAGACGTCTGAACGCCACCCCAATCACGGAGGTGGCTCAGCGTTTGGGCTGCACTTTGCGCAAGGCAGGCTCAGTTTGGAAAACACGTTGTCCTTGGCATGAAGACACACATCCTTCACTGACGCTCTACGAGCGTACAGATGAGAACCGCTGTCATTGCTTTGCTTGCGGACATGGAGGCTCTGTGATAGACTTCGTGATGCAGCAAGAGAACTGGTCGTTCCAACAGGCCTGCCAATGGCTCTCTTCGGAGTTTGGTATAGCAACAGCACAGCATTCTGGGCAGATACCGCGACCGAAACAACAAAAACCGCCGGTACCTCGCATCCCCAACTATACCTACATACCGCAGGAGATGGTAGAAAAGTTTGTGTCGGAGGAGAATTCTCTATGTCGCTGCCTGATGCAAATGTATCATCCGGAGGCTGTGAAGTGGCCTCACGGAGGAATACAGTATAGGATGCTACGCAATGGGCGAATATGATGACTATACTGTGTTTCCGAGCATTGATATAGAGGAGCGCGTGTGCAATCTCAAGGTGCAGCACTACGAGACGAACATCGGTTCTCCGCGTTTTGCGCATTCAGACCCTGGGGCATGCTATTGGCTCGGGGCGATGTGGGTGAAGGAGGGACTTTTGCCACGTGATGCCGAGTTCCGTTCGGAATGTCTGTTTGGTGAACATCTGCTCAGTCGCCATCCCAACAGCATCGTTGCTCTCGTGGAGAGTCCGAAGAATGCACTTTTCGGAGCTTTGTCATATCCGCAGATGACGTGGGTGGCTACGGGTAACAAAACCATGCTCAGGCGTGAGGTGCTCAAACCCTTGCTCGGGCGTGATGTTATTGTCATCCCTGACCGCGATGCCATAGGGGAGTGGCAGACATGTATCAGCGGTATGGGCGATATTGCCAACTTCACCGTTAGCGATTTCTGTGAGCGTGTAGCTTCGGAGGGCGAAATGAAGTTTGATATTGCCGACTACTTGCAGCAAAAGAGTCTCTTGCCGTTCTAAGGACGATTAGTTCTTGATGAGTTTTTGACGGCTGTCTATAGAGGCGTAACGTCCTCATAGGCAGCCGTTTTGGCTTCTGTGCTTTTTTTTTTAGTTTTTCCTCGTCGAAACCTATATATTAGTTCAATTTATAAAATATTTTATTGAGAAAAAACTAATAAAACTAAAGAGAGGTGCGTAATGTCTCTCTAAATAAGCAAAATACATGTTTATTGAGGATTGCAAAAAACTCAAAAACTTCTCCTTATCCTTCACCCCTCACAAATCATTTTGGCGAGGGTGTTAATGGCGAGGCACTCCCCAACGACCGGACCGCCGGCCCGAAACGACCGCATCGCCGGTCCGAAGTAACCGGGCTGGCGGCGAGCAACAATGCGGATATTTAAAACGAAATCACCCCTCACAAATCATTTTGGCGAGGGTGTTGAGGGCGAGGCACTGGTCGCGGCGGATGGCGAGGCGCTCGTTGTGATGCTCCCAAGGGGCGAGAATCAATATCTGACCGCTGCAGCATGCCTCCATGCGCTTGCCGCCGGGCTTCGCCAGTTCCGCAAATCCGTTCTCCTGAAGGATGATAAGCGGCAGACCCTCGTCGAAGGCGGCACGCATCACCGCCTTCTCGCCCTTCGAGATGCAGGGAGACACCAGCACAGCTCCCTTGCGGGCCTGTGCGAGCCACCATGCCGTCCTCTCGGCTATCTGCTCGTCCGTGAAGCGGCGAGAGCACTGCACCTGCAGCTTCACGGGGCGCTGCAACAGAAAGCGGTTGCCGATGGCCGAGAACTGCTGCGTGCCCACCATGAGGCCGCGCTGCACACGGAAGAGGTCGGGATGCTCGCGCTTCATCAGAAGACGGCGGGGATTGTCGTGAAGATAGTCAAGCCATCGCTGCAGCTGGCCCTCGCGAAGGAGCAGCTTGTCGTTGAAGCCGCGGGCAAAGAGCAGGCCGTGGGTGCGGTCGTCTTTTGGGGGGTCTGTTTGTCGCGGTGGGGGTTCTGTTTGTCGCGACTGAGTCGCAACATACAAGACGGGCGGAATGCCAGGCATCAGCTCCCGATAGGCTCGGTTGCAGCCAGTCTTGAAGCCGCGAATAATGCGGCTTAAGTCAGCCCCCATCTTTTCCCTGATAAAAATGATGCCGTGTAGATGATCAGGCATCATCTGAAGGGCGATGATTTCTACCTGCGGGTAGTATTTCGATATTCCCCACCATTCATCGCTCACCCTCTGCCCAAGCACCGTGAGCTCCATGCGGGGAGCATCGGGACTGTCGGCCTGAGCATCGCTGCGGCCTGTCACTATCCCGAAAAGCGGACGGCGACCCTCGGTCACCATCGTCACCATATATATCATGCGCTCTGTGTAGTCGTGATCCACACAGCGGCGCAGCATAGAAGGCTTCTTCTCACCGGCAAAAGGCTTCCGGCTCTCATAGACTTCGCGTTTCATCAGCAGCGGATCTTCTCAAATCTCTGTGCAAAGATACGAAAAATCTTTGAAAAAGCATGAAAAACAAGGTATAAAAAAAAGCCTCAAAAAACATGCGAAATAGGTGAAAATATTTGTCAAAATATTTGGCTATGTCAGAAAAATTTCGTATCTTTGTAGTGTTGAAATTAAGGGGATTATTTGTTGTAGTGCGAGAGAAAATTTGTTCCAGTGCACGGGAAAAAGTTTTACACTGCACTCCGACAAAAAGCCTCCGAAAGTCAACACAGAGTTCTTTAACAATATGTTTAATGTAAAAAGATTGTTTTTTTATGGCACTTAAGATTAAAGCCAAAGAAAGAGAATTTAAGGTCGGCAAGTATGCCGGTACGTACCGCTACACGATGGTACCCGAGCTCTACTCGACACTCTCTCAAGACAAAGTCATCCGCGAAGCCGCCCTACGCAGTGGGGTCAGCGAAGGCGTGATGCATGCCTGCTGGGATGCCGCAGGTGAAGTTATCAAGGCCTGGGCAACGGAAGGACATAGTGTAGCCCTTCCAGGACTGGGCTCTATGAGGTTCGGCCTGAGCGCGAAGAGCGTTGCAGACGTGAACGAGGTGAAGACAAACCTCATCCGTACACGCCGCATCATCTTCACTCCCGCCGTGGAGCTGAAGCAGGAACTGAGCACCACAAGTGTGATTATCACCTGCTATGACCGCAACGGTGAGATTGTTAAGCGTGTGACCTCCGCCGACGACGGCATCGTCGAGGAGAATCAGGCCAACAACACCGTGGACGGCAATGGTGAGAACCAGAGCGGCGAAGGCGGCAACGGGGCCGAGCAAGGCGATGGTAATGGCAGCAGCACCACAGAGACCGTACGTCTCACCGTGAGTGCCGGCAACGGTGGTAAGGTGAAGATTGGCGACGGAGAGTACGGTGCAGGAGCCAACACTGACGTAGTACCCGGTACGAGTGTCAACATCTCGGCTCAGCCCAACGCTGGCTACACCTTCTCGCAGTGGAGCGACGGCAACACGAGTGCTTCCCGTAGCGTAACGGTGAGCGAAGCCATGACGCTGACTGCCAGCTTCACCCTCAACAGCGGCGGTAGCGGCGAAGGAGCCGGTGAGTGATGATGTCTGTTTAGACATCTGACTTATCTACTGAAAAAGCCACTTCACATCATTTTGTGAAGTGGCTTTTGATGTTTTCGGATAAAAGCGCTGTCAAAACCTGACCCCTTCGGCGGCGAGGTGAATGCCGCCCGCAAGAAAGCTTTTGAAGACTTTGAGGCAAGGCACGCAGGAGAAGATGTTAATTGGGAGGCTCTTAGGGAAGAGGAGGCGTTCGCGCCGCTTAGCCGCACCACGATATGGCGTCTCATCAGCGAAAGGGGATGGGAACATCTGTCGCGAGGCCTCTACCGACTGCCGTACATGGAGGAAAAAGCTCTAAGTGCATAGCCATGAAGGATAGCTTTTCATCAATGGCACGGGAATACTGTTCCGTGGGTGTTCGCGGCAAACCCGTAGGCGAGAGACAAAGCAGAAGACTCTTCCGAAGGGAGATGGAAAAACGCGGGGAAAGAGTCAAATCCCTTTCTCAACTGTGCAAGCGCAGCGGCTGGCGACGGAAGAGGATGCCCGAAAGGGCGCATGAAAGCATTGTCAACAGGCTTGGAGAGCCATAGATTATGGCATTAAAGAAAGGTTGCTCGATATGGGCAACCTTTTTGTTTCGTTCGTTCGTTTCGTTCGTTTCATTTGTTTCATGAGTATTTTCTTGAAACGATTTATATCTCCGAGGGGAGAAACGTTTGCATCGCTTTTATCGCTTAACTTTTGTTCATGGTTCGCATGTACTCAGTCGGTGACACACCATAGAACTTCTTAAACGTCGTAGTAAAGGAAGAGGCGAAGCTGAATCCGCAGGCATACATCACATCGGAGACAGACATCTTGCCCTCAGAGAGCAGACGCGCTGCACGCTGGAGGCGGATGCTGCGGATGAGATCAACGGTGGTCTGACTGGTCAGTTCCTTCATCTTCCTATGCAGGTGTGAGCGACTGATGCCCACCTCCTGTGCAATGAGCTCCACGCTGAGGTCGGGGTCGGTGATGTGATTGCTCACTACATGCAAAACACGTTCCAGAAGACGGTCGTCCGGTGACGGGTCGGCAGGTTCTTCAGTGGCCGGGGCCGGCTCATTGGCGATGGTGGATACAATATTGTCGCGCTGTCTGTTCTGGCGCAGTTGTGTGGTATAGGCATCAACGGTGGCCTGCAGGTCGCTGAGACGCTGCTCGTCGGACTCATGCCGGTGGATAAACTCCTGCAGTCGCAAGCGTGCCTGTTCCTTACGCTGACGGTTACGCAGATACAGTACAAGAACGAGTACAGCCAACAACGCATACAATGTGTACGCCCACCATGTGGCATAGAGCGGAGGACGCACAACGACCTGGAACTGCAGGATTTCAGATTCCGCCTGTCCGTCGGTGGCCTTTACCTCGAAATTGTACTTGCCCGGTGCCAGATGGCTCAGCGTAAGATCGGCACTGCCCTGTGGCAGCATAGTCCATGTTCCATTGTCTGTGCGATAGGCATATTGCAGAGCCTCAGCCCGTGCAAAGTTCATTGTAGAGAGCGCAATGGTAAAGGTGTTGTCGTTATGGGCAAAGGAAAGGTTGTCTGCTGTCATTTCCCGGCCATTGAGTGTGATGCTGATGATTTGCGGCCTGAAATTCATAGGCTGCGACTTGATATTTGCCGGCAGGAAATATGTGATGCCGTTGTTGCCGGCGAAATACAGCCGTCCACCGGAGTCACGACATGACGCTCCGTTGCTGTACTCGTTGCCCTGCAGTCCGCTGGCCGCAAAGTAGCAGTTCACCTGATTTGTGACGGGATTGTAGTGCGCCAGCCCGTGCACAGTGCCAACCCACACCGTTCCGTCATCTTCCAGTTCCAGCGATGTCACATCCTCCGCAGGCAGTCCGTCGCTCATCGTCAGCGTCGTCAGTTCTTTTCCGTCGAAGCAACTGAGTCCCTTTGACGTGGCAATCCACAGCCGGCCCCTGTCATCCTCCCGGACAGCCCGGACTGCAACCCCTCCCAGCAGCACCTTGTTTCCGTTCATTAGTTCGAAAGTGTCTGCCTGCAGGTTCAGACTTATCATACCCGCACTCATGCATACGTAAAGACGTCGGCGATCTTTGCTCACCGTTAGCGTTCCCAGCCAGTTGTTTGCCACCACATTGGTGCGTTCCATATGGCCGGGATCGGCTCTGTAGCTAACCGTCTCTTCTGTCCTGGGTTCGTAGCAGAGCAGTCCGTCGCCGTTGGTGGCTATCCACAGCCTTCCCTTACCGTCTTCCACCACATTCATTGCGTGCAGCGCATCACCAGAGCGCGTGAAATCCAACTGATGGTACGCCCCCGTATTCCTGTCCACCCAACCGCATCCGTTCATATAGGTGGCTATCCAGAGCCGTTCGTCAGCGGTTTCGGTCATACCCATCACGGTGGCAAAGGGGACGAGATGTCTGATGGGCTGATTCTGTTCAATTTGATAGAGTCCGTCATTGTCGGCGCCCACCCACAGCGTGCCATCGCGGCCCTGCATCACAGACATGACGCAATGTGTCCCTATGATGTTGTTGGAAGATTTTTGACCGATGACAGAAAAACCGTTGCCGCAGGCGGGCTGCATCAATAGCCCTTTCTGGAAACAAGCCATCCAGACATTCCCCTCGCGGTCTTCCTTAATATCATAGACCTTCTGTGTTGTCACGTCAATTTCGTGGCAGTAGTAGCCGCAAGGCGTGACTGTGCCGTCGTCCGGGCGATAGATGCTCATTCCGTGGCCCTCGGTGCCTATCAGCAGACATCCGTCGCCAGTGGTGCAAAGCGATGCCACGTTCATCCGGCCGGATGCCTGCAGATGACGGAAGCTGTCTGTACGGGTGTCGTAGAGATAGACACCGTCATACGTGGTTCCAACGGCGACAGTACCGTCAGGAAGAGTGCAGATAGAGGTAAGGCCCAGCAGGGGTGATGTCTCTTCCATGTATTTTCTCATGTCCGTGACATTTCCCCGTTTATCCAGATTTAATCGGCATATTCCCATCTGGGTGGTCAGCATCCAGACGTTGCCGTCAGCATCTTCTGTCATATGGATAACCTCGGAAAAACCGTTGAATTTTATGCTGGAATCCTGCAGGAGCTCTTCTTCTCCCGGCTTCAGACGGAAAATGCCCCAACCGGTTGCTGCAGCCAGTATCTCACCACTGTGCAGTGGCAACATACAGCAGAAATGCCCTCCGTAGATGTGCTGTCCACCACTTTCGGTCAATTTCAGGTGGCTGAAATCCTGCGTTTGCGGATTATAGCAGTCAACTCCTATGTCGGTGCCTACGAGAAAGCTGCCGTCATTGCTGCGCGGTGTCATGCACAGGACTTTGTTCGAGCATAACGTCAACGAATCGTTGTCGCAGTGGATGAAATGACGGAAACGGTGTCCGTCGTAGCGTACAAGCCCGTAGTGCGTGCCAACCCAGAGGAAGCCGCGACCGTCCTGCATGAGACACGACGCATGGCTGTTGTATAGCTCGCCGTCTGCGGAAAAGAATCGTGCCATCTGTGCTTCGACGCCCAACATGCAAAGTATAGATACGATAAGGTGGACAATCCGTAATTTCATCTCATTTACGTTTATTTCGTGTTGCAAAATTAACTGATTTTTGTGCAACACGGCAAAAAAAAAGGCTGATATTTTTGTTTTTTAGCCCATTTTGCAACTTATGATAAACACATTCGCAACATCAACGAAAATAAATATTGGAGACTCTCGCTATTTTTGCGGCGTCAAAAGCGGAAAACAGATAATAATAGATTTCTTTTCATGTATAAGTTAATAAATTTGTAGATTAGTTTAAAGATGTCCCTCGCTGCGAGGGCGAGGGACATTTTGGAACAACAACGAGACCACAGCAAAAAACGATGAAAAAAAGAATAATAACATTATAATACTAAAGAAGATGAAACTACAAAAATGTCTTTGCACCCTCGTTTGGATTATCTGTATCTTCGGATGGTACATACTTATACACGAACTTCTTGCAACTTAATTTAATCAACAACCTAACAAATAAATAACATGAAAAAGAAAATTACATTAATCATTTGTTCGCTCCTCTTTGCTATCACGGGAGTAAAGGCCACGGAATACACCACCGTGGACGAGTTGACCAGCAACTATTTTGTGCTGACTTCCGTTGTCGACAACATGGTGAAAACCTTCTTATGGAACGGAGCAACACAGGATGCCTATGTACGTGATGCCGCGGCTATAGCCAATGGTACGGCTTATTATCTGTTCAAGGCTGAGGCTATCACTGTCGATACGAAGAAGTACTACGCCTTGCGCATCTACAACAACGACAAGCAATCGGCTACAGGAGGTATCGATGGTGGTAATGCGCTGAATCCTTATAGCTCATGGCGCAGCTGGTACTTTGCCGGAGCATGTGAAGAAACGGGCAAGGCCCACAGGTATGGCAGCGACAGCGACAACAACGGACTGTGGGAGATAGAGGTGCGCGATGGCATGTTCGCCTTCAAGAGCGCCAGCTCAAATACCACGCTCGGCGGCAAATACCTCAACATCAACGGGGGTGTACAGGTCGATGCTGCCTACTGGACATGTTACGACGAAAACGAGTTCCGCAGCTCCACAACACCTGCAGAGTTCACCACCGTCAACGAGCTGACCGAGAATCTCTTCATGCTTACCGCAGAGAACGATGCCAAGATGCTCTATTTCCAGGATGCAGGAACCTATCCCAACTACAATCAGGACATGAAGTCGGGCAACCCCTACGACGTGGTGGCCTGCCAGCCGGCACTTTACTATATGGCACAGCCTATCGTAGTGGATGCCAACACCTACTACCGCATCAAGGTATATAATGCCGACGGCTCTGACTACACAGGTGGTATTGACAGTGGTCCTTACATCAATTTGGGTATGTATGGCGGCATCTTCTGCGGAGCAGGTGTTTCTGCCAAATATGGTACTGACTACGACAAAGGTGCCCTTTGGGAAATCGCTTACGTCACAGACCAGGGCTTCACCTTCAGGAGCGTAGCACAGCGAGATAGCAAGAACTGGTATATGAACGACAATAGTCAGAGTGAGACAGCCGTCTATCTGAAGGCTTACAACCGCTATTCTTTTGCCGGTTTCCAGCGCGCCACCACCGTCGACAAGTACCTGACGTTCTGCCTGCCTTACGATGCTACTGTCTCTGGAGCAACTGTTTATCAGGTAGTCGGTGTTGACAGCAAAACAGAACCCAGCGAACTCTATATTGAAGAAGTTGCAGACCGCAACATCGCTGCCGGCAAGGCATACATACTTAAAGCTACAGCTACAACCGTAACCGCAACGAAATCGGCAACCCCCAACACCGTGACAAGCGCTACACATTTGAATGGTCTTACCGGCACGTTGAAACCAATAAAAGCGCCTGCCGATAATTACGTGCTCTCTGATGGCCAGTGGTTGAGAGTTGTTGCCGACGAAGAACCGCGCATCAATGCCACTCGTGCTTACCTCGACCTTGCTAATACTCCGGAAGGTAGGCCCGCTGGTGCCCGCTACGTGCTGCTTAACTTCGAGGGAGGCGACGAAACAGGAATCACGCTTCAGGAAATCAGTGAGGACGGCGAGAATGCCAGAATGAATGACGGCAAGTACTTCGAAAGCGGCAAAATCGTCATCGTGAAGAATGGTGTGAAATATAGCACAAATGGTCAAATTCTAAAGTAAAACAAACAACAATGAAAAAGACATATATTAAGCCGTCAGTACTATTGGCAAAATTGAACACAAAACATATGTTGGCTACTTCACCTGTAACAATGGGATTTGGCCGCGGTAATGCAAACCGCTCAACCACCGTTGACGCACGCGAATCTATCTGGGACGACGAGGAAGAAGAATGGTGATAACATTGTAATCAGGAAATATTATGAGAAGCGTCCTTAAATCCTTAATGATTAGCGTGGGAGTGATGCTGGGTGCGAGCGCTTCCGCCCAGAATCCCGTGACGACACAGCAAAACGATGGACGTTTGCCCAGCCTACACGTGGAGGGCAACCAACTGAAGGACACACACGGCAACACCGTCGTGCTGCACGGCGTGATGGATACGCCCAACATGTATTTCAACGGATGGAGATGGGGCAGTCCGTGGGACGGTACGGACTACAACAGCAGCAGCGTGTCGAAGTGTCTCAACTATTTCGAGAAACTGTTCACCGGCCTGGAG
>JAEEZX010000010.1 GCA_016292045.1 Bacteroidaceae bacterium | reverse complement strand
CTTTTACAGTGTAAACACTGCGAAGCCTTAAGGTGGTTATAGTGGCGGGGTTCCACCTCTTCCCATTCCGAACAGAGAAGTTAAGCCCGCCCGCGCCGATGGTACTGCACACCCGTGGGAGAGTAGGTAGCCGCCGTTTTAACAAAGAAGCCTTTGAGATTTTTCTCGAAGGCTTTTTTGTTTTTTATACAACGGCCTGCTCTCCCACGGATCCGTGGGAGAAGAGGGCCTTGTTCAGTTATTCACCTCGTTGGTGAGAGTGATTGACAGCGTGTCGCCAAGAGCACGGATGCACTCGAAGAGACCGATGAAGTCGGTGTCGTCCTTGGAGCGCACCATGAAATTGATGGTGGTGACACCCTGCGTGTAGTCGTAGCGGAGGAACTCGTCCGAGATATGCACACGGAATTTGCTGAAGCACTGCCTGTAAGGCGTGCTGTCGGTGACAATCTTGTCTATCTTGATACGCACGATCTTCTGTTCCGCACTCTTGAGGAATATCTTCTCTATCTGTTCAAGTATGCGGTAGACAACAAGAATCAGTACGCATGCCACCGTGGCTGTCAGATACATACCGGAACCTACTGCCAATCCCAGACAGGCTGTCATCCATATACCGGCGGCGGTGGTGAGGCCGCGCACCGAACCCTTCATCTGAATGATGGCACCGGCACCAAGAAAACCGATACCGGATATTACCTGTGCAGCAATACGACCCGGGTCACCGTTCTTCAGTCCGAGATACTCCTGCGGGATATATATGCTCACAATCATTGCCAATGTGGCTCCCATCGCTATCAGGGAGAAGGTGCGCATGCCGGCAACCTGTCCTTTCTGCCTGCGCTCGAAACCGACCACAGCCCCCAGCACGAGACTCAGGAATAGCTTGTAGATAGAACTTGCGAACGTGACGTCCGTAGAGTTTATGGCTTCATACAACTGATTCATAAGCAGCTTGCTAATGCGTTTACCACTCGTTGATGGATTCTCCCTTGCCGTCGGGCGTGAGGAAGAAGAGGGGAGCGGGATTGGTCTGCTCGGTGGAATAGTAGTGGAGACCGGAATCGTTGGTGCGCGGATACCAATGCTTGAGAAGCTCTATCATCTCGGCAGCAGCCCAGAGCATAGGACCGTAGCCGTGTGCAGCAGCACTGGAAACGGGGCGATAGTAGTAGAATGCGGGGTCGAACGCCATACCTGTGCCCACACAGGTGCCGAGCACACGTCCCTTCTCGTCCACCTTGGTGGAGAGGGCGTGCCATGCGAGTTGTGCCACACCGCCGTAGGTGATACCCTCAATCCATCCGTTATTAATACCGCGCGCGATGCAATAGCAGTAGATGGCGGTACAGGATGTCTCGAGATAAGAGTCGTTGCGGTCGAGAAGCTGATGCCAGAGACCTTCGGAGCTCTGCAGGTCGCAAAGTCCCTTCAGGTGTTTACGGTACTGTTCCAGGAGAGCACCGCGCATGGGATGGTCGGCGGGCACCATATCGAGCAGTTCGGTGTTGGTGAGCAGTGCCCATCCGTTGGCTCTGCCCCACGAGTAGGTGGGTTGCTGTGCAAGACCCTCCACATAGCCGTGACGGTAGATATTCTTCTCGGGGCGCCACATGCGTTCTACGAAATGGAAGAACATCGTGACGGCCTCGTCCATCTTCTTGCTGTCACCGGCCCAGATAGCGTATTCAGCCATTGCGGGTATACCCATATAGATGTCGTCGAGCCAAATGGTGTTGAACTGCGGGCGTGTGCGTGCGAACATACCGTTGGGCAGTTTGTATTGCTTGTTGAATATGAAGTCGTTGTAGCCGTTTATGTATTTGTCGTATTTGCCGCCTTTCTTGCCGTCGAATTTCATCATGGCGGTGGTGATGGTGCCGCAGTCGTCGAGTGCGGTGAGACGACGCATCGGACTGGATACCACCTTCTTGAGACTCTGGCCCACATAGTCGCGATACTGTTTCTCGCCAGTCACGTCGGAGGCTCGCATGAGTGCCTGATAGGTGATGCCCCATTCGTAGGAATCGAGGCGGAAGGTGCCTTCCTTGCACCATGAGAACACGCGGTCGAGTGTAGCTTTCACGTCCTCGCTCTTGAGTGCGCCGTAGGGCATCTTATAGTCGGGGGCGAGCAGATGCAGCGGTGTGTTCTGGTCGTTGATTTCCTCTTCTGCGTGCAGCGTCTGTGTCAGTGTCAGCGCGCACATGACTGTCAGTAGAATGTGTCTCTTATTCATGGTTTGTTTAATTTGTTCTTAGCATGTTGAACCAATCCTCGGCGCTCTTAGGTCCTTCCTTTTCTCGCAGGGAGCAGACTGTTAGTGTGTAGTGTATGTGGTGGTTTATGGGACGCAGCACCGCCAGATAGTTGATGTCGTCCTCTATCGTTGTTACAACGTAGGGCAATGCCACCTTCACACCGATGCCTACACCCTCAATGAGGTCTGGTGCATTCTTGTCGGGCACGTTGCGACCCCATGAGGCAAGCAGCATTGTTGCATTGGAGGTATCCACATCGGGACGTCCCAACATCTCGATGAAGCCCTGATTGTCGAGTTCGAGTTTCTGTGCTCCGGTGGCGAAAAGGTCGTCTTCACTTTCTCCCTTGAAATAAATGTCGATTTCCAGTTCACGGCTTCCGCTGCGCATGCTGTAGACCTGTTGCATATAGATGTGGTGGCCGTTGTAGAGCCAGTCGCGATCCCACAGCATTACGGCGCAGGTGTCAGGGCCGGCCTTCATGATACGCTGTCCGCGTGCAGATACGGAGTCTACGTAGGTGGTGTGTCCCTTCATGTGTCCGTTCTCGTCGGTGCTGTCGGGTATGAAACCACGGAACGAGCCAGCTGCAACGCTCTGACCCGCCCACAGGATGTCGCATCCCAAACCGCGCGCCATATCCTCGCGTGTGGAATAGAAGTTGGTGAGATGCAGTTCGAGTGCGCTGCCGCTCTTGCCGAAGAGATCGATGCTCTGACGGTGGTCCATATAGAGGCGCAGTCCCCAGTATTCGTTCTCCATCATGGCTCCGTGGCCGTAGATGGCGTTGTAACTGTCGAGTGTGGGTACGTCGCCCTTGAACTCTATCTGATTGATTTGCGGGTAAGTGTGTTTGTTGTCCCACAGTTTCATGAATGCCTGCACTTCTGCCATCATTACGGTTATTTGGAGCGAGAGTGCAAGCAATGTGAATAGTCTTTTCATATATGATGCAAGTAGTTAGAAATCAAGTCCGAGTGTGATGGCGAAATTGCCGTTGTGGATGCTATTGTCGAAGTTGTCGAAACCGAAGTCGTTGAATTCCTTTTGGGCGGCATTCATGATGCCTATACTGTAGGAGAGTTCTGCATATAAATTCCTGTACGACATACCGCACCCCATCTTCAGTCCGGCATCGAAACCGCGAAATGCTCCGTCGCTGAAAGTGCCTCTCTTGTAGCGTCCGCGTTCATCCACAGGGTAGAGCCGCGGGTCTGCGTTGTAGAAGCGTGTCTCACCGCCGAGCCCTATTGCAATGAAACCTCCGAGGAAAGGCTGTATTTTCAGGTTGTCGACGCTGGTCTGTATCTTGTATTTGAAGAGGATTGGTATCTCAAGGAAGTGCTGACGTATGGTGATTTCATTCTTCTTGCCGCCGTTGATATAAGCACCTTTACCCTGATATAGCAATCCGGTTTCCAAGAAGATTGGTGCTGTCTTTGCCAGCATGAAACCTGCTACGACGCCGCCGTTGAGTCCTATGCGCGAACTGTTGTTCACATCGGGACCGTAGAACATCACCTGTGATACGTTCATACCGAAACGAACGCCGAAATACTGTCTGCGCTCGTAGTTGCCCCAGCGCTCTGAGAGATTTATTTTCTGTGCCTTTTTCGGCATTTGATTGGGATTCTGTGCGATGCCTTGCAGCGAAAGAAAGCATACTAAAATGCCTAATATGATGTTTTTTCTCATCTTTTCATTATGTAAATAACGCTTTACAGCCCAAATATATATAAAATAAATGAGTCGTGCGCGTGTGAGGGCTCCTTTTTTTCTTCTATGTGGGAGTTTTTGGGGATATGTGGTGGAAAATATGGCTGTGAGCGATATTATTTACAGGGAAATAAGGCTTGAATTCAGTATTTTTTCGTATCTTTGCCGAGAAATACTATTTTACATCGAAATGAAAGTATTGAAGTTTGGCGGAACCAGCGTCGGTTCTGTGGAAAGTATCCTGTCGGTGAAGCGCATCGTTGAGAGCGAGAGCGAGCAGGTAGTCGTAGTGGTGAGTGCCCTTGGAGGCATCACAGACCAGTTGCTCAAAACCTCGACAATGGCGATGGCAGGAGACAAAACTTACGGAGATATGTTCCAGGACATGGTGTCACGCCATGTGAATCTCATAAATGCAGTCATCACCGACGAGGCGAAGCGAAAACCGCTGCTCGAAGAAGTGACGGCGCTGCTGGATGAATTGAAGAGCATCTATCAGGGTGTTTTCCTCATACGCGACCTCTCGCCCAAAACGGAGGCCACGATAGTGTCTTACGGCGAACGTATTTCTTCGCGAATTGTGGCAAATCTGGTGAGCGGAGCAGAGTGGAAGGACTCGCGCGAATTCATCAAGACCATGAAGCAGAACGGCCGCAACGTGTTGGCGCAGGATCGTACTGTGGAATTGGTGAAAGAGGCCTTTAAGACGTTGCCGAAGCTGAATGTTGTGGGCGGTTTTATTTCCTCAGACGCAGAAAGCGGCGAGGTGACGAACCTCGGACGCGGCGGCAGCGACTACACGGCGAGCATCATTGCAGCAGCCCTCGATGCCGAGATACTGGAGATATGGACGGATGTTGACGGATTCATGACGGCGGATCCCAAAGTGATTTCCACGGCATACGTTATTCCCGAACTCTCGTACGTGGAGGCCATGGAGCTCTGTAATTTCGGTGCAAAAGTGGTATATCCCCCGACGATATATCCCGTTTGTCGCAAGAACATACCCATACTTATCAAGAATACCTTCAATCCCGGTGCTGCCGGTACCATCGTCAAGCAGACGGTGAAGATGGACGAACACAAAAGTATCAAGGGTATTTCCTCCATCAAAGGCACGAGTCTCATTACTGTGAGCGGTCTCTCGATGGTGGGTGTGATAGGTGTGAACCAGCGTATCTTCACCTCTCTGGCGCAGCATGGTATCTCCGTCTTCATGGTGTCACAGGCATCTTCGGAGAACAGTACCAGTATTGGTGTGCAGGACAGTGACACCGACAAGGCATGTCGCGTGCTCAACGAGGAGTTCCAGAAAGAAATCGAGGACGGCCGTATGTTCCGCATGAAAGCCGAGAGGGGTCTTGCCACGGTGGCTATCGTGGGTGAAAACATGAAACACACTCCCGGCATTGCCGGCAAGCTGTTCGGCACGCTGGGACGTAGCGGTATCAGTGTTATCGCTTGTGCTCAGGGTGCCTCGGAGACCAACATATCGTTCGTCATTCAGGAGGACAGTCTGCGCAAGGCGCTCAACTCCATTCACGACTCTTTCTTCCTGTCGGAATATCAGGTGCTCAACCTCTTCATCTGCGGTGTGGGTACTGTCGGCGGTCAGCTGCTTGAGCAAATACGTCTGCAGCAGGAGAAGCTGAAGAAGGAGGAAGGTCTCTTTCTCAATGTGGTGGGTGTAGCCTCCGGTCACAACGCCATCTTCGATCGTGGCGGTGTGGAGCTCACGGAGAATATGCGTGAGCGTCTTAAATCTGCTCCAGCCAGCGATATACAGCGCTTGCACGACGAGGTGATAGGTATGAATATCTTCAACAGCGTCTTCGTCGACTGCACGGCATCCGCTGAGGTGGCCGGGCTTTATGGCGACTTCCTCGAACACAATATCAACGTGGTGGCTGCCAATAAGATTGCGGCATCCAGCGACTACGACAACTACCGCCGTCTGAAGCAGGTGGCTCAGAAGCGCGGTGTGAAGTTTCTCTTCGAGACGAACGTCGGCGCCGGACTGCCCATCATACGTACCATCAACGACCTGCGCCACTCGGGCGACAAGATACTCAAGATAGAGGCTGTGCTCTCCGGCACGCTCAACTTCATCTTCAACAAGATTTCAGCTGACATACCGTTTTCCAAGACTGTCGAGATGGCGAAGGCGGAGGGTTACAGCGAACCGGATCCCCGTATCGACCTCTCCGGTAAGGACGTTATCCGCAAACTTGTGATACTGACCCGCGAGGCAGGTTATGAGATAAATCAGGAGGATGTGGAGGCGAACCTCTTCATTCCAAAGAGTTTCTTCGAGGGCTCTATGGAGGATTTCTGGAAGAATCTGCCCACTCTTGATGCCGACTTCGAGACGCGTCGCCGGCGTTTGGAGCGCGAACACAAGGTGTGGCGCTTCGTCGCCCGCTACGAGAACGGCAAGGGCAGTGTGTCGCTTGAGGAGTTTGAGCAGGACCATTCGTTCTACGTCCTCGAGGGTTCCAACAATATTGTGCTCCTCACCACGGAGCGTTATCGCGAATATCCCATGCTGATACAGGGCTACGGTGCCGGTGCGTCGGTGACGGCTGCCGGTGTGTTCGCTGACATAATGAGTCTGGCATAAATGAAACATATCATCATTCTTGGCGACGGCATGGCCGATTGGCACCGCGACGATCTTGGCGGCAAGACGCTGTTGCAGTATGCCGATACGCCACACATGGACTGGCTCGCTGAGCACGGTCGCAACGGACTGCTGCGTACGGTGCAGGACGGTTTTCATCCCGGCAGCGAGGTGGCAAACTCCAGCATACTGGGCTATGACCAGCGGAAGGTCTACGAGGGACGCGGCCCTCTCGAGGCTGCATCCATTGGTGTGGAGCTCGAGGAGGGCGACCTTGCGATGCGCTGCAATCTCGTCTGTGTGGAGGGTGACATATTGAAGAATCATTCCTGTGGTCGTCTGGAGACAGAGGAGGGCGACACGCTGATACGCTATCTGGAGAAGGAGCTCGGCAGCGAACGGGTGCATTTCTACACGGGAGTGCAATACCGCCATCTTCTTGTCATCAAGGGAGGCGACAAGCGTGTCAGTTGCACGCCGCCCCACGATGTGCCCCTGCAGACGTGGGAAGACAAACTTCCGAAGGCCGAGTGCCCCGAAGCTGAGAACACAGCGCGTCTCTTGTGCGACCTTATTCGCAGGAGTCAGGAACTGCTGCCTCTTCATCCGCTCAATCAGGAGCGCTCCCGCAAGGGTATGGACATGGCCACTAGTATCTGGCCGTGGGGTGGGGGCTATCGTCCCCGGATGACACCGCTCACCGAAACCTATCCACAGATACGTCGCGGAGCCGTCATCACTGCTGTCGACCTCATCAGGGGTATTGGTACGTATGCCGGACTGCGTGTCATCAATGTTCCGGGTGCCACAGGTCTCTGGGATACTGACTACGAGGCAAAGGCACAGGCTGCCATCGATGCACTGCGCACCGACGATTTCGTCTATGTGCACGTGGAGGCAAGCGACGAGGCCGGTCACGACGGCGACCTGCAGCTGAAACTCAAGACAATAGAGAATCTCGACAAGCGTTTGATAGCACTCGTGTTGGAGGCAACGCAGTCGGAGCAGTTCATCAGAGAGTGCGGCGACAAGGTGGCAGTGGCTCTGCTGCCCGATCATCCCACACCTGTTGCTCACCGCACCCATACGGCAGAACCCGTTCCCTTCGTCATCTACGCTCCCGGTATGGAGGCCGACGGGGTGAAGACCTTCGACGAGGATGCCGCGAAGGAAGGTGTATACGGACTGCTCGAGGGAAACGGATTTATCGACGCACTGATGAAGGTGTGATGGCATAACACAAGAATACAGATTAACATGAAATACTATTCCACAAACGGAAAAGCCCCCGTCGCCACACTGGAAAAGGCTGTGGTGAAGGGTTTGGCAGAAGACAAAGGACTCTACATGCCCGAGCGTATCAAACCGCTCCCGAAGGAGTTCTTCGAGAAGTGCGACAAGATGACGTTTCAGGAGGTTGCCTGCTCAGTTGCGGACTGCTTCTTCGGCGAGGATGTTGAGACAGAGGCGCTCCATCGTATTGTCTGCGACACGCTGGCATTCGACTGCCCCGTAGTCAAGGTGACGGGCAGTATCTACAGTCTGGAACTCTTTCATGGTCCCACACTGGCGTTCAAGGACGTCGGTGCCCGTTTCATGGCGCGTCTCCTGCAGTATTTCCTGCGCAAGGATGGTAACGGCGATGATGTAAATGTCCTCGTGGCCACCAGTGGTGACACGGGCAGTGCCGTGGCCAACGGTTTCCTCGGTGTGGAGGGCATTCATGTCTATGTACTATATCCCAAGGGCAAGGTGTCGCCCATTCAGGAATGCCAGTTTACTACGCTCGGCCGCAACATCACGGCGCTGGAGGTGGACGGCGTGTTTGACGACTGTCAGGCGCTCGTAAAGTCCGCTTTTATGGACGAGGAACTCAATGCACACATGCGTCTCACCTCCGCCAATTCTATCAATGTGGCGCGTTTCCTTCCGCAGGCTTTCTATTATTTCTGGGCATACGCTCAAATGAAGCGTCTGGGCAAGGCCGACTCGCTTGTGTGCTGCGTGCCTTCCGGCAATTTCGGCAACATTTGCGCCGCCCTTTTCGGTCATCGTATGGGACTGCCTATCAAGCGCTTCATCGCTGCCAACAATGCCAACGACATCTTCTTCCGCTTCCTCCAGACGGGCGAATACCATCCCAAGGCATCCGTACAGACGCTTGCCAATGCCATGGATGTGGGCGATCCTTCTAATTTTGCACGTATCTGGGATCTCTATGGACGTTCCCACAAGAATATCACGGCGCTCATTTCGGGTGCCACCTACACCGACAAGGAAATCGCCCGTATCATGCGCGAGTGCTACGATGAGACGGGTTATACGCTCGACCCCCACGGAGCTTGCGGTTATCAGGCGCTGAAAGATGGCTTGCAGGAAGGCGAGACGGGTTTCTTCTGCGAGACGGCACACCCCGCCAAGTTCAAGGAGAAGGTGGATGCCATCCTTTCCTGCGATGTGGCTATTCCGGAGCGTCTGCAGGCATTCATGCGCGGTGAGAAACAGTCGGTGGAGATGACTAAGGACTTTGTCGATTTCAAGCGCTATCTGATGATGCAGTGACAGTTATTGCGCACATAGAGAGCCCGTTCGGGGGCAAGTTCGGCATTCCCCGCCAGAGCGGTCTGGTGCGTTCGGTGCATTCGCGCATAGTTTTTGAAAAGGAGTTTCGCAATCCCGAGGCATTTCGCGGACTGGAGGAGTTTTCCCATGTGTGGCTTCTGTGGCAGTTCAGCGAGGTGGAGGGGTGGTCGCCCACAGTGCGTCCTCCCATGTTGGGGGGCAACAAACGTATGGGTGTGTTTGCTACGCGTAGTCCATTCCGTCCCAATCATATCGGCCTTTCCTGTGTGGAGCTCCTGAAGGTGGAACTTGACAGCAAGGACGGTCCCGTGCTTCACGTTGCCGGAGCGGATTTGAAGGACGGTACGCCGATTCTAGACATAAAACCCTATCTTCCCTACACGGATGCCCGTCCAGAGGCGCGTGGCGGTTTCACGGAGCAGGTGCTGCGTGAGTTCCGTCCGTTGGAGGTGGTCTTGCCGGAGTCTATGGATGGTATGGATGAGTCTCTACGCCGGTCGCTCTGCGAACTGCTGTCAGCCGACCCGCGTCCCCACTATCATGACGACCCGGAGCGTATCTATGGTTTTGTCTTTGCCGGACAAGAGATAAAGTTCCGTGTGGTGGGAGAAAGGGTGGAGGTAATTATTCCAAGGCTTTCGTAATCCTTGAGGTCTCTGTGTCGAGGTATTTACTGAGACAGCGGGCTATTTCTGGGTAGTAGTCGTTCAGCGTTCTGTACTTGTCTCGATAGGCGGCATATTGACGGAGGGATGCGACCAGTTCGGGCATCCACAGGAAGCCGTTGTTTGTCATTTCCGAGGTTAACACACTACCGGCTACGTTCCTGTTGAAACCGTTGTCAATCAAATATATAATGACGGAGGCACGTACGAGACTCTCGTTGATGACTATCTGCCAGTTGTTGTATGCCTGCCGCATCATTGCGGCTTGGGATAGCCGGAGGAGTTTCTGACCTATGTCCTGCATCATTGCGGCGTTGGTGGCATCGTCGAGCAGAGGATTGATAAACGAGTGGCACATCTCATGGATGAGTATCGCAGCGTCGAATTTCGGACCTCTCTTTGCCGAATCGAGATAGTAACCGCAGACGGCAATAACCTCTCTGGGCTTGCCTGGCAACTGGCGCCATACACCATTGCTATTGTAGCCGTGGGTGAAGCCGATAATGACACGAAATGTCTCCGTCGTCTCTTTGCCATAATAGAAGCGACCGTACCATTCTGGATGGAACGCCGGCATCATGTTGTTTTGATACCATTGTGTTGCTTCGGCGTAGAATGCCCGGTGCTGCTCGAAAAATTCGTGGAAACGGGTGTCGGTGTAAAATTGGTTGAGACGGCTTACGAAGTCATCGAGGTCCACGTTTTTCCATCCGTTGTTGAGTTCTTTCCTGTCGCCCACGAGTTTCACCTTGCCCTTCTCTATATCAAGGTGTACAGCCATGTTAGTCACCTTCTCGTAGCTGATACCGTATTTGGCGCGGATGTCCTGATAGTAGGGTATGGTTGGATGATTCTTGTGCAGGGCGAACCAATCCTCCGTATCCTTTGAGTATTGTCCGGCCGCATTGTGGCAGTATTCCTCGTATCCCGCTGTGCGTGAAAGGATGCCCATAAGTTCCACGGCTTCGGAGACTTCAACCTTGATTTGCGCTACTGTTCCCAGTGCCATGATGAGGAGCGTCGTTATGATAATTGTTTTTTTCATGATTGTTTGAATCATTTTTTATTTTCGACAACAAAGATATTAAAAATAGTTGACAATTTGACTAGTTGAGAAGTTGACAAGTTGGGAGATAATTAAAAAATGGGTCTTTTTGCGATATTTTTCAAAGAAAAATGTGTTGGAAAACAAAAAAATAACTATTTTTGCCGTATTTAATGCATGTAAAATACAGGAAAACAATAGAAAAAACGAAACACATGAAAACGATTCGAGTGTTGACGGCTGTTGTGGCGTTGATGGCGCTTTATAGCTGCGGAGAGAAGAAACAGGCCGATGAGGAGCAGATTGTGAGGGTGAAAGTGCAGGAACTGCACGCTGAGCCGGTGCACGGAGAGCAGGGTTTCTCGGGTACTATACAGGAATCGAGCGGTGCTTCGCTGTCGTTCTTAGTGAGCGGCACGATACAACGTATCTACGTGAACGAGGGTCAGAATGTGAGCAAGGGTCAGCTGATTGCAGAACTTGATCCTACAACTTTGACAAACGCCCACATCATAGCTAAGACGGCTTTGGAACAGGCCCAAGATACTCACAAACGTATGAAAGCGCTCTATGAAAGCGGTGCGCTGCCGGAAATGGAGTGGGTGATGGCTGAAAACCATCTTAAGTCGGCAGTGGCTCAGGAGGCAATGGCTAGAAAGTCGCTGGCGGATGCTAAGCTCTACGCGCCTTTCAGCGGATATGTCTCCAGCAAGACGGCTGATGCCGGACAGACTACAGCACCGGGATTGACTGTTGTAAAACTGGTGAACATAGGCACAGTGAAGGTGAAGATTGCCGTTCCCGAGGATGACATTCAGCGCATCCAGAAGGGTTCGGTGATGAAAATTATAGTGCCAGCGCTGGGCGGTCGCGAGTTTTCTGGAATAGTGACGGAGCGCGGCGTGAGTGCTGACCCCCGTGCACGCACTTATGAGGTGAAGGCCACAATAGATAATCCCGAAGGTTTGCTGTTGCCGGGTATGATATGTCAGGCGTTCACCAACTACATGATAGGTACTACGGGCGTGTTCGTTCCCGCCAATCTGGTGCAACTGGGCAGCGACAACAAGAGCTTCGTCTGGGTGGTGAACAGAGGTCTGGCTGTGCGTCGCGAGATTACCATAGTACGTGCCACAGCACAGGGTGTGCAGGTTAGCGGAGGCCTCTCTGTGGGCGATCTCCTTATTGTGGCCGGGCAGCAAAAAGTGAGCAACGGAATGAAGGTTGATGTTGTCAAGTAGTGGTTTAAAGTTTAAAGTTTGTAATTTGAAGTTTAAACTGTTATGGAAGAAAATAAGGAGAAAAAGATGAGTTTGCAGGAGTGGTCGATGCACTACAGGCAAATCATCATTCTGCTCGTCAGCTGCTTTGTCGCGATGGGTATATTTGGCTTGGCCCATATCAATAAAAATGAGTTCCCCGACTTCACCATCCGCCAAGGCCTGGTCATCGCCGTGTATCCCGGCGTGACTGTGCAGGAGATGGAGGAGCAAGTGACCAAGCCTCTGGAGAAATACATCTTCACTTACAAGGAAGTGAAGAAGGAGAAAACGGTCAGTTTTACGAAAGACGGCATTGCAATCATACGCGTCGAACTGAATGACGATTTGACGGACAAGGATGAATTCTGGTCGAAGTTCAAACATGGTGTGAAAGAATTCCAAGGTACACTACCCGATGGCGTGCTGGCTATCATGGTGAACGATGATTTCGGCGACACCTCAGCGCTGCTGCTGTCGATGGAGTCAGAGGACAAAACCTACCGCGAACTGAACGACTATATGAACCAGCTCATCGACTCGCTGCGTATGATACCCAGCGTGGGCAAGATGAGCGTCTACGGCTTGCAGAAAGACCAAATAAGCATCTATATCAACAGCGACAAACTCTCTCATTACGGTATCAGCTATCTGCTCATCGGACAGCAGCTGAAGGCCAAGGGTTTCGTTACCACCGGCGGACGCCTTAAGAACAAAGGCAACGAGTCACCCATCTATGTGGACCACGCGCTCAACAAGATATACGATGTGGAGAACACCGTAATTTATACCGATGCTAGCGGCAATGTCGTGAAACTGAAGGATGTGGCTACCGTGAAACGTGAGTATCCGAAGCCCAAGTCCTTCATCACCAATAACGGCAAGAAGTGTCTTATCCTGAGCGTGGAAATCAAGAAGGGACAGGATGTGTCTAGCATGGGTGCAGAGATAGACGAAAAACTGGCCAACATCAAGAAGGTGTTGCCCGACGACGTGCAGATGAATGCCATCACAAACCAGAAGAAGGTGGTGGACGACTCCATCAAGAACTTCCTTCACGAGCTGATGATAGCCATTGCTACGGTAATCCTCGTGGTGGTGCTCATTATGCCAATGCGTGTGGCTATGGTGGCAGCCGGCACTATGCCCATCACTATATTTATCTCGCTGAGCACCTTCTATCTGTTCGGCATCGAACTCAATACTGTGACTCTGGCGGCCCTGATTGTGACTCTGGGTATGATTGTGGACGACTCCATTGTGATTATTGATTCCTACATGGAGATGATGGCGGAGGGCAAGCCTCGCTGGCAGGCCTCCATCGATGCCACAGTTCACTTCCTGAAGTCCATATTCACTGCCACGCTGTGTATCTCGGTGACGTTCTTCCCGTTCCTGTTCTCCATGAAGGGACAGATGCACGATTTCCTATTGTCGTTTCCCTGGGCCATCAGTATTGTGCTCTTCATCTCAATGATTATCGCTCAGACGCTCTTGCCCATCCTGCAATACTACTTCATCACGAAGCCCATAGGGGAAGCGAGACCTAAGAACGGCAAGAAACCATTCAATCTGCTCGACCTTATGGACAAGTATTATAAGGTGTTGCTCAATTGGTGTTTCCGCCATCCGTGGGGCACTGTGGCTATGGGTGTCGGTGGATTTGTGATAGGCGCGCTGATGTTCACCCAGATACCGCAGAAACTGATGCCTGTTGCCGATCGTGACCAATTTGCTGTGGAGATATATCTGCCTTCGGGCACGGGCCTTGAGTACACTACGCTCATCGCCGATTCCCTGGAACATATGATGCGTCAGGATGAGCGCGTTGTGGGTGTGGCATCGTTCAAGGGCTCTTCGTCGCCCCGATTCCACACGTCCTACGCACCTCAGTTCCCTGCTGAGAGCTACGCGCAGTTTATCGTGAACACCACCGGCAACGAGGCCACAGAGGAACTTGTGGACGAATACACTAAGAAGTTCACCAATTACTTCCCAGAAGCCTATGTGAAAATCAAGCAACTGAGCTTCAGTTCGTGCACTGTACCCATTGAGGTACGCCTCAAAAGCGACAATCTTGAGGAACTGGCATTCTACGCTGACAGCGTGGCAAAGATAATGCGCGAAATGCCGGAACTACTGCTCGTGCGCCACGATATGCTGGAACCGCTCTCCACTACACGTATCAAGATAGATGACGACAAAGCCAGCCGCCTGGGCATCACCAATCAGACTGTGGAGCTGCAGATGGCGTTCCGTTATGGCGACGGTATCACTGTGAGCACAGCGTGGGAGGGCGACTACGACGTCAACGTGAAGATGAAGACAGAGGACGCCGATCAAGCAACGGAACAGGATATAATGGACGAACTGATTCCCATCGGTCTGGCAGCTGCCATTCCCACCGATATGTCCACGCTGTTGAGTCTGCATAGCATGGGTGAGGCCATTCCCAGCGTCCCGATGCGCCAGTTCGCCGAGATTGTGCCTACATGGCAGTATGGACAAATATGTCATCGCAATGGTCTGCGCACCGTTACCGTGATGGCAGAACTGGCTCGCGGGCAGAACGAGGGCATTGTCACTTCACTAATCATGAAGCGCCTCAAGAACCTCAAACTGCCCGAAGGCATGCAACTGGAATACGGAGGACAGTATGAGGCCGACAATGAGACCGGTCCCCAGATTGCTGCGGCCCTCGTACTCTCCGTCATCATCATCTTCTTCGTCCTGCTGTGGCACTTCAAGAGTGTCAGCGAGGCGCTCCTCATAATGGTCAGTCTGACGCTTTGCGTGTTCGGTATGGCTATGGGTCTGATGATTCAGCGTATCGAGTTTTCGCTTACCAGCGTTCTGGGCTTTGTGTCGCTGATGGGTATTCTGGTGCGCAATGGTGTCATCCTCTTCGACTATGCTGCTGAGGTGAAAGAGTTGGAGCATCTGTCTCTCAAGGACTCCATTCACGTGGCTGCTGAGCGTCGTATGCGTCCCATCTTCCTGACATCGGCTGCAGCCTCAATGGGTGTTGTGCCGATGATTCTGGGTGGCAGTGCTTTGTGGGTTCCGATGGGTGCTGTAATTTGCTATGGCACTCTCCTGACGATGTTTTTCATTCTGACTGTGATGCCCATCACCTACTGGAAAGTCATGGGGATAGGAGAGAAAGAATAAGGACTCAAAAAAATATATATTAAGGGAAAAGGCCGCAGAGAATGAAGTGAACCCCGGAAGTTAGACAAAAAAACTTTCGGGGTTTATTATGTTAGAAAGAAAGAGAAAGAAACATGATTACGCAGATCGTCTAAAGTACATGCATCTGTTAGAAGCAGGAAAAACATTCACCTTTATCCATGAGGAATATGGCATTAACAAGGATCTACTCAAAGTTTTATGG
>JAEEZX010000009.1 GCA_016292045.1 Bacteroidaceae bacterium | reverse complement strand
CCATAAAACTTTGAGTAGATCCTTGTTAATGCCATATTCCTCATGGATAAAGGTGAATGTTTTTCCTGCTTCTAACAGATGCATGTACTTTAGACGATCTGCGTAATCATGTTTCTTTCTCTTTCTTTCTAACATAATAAATCCCGAAAGTTTTTTTGTCTAACTTCCGGGGTTCACTTCAAATCCGGCGACCTTTTTTTAGGTGAACAGACAGACGGGACACAAAAAACGTATGTCGCAAATGTCGCGAATGTCGCATAAACAAGAAAGCCGCTGATTTTCAGCGGCTTTCCCATTCATTTGTCATTGTACCCCATTCGGGTTATCAAGCTGTTCTTTTCATTTTTTTTGCGACAATTGTACGGAAAATAGTTGAGATAACGGGACTTTGGCTGAAAAAAATGCCCCAAAAACTGATGTCGTTTCAGCAAGTCGTGGTAACATGTTGATATATAGAAAGAAACACGATGTTGCGACATTTGCGACATAAAAAGAAATGAAAAGAGAGAAAAGAAAGGTTATCCCCCTGCACCCCCTATATAAAGAAAAGAGCAGAAAAGAAAGAAAACCTACCGGAAGGTATAAACTTTTCCTCCTTTAGGTTTATGACTGCTACGCAGTATAACCGTGCGCGCTCCCGTCCCTTATACTACGGCGTGCGATTAATGAGGTACGCAGGCGCACGTAAAGCCGTGTCGCGAATGTCGCAAATGTCGCGTTATAAAATTTTCTTACACGTGCATACGCACACATAAGCGCAGATGTGCGCCCTGACCGATTTTGCAGAATCTCAAAAAAAAATTATTTCTTAGAACATCAGTGCGTTACAACGAAAGTTGTCACTTTTGATTTTTCGCTGTCGTACCTTTGCACCGTCATTCAGAAGACAGGCAGGTATCAGGCACGTATCAGAGTGCAGGCAGAAAGCCCTGAGAGAAGCGATAAAAAAACCTTTACTGCGGGCTGCGCCCAGACTTGCGGGCGCTGCCCTAAATGATAAATGATAAATGACAAATGATAAATGAAGACAAAAGACGAAAACCAAAACAAAGTGCTTCTAGAAAAGTCAGTGCTTTTTTCTTTTATGCGACATTCGCGACATACGTATTTTGAGGCATTAGAAGATAAAAAACGAGGCCTAAATGAAAGAATTTTAAGATTTATTAGCAAAAATACAAATAAAAAACCTATATTTGCCTTGTTTTCATTGCGAAAGTGATGTAAAAAACCGCGTTGAAAGCCGAAAAGAAGTGTCTTGAGGCGGTTGTAAGATAACTAAGTTTAACCAAATATTTTAAGTATCATGAAAAAGTATTTCTCATTTTGTCTGGCCTTACTGGCGATGAGTGCATTTGCACAGGATGTGAAGATTCCCGATTATGTTCGCGGCTCCATCTACAGTATCCGTTTGGATGTGCCTATTACCAGCCAACTGGACTTTAAAGTCGAAGAGGCTGCAATGAAGAATGCATTCGACACATTGAACTACGTGAACCATTTCCGTAAGTATAACGGATTCAATGCGGGAGAACGTGTGATGAAAATCGAGTCGGCATCCGAGGAGGAAGCAAAAGCAATAGCTGCTATCATGGGCAGAAAGAATCCCGATGAAACAGACAGAAGAGCTGCTGCTATTCTGAAGCAACTGGAAAAGGACGGAGTGGCAAACAGGCTCGTCTGCAAGTGGTTCAGCAAGGAGGGAAACGACGGAAGTAGTTTCAACTATGACAAGAACTACACGACGATAACCAAGTTGGGCCTCATGTCACTGAGTGAGGATGATAAGGCAAACGCCCGCAACGAAGGCACTGCCTCGCTGGATGTGGCAAAGGCTATGGCAGACCCTCTCCTGAACAGCACATACGTTATCGTAACTGATTTCGACTTCATGAGCGGATCGGAGATGGTGGACAAGAAAATCAAGGAGAAGACAGCACCCCTCTATGCAAAACTGGAGAAAGCTCCCGCCATGTTGCAATCCACAATCAAGAGTACCATCGAATCGACCGTCAACGTGACAAGGTCGTCTCTGGAGGCAGCATTCCCCGCAGATCTCCGCCTGGTGGAATCTCACTCTTACCTGTTCAGACTGGTATGGGACAGCGAGGAGAGTTTCTATGCCAACGGTCTGGACAAGGACTTCTCCAAGGCAGATTATCATCTGGAATACGTGAATACGGCCAGTGGATATGCAGCACTTGTCACATTCGACGGCGTAACGGCAACAAAGAAGCTTCAGGCAAGTGTGGCAAAGAAGTCAATCTCTGCACTGGACAAGAACATCGAGCGTTTGGGCAACAAGTGCCCGGAGTTCTCTCCCATAGAGATTCTCTACACGACAGATGACGGTAAATTCTTTGTCAAGGCCGGCACAGAGGAAGGCCTGACATCAAAGTCGGAGGTGACCCCTCTTGCAAAAGTCATGGATAAGAAAACCGGTGAGGTGGCTCTGAAGCCTGCCGGCAGCCTGAAGGTGGAAAAGGGCGGTCTGTGGAACAACAATACGGACCCCGACGATATCGAAGAGAACCAGAAGGCTGCTGAGGACAAGGGCGACGCAAACCTGACATACACAACGCTTGTGGGCACCGCAAAGGACGCAATCTACGTAAAGCTTGTTTCACCCAAGGCTTACAAGGATGCTGAGGCTAAGGCTGCAAAGAAAGCTAAGAAGTAACATTAAGTTGAGAGATGAACAAACTGAAATTATTTATACTGGTCATGGCTCTGGGCGCGTTCTGTGCCCAGAGTATGGCGAAAGACAACGCGGCCGAATACAACTACGAGTTGACCCGTGCCGGTGTGCCCGGAGTAAAGTCGCGTGACCCGAACTTTGTCATTTTCGTTGTGTACAGTTATGGTAAGAAGGAAAAGGTGACAACCGAGGTGTGCAAGAGGAATGCAATACACGGAGTGCTCTTCAAGGGACTTCCCGCCGAGGACGGAATGAGTGCAGTTCCAGCGCTGTTGGGTTCTGATACATACGAAGTACACAAAGACTACTTTGATGACTTCTTCAAGTCATCCTATCTGCAGTATCTTGAGGAGACAAACAAGGGTATGCACGATGTCATGAAACTGAAGAAAGAGTATAAGATAGGCATGAAGGTCAGGGTGAATCTCAAGGCTCTGAAGGAACGTCTCCGACAGGATAAGATTCTTGCGGATTATAAGGAGTTGTTCATGTAATAACGTAATAAATACAATAATGATATGAGGAAATTAGTCATACTGGCGCTGCTTCTTGTCACTTCTCTCGTGACTTTGGCAGATGTGCCTACGATAATCGCCTTTCCTTCAACGGCATGGATGAAGAAGAACGGTTACGGAACGAATGAAGCGCTTCCGAACGGACGTACGAAATTCAATCCGGACTTCAATCTGGCTTTCGAGGACACAAGGTTTTCGCTCACCGCCGTACTTCGTGAAACGTCAGCTCCGTTCAGGGAATATTGCAAGGTGGAAGACTTGAAGACTGCGTTGGACGGTCTCGGCGATGATGAGATGGAATTTGCTGAATATGATGCTGATATTGATATGTCAGAACAGCTTGTCACCGTAGTGAAGCCTGATATCAAGTTGGAGATTCAGTACGTGGAGGACGAGGCCGCTGCAATGGGGCCCCGTCACCGCTATAATGTCGAGGTGAGCGCATTGGACGCATACACCAATGATGTGATAGCAACATTCAACGATGTCACGGAACTGAGTTCTGAACCTGTGAACAAGCAGGTGGGTAAGCTTGTCAGCAACCACATGCAGGACTTGCTCAATTCCATGAACGAATCCTTTGCGGAAACCGTAAAATACGGTCGCGAGGTGAGGGTTTCCTGTCTCGTCAAAGGCTTGAGTTTCAATCAGAGCCAGGCAGGAGGAAAGGTTCTGAAGTATTATGTGCGCGATGTCTTCAGAGAAATTGCCAACGAGGGGCGAAGCACCCAGAAAAAAGATACCGACAAACTTCAGGACTATCGTATTCGAATAGCGCCCAACGTAAAGGTTGAGGATGTGGGTGAGATTCTGCAAAACAAGTTTGCAAGTGCCGGTGTCACTGTTCGGGTGGACAAAAAGGGACTCGGCAAATTCGTTATCATTTTTGGAAACTAATATTTAGCGTCAAATGATGTACAATAGGATATTGTTTCTGTTATCAGTGTTGTTGACGGCAGTTGCCGCCAGCGCGCAGATTCAGCTGACCCCCTTTATATTTTCTTCTAAAGGCGGGTTGGATGCAAATAATGTTTCGGTGATGGAAGGAAACCTCAGAACGCTTATGACCCGGGCAGGAGTTGAAAGTGGATACGGAGGCAGATTTGTCCTGGCTGTGGAAGTGTCTCTTCTGGATAAGACGATGACAAATACGGCACCGTCCAAGGTTTTGCAGAATATGCAGATTAATGTGGGCATAGGCGACGGTATGTCCAACGTTTGTTACGGCACGACGACGGTCATGACAAAAGGTTTGGGCGATACAGGTATTCAGGCCACATTGAATGCATTCCGGAACATGCGCGTGACACCGGAGCTGGAGCAGCTGATAGCAGAATCCAAGAAAAAGATTATTGACTATTACAACAGCAACAGCAGTGCAATTATTGCCGAGGCGAAGGCGCTTGTGGCCGGGCGGAAGTATGAGGAAGCATTGTTCGTGTTGTCTGCCGTGCCCAGAGAGTGCAATTCCTATTCTGAGGTGGCGGCAATGATGACAAATGTGTATCAATCGAATATCAATCACAGTGCAGCCACGATTCTCAACGAGGCCCAGGCGATATGGAGCGCGGATCCCAATCCTGGTCCGGCAGCAGAAGCGGCTATGGGCTTGTTGTGCCAGATAGACCCGCAGGCCAAATGCTACCCACAGGCACAGGCTTTGATGAAAAATATCGAAGCACGTGTGAAGGCCGTCACGGATGCGAATGCCGCTCATGAGCGCGATATGGAAAAAGCTCTGTTAAAAGCAGAAGAGGCAATAGAGACTGCCAGAATCAATGCAGCACGGGAAGTTGCCTTAGAATATGCCAAAAACCAACCCAAGGTGGTGTACAAGGTATACGGCTGGTGGTGATCCTAAACTCTAAACAAATATAGGCTGCTGAAAATCAGTAGCCTAATTTGTTTTTGCGACATTTGCGACATTCGCGACATCGGTTTTTTGAGCGTCTGTACGGTGTCTCCTGGCATCGTCTGTGCTTTATTATTTCGGCATCGCGGTGCTGGACATTGCCTTCGCTGCGCTCGGCCCCATTGCTTCGCAAAGGACGCGACACGAATATTTGTGCCTACCTTCCTTCCAGCTTTTTGATGCGGGTGCCGGAGAATCGGTGGAGCTTGAGGAGGAAAACGACAAAGACGACGCCAATGATGCCGTCGACGACAACGGGGAGGTCGTGGTTCATCATCAAAAGGCCGTCGTACACAGCATGGGCGGCGATGGGAGCCAGCCACACCATGGGAGCCAGCTTCATACGCTTCCAAGTGCTGCGCGAAAAATGCACTTTGCCGAAATAATAGCCCATCAGTACGGCGAAAGCAAAATGACCCGGCACGGAGAGTATGCCGCGTGTGATGGCAACGGAACGCCACGTCTCAATGGAGCCCAGGAGATAGAGCAGATTCTCCAGGCCTGCAAACCCCATGCCGATGCAGACAGCATAGACGATGGCATCGAAACGCTCGTCGAAATAGGGATTCGTGCGCGAGAGGCGGTAGAGGAAGAACCACTTCGCCAGTTCCTCGGGAACAGCCGCCGAGAAGAGAGCCGTGGCCCAGGCGTGAGCCACAGAACCGGCGGGGATGAGCGCCCAGAAGGGCAGGAGAGAGATGCCGCCGGCAAGGAGGCCGGCGATAAGTGCGGAGGCGCATCCCATCACGGTGGCGTAGATGACCCACCAGAAGGGCTCTGGATGCTTGCGGTCCTTCCAGCAGATATAGGCGACAAGGAGGATGGCGGGCATGATACCCGCCATCACCATTAGAAATGTCTCGTTGTGGGAAAGCGAACGGACGAGCTCCATACGCTTACTTCTTCTCCTTCAGGAGGTCGCGGATCTCGGTGAGGAGCTTCTCTTCTGCAGAAGGTTCGGGAGCGGGAGCGGGAGCTGCGGGCTCTTCCTTCTTCGCGGTCAGGCGCGTGATGGCGCGCACCATAAGAAATATACAGAAGGCGATGATGATGAAGTCCACGGTGTTCTGGATGAAGTTGCCGTACATCAGTTCGGCAGCATCCTCGCCCTCGCCGACTTTATAAGAAAGAGTGGTGAAGTCGATGTTGCCCGTAACCATGCCGATGAGGGGCATCAGCACGTCGTTGACGAGTGAAGTGACAATCTTACCGAACGCGCCGCCGATGATTACGCCGACAGCCATGTCGATGACGTTACCGCGCATTGCAAAAGCTTTGAAGTCCTGAAGAAAACTACATTTTGCCATAATTTTGAAATTTAGTGTTAATAAAAATGTGTATTTTTGAGATTTTTTTTGCGAAATACATTGCGAATATAAAAAGAATTTTGTAATTTTGCGACAAATAAGTGTGGAAAAGTGCGCCAATACTTTACATTTATCATATTTGGGGTCGTTTTGGCCCTGATAATGACGGCTTGTAAGAGCGCACACTACTGCAATTGCGGATAAGCAAGAGAAGGAAAGAAACAAGTAAGTGAATTAACCCATATTATTAACCAAAATTAAAACAAAAACGATTATGACAAGAGTTGCTATCAATGGTTTCGGTCGTATCGGCCGTCTGGCTTTCCGTCAGATGTTTGAGGCAGAAGGTTATGAAGTTGTAGCTATCAACGACCTCACCAGCCCCAAGATGCTCGCTCACCTGCTGAAGTACGACACCGCTCAGGGTGGTTTCGCCGGCAAGTTCGGTGAGGGCAAGCACACCGTAGAGTACACAGAGGACAGCATCATCGTAGACGGCAAGGAGATTAAGATCTCTGCTGAGAAGGACGCTGTGAACTGCCCCTGGAAGGCAAACAACGTAGACGTTGTTCTGGAGTGCACAGGTTTCTACACATCTAAGGAGAAGGCTTCTGCTCACATCGCAGCAGGTGCTCGCAAGGTTGTTATCTCTGCTCCTGCAGGCAACGATCTCCCCACTATCGTGTTCAACGTTAACCACAAGACTCTGACCAAGGAGGACAACGTGATTTCAGCTGCCAGCTGCACCACCAACTGTCTCGCTCCTATGGCTGCTGCCCTGAACAACTACGCTCCCATTGCCAGCGGTATCATGAGCACCATCCACGCTTACACAGGCGACCAGATGATTCTCGACGGTCCTCAGCGCAAGGGTGACCTCCGCCGTTCTCGTGCAGGTGCTTGCAACATCGTTCCCAACAGCACAGGTGCTGCCAAGGCTATCGGTCTGGTAATTCCCGAGCTGAACGGCAAGCTGATCGGCAGCGCACAGCGCGTTCCGACTCCCACCGGTTCTACCACTATCCTGGTTGCCGTTGTTAAGGGTAAGGACATCACCAAGGAAGGTATCAACGCTGCCATGAAGGCTGCTCAGACTGAGAGCTTCGGCTACACAGAGGACGAGATCGTTAGTAGCGATATCATCGGCATGAAGTTCGGTTCTCTCTTCGACGCTACCCAGACAATGGTTAGCAAGATCGACGACGACACCTATCAGGTGCAGGTTGTTAGCTGGTACGACAATGAGAACAGCTACACCAGCCAGATGGTTCGCACAATTAAGTACTTCTCAGAGAACTGCTAATTGTTTGACTTGATCACAATCCTGGGGCCTACAGCCTCGGGAAAGACCACATTCGCCGCCCACCTGGCTCATCGCTTGGGGGGCGGCGAAATCATTTCCGCCGACTCGAGGATGGTGTATCGCGGTATGACCATCGGCACAGGCAAGGATTTGGACGACTATGTGCTGCACGGGGAGGACGGAAAGGAGGTGCACGTGCCGTATCACCTTATAGATATATGTGAGCCGGGATACAGGTTCAATGTGTACGAATTCCAGTGCGCCTTCCAGAATGCATATATGGACATCAAGACGCGCGGTGCGATTCCCATACTCTGCGGAGGCACGGGGCTATATATAGAGAGCGTGCTCAAGAGCTACGAACTGGGCAGCGTGCGCTTTCCCGAGAGGCGGTCGCTGACGATAGGTCTGCGCATCGACAGGGAGCTGCGCAGGCAGAAGATAACGGAGCGACTTCACGCCAGGCTGCAGGAGGGCATGGTGGAGGAGGTGAGGGAACTTCTCAGGAAGGTGCCTGCAGAGAGGCTGATACGATACGGACTGGAATACAAATACGTGACGGAGTATTGCATCGGAGAGCGCTCCTACGAGGAGATGGTGGCGCGTCTGGAGATAGCAATACACCAGTTTGCCAAGCGGCAGATGACGTGGTTCAGGGGAATGGAGGAGAGGCGTGGAGTGCCCATCCACTGGATAGATGCCACTCTCCCCACGGAGGATAAGATAAAAGAGGTGATGTCCCTTTGGGAGGCTTAACCCAGGCGGTTGATTTTTTCCAGGGCTTCCATATCGATGAGCTTGATTTTCTTGCCGTCGATAGCCACGATTTTCTCTTTTGCGAAGGTGGACAGCGTGCGGATGGCGTTTGCCGTCGTCATGTTGGAGAGATTGGCGAGGTCCTCTCTCGAGAGATAGAGCGAGAGGGTGCATCCGTCCTCTTCAAGGCCGTAGTTGTCGCGCAGGAAGATGAGGCTCTCTGCCAGGCGGCCGTTCATGTGCTTCTGTGTGAGGTTGACGGTGCGTTCGTCGCTCTGTCCGAGCGCTATTGCCAGACGGCGCACGAAGAAGAGGCCGACCTTGGGATTTTCGTCCATGTATTTCTTGATGAGCCGCAGGGGCATGGTTGCCACGAGGGAGTTCTCGAAGGCTGCAGCGGCGGTGATGAACGGTTCGCCCGCCAGAGCGGCGCGGTAGCCGAAATACTCCACGGCATTTGCCACGCGCATGATCTGGTTTCTGCCGCTGGCTCCCTCCTTGAATATTTTCACTTTTCCCTGCAAAAGACAGTACAGGGTGTCGGGCATTTCACCCTCGCCGTAGAAGAGTTCGTTCTTCTTGTATGAGTGTATTTGAATGTGCTCTTTCAGCTCTTCCTGTTGAGAAGCAGATAAAGTGTCGAAAAGTTCGGCCATTTGTTCCAAAATTTTCTCCAATTCTATCTTTCTTTTGCTCATTTCGCTTGGCTAAAATATGTTTTATGACACAAAAGTACTAAATTGTTGCAGACTATCCAAATTTCTTTACGAGAAAAAGTGTAAATTTGAGGGCGAAACCTTAAAATATTTAATCTATATAACCTTAACTTATGAGTTATTTGCGTTTTGACAAGACTCTGATGACGAATCTTGAAGAGTCCCTTCCAAAGGAGATTCTGAGAAGTAATCGCAGTGGAGCCTATTCATGTTCGACTATCGTCGATTGCAACACCCGCAAGTATCATGGTCTGTTAGTGGTGCCTGTTCCGGAGCTTGACGATGAGAATCACGTCCTGCTCTCCTCGCTGGATGCCACAGTGATACAGCATGGAGCGGAATTTAATCTGGGTCTGCACAAATATAGTGGAGACAACTTTGCTCCTCGCGGACACAAGTACATCAGGGAATTCGACTCCCTGCAGGTGCCTACGACCATCTACAGGGTGGGTGGCGTGTTGTTGAAGAGGGAACAGATGTTCCAGCACTTCGAGAACCGTATAATCATACGTTATACGTTGCTGGACGGTCACTCCGAGACCACGCTGCGTCTGCAGCCCTTCCTGGCATTCCGCTCGGTGAGGGAGTACACTCACGAGAACTATGCCGCCAACAGGGAGTACAACATCTGTGAGAACGGTATCTCGTGCAAGCTCTATGCAGGATATCCCAATCTGTACATGCAAATCAACAAGGAGAACGAGTTCGTTTACCGCCCCGACTGGTACAGAGGAGTGGAATACCCCAAGGAGCAGGAGCGCGGATATGCATCCAATGAGGATCTGTATGTGCCCGGCTACTTCGAGTTCAAAATCAAGAAGGGAGAGAGCGTGGTGTTCTCCGCAGGTCTGAGCGAGATTGAGACCGCAAAGCTGGCCGAGCTGGCCGACTTTGAGGTGAAGATACGCACACCGCGCGACAACTTCTACAACACGCTTGTCAACAGTGCACATCAGTTCATCGTGCACCGCACCACGGAGGACTACGTGCTGGCAGGATATCCCTGGTTCAAGTGCAGGGCACGCGACATGTTCGTGTCTCTGCCCGGTCTGACGCTCACCAATCATGAGACGGACAAGTACGAGGCTGTGATGAAGACGGCGCAGAAGGGTATCAAGGCCTTCATGAAGGGCAAACCCCTCGCTGTGAACATCCAGGAGATGGAGATGCCCGACGCCCTGTTGTGGGCTGCGTGGTGTATCCAGCAGTACGGTCTGATGGTGAGCATGGACAAGTGCATCAAGAGCTACGGAAAGCTGCTGCGCGATATGGTACAGTGGATACTGGCCGGCAAGCATCCCCATATTGAGGTCAAGGAAAACGGTCTGCTGTATGTTGAAGGAAAACAGAAGGCAAGGACCTGGATGAACTCCACGGCCAACGGACGCCCCATCGTGCCGCGTACGGGCTACGTGGTGGAAATCAATGCCTTGTGGTACAATGCACTGATGTTTGCCGTGGATGTCTGCAAGAAGATGAACGAAGAGGAGTGCGTGAAGGAATTCCAGGAGGCTGCCGACAAGGTGAAGGAAAGCTTCGTTGAGGTGTTCTGGAACGAGCACGGCTATCTGTGCGACTACGCCGTGGATGGCTATCGTGACTATCTGGTGCGCCCCAATATGATATTCGCTGCTGCTCTGGAGTATTCTCCTCTGGACAAGAAGCAGAGAAAGAGTGTGCTGGACTTCTGTACGAGAGAGCTGCTCACCCCGAAGGGCCTGCGCTCCCTGTCGCCTAAGTCGAGCGGATACAATCCTATGTACGTGGGTCCGCAGGTGCAGCGCGACTACGCATATCATCAGGGCACAGCGTGGCCTTGGCTGGCAGGATTCTATATGGAGGCCTGTCTGAAGATTCACGGAATGAGCAAGGCGAGCTATGTGGACCGTCTGCTGGTGGGCTATGAGGAGGAACTCTTCTACCACTGCATCGGCACCATCCCCGAACTGTTCGACGGTAACCCCCCGTTCCACGGAAGAGGAGCCATCTCGTTTGCTATGAACGTAGCCGAGATAATGAGAGTTGTAAAACTATTGGATCAGTATAACGAATATTAAAATAGGGAGGAACGCAAGAATGAAAGTACTAATGTTCGGTTGGGAGTTCCCTCCTAAAATCTACGGAGGACTCGCTGTTGCCAGTTACGGTATAACAAAGGGCTTGAGCCTTCAGGGCGATGTGCAGACGACATTCTGTCTTCCCAAACCTTCGGGCGAAGAGGAAAAGTTCCTGAACATCATCAATATGAGTCAGGTGCCCGTGGTGTGGCGCGACAAGAACTATGACGACATAAAGGATCGCTTTGTGGGTCATACCGCTGTCGACTACTACCGCTTCCGCGACCATCTGTATGCAGATTTCAACTATCTGCAGGGATTGGACGACATGGGATGTATCCAGTTTGCAGGAGGATATCCCGGTAACCTCCACGAGGAGATCAACAACTTCAGCATCATTGCCGGAGTGTTGGCCCGCAGTGAGGATTTCGACCTGATACACGCTCACGACTGGTTGACATATCCCGCAGGTGTGCATGCCAAGATGGTAAGCGGTAAACCTTTGTGTATTCACGTGCACGCGACGGATTTCGACCGCAGTCGCGGAAAGGTGAATCCCACCGTTTACGGTATAGAGAAGAACGGTATGGACCATGCCGACTGTATCATGTGTGTGAGTGAGCTGACCAGGCAGACCGTAATAAATCAGTATCATCAGGATCCGAAGAAATGTGTGGCAATGCACAACGCCGTTTATCCTCTCTCAGAGGAGTATCAGGCCATCGTGCCCAACAAGACTCCTGACGAGAAGGTGGTGACGTTCCTCGGACGTATCACGATGCAGAAGGGACCTGAATACTTCGTGGAAGCAGCGGCAAAGGTGCTGCAGCGCACACATAACATCCGTTTCTGCATGGCAGGTAGCGGTGATATGATGAACGCCATGATAAGAATGGCAGCGGAAAGAGGTATTGCCGACCGCTTCCATTTCCCCGGATTCCAGAGAGGAAAGCAGGTGTACGAAGCATACAAGAATTCGGACGTATTCGTAATGCCTTCTGTATCAGAGCCTTTCGGCATTGCACCTTTGGAGGCAATGCAGTGCGGCTGCCCGTGTATCATTTCGAAGCAGTCGGGTTGCGGTGAGATCCTGAGCAACGTTATCAAGGTGGACTACTGGGATATCGACGCAATGGCTGACGCTATCTACAGCATCTGCACCAATGAAAGTCTGTATCAGTATCTCGCAGAAGAGGGACTGAAGGAAGTGGATCAGATCACCTGGCAGAAGGTCGGTTTGAGAATACGTGAATGTTACAATCAGCTAATCGGCCGTGGCTGGTTTGACAATTGGGAGTATCTTGAGGCCGTGAAAAACATTTAATAAACCAGATTAAATTTTAAAAAGCAATGAAACAGATTTGTTTGTATTTCGAGATACATCAGCCCATACACCTGAAGAGATATCGTTTCTTCGATATAGGTAAGGACCACTACTACTACGATGATTACGAGAATGAGCGTGCCATTCAGGAAACGGCTCGCAACAGTTATATCCCCGCTCTCACCACGATGCTGGAAATGGCAAAGTCGGGAGAAGGTTTCAAGGTGGCATTCTCTCTTTCCGGTACTGCCATCGAGATGCTGGAGCAGTATGCTCCCGAGGTGATTGACCTGCTGCAGCAGTTGGCAGAGACAAAGTGCGTTGAGTTCCTGGCAGAGCCCTACAGCCACGGTCTGGCCTCTATCGGCAACGAGGAGAGCTTCCGTGAGGAAGTGAAGCGTCAGGCAAAGAAGATGAAGGACCTGTTCGGACAGACTCCGAAGGTGGTGCGCAACTCATCTCTCATCTATTCTGACGAAATCGGTGCCGTTTGTGCCGATATGGGTTTCAAGGGTATGATGGCAGAAGGTGCAAAGCACATCCTCGGATGGAAGAGCTCTCACTTCGTGTACAGCTGCGCTCAGGACAATCGTCTGGGTCTGCTGCTTCGCGACTACAACCTTTCGGACGATATCTCCCTGCGCTTTGGTTCTCAGCCCATTACGGCAGATACGTATTGCGACTGGATCAACGGACTGCCCGAGGGTGAGGATGTCATCAACATCTTCATGGAACTCGTTGCACTCGGTGTCTTCCAGCCTCTGAGCACTGGTATCCTGGAGTTCTTCAAGGCATTACCCGCTTGCGCAAGAGCACGTGGCATACAGTTCGCCACTCCAAGCGAAATCCTCGCCAAGAACAAGCCCGTAGCTCCTATGGAGATAGTATATCCCGTGAGCTGGAACGACGAGGAGCGTGATACAAGTTGCTGGCTCGGCAATACGATGCAGAGAGAAGCTTTTGCAAAGCTCTACGACGAAAAGATTGTAGGTCGTATTCTGGCATGTAAGGACCGTCGTATCAAAGCCGACTGGGACCGCTTGCAGGCATCCAACAACTTCCGTTTCATGACCACGAAGCCTGCTTCTGCCGGTTTGTATCGCGGCATCTACGAGAATGCATTTGATGCCTTCACAAACTATATGAACATTCTGGGCGACTTCCTGAAGAGAGTAAGGGATCTGTTCTCTGATCAGGTGGAGAATGACGAATTGAACGCTCTCTATACTCAGATTGCCAACCTCGGTGAGGAACTCAGCGTGAAGGAGAACGAAATCAGCCGTCTGAAGGCCCGTCTCGATAAGTATGAGGCAAAGGAGAAGGCTGCTGAAGTACCCGCTGAGGAGAAGCCTGCAGAAAAGAAACCTGCAGCCAAGAAGCCCGCAGCAAAGAAAGAAGCTAAGGCCGCTCCTAAGAAAAAGTAAGTGTCAGAACGTTCCGTGTGGATTCGTCCACACGGAAACGGTCGTCAATCTCGTGGTCCACAACCCAGACGATTTGTCCTTCTGGAGTGTGGGCCACAATTGTTTTCTCACGTTCCAGAAGATTCACCCCTCGTTCGGCAAGATAGTCGTTCACGAGTTTCGTACCCTTCTTCATTCCGAACGGACGGAAACGGTCACCGGGTCTCACTCTGCGATAGAGCAGCGGTCCGTTAATCTTGTCTGCATCTATGCGGAAGGGTTCTTTCCTCACAATGTGTTTCTGCTCGTATGTGATGATTCCTTTGGATTTTACGAGACGATGTGTGTCGGAAATCCAGATACGTGTTTCTGAACCCTTGTATGCTGCAATTTCCTTTATCTGATTGCGTTTAAAACCGAGGGGAGAGAGCAGATGGTATGTCGCAGCAGTTTCGCTGGCAAGAAGTTCTTCGTTTGCGTTTTCTGCCAACTGACAGATGTGTTCCTTCACCTTCGGGTTAAGACGCTCCATTTGCGGGATGAGGTCCAGACGAATTTTGTTGCGCAGGGCTTCCCGTTCAAGATTTGTGGAGTCGGTGACGTAGTCCTGATGACAATCCTCGAGATACTGGAGGATTTGCTCCTTTGTGTATGAAAGCAAAGGACGCTTTACAAGAATGGACTTGGGGGCGTCCTCAGAGCGCGATGTGAGATGGAGAACTGACTCCGGGGAGATGCCCGTCAATCCTTTTATGCCCGTCCCTCTGATGATGTTCATCAGAACGGTTTCCGCCTGGTCGTCTCTGTGGTGTGCCACATAGATGGTGTCTGTTTCTTCTGCGAACCAGTTGTATCTGAGTTCCCGGGCGGCCATCTCGATGGAAATATGATATGTGTCAGCGTACTCTCTGGTGTCGAAATCCTTTACTTTGATTTCCACATTGAGACGTTCACACATGGCACGGCAGAACTGCTCGTCGCGATTGGATTCCTCGTCGCGCAGATGAAAATTGCAATGAAGAGCAGTCACCTGTTCGCCTTGCTCTAACAGTTTGAGCAGAAGGCAAACGCTGTCTGCACCTCCGGAAAGAGCAACGTGTTTCATGATGGCATGTCTGTTAGACGTTTAATAGGGATTTAGCATTTTCGATAGCAGCCTTGGTGACTTTCGATCCGGACAGCATGTGTGCCAGTTCCTGAATACGCTCCTCTGTAGAGAGAACGGATATATGGGAGCGCGTGGCATCCTCTGTGTCTTGCTTCCACATTTTGAGATGCTGCTGTCCGCAGGCTGCGATTTGGGGTAGGTGGGTGATGGAAATCACCTGTCGTCCTTCCTTGCCCATTTCCTGCATGATACGTCCCATCTGTTGCGCCATCTGGCCGCTGGTGCCGGTATCTATTTCATCGAATATGATAGTGGGCAGAGCCACCTTTCCGGAAATAAGTGCCTTGATGGCGAGCATCACACGGGCCACCTCACCGCCGCTTGCGATTTCGCTGATGGGGAGAAGCGGTGCATTCTTGTTGGCCTGAAAGAGATACACGATATGGTCTTGTCCCGTAGGTTGCAGATCTCCTCGTGTAATCATCACTTCGAAACGTATATTCGGCATACCCAGCTGGCGAAGACGTGTCTCCATCTCCTGATGCAGCAGAGAGGCTGCCTTGCGACGTATCATTGTGAGCTTGTCCGCCTCCTTTAGTGCATTGTCCTTAGCTTTGGCCAGAGCGCGTTCCAACTCCTCCAGATTGACATCCGCATCGTCTATGAAACTGAGCTTCTTCTGCAAGTCCTGCCACAGAGTAATGAGTTCCTCGCTTGACGACACATGGTGTTTGTGTTCCAATGTGTTGAGCATATCAAGACGTTCCTGTACCTCTTGCAGACGTTGCGGATTGACGTCAATATCATCTGCCTCAGAAGAAAGTGTGTCGGCAATATCGCTCAGTTCGATAATAGTGGACGAGATGCGTTCCGATAGCTCTTCGGCAGAAGAATAGACATCTGCAATGGACGACAATGCACGCTTGGCCTGACGCAGGTTGTCCAATACTCCGCTGTCGTCGTTGTCCAGGAGAGTGAAGGCCTCATAGAGTCCGCTTTTTATGTCTTCTGCATGGGAGAGCGTCCTTAGTTCGTCGTCCAGCGTTTCGTCCTCACCGGGAGTGGGGGAGAAGTCGTCCAGTTCCTGCAGCTGATACCTCAGATATTCCTCGTCCTCACGGCTGCGATGCATGGCCTCCTTTGCGTTCTTGAATTGCTCTTCCGCTTCCAAAAAGGCATTGTAGGCCTGAGTGTAGTCGTTCAGGGAGGTGCCTTCCAGAATGTCCAGCACCTGCGTCTGGAAATCTTCTTTGGAAAGCAGCAGATTCTGGTGTTGGGAGTGAATATCGATGAGTTTGTCTCCCAGGGATTTCAAATCTCCGATTGCAGCAGTTTTTCCGTTGATGGATGCTTTGGAACGTCCGTTAACGGTGACTTCTCTTACAACGTGATACCCGTCAAATTCTGCTTCTACGGTACATTTCTCTGCACCTTTCAATATGCTGTGACTGTCTGCACGTCCTCCCAGCAATAATGCGATAGCCCCCAGAAGAATACTCTTGCCGGCACCTGTCTCACCGGTGATGACAGTAAATCCGTCATCCAGCTTGAGGTCCAACTGCTCAATGAGGGCATAGTTCTCTATATGTAAGTGTTTCAGCATTGGGAAAAAACTATTTCTTTATCTTCTCCAGTTTCGAAGCAGACGAGGGATCGATGCTGAAGAGAATGTCATAGACACGGTTGCGCTCCTGGCTGGTTCCCTTTCCGGAAAAGATATTGATAAGTTCGTCGCGTTTGTATTCTGTGAATAATTGCGGCACCGATGACATTGTACGTGCTTTGTGTGCAGCATCGAGGTTATCGAGGGATTTCAGTATTGCCTCGCGTCCCTTATCCTGGTTTTCCGTCATTTGGTCAAGCCCCTTTCTGTGGTATTCATACATGAGTATGCGCATACCTTCCAACGCACCGTCAAGATAATCGTTCAAAAGACCGAAACGGTTTTTGGAGTTGTCAAAAGGTGTCCATCCTTCATATCCCAGGCTCTGGCTCTTGCTGACGATGTCTTCTGCCGTCTCCAGAAACTTCTGGCCGCCTTTCAGGGAGAATGACTCCATATCCATGCCTATAATCATGTAGGCATAGTAGGCGAGCATAGCAACGAGATTACTGTGTATGTTTTCCGGAGAAAACTCCAACTGGTCCGACTGCTGGAAATTGAAATGGAAATTATCGTCCTTCACGGACCATACCGTTGTGTTGTAGGAAGAATTAAACACGGGGCGGGTGCTGCTCATGAGCAATGTGCATTCGAAGTCATTGGTAGCGTCGGCCCATTTGTTTATCGTGATGTTGAAACTGCAGTTTATGCGTTCTTCCTCCTTGAACTGCAGTTCCGTCCATTGCTTGTCGTTGAGGAAATCCTGTATGCGCGTTCTGAGTTCCTCAAACACCTCGGGGCCTTTTGTGTTGCTTATCTTCTGCGAGTTGATAGTCACTTTTGCAAGCAATTCCTGCGCTCTTGCCGTGAGGGAGAGCGAAAGAAGTGTGATGAATGCAAAGAGCAGCCTTTTCATAGCAGTGATGACAGTTTGTTGACGATATGTGTGGCAACGTCCTTTTTCGACATGAGCGGCAGTTCCTCGGTTTTCTCTCGAGAGATGAGCGTCACCTTGTTTGTGTCGGTACGGAAACCGGCTCCTTCGTCGCGCAGTGAATTCAACACGATAAAATCCAGATTCTTGCGTTCGAGTTTGTCCTTTGCATGCTGGCGTTCGTCGCATGTCTCCAGAGCAAATCCCACCATCACCTGTCCGCCTTGTTTCATGCTTCCCAGAGTGGCAGCGATGTCTTTCGTCGCCTTGAGAGAGAGCTGAAGTGCATTGCCTTCCCTTTTTATTTTTTCCTGTGCTGTGTCTTCGGGGGTGAAATCCGCAACGGCCGCACACAGTATCGCAGCCCGACATTCGGGGAAGAGTCCGGTACTTGTTTCGTACATCTCCCTAGCGCTCTCCACGTCGATGCGTTTGATATTACGGCTCCGTGGCTTTAGTGTCGTAGGGCCGCTCACAAGCAGCACTTCTGCTCCTCTTCCGGCACATTCTTCGGCAAGGGCATATCCCATCTTGCCGCTGGAGTAGTTTCCGATAAATCTCACGGGATCTATCTTCTCGTATGTGGGACCGGCAGTGATGAGTATCTTCTTCCCGCACAGGTCACCCTCCGCTTGGGCAAAATAGTCGTCGAGGTGCTGCACGATATTTTCCGGTTCCTCCATGCGTCCTTTGCCTTCCAGCGTGGATGCGAGGAAGCCGCTTTGAGCCTCTATGACGTTTACTCCGCGTTCTTCCAGTATCCGTATGTTATCCTGAGTGGCGGCATGCGCCATCATATCGAGATCCATTGCCGGAGCTATGAAGACGGGAGCCTTCATGGAAAGATACGTGGTCAGCAGCATGTTGTCGGCAATGCCGTGTGCCATCTTGCCGATAGTGCTCGCTGTGGCCGGGGCTATCAGCATGGCGTCTGCCCACAGACCGAGATCTACATGGCTGTGCCACGTGCCGTCTCTCTGTGCAAAGAACTCGGAGATGACTGGATTCTGGGATAGGGCAGATAGCGTAATGGGAGTGATAAACTCTTTGCCTGACGGAGTGATGACCACCTGCACCTCGGCACCGGCTTTCTTCAGCAGCCGGATTATGAGGCACGCCTTGTAGGCCGCGATACTACCGGTGATGCCTAAAACGATATGTTTGCCTTTCAACATTCAAAGACGATATTTTAGTTTCAGCGCTGTAAGCATCTGTTTTGTGTTGAGAGTAAAATCTCCCTGCATAATCCAGCTGTAGTATCCGGGATCGTACATCAGTACTTCGCGCACAGTCTTGTTCTTGTGTTTGCCGAAGGTGATGATTGGTTCAGTACCACCATCTGGGATGATGAACTTTCCTGCAAAATCCACTTTCTTACAAGGGTTGCAGAATTGATGTATGTCGTTCAAGTCGTGCGGGAGGACTCGGCTCTCTTCGTCCTGATGTTCTGCAGAATACATCTCTAATTCTCCTTTCAGAACGGCCCATGTTGCGGCTGTATCCTGATCGGCAAGGTGTGCCTGAAAGTCATCTTCCATCTTGCGCCCGCAGTAGAACTTGTATGCAGCGGCAAGATTGCGTGGCTCCATTTTGGTGAAGATGGTGAATGCGTCTATCATACGCACTCCTGTCATATCGATTGTTATGCCCACGCGCGCGAATTCCTCCATGAGCAGAGGAATGTCGTAGTTGTTGGAATTGAATCCCGCGAAGTCGCATCCCTTGAATTCTGCTTCCAGTTTGGAGGCCATTTCCTTGAATGTGGGTTTGTCTTTGACCATATCGTCCGTGATATGTGTCAGTTCCTGCACTTCGGGAGGGATAGGTTTTCCGGGATTGATGAGTTGGCTCACGGATATCTCTTCACCAGAGGGCATCACCTTGATGTAGGCAATCTGTATGATATGCGCTGTGGCGATGTCAAGCCCAGTGGTTTCCAAGTCGAAGACGATAAGCGGCCTGTCCAGTTTTAATGCCATAGTATACGTTGTTATGTGCTATGTTATGCTAATCAGTCATCAACTCTCATAGGCATAAGCAGCATCAGCACCTCTTCGCCCTCTGGCTGCACATCAGGTTTGATGACACCGGGACGTGCGGGATCTGCCAGTTCGATGACAATGCCGTCGCTCTCCAGTATGTTGCATATTTCCAGCATAAACTGGCAGGAGAATCCGATGGCGATGTGGTTGCCGTTATAGTCGCAGGGCAATATTTCCTCACCGCTTGTGTTGTAGGCGTGATCTTGACCGGTGAGACGGATACTACCGTCGTTCAGTTCCACTTTTACAAGTCCGCTGGCCTGATTGCAGAACACCAGCACGCGCTTCAGGGCGCTGGCCAGAGCCTGTCGGTCGATTGTGGCCTGGAAGGGGTTGCTCTGGGGAATCACTGCGTTATAGTTGGGATAAGTGCCTTCGATAAGTGTGAAGTGCATTGTCATGTCGGGTGTGATGATTGTGGCACGGTCGCTCATGTAGCGGATTTCTACTTCAGTGTCGTTCATTGACAGCGTACCTCGCAGAATTGCGGCAACCTTCTTGGGAAGAATGAAACTTCCTTCCGTACCCGGATTAACGTTCTGCACAAGGTCTTTCACCAGTTTGCGACCGTCGGTGGCAGCAAACACCATGTGATCTCCCAGCATATCGAAATACACGCCGTTCATCACCAGACGTATCTCATCGTTGGCAGTGGCAAAGAGCGTGCGGTTCAGCCCGTTGAGTATTGTGCGTGCGGGAAGCACTACACGTGTGCCCTCGTCTCCCACAGGACGTGGAGTGGGGTATGGATCAGCGCTCTGTCCCATGATGGAGAACGAACCGGTGGCGTGCGAACCCTTGATTTCATAGTTATCCTCGTTGATGTCCAGAGTGAGGGGTTGCTCAGGCAGTTCGCGCACGGTGTCCATCATCTTACGTGCCGAGACGCAGAAACGTCCGCCGCCTATCTGCTCTATTGTGGGCAGGGTGGTGATGAAACTTTTCTCCGCATCACTTGCTGTAATGGTGATGTACCCGTCAGCCACATCGAAGAGGAAGCACTCCAGGATTGGGAGGGAATTTTTTGCGGCCAACACCTTGCTGGCTGCAGCGAGTCGGCTCGAGAGAGCCATGCTTGAAACCTTAATCAGCATAATTGTTTTGTAGTATTTTGTTTGTTTTCTTCTATATTATTGCACATATCGGACGCAAATATAAGATTTTTTTGTGAGATAACTTGTTTTTGTCGGTGAGATTTTATACTTTTGTGCCCGAATTTGAAAATAACAAATAAAACATCCAATGGAAATAATAGGTAAGATTATTGCTGTGCTCCCGGTGCGCAGCGGTGTGAGCCAGCGTACGGGCTCGGAATGGCAGGTAGGTTCCTACGTAATTGAGACTCAGGGTGAGCGCTTTGCTCGCAGAATGTTGTTCGAGGTATTTGGCGCAGACAAGATTCAGCAGTTCAACATCCAGGCAGGCGAGATGCTTCACGTGAGTTTTGACATTGATGCCCGTGAGGCCAACGGCCGTTGGTTCAATTCCATCCGTGCGTGGGCTGTGGACCGCAATATTGATGTAGCTACTGCTGCGGCTGCTCCTGGGGCTGTTCCTTCGTTTGCTCCGTTTGATCCTGTGGCTGCTCCTCAGGCTCCTGCACCTTCTGAAGCGCCTTTCGCTCAAGCTCCTGACAACGAATCTCTGCCTTTCTAAGTCGCAGACTGTCGATACGATCCAAAGCAAACCCGGCAAATTTACTGTCCGGGTTTTCTTTTATATATCGTTCCAGCAGTTCTATGCTGTCGCAGTCGGCAATGGCCTTCCATTGGCGCGCCTGCTCCTTCTGTATAGACAGTTCCAGTTCCATGGCGGCCTGCCGTTCGGCATCCTCTCTCGCTTTAATCTCCTCTTTATAGCGCGTGTACCCGTAATAGCCGCCAGTGCAAAGAGCTAATACGAGAATTACGGCTATCCATACTCCTCCGTGTCCACCGGAGCCATTGCTCACATTGCCCGGCACAGCGGTCTCCTTTTTCTCTTCGGAACTGCTGTGTTCCTGATAGCTGTCGTTCTTTGCCCCGCATTGCTTGCACACATCCTGTGAGTCCAGCATGTAGCTGCCGCAATTGGAGCACTCCACTAAGTGTCCTTTGATATCTGTGCCGCAATGAGGGCACGTCCAAGCCATAGATGATATTCGTTTGCCGCACTCAGGGCAAGATAACATACTCATAGCACACTAATTTTTCTGCAAAATTACCTTTTTTTTTCGTTTCACCCAACTTTTCCGCACAATTGTTTGGACATATGGTTGAAAATAGATACATTTGTACTCGGAAAACCCTAAACATAATTGATTAATGACACGCATTATTCGCATTCTTCTGCTCTTCGTGGTTCTATTCACGAGTATATCGACAGAAGCCGCTAAGCCCGGTACTTTCACCGTCGGCAACGGCACGTTCCTTCTCAACGGCAAGCCCTTCATTGTGAAGGCTGCCGAGGTGCACTACCCGCGCATTCCGCGTCCTTATTGGGAGCATCGCATCCAGATGTGTAAGGCCCTGGGCATGAACACCGTGTGCATCTATATCTTCTGGAACATACACGAGCAGCAGGAGGGTCAGTTCGACTTCTCCGGAAACAACGACGTTGCAGAGTTCTGTCGTCTGGCTCAGAAGAACGGCATGTACGTCATCGTGCGTCCCGGTCCCTATGTTTGTGCGGAGTGGGAGATGGGCGGTCTGCCCTGGTGGCTCCTCAAGAAGAAGGATATCAAGCTTCGCGAGCGCGACCCCTATTTCATGGAGCGTGTCAAGATATTTGAAGAGAAGGTGGGTGAGCAGATATCTTCTCTTACCATTCAGAACGGTGGTCCCATCATCATGATTCAGGTGGAGAACGAATATGGTTCTTATGGTGAGGACAAACCCTATGTCAGCGAGATTCGCGACTGTCTGCGTGGTATCTACGGCAAGGAATTGGCTCTCTTCCAGTGCGACTGGGCCAGCAATTTCGAGAAGAACGGTCTCGACGACCTCACCTGGACGATGAACTTCGGCACGGGTGCCAACATCGACCAGCAATTCCGTCGTCTTGGCGAACTGCGACCCAATGCTCCTAAGATGTGCTCAGAGTTCTGGAGCGGTTGGTTTGATAAGTGGGGTGCCCGTCATGAGACCCGTCCTGCAAAGGCAATGGTGGATGGCATGGAGGAGATGCTGCAGAAGGGTATCAGTTTCTCTCTGTATATGACTCACGGAGGCACCTCTTTCGGCCACTGGGCCGGTGCCAACTCTCCCGGTTTTGCTCCCGACGTAACGAGTTACGACTACGATGCTCCCATCAACGAGTGGGGTCTTGTCACGCCCAAGTTCTGGGAACTGCGCGAGATGATGTCTAAGTACAACGACGGCAAGAAGATGCCCGCTGTACCCAAGGCTCCGATGGGGATTATCGAAGTGCCCAAGTTCGAACTCAAAGAGTTTGCTCCATTCTATCGCAACCAGCACCTCATTCCCGCTATTAGCCCAATGACTTTTGAAGAGATGAACCTTGGCTGGGGTATGACCTATTATGTGACTAAACTCCCTGAAATTCCTGTGCAGAGCACACTTACATTGGAGGCTCATGACTATGCCCAGGTGTTCATTGACGATGTGTATATCGGAAAGATTGACCGTGTGAAGAACGAGAAGTCGCTTACCCTGCCCCCTGTAAAGAAGGGACAGAAACTGGCCATCCTCGTCGAAGCAATGGGGCGCATCAACTTCGGACGTGCTATTAAGGACTTCAAGGGCATCGTTGGCGATGTTGTTATCAACGCAGAGGCCGACGAATGTGGAAACGAAGCAGTGTGGACGCTGAAGAAATGGACAATGACTCCTATCTCAGACGATTATGGCAGGGCTGTGAAGGCATTCGAATCCGACAAGATTGAAAAACCGCTCAGCGATGAATTCGCCAAGCGAGAGAACGGTCGTGGGTACTATCGTGGCTACTTCAACCTGAAGAAGGTGGGCGACACCTTCCTCAACTTCGAGACATGGGGTAAGGGACAAGTTTATGTGAACGGTCATGCTATGGGACGTATCTGGTCTATCGGCCCACAGCAGACGCTCTATGTGCCCGGTTGTTGGCTAAAGAAAGGTAAGAACGAAATCATTGTGCTCGATGTGGTAGGTCCTAAAGAGGCTGTTGTTTGGGGACAGCCAGAACCAGAACTCAACAAGCTCCAGTTGGAGAAGTCGAACAAGCACAACAACATTGGCGACAAGCCCGACCTCAACAGTGACACTCCTGCAGCTACCGGCAGTTTCAAGGCCGGTAACGGCTGGCAGACCGTCAACTTCAGTGCTCCTGTTAAGGGTCGCTATCTTGCCCTCGAGTGTCGCTCCACACAGAAGGAGGGCGACCGCGTGGCCATTGCCGAGATATATCTGCAGGGTCAGGACGGCAAGCGTCTCTCGCGCGAGTCGTGGACGACGAAGTATGCCACTTCCGAGGAGGAGAGCGGCAACCACATGGGCGACAAGGTGTTCGACCTTCAGGAGAGCACCTACTGGCGCACGGAGAAGGGTAGTGCTGCTCCCCATCTGCTCTACATCGACCTGGGCAGCGTGCAGACAGTCACCGCCCTTGAGTATCTGCCCCGTGCCGAGCAGGGCGCTCCCGAGAGTGTGAAGGAATATCGCATATACATTAAATAACGTAACAGGTATTTTTAGCGAAGTGAGTAGAATTCTTATCATAGGTGCAGGCGGTGTCGCCACCGTGTGTGCCCACAAAGTGTGCCAGAACAGGGATGTCTTCACCGAGGTGATGATAGCTTCCCGCACGAAGAGCAAGTGCGATGCTCTGGCAAAGGTGCTCAACGAGAAATACGGCACGAATGTGCAGACCGCTCAGGTGGATGCCGACAGCGTGCCCGCTCTGGTGCAGCTTCTCAGCAGTTGGAAGCCCGTGCTGGTTATTAATCTGGCTCTGCCTTATCAGGACCTCACCATCATGGATGCCTGTCTGGAGTGCGGTTGCAACTACATGGATACAGCCAACTACGAACCCAAGGATGAGGCCCATTTCGAATACTCCTGGCAGTGGGCCTATCGCGAGCGTTTCGAGAAGGCCGGTCTCACGGCAATTCTCGGTTGCGGTTTCGATCCGGGTGTGACGTCTGTCTTCACGGCCTATGCGGCAAAGCATCATTTCGATGCCATTGAGTATCTTGACATAGTGGACTGCAATGCCGGTAACCACCATAAGGCTTTTGCCACCAATTTCAATCCCGAAATCAATATCCGTGAGATAACACAGAAGGGACTCTACTGGGAAAATGGTCGCTACATCGAGACCGAACCTATGGAGATACACAAGCCTCTGAATTATCCAAATATCGGTCCGCGCGAGTCATATCTGCTCCATCACGAGGAGATAGAGAGCCTCGTCATCAACTATCCTACAATCAAGCGTGCCCGTTTCTGGATGACCTTTGGCCAGCAGTATCTCACATACCTTGACGTGATACAGAACATCGGTATGTCGCGCATTGACGAGGTGGAGTATGAGGCTCCTCTTGCCGATTCAATGGCCAATGGTCAATGTTCAATGGTCAAAGTGAAGATTGTGCCTCTTCAGTTCCTCAAGGCCGTGTTGCCTAATCCTCAGGACCTGGGCGAGAACTATGAGGGTGAGACCTCCATCGGTTGCCGCATTCGGGGACAGAAGGACGGCAAGGAGCACACTTATTACGTCTACAACAACTGTTCCCACGAGGCAGCCTACCGTGAGACGGGTATGCAAGGCGTGAGCTACACCACCGGTGTACCGGCCATGATAGGTGCCATGATGTTCCTCACGGGCAAGTGGGCAAAGCCCGGTGTGCACAACGTGGAGGAATTCGACCCGGATCCTTTCATGGAGCAGCTCAACAAGCAGGGACTGCCTTGGCACGAACTCTTCGACGTGGATATCGAACTTTAATACACATTTAACAGCAAATTATATTGCATACCACTATGGCAGCAAAGAAACAACAGGAAGAACCGACAAATAACGACAAGCTCAAGGCCCTCCAAGCGGCTTTGGGCAAGATAGAGAAGGACTATGGCAAGGGTGCCATTATGAAGCTCGGAGAAGGGCAGGTGGAGAAGGTGGAAGTGATTCCCACGGGTAGTGTGAGTCTTGACGCAGCGCTCGGTGTGGGCGGTTTCCCCAGAGGACGTATCATTGAGATATTCGGTCCCGAATCGTCAGGTAAGACCACTCTCGCCCTTCATGCCATTGCTCAGGCTCAGAAGGCAGGAGGCATTGCTGCATTTATTGATGCTGAGCATGCTTTCGACCGCGCTTATGCAGAGCGTTTGGGTGTGAATGCTGACGACCTTTTCGTTTCCCAGCCCGACAATGGTGAGCAGGCTCTTGCCATCGCTCAGCAGCTGATAGCCTCTGCGGCTATCGACATCATCGTTATCGACTCCGTGGCAGCGCTCACTCCCAAGGCTGAGATAGACGGTGATATGGGCGACAGCAAGGTGGGTCTGCAGGCACGTCTCATGAGTCAGGCTCTGCGTAAGATGACATCTACCATTAGCAAGACCAACACTACATGTATCTTCATCAACCAGCTTCGCGAGAAGATAGGTGTCACCTATGGTAATCCTGAGACCACGACGGGTGGTAATGCTCTGAAGTTCTATTCTTCTGTGCGCATCGATATCCGCAAGTCCACATCCGTCAAGGACGGTGAGGAGATTGTGGGCAACATCGTCAAGGTCAAAGTGGTGAAGAACAAGGTTGCACCTCCGTTCCGCAAGGCGGAGTTTGAGATTACATTCGGTGAGGGTATCTCCCGCACGGGTGAGATTGTCGACCTCGGTGTGGCATGTAATATTATTAATAAGGCCGGCAGCTGGTTCTCCTACGGGGGCAGCAAGCTGGGGCAGGGACGCGATGCAGTGAAGGCTGTCATCAAGGACAATCCTGAACTGGCTGAGGAACTTTCTGCCAAGATTACAGAATACATAAAGGCGAACGGTCTGCCAAAACTCGGCAAAGACTGACATTCTGACACCTTTTTGCTGACACAGGGCCCGTGCTGATGATTTTGGCACGGGCTTTGCTGTTAGTGGGGTGACGGCTTTGTGCCGGTCGAGAGTTAAGTTAAAATAGATAATTAATAACAAAAACATACAACTATGGGAAAGATTATTGGAATTGACCTCGGAACCACTAACTCTTGTGTTTCCGTATTTGAAGGCGGCGAACCTGTTGTTATTGCCAACAGCGAGGGTAAGCGCACCACGCCTTCCATTGTGGCATTTGTAGATGGCGGTGAGCGCAAGGTGGGAGACCCAGCCAAGCGTCAGGCTATCACCAACCCCAAGAAGACCATCTTCTCTATCAAGCGTTTCATGGGTGAGACCTACGATCAGGTGCAGAAGGAGATTGCTCGTGTACCTTACTCAGTAGTAAGGGGCGACAACAACACTCCGCGTGTTGATATCGACGGTCGTCAGTACACTCCTCAGGAGATTTCTGCCATGATTCTGCAGAAGATGAAGAAGACTGCCGAGGATTATCTCGGTCAGGAGGTTACAGAGGCTGTCATCACGGTGCCTGCCTACTTCTCCGACTCTCAGCGTCAGGCCACCAAGGAGGCCGGCCAGATTGCAGGTCTTGATGTGAAGCGTATCGTCAACGAGCCCACTGCAGCTGCTCTGGCCTACGGTATGGACAAGTCCGGTACCGACAAGAAGATTGCTGTGTTCGACCTTGGAGGCGGCACATTTGATATCTCCATTCTGGAGTTCGGTGGCGGTGTCTTCGAGGTGCTCTCTACCAACGGTGACACACACCTGGGTGGTGACGATTTCGATCAGGTCATCATCGACTGGCTGGCCAACGGTTTCAAGAGCGAGGAGGGCATCGACCTCAAGCAGGATCCTATGGCACTGCAGCGTCTGAAGGAGGCTGCCGAGAAGGCTAAGATAGAGCTTTCCAGCACCACCTCTACGGAAATCAATCTGCCTTACATCACAGCCGTAGGCGGTGTGCCCAAGCACCTCGTGAAGACTCTCACACGTGCTGAGTTCGAGCGTCTGGCCGACAGCCTGATTCAGGCATGTAAGGTGCCCTGCCAGAACGCCATGCGCGATGCAGGTCTGAGCAATTCAGACATCAACGAGGTCATCCTCGTAGGCGGTAGCAGCCGTATCCCCGCTGTGCAGAAGCTGGTTGCCGACTTCTTCGGCAAGGAGCCTTCCAAGGGTGTGAACCCCGACGAGGTGGTAGCCGTCGGTGCATCTGTTCAGGGTGCTGTGCTCGCAGGCGACAAGAGCGACATCGTACTTCTCGACGTTACGCCTCTGTCAATGGGTATCGAGACCATGGGCGGTGTGATGACCAAGCTCATCGAAGCTAACACCACCATTCCCTGCAAGAAGTCTGAGGTATTCTCCACAGCAGCCGATAATCAGACAGCTGTTACCATCCACGTGCTGCAGGGCGAGCGCCCCATGGCTGCTCAGAACAAGAGCGTAGGCCAGTTCAATCTCGACGGCATTGCTCCCGCACGTCGTGGTGTGCCTCAGATTGAGGTGACATTCGACATCGATGCCAACGGTATCCTCAACGTAAGCGCTAAGGATAAGGCTACGGGTAAGGAGCAGCACATCACCATCACCGCTTCTTCCGGTCTCTCCAAGGAGGAAATCGAGCGTATGAAGGCTGAGGCAGAGGCCAATGCTGAGAACGATAAGAAGGAGCGTGAGAAGGTGGACAAGCTCAATCAGGCCGACTCCATGATTTTCCAGACGGAGAACATGCTTAAGGATTCCGGTGACAAACTTCCTGCCGACGTCAAGTCAGAGGTGGAGGCTGCTCTCAACAAGCTGCGCGACGCTCACAAGGCTCAGGATATCGCTGCAATCGACGCTGCTATGACAGAGCTCAACAACGCTGCCCAGAAGATGTATCAGGCTGCTCAGCAGGCTGGTGCTCAGGCAGGCCCTCAGCCCGGTGCCGATGCAGGTGCAGGACAGGGTGGAAGCCAGGCAGGCCCTGACATTCAGGATGCCGACTTCGAGGAGGTGAAATAAAGAGACAGATCCGTGGGGCACAGAAATTTGATGTCCCGGATGTCCCGAAAATAAATAATGCGCTCAAAACACGAGCGCATTATTTATTGGGGGACATCGATATTTTGCGGGACAAAAAGACGTAAGAGGGCATAAGGCTGATGTTTTTTAGGTTTTTGTTTAAATAAAAATAGACAATATAGTCTCCACAATCAACTTTTTTCGTACCTTTGCACAAGATTATGGACGTGCAGAGTATGATAAAGGCCTGCGAGGAGCGCGTAAAGGCACTCAAGGCAGGGGATGCCTCATTGGTGGGGGATACCCTGGACAACCTCGCACCAGAAGCGGAACGCATGGGACTCTCAGCACTGCAGCACGATATGCAGGATCTGGCCATCAAGGTGGGTTTCCCCGACGACTACAGGCAGATAAAGAGCCTGCTGACAGAGAGCGAGGCAATGTGCGAGATAGTGTTCAAGACATTCACCCTGCCCATAAAGGCAATGCTCGACGCCATAGGTCTGGAATACGAACTGGAATACCGCATGAAGTCGGTGTACAGCATCTGGCGTAAGATGCGCAACGACCACAAGACGTTCGACGATGTGTACGACCTCTTCGCCAGCCGTATCGTCTACAAACCGATGCCGCTGCCCGAGACACAGCCCCTGGGAGACGTGAATCCCAAGACAGAGCCCTTTATGGATGCCGAGATACTCACATGCTGGAAGATATACAACATAATACTGTCGCTATACCGCATACATCCCGACCGTATTAAAGACTGGGTGACACACCCGAAACCCTCGGGATATCAGGCGTTGCAGCTGACCGTGATGGGGCCCGACTGCAACTGGATAGAACTGCAGATACGCTCCGAGCGCATGAACTACGAGGCAGAGCACGGATGTGCGGCACATTGGAAATACAAAGAAGAAACAAATAATCTGTAAAAAAAACAAATAAAACGAGAAGCACATGATGACACTGACAATTACCTCCGAAGGCGACACCCTCAAGGGCGTACTCGACGGCCGTCTGGACACAGCGAGTTCACAACAGTTCTCAGTGGATATGCAGCCATTGATGGACGAGGCCGACAAACACATTGTGCTGGACTGCAGCAACCTGGAGTTTATCTCATCAAGCGGCCTGCGACTGTTCCTAATGCTGCGTAAAGCAACAATAGCAAAGGGAGGAGACGTGACAATCACAGGTGTGTCGCCTGAAATCAAGCAGGTGTTCACCATCACAGGTTTCTACTCCCTGTTCCACTTTGCATAAAATCTGATACTATATAAAAAACAAAAAGAGAGGGGCACCCGAACGGATGCCCCTCTTTCATATCTGTTTGGATTGTTGCGCTTCAGACAACACCCTGGGCCATCATAGCCTTGGCAACCTTCATGAAGCCTGCAATGTTGGCACCCTTCACGTAGTTTACATAACCGTCGGGCTCTGTGCCGTACTTCACGCAGTTCTCGTGGATGTTCTCCATGATCCAGAGCAGCTTGGCATCAACCTCCTCGGCTGTCCAAGAGAGACGCTCTGAGTTCTGAGACATCTCAAGACCGCTGACACTCACACCACCTGCGTTGCTGGCCTTACCGGGAGAGTAGAGCAGCTTAGCCTCCTGGAGCACACGGATAGCCTCGGGAGTGGTAGGCATGTTAGCACCCTCAGCCACAGCGATAACACCGTTTGCAACGAGAGCCTTAGCAGCCTCCTCGTTGAGCTCGTTCTGAGTGGCGCAGGGGAGAGCAATCTGAGCACCCTTCTCAAACCAAGGCTTAGCACCTGCTACGTACTTGGCTGTGGGATACTTCTCAGCATACTCCTTGATACGGCCGCGATATACGTTCTTCAGCTCCATGATATAGTCGAGCTTCTCACGTGTGATACCGTCGGGATCGTAGATGTAACCGTCAGAGTCGCTCATTGTCATGGGGATACCACCCAGCTGGAGCACCTTCTCTGCAGCATACTGAGCCACGTTGCCGGCACCTGAGATGAGAACCTTCTTGCCCTCGATGGTGTCGCCCTTGGTCTTCAGCATAGCGCGCAGGAAATATACAGTACCGTAACCGGTAGCCTCGGGACGAATCAGAGAACCGCCAAACTCGCGACCCTTACCTGTGAGCACACCGCTGAACTCGTGAGTGAGCTTCTTGTACATGCCGAACATGTAACCAACCTCACGGCCACCAACACCTATATCACCAGCAGGAACGTCAACGTCGGGACCGATGTGACGGGTCAACTCGGTCATGAAGGCCTGACAGAAACGCATCACCT
>JAEEZX010000008.1 GCA_016292045.1 Bacteroidaceae bacterium | reverse complement strand
GGTCGAGATTGCCGACTTTCCATCCGCGGGCTTTGGCCCTTTTCATACAGGCTCCATCCATCATGTTGCCGTTACGCATGGCAGGATATTTCTGCAAGGCCTCCATTAGAATCACCCTATTGAGCGATAATGTAAAAAAGGAAGGCTGAAAGTACAGGAATTTCTGTGCTGCGGAATCGGCCAGATTGATGTGGCACGTCTCCTTCATCCTTTCCTGCAGGATAGCCATTCTTTCTTCGCCCAGGACGTCGGCGATGGTCTTGCCGTCGGGCAGTGTCATCAGCTGTTGGCCTGCAGCACGTCTTTCCTGCCTGTCTTGCTGGTCGGTGACGTCACTCTCCACGAACAACTGCTGACATTGGTTCTCGGCTTCCAGAAAGGCGGGGATGCTGTCGAGCAGGTCGCCGGACAGCACGTGTATCGTGCCTAAGATGTACGAAGGTTTTTCAAGCCCGCCACCGCTGATGCGGAAGATGAACTGGGCGTTGGCTGTCAGGACGGCTGCCGTGAAAAGCAGCGCTGTGATGAGGGTTTTCTTACACATAGTATGTCGTATTTGCAAAATTCGCGGTACATCGACTCTTGACTATTCCACATAGTATTTCTTTCCGCCGTGGATGTAGAATCCGCTCTTGGTCGGTCTGCCGCTGAGCTTGCGGCCGGTGAGGTCGTACCATTCATTGGCCGTTGACTCTTCCCTCTTACCTCTTACTTCTTCCCTCAGAATGATGCCAGTTTCACCGGGAGCCTGATACAGCAGCACGAACTTGTTGACGACGGTCCAGTCATCCGCCACTTCCACTGTTTTCCTCATTCCGATGGTTAGCACGTCAGGCATATCTGGCATGAAGGAACACGTGAGCGTATTAACCGTCTCCGTTGGCATATAGCGATTGCGTATGTTGCACGCTGCTGCAGCCGCCTGCTGGTCGTCGGGCACATACTTTCCTGAGACATATGCATACCACGTTCCCTCCGACTTGAGTCTGTTGGCATCAAGAGAGATGGGAGCTATTTCCGTCTGGTCATTCTCCATGAAGAGATATGCATTCACATCCGTCGATGCAGCATTCTCTTTCGGACCGTTGCGATAGAAACCCTGCGCCTGCAACTTGTACGTGCCACGGGGCATACCGTATATCTGCTGCGTTATGTCAAATGTACGTTCCCTCAGTTCCAGACATTCGTATGCCACTGTGCCCTCATACCCGATATCACCGGTTGTCACTTTCCATCCCTGTGTGTCCCCGGTGCTGAAGTCTGCGTTGGTGATGAGATGTGTGATATCGGTAATTTTCGTTGTCTCTTGTCTGGCATCTGCCATGAGATAGCCATTCGTGAAGATACGCACGGCGATGACTGCCTCTGGGATTGCGCTATCATCAATGTCTCCTCTCCAGCATTCTTCTTCCGCCTCGCCATATTCCTGTGCGTACAGTTCCCCTGCCTCAGTGTCGTCCTGCGGGTATGCCGCCGCCATATCCTTCGACCATTCCAGAGCATCTACCAGCGGACGGTATGCCTCGACGGAAGGCTGTGCTGCCTGCATGCCTGCCGTCAGGTTGGCAATGGCCTGTGTTATTGCCGTTGCATCGCCTCCGCTGATAGCCTCGCGTGCAGCATCCAGAGCTTCCTGCAGGGCGTTGCGCACTGACTTGTTCATTGCATTTCCGAGCATCTCCACCGCTTCGTTCACCTCGTCGTAGGTGAGCGACTTTATCTCCGCAGCCGTGAGTTCGTAGTTGTAGAGGCGCACGTCCGCAAGCGAACCGTTCAGCAAAGGGTCACTGCCGAACATCGACTTGCCCAGATATGTGAGCACAGGGTGAACATCCGAAGGCCTGTATGTCACCGACGTGGAGGATGCGTTGAGCACTCCGTTCAGGTATATCTTTGCTCCTTCCTTGCCCAACGTCACAGCCACGTGTGTCCAGGTGCCCGTTGACAGGCGTTTTGTTGCATTCACACCTTGCTTCACTCCGTCCTTGCATATCTCGAAACGCAGACGGCTGCCGTTGGATGGTGTGAGCATCACATAATCCGTCTCGCTGCGTCCGAAGTCGAAGATGCGCTGCCACGCTGTGGTGGAGCCAATCCTCACCCATGCGGCGAATGTCATCTGTTCCATATCTCCCACGTTATATGGCAGGCACACCTGACTCGTAGAACCGTTGAACGCCGCACACTCGTGCCCTTCCGTTGTGGCATATGTAATATTGGCTGCCACGCCGTCGAGTTTGTTTCCGCTTATGTCAGCGACGTTCGCACTTAACGGCCAGTGACCTATGAGGGCGTTGCCCACCACTGTTGTCGCCGTCACATCCGATGATGCCTCTCCTATGTTCCATGCTGCATCCACGGCACGCACCCGGTAGCGGTATGTGCGTCCCTTCACGCAGTAGTTGTCAATGAACTGCGCTCCCTTCACCTGCCGTCCCACGGTCTCCCACACTCCTGTCTCCTCGTCGCAGCGGTACACCATATATCCGAGCAGGTCGTCGTCCGTGCATTCCTGCCATTTCAGGCTGATACTGCCGGGAAGCCCCTGTGCGCGGAGCTTTGTCGGGGCACCAGGTGCCCGGGTCTCCACTGTGGCATCGGCTGGAACGAAGCGCCACAACTGGCGGTCGCTTCCCGTGCGCTCCCACTGCACCACACCCGTGGTGTTACCGCTGGTGCCGTTGCTGCTTCCCTCCAGTGAGAGACCGCTGTCGTAGTTGGTAATGACGTAGTATCCGTTGCCCTTATAGTGCAGATGCCAGCGTTCACACTCATTGCCGTTGCCCGCATACATCTGCACTTTCGCACCGTTGTCTGCATCATATTTCAGAGCATCCAGATAATATGTCTCGTTAGTCGCTGCTGTAATGGTGACGTGTGCCATGTCGGCTGCCTGGCGCGGAGCTATGGCCTTCACCACCCATGTCTGCAGTGCTGTCTTCGATTCTCTGGCTTGCGAGATACCGGCTCCCCCGGCGAGGGATGCCGCAGTGAGCAGTTTGCCGGTAGCTTTGTTCACTATTTTGAACGTACCGCTCACGGGTCCCACCTGCACGTCCTCTCCGTGTGTTATCTCCACCACGCACTCGGCGTTTGTCTGTCCGCTCTGATAACCAGTGCCGCCGGGTGTCGCCTTGGTGTACTCATAATAGGGGCCGTATCCGTCGTAGTATGCTAGACGGTCCTGCGACACGAAGGTGTATGCCGACTCTGCGGCCTGTCGCTCCGAGGTGCCGAGGAAGGCTTCTACCAGCGGTTCTGACTTGCGGCGGAATACGGCAGCCGATGTCCATGCCGCCCGGTTTTCGGCATAGCCGATACGCTCTCCGTCGTTGGAGGCACGCCCCAACTCGGCGCGGGTGTAGCTTCCAAAGTCCGACCACCATATGCCATCCGTCATGCCGTAGTTCATGCCTATGAGGGCATCATTCACATTGTGCATCTCATCGCCTGCGCCCTTTTTCCCCGCAGCCTTCACTGCAGCATAAAAGTTCGCAAAGTTGTCGAATGTGCCTGCCAACTGGTGGGTGTTGCCTATTTGCACGGAACCCTTCATCGTATCCCACCATGCTGCAGCGTAGTCCGGATTCAGACAGTTGGGGCCGGCTACGTCAATACTGCTCATCACGGAATTTTGGCGTACCAATCTGGCTACTGTGGCCATCTCGGTGGCGTTGGGCGCATTGTTGGCATAATAGTCCGATTCATTGAAAAGGACAATGGCTGTGACCTCATAGCCCTTCTCCTGAAGATACGTCACACCCAGTTCGATGTCCTTGATGAACGGTGTGCGGTAGCTTGTCTGCCAAGGCGTGCCGCTGGCGTTGCCAGTGAGCAGATAGAGTAGTTTTACGCCAGACTTCTCCAGCCACGACAGTTGTTCGTCGAAGTGTGCCTTCTGCTCGTCCGACAGGCTTGTGTACGTCCCCGATGTGCGCGGATCTATCGTCACACGGCCCAGCGACACGCACTCCCTCATGTGGTTTGTAGCTCTCAGCGGCCACCACGACCACATCCATGCTGTGTCGATACCCCATCGCACGGGCATACTCACACCCGGAGCCGATATGTCGTAGGGTAGTATGTTTGCTTTGTCGAACGCCACAAGTGCATCCGATGCCATCTGTGCTCGTCCTTGCGTCATTGCGCCAAACAATGCCACGATGCATAGTATCCACTTCCCGAATTTACAAGCTAACGTATCCATTTTGTTCATGATATTATATTTTCCGCGGCAAATATACGAAAAAGTTAAGAGTGAAGAGTGAAAAGTGAAGAGTTTTTTTGGTTTTCGTTTTGGTTTTCGTTAAACAGTAAACGGTAAACTAATTGTCAATTATCAATTCTCAATTGTCAATTATCAATTATCAATTATCAATTAGGGCGAAGCCCGCTTAGAGGGCAACATGAATCCTTTGAGCGTTTCCCGATAACGGGATAGTTTCTGTCCCCCGAGAACGGGGGAACCGAAGGGGGTAAAAAGCCTAAAGGGCGACATGAATCCACCCTCCTTCATTTATCAGTTCCGTTGTTTTCACGTTGTCGCGCAGGAAGGCATAGTAGCCTGGAACGAAGGGGATATCGACGGCTTCCCTCCGTCGCGAGTGGAGACTCGCTCCCCTTTGTGGGGCCGTAGCCACATTCAGTGGCTACTCTAAAGACCCCAGTCGCCTTTGGTGTGGTAGCTGTTCTTTGCGCCGCCTACGGCCTCGTTGAGTGCCTTGCAGCGGAAACCGGAGTTGATGCGTATCGGTTTGCCGAAATGTGCCCTGAGAGGTTCAAGCACCTTCTGGCAAAGCTTCTGGAGGTTATTCACTTCTTCCGCATTGATGCGGTTCTCGATACCCTTCTTTGTCGCTGTCTCGCTGCGGAGCATCTCTTCTAGGGTAAAATGTTCTGTTAGTTGCATAATCGACCCCCTCTAACTCCCCAAGGGGAGCACCATAATGGGGCATTGGGTTTAAGAGACCCCCCTCAATCATTTCTTCCCCCTTGGGTTTAAGAGACCCCCCTCAATCCCCCAAGGGGGAAGGAAATAATCTCCCTCCCTTGGGAGGGTATGGGGAGGGGTCTGGTTATTTATTCATTAGCTGCTTGAGTTTATCGAAGTACGAATCGACACCCAAAAGGGTTGCACAAAGTACGAGGAGCTGAGCGACGAGCATGAGGACGGTGGAGTCTATCTCACCCTGCGGAGGAAGGAAAAGCCCTGCGGCAGCGAATGCCACCGCAGAGCAAAATGCGAGAAGAGCGATTTTACGCTTCATAATTGTCAATTGTCAATTTTCAATTGTCAATTATTCTCCCGCTCCGTCGCCGCTACCACCGCTGTTGAGGGTGAAGCTGGCAGTCAGCGTCATAGCTGCGCTTACGGCTACGCTACGGGAAGCACTTGTGTTGCCGTCG
>JAEEZX010000007.1 GCA_016292045.1 Bacteroidaceae bacterium | reverse complement strand
TGTTCATTACAAATCTCTTAAAGGGCGGCCGGTATCTGCTGATATCGGGCGCTCTTTTGCTCTTCTTCTCATGTAGCAACGATGATGAAGAGTTGCCTGTCATTGACGAAGGTGTCCTGGAAAGCGTCGTCTCCTCCGAAACAGTCACCATGGACCAACTCCTGGACCGTGCCGTTGAGGAGTATGACGTCGCACCTGAAATGATAGCCCAATACGCAGACAAGATAGCGCTCTTGCGTACCATGACCGTGGATATGACGGCCTACACCGTGAGATACCACACCGTGACCCCTGACGGACAGCCGACGGTGGCCTCGGGCGTGGTGTACTATCCCAACATGAAGAATCCGAAAGGGGTCATGGAGACATCGCCCATCAACAAGTCCAAAAAGAATTGTGCCTCGCGTTCTGTCCGGACAATCGAGTGCGCCGGCTCCCTCTTCGGCTATGTCAGCATCCTGCCCGACCTCATCGGCTGCGGCACCACGGATGAGATGCCCATCAGCTACATGCAGCATGAGAGTGCAGCGCGTGTGTCGGCAGACCTGCGCCGTGCTGCCGCCGAACTGATACGCAAGAAATACAACAAGACGATATCCAACAAGAGTATCGTCGCCGGCTATTCTCTGGGCGGGGCCATCTCGTGGGCATTGGCCCGCTACTATGCCAAGCATCCGGAACTGGGCGTTGATGTGAAGGAGATATATATTGGCGGCGGAGCCTATGACCCCCTCGTTGCCATGAACGCCTTCATCTCTACCCGATATTCCCAGTACGCCATCCTGCCCAACATCGTCTACTCGATGAACTATTACGACAACCTGGAGCTGGATTTCAACGAGATATTCCGTGGCGAACTGCTCGAACACTACAATGAGTGGTGCACGGGATGGATATCCGTTCCCGAGCTCACGAAAATGCTGGGATACGACATCGGGGAATACATGAACCTTGAGTTCCTCTCACAGGACAATCCCGCAATGCAGAGACTCCTGAAGGCTGTTGCCACGAAAGCCGTCCCCAACGACTGGATTCCCACGGCAAAGATACACATGTACAGTGCGAAGAACGACACCTACGTGCCGAGTCAGTGCAGCGACCAGCTGTATAACTTCCTGAAAAGCGTAGGAGCCGATGTGAACTACGCGCTGCTCGAAGGGAACCATACCACAACCGGTCTCACGCTGGGATTCGAGGTGTTGGAACGACTTCTCTTTTCCCCGGCTCCCTGAACACTAAAGCCACCTCACACAATTTTGTGAAGTGGCTTTAATCATTCTATTTCAAGCCCAGCCACCTGCTGACTCTTTCTCCGCAGACCTTGTTGCCTATATAGCAACAGCCGAAACTCAACAGCAAGATGATAACAGAAGTAATGGGATAAGGGATGGAGTTGTAGGCCGGGACATGAAGAATCAGGTTGTGCATTATCATAAGATGGCACAGATAGATTCCGAACGAATATTCGCCCAGCATACAAAGAAACTTGTTCTTGATGTCATACCGACCGCTTTTCAGTATCTCATAGGCGATAAGCATGACCAGCACACTTGTCAGCAATGATGTCAGTTTGAGCTGCGTTCCGCAATTCATCTCCCCCAGCATCAGCCATCCGTAGCCTTCCGCTGTTTGCAGCACAATTGAGAGGATGTACAAAAGCGAAAGCGTCTTCAGCGAATAACTCTTTTCGATGATGCGGTTTCCTAATATCAGCCCCAGATAATAGAATGTGAACCATCTTAGGCATGAGTCTGACCATATCAGGGCAACGGTAGGATTCAGCGTCCTGCCGCTCAACAACCAATAGTATTTGAATATGATAAACGACACCGGAGTGATAAGCCATCCCAGGAACTGATACCTTGATTTTGCAAGCCTGCCCAACAGAGGTGTCAGCAACACGAACTGGACGTAAACCAAGATGTAGTACAGATGGTAACAGGCCTTTGCATTCAGCAGATTGGTCAGCAAATCCCCAAGCTGCCGGGAGTCGAGCGTATACAAGACAGTCCATATCACATACGGAATGAGCACCCTGACAATGCGTTTACTGTAAAACGCGCTCCAGTTGTCATTCTCTATTTTCGTGAGATAGCCGGAGAGAAAGATAAACATGCCCACCGAGAAGTTGATAAACGGACGGCAGAAAACCTGATACTCGCCCAAAGGGGTGGTGTGAATCATCACAACGGCAATGACCGCAAGTGCCCTTAATATCTGCACCATGTCGTTTCTTGACCATTTTGTGGATGTGACTGTAGGCACAGGCATAGCGTTTTTAATGCGCAGAGACGGCAATTAGGTGATACACAACGTTTTCTTCCGCAAATATAGAGTATTTTCTCTAAACCGACACCCCCCCTTCCCCCGTTTTTCATCTTCACATGCTATAATCTTGTGAATTTGAAATGTTTTTTTGTGAAAATGAATGATTTTTTATAAAATTTATAAATACTTTTGCAGCGGAAACAACAAAAGCAAGGCTCTGCGGAAACAATGAACTTGGAGAGAAAGGACGCGTATTTTTAATATAAGTATTAACCATTAAAACAATCTAGACAATGAAAACAAGTGTAATGAAATGGCTGTCCGTATTCCTTCTGGCAGCAGTGTGTGCAGGCTTTGCCTCATGTAGTAGTAATGACGACCCACCCACCCCGACTCCACCATATGTGATACCTGGTGGCGATGAAACCGCAAATAAAACTTTCTCTCTTGTCGGCGGTGAGACATACAGGGTTTCTATGGTGAATAACGGCAGTGGAAACACATACTTCCTCAGCACAGACGAAAACGACAATATCAGCCGTTTGAACGCTTTGCTGAACGGAGCCGGCGGTTCATCCTTCCCTGCCACGGTTATGTTTGATGCCAGCCAGATCATACGCAGCATCACCATAGACGATGTCTCCTATGTCTTCAACAACAACACCGAAACGAATAAGGTTGATGTGAACCTGATAAACGGGGCGAACTCTCAGATATTCACCGGAGTTGCCGACATTGCATCCCTTCTGCTGCCGAAATCTGCTCCGGCAATGACAAAGGCCGCCATAGATCAGGAGTTTATGGATAAGATGTCTGCTGCTATCGGCCAAATGGCGAGCATGCTTGGAGTTGTTGCAAAGGTCAACGAAATTGTCGTTAGCGAACCTAATGAGTTTAACACTGTGGTAGCAAAAATCTCTGGTGTAGTGACCAGTGTTACCAACGACATGACAGCATATGTTTCGGCAGATGTGAAAATAGAGAATGTATCGGAAGAAGAGTTCAAGTCTGTTATCAAAGATTTGTCTGAGTCTATCCCGTCCTTGAACATCCTGGCTGACAAAAACATCTCGGAAATAGAGACGGCCGTACAGGTTGAGGTTGCCGAAACCGATGAAACAGCCACGGAGAACACAGAGTCGGGAGAGGGAGCCATCGTTTCCGGCAACGGTAAGCTGAAGGCCACTCTTACATGGCGTTACGGAGCAGATATTGACCTCCATATCTTCGAACCCGGCTTTGCAGGAGGAGACATGACGTATTATGATGTCAGCGGTCAGGGACACATATATTATTATGCAAAAACGAACACATTTACCGATGGTTATCTGGATTACGACAACACTGCCGGCTACTATATCAATCCCCAGAATCCTGATGAAACAGATCGCGACAAGGCTGCTATAGAAAATATATATTGGGAGACTGTTAACAACGGTGATTATTACGTATATTTGCACTATTATGCTGAACATCCGGACAGCTGGTGTGATTATGTGACCACCGGACCATGTACTGTAAGCCTGTTCGTTGACGGAGTAGGAAAGAGCACCGTTGTAAATATGACACCTGCTTACAACAACACTATGCTCTACATTGGTAAGGTTACATTCCCCGGTGGAATCATCGATTTTGCCGCACCAGAACCGGTACAGGCTAAGAGCATGATGATGAGATACATGTTAAATCCCGCCAAGAAGTGATAACATATATTCATAAAAAGAAACGGCATCCGAAAGGGTGCCGTTTTTAGTTAAGAGTTAAGGGTGAAAAGTGAAAAGTTAGGCCGCCGAAAAAATCGCGGCCTTTCTTATTTATGCGAGATTTTCGTGTGGAATTTCCTATTGTTGCTCTTCAGACTTTTCTCTCCAATAAACACTTATGTCAGGAACTTTGTCGTACGTATGAGTCTCTGTGGTTCCTGTACTCCAAACTGCGGTTACAGTCCTTTGACCAGGAGGCGTGAAGCCTAACCCAAAGAGGTGGTACCCCCCACTAATACCGTTATTACCGGTGTCATACGAATTCCATGTCGTTCTCTCTGTGACGGTAACAGACCTCTCGATGATTTCTCCTTTGCTGTCACGAAGATAGTTACCTTCAGAGTCTTGGGCTTCGTATTTGATATTTGTAATGAACACATCGCTTCCTCCATCGAAATGCCAGGGCACATTTGCCTCTTTGCCAAAGGTCATCGATGTGGTTCGCTTGTGACTTATTTCCGTGATTTTGCCATTAAAAGACACAGGTACATAGTCGGGGATATAATTATTACTCTCCCATTCTTTCGTTGCAGAACAGGTCCAGGCGTTGCCATTGAGGGTGCTTTGTATCTCGTCGTATTTCGTACCGCCAACATATAATTCATTGGGATTTTCGCCCCGATTAGGCATGACCCACACAGTTATATTGTGACGTCTTGTGTAGAATAGCTCCCCCTCTACAGTAGCCAAACCATAATAAACAAGCGGTGAGTTCCACCAATAATTGGGATTGACGGTCATCTTCAGTGTGTCGGAGGGCGAGTAGTTCATGCTGGCTCCATATTCATTGTGCTGACGGGCCAGCTCCGTATCAACGGTTATCTCCTTATTTGATACCTTTAGCCATTTGTAAAAGCCGTTTCTGTCAGATGAACTGTTGCCTAAGAGAGATTGTAATTGTTGAATGGAGATAATCTGGTCGCAATTTCCTGTAAGAGTGATGGGGGTAACGGGCCTGAAGTCGTGGCTGACCATCAGTGTGTCGCAGTCCGTCTCCAATCGGGCACCATGCCAGACCTTGTAGCTCGGCTCTGCCCATATCGCGTTTCCAAAGAATTTCACTAGAGGAAATATCTTCTCGCCCTCTCTACTTTCTGAGGGCATCGTATTGCCGGGATTGTAAGGGATGACGAGCTCTGCCCACATATTCTTGGGCACATCCTGCCCCATCATCTGATGTATGTGATAGTAGTTCTTCCATGTATAGGAATTATAGACCGAAATATCAACAGGCATCAGCACAATCCCGCCTGGTTTGAAGGCAAAGATGTGGCAGGGCAGCCATTTGTTACCCTCGTCGGTTTTGATCATACGCGTCTCTGTGTACTCAACACAGTCTTCAAACTCGGGGACGAAGGCGGCATCGAGAGGAGGGAACAGGTTGAGGCTGCCGTCGGCAAGCGTCACTTCCTTCTTGCCGCTAAATGCCGTCTTTACGGTACCCTTCACCTCGAAGTCTGCATCCAGCATGTGCAGCGACAGCTTGGTGTTCTTCAACAGATTGTATCTGGATGTATCTTCCCACGGCAAGCCACTCAAATCAAGTGCTATCGAGCCGGCCAGTTTCGGGCCGACGAACCAGCTTCCGCCAATCTCCGATTGGAAGATGCTCTTCAGGATGGGCAACGACCGGTATTTCATCGGGAACCATAAGCCACCCTGAACGAAGCCGCTCAGTTCCAGAGACGCCTCGCTGCCGCTATCGTCAGCCGCTTTGGGCTCTTCTCCTTTGGGCTTGCCGAAACCAATGTTCATACTGGGCCACCAGTTGTTGATTTCCAGCCGTGCCCACATAGCACCGTTCAGCATGGGCGACTTTGCGTTGAACTTCACATGGGCATCACCGCGCAGGAACGCATCGGGGCTGATGTCGAGCATGAAGAGCGGACAGGATGCCGGCACGGGGATACCGCTGTTGAGTCCGCCAATACCGCCGGGGAAGTATGTGTCAATTGTGCCATCGACGGTGAATCCCACGCCCACACCGAAGTTCAGCGTTGATGTGATGCTGATGTACTTGTCACCCAACCACGACATGTTCCAGGCCGCTTTGACGTTCAGCTTGCCCTCTAATGACGGGTCTATCGTTACGGACAGCTGGTCATCAACGTACAGTGGAATATGCCCGGCGATTGAGAAGTTGAAGATGTCGCCTTCCCAAGTGCCTTCGCCAGTCGTCCTTGGAAATTCCCCCACGTTGAGGTCGGGGCGGGCAGCCACACGACGACGCGCCAATTCTCCATTGGGCCGATAGCCGTATTCCTCGACAGAAACAAACTGCTCGAAAATATCGGTGATGTCGGTGATGGGTTCACACTTCACGTTGTACTCTGTCTGATATTCATCGCTGAACACCTTGGTGATGCTTACCACCTTGCCTGCCCATCCTTCTTCTATATCAAAATCTGCAAAGACATCGCCTACATGCGGCAATTCCTCTTCCGTCACGTACATCCAACTTGGTACATATACATGAAAGTAGCTATCATATTCGTACCAAGTGATGCCGTATCGTTGCTCATCAACTCTGCGGAGCTTAGGATTGTACTTTATCTCCGGCTGCACGAAGCCCACGGAGTCGATGGCCGAGAGCATGATGCGGTAGGTGGAGTCGGCGGTGACAATCTCCTGACTGACCACCTCGTCGTGCTCGATGCCGAGCGTGTCGAGAACAGAATACCTGATTTTCTCTACCTCGTCGTAGAAGAAGCCGTCGAAGTGACCGTCGTTCTGGTAGATGTAGAATGCTGCATTCTCCTGCTGAGCCTGCATGGGAAGGACTGTAAGGAGAGTCAGCATGATGCCGACAAGAGTTATATATGTCTGTCTCATGGTTTCACCAGTTTAATGGTTTCTTTATCGGTTTTCACCACATATACCCCAGATGTACGCTGGGCGACAGAGATGGTCAGGGGCTGATTTGCGGTAGCAGTGTACTGTTCCACAAGCACACCGTTTATACTATAGACGTTGACTGTGCTGCCACCGCGCAGATTGCGGAAAGTAACGCTGTCACCGTTCTTTGAGATGATGACCGCACGTTCCGAGGACTGCAGGTCGATGCCGGTAATGTCTATACCTTCGTATGTATAGCGCAGAATATTCTCCAGCTGATACGAAACCGTTGTCTTACTGGAACGGATGACCAGCAGCCCGTCCTCGAACGTTGTCTCAGGCATGTCGTTGAGTTCGAAATAAACCTTCTCACCGCTTTTCTGCCATACCACAAGCCGAGGTGTCTCTGTCTGTGCCCATGCCCCCGTGCTACAGCAAAGCAGGGTCAGGAGGGACATGAGTAATTGTTTCGTCCTTTTCATATAGTTGTAATTTTGATAGTTTCCGCGACAAAGATATGAAGAATCCTTATCAAGACTTTTTCATATTCACAAAAAAACATTTCAAATTCACAATAACACCAAAATCCCGGCGTTTTTGTCCGAAAACAAGAAAAGGTCGCTGATTTTTTTCAGCGACCTAACTTTTCATTTCTCAATTGTCAATTATCAATTCTCAATTATCAATTCGGGCGTAGCCCGCGCACTACGGTTCTCCCAGCCGCTTTTCTATCACCCTTCTCATTGCGGCGGTGAGGCGGCGCCCGCGATACCAGCCCATCCGCTTCAAGAGTATTGCCAGCGGCACTTCGCCCTTCCTTGCCGTATGCAATTCCTGCCAGAAGGCTTTCATCGCCTGCTGCTGGGTGACTCGCTTGTTGCCAGTCATACCCCAAGGGCAGTAGAGCTTTGCCATGTGCGACAGAGAGTATTTCTCCACGCGCTTTGCACCATCTCTCATCGCTCACCTCCTTTCCCGTTGGCGTAAATACCGCTCTTTTTAAAACTGAAATCTGAAATCTGAAACACATACCCGCGACACTTCCATATTCTTATCATCCTTAATGTGTCTTTCTCAGCAATAGTCAGTCCCTGCTGTCTGCGCACACGCTTGGCATCTTCCAGTGTGAATTCGTCGGGCAGCAGTTCCAGCAGGTTCTTGGGGCCCCGTCTGCCGGTCAGTTCGCTGCCGCTGTTGGCCTTCTCGATGTCTTCTCCGAAGAATCGCATCTTGCACCACAGGTCGTAGTTCAGGCTCCAGCGCACGAAGTCCTCGATGCACCTTTCCCATTTGCAGCCGTTGGCCACATACAGCACACAAGCTTTCAGCCATGCGATGACGCAGGCGCGGTGCGACAGATTCCAGTACACCTCGTTCTGGCTCAATCGCGCGAACTCAGCGCATTCGTCCTGCAGTTTTCTTGCCAGACGGTAGGCCTGCGGACAGTCCGTCAGACCGCGTGCTCCCACCAGATTGTCGATGTAGGGTTTCAAGGCTTCGTCGAACTCCAGATCGTAGCATCCGTAGATGGGTTGCTCGCCTCCTATTTCCTGCTCTGGGATGGTGCAGAAGTTGATACGTGATATAGGTCCGTCGGTCAGCACGCGACTGAAAAACCTCCGTCCTTTCAGTATGGTGGTGCAGGCGTTCCAGTTGAAGCGACACACGGGACGGGCTGTCACCGACTGCGTTCCTACGCGCGTCTGTCCGTATTCCGCACCCGGGTCGAATGCCAGGCACATCAGCTGGAAGTGCTGCTTGCCCGTCTGACCTTTCAGTTGTTCGAAGAGGTCCAGCTCGTTGAGCTTCACGTAGACGAAATGCCCTTCTGCCTCATCCATACGGGTCACCAGTGCAGGCTTCGTCATATCGGGGTCGATGATCTGTATCACCAGTCCTTCGGGTCTCACCATCTTGTCCTTATTGGCTCCCTTCTTCTGGCAGTCCTTCTTCCACTCCTTCTCGCGCTCCTCGTTCTCCTTGTCGCGCCGCTTGATGTCGGCCATGATGTGACGTATGGGTTCGTCTATGCAGCCCTTACCGGCTCCTGTACCTGCCATCAGCACGTTCATCAGCGTTGCCTCGTGCTCCACATTGTCTGTGTATGCGAAGCGCACGTCGCACAGGTGCGTTGCCAGCGCAGGGAACACTGCGTGTGCCACAGCAGGCTTGTACATACCCGGCGTCTTCGACACCAGCAGCTGTACGAGTTTCGGCAGTTTTTCGGGCATCGTCGGGGGCTGAGCCTCGTCGTTTTCCATTGACGATTGACCATTGACCATTGAGCATTCGCCATTGAGGGCCGATTCCTGGCTCTTGGCGTTTATCTCTCGCAGAGTGGTGTTCATGAAGCCCTTGTCGGCATCGTACTTGTCGTAGAAGTAGTCAATAAGATTCTGGCAGTCTTTCGTTGCAGAGTAGTTCGGCATCCTTACGGCCACCACCGCACGCAGTTGCTGGCGACTCATCAGTTTTCCCACACCCACCGACAGCACAGCCATCAGGTTCGTGTGCCAGTTGCGCTGACCATATACATCCAGAGCCTCTGCATTCAATCCGGCCTGCTGCACACAGAGGTCAAAGGCGGTAAGTGAAGCGGGAGAAGCAGCTTCGTCATGGGAAGCCCCCTCTAAATCTCCCCCTTTAGGTGAGACTTCTTTTTCTGCCTTTGCATCTGCCATCTTCCCTCTTACCTCAGACATCTCAGCCTCCGTCAGGACGGCAGGCTGTAGATTGTCGCTAAACATCATTTCCTCATCTATATAGAGGATATACTCACGGCAGGGTATGTAGATGGCGCGTTCGAGGTCGTGCACGGCCTTGTCGTATGCCACGTCGCCCATGATGTGCGACATCCATTGCTGCGCTTCTTCACGCGACAGCCCTACAGGAATGTCGAAGAGCACATGACCGCCCGTGCTGCTCACGGATATGTTCACCATGTTGATGCCCAGTTCCTTTTCGCGTCCTTTCAGATACTGTTCGTATCGCTGCGTGAAATCCGCACAACCGTCCAAATCGATTACCGCCTTGCCCGAATCCACGGGGTCGCCGTCGCTGCGCTTGTAGCCCTTGTTGAAATGGGCGTGAGGGGTGTAGAAGCGACAGCCGCGCTTCTTCTGGTTCTTTGCCTCTCCGTACTCATCCTCAGTCAGTTCGCCGCGCTGTTTCTGCTCCAGCAGATCTGCCAGTTCTGCGCAGATACGTCCCGTCTTACGGTCGTCGGCAGCTTGGAGGAAGCCCTCGGCGGTGGCTGGCACCACCTGGGGCTTCATGATATTCTGTCCTATATCTATTCTTGCCATAGCTGTCGTTTTTTTAACGGAAATGAACCTTTTCGCGCTCTATCAG
>JAEEZX010000006.1 GCA_016292045.1 Bacteroidaceae bacterium | reverse complement strand
TCAAAGTTAGTCAAATGCAGCAATTTCTCACGGCAAAATGTCTCAAAAAACGATAAGGATGGCGGCAAAATGCACTCATCCTGCTCAAAGTTTGTTGAAAATAAAATGTGTTTTTTTGAGTGAAAATGAAGAAAAATGCGTATATTAGTTAAGCATTTTGCTAAATTCTTACATGGATGTTACCTTTTTATTAAAAATTAGTGTGAAAAGGTGTAGCTGGCTGCGTGTATTTTGAGAAAAAAATGTAGTTTTGTGTCTCGTTTTTGCAGTTTTGTTGATGAGTTGTGGCGATGATGCCATGTCTTCTCCCGAGGTTTTTGGGACATCGTTTCCAAGAATTCTGTTGTCGTTTCTGGCGTTCGGCGGCCGTTTTTTTTTTACAAAAAAAAGAACTTTTTTCCGCTATTTTGCAGTTTTTTATTTGTGTCTGTCTTTTTGAGCGACTGGACATCCAGTTTACGTTCGAGCAGGCTATGCAACACTCGGTGGCAGTGAAGGGTGCCAATGTGAACCACAACACCGTTCGCCAGATGCTGAAGAACTGGCGCAAGCAAGGACTTGTGGTGCAGGAGGATGACGGAAACTATCGTAAGTTGTAACGCGGTCATTTGGTCAAGGTCATTTGGTCAAAATCGTCGCAAACACCGCGAACTGCTCCGCGCCATAGTGGCAGTGAACCTGAATATCGGCATGCGCAGTGTGAAATATAAGACTCTAGATGCAGCCTACACCATCGCCTTCCCCCGCTGCACTCCCCTCAATGTCAATAAGAAGAAAAAGCAAGAACCGCCGTAGTGGCGGTTCTTGTTGTAGTATTACATCGGCAGGATTGCGGCGAAACCGCTCCACGGGGCCGTATTCTTATATCTCTCCAAAGCGGACGCAGGCACATGCAAGGTGGCACGATCCAAAGGGACTCTGATGAAAATATCACCCTCAACCACAGCAGGAGTCTCCGCAAGACAGGTGACATCCGTGAGGTCGGAACAGCCGGAGAAAGCACCCTTGCCTATCTTCTTCACGGTGGCGGAAATGGTCACAGACTTGATGTCGAAACAACCGTAGAAGGCATCCCTGCCGATGGCCGTGACACCCTCGCCGATGACGTACTCCTTCACCTTTGCACCAATGAGAGTGGGGATATTGCTTATCCAGTTGTAACGGGAGGCAACGATGTTCTCCGAACGGAGAGTGACAGACCTTAGATTCGGACACTTGGCAAAGACCCTTTCGCCAATCGACGTAACGCCCTTACCGATGACAACAGACGCAAGAGCGGTGCAACTTTCAAAGGCGTAGTTGCCGACACTCCTTACACTATCGGGAATGACAACATCCGTCAGCTCCTTGCAGCTCTCGAAAGCACTCTCTCCGATGGCAATCACACTGTATGTCTTGTTCTTGCGCGTCACCGTATCGGGCACCACGACATGCCCGGAATACTTGTTCCTTCCTGAGGTGACAGTGATATCAGAGCCGTTTCGGGAATAGTAGATGCCGTCCACCTCGAAGTCGTAGTACCACGGATTGCCGACGGTGATGAAACGCAAAACATCGACAAGTCGTTTTTTTATGGATGACATCTTACTCATTGTTTTTATTTCTTTAGGTTTCCAGCCGCTGCAAAGGTATAACATTTTCCTTAAACAACAAACTTTTTCCTAAAATTTAATATTCAAATGCAGGGAAAAGTCTTTTAAAGTATAATTGTCAGGCCTTTCGGCATTAGAAGGTGTGGTCGGTGAGCCAAAGCTCCCATCTTGAGTGCATTATTTGTTCTCGCGACATTCGCGACATCCGCGACACGAATATTCTGTGTGCTCACGCAGAAGATATTAACCTTAACCTTGACCTTGACGAAAACCAAAACGAAAACCCAAACGAAAAAAACTCTTCACTTTTCACTCTTCACTTTTAACTTTTTCGTATCTTTGCCAGCGAAAAACATAAAAGCATATATGGCAACAGTAGACGATAAGAAGATTATCTTCTCGATGGTGGGAGTGAGCAAGACCATCCAGCAGAACCAGAAACAGGTGCTCAAAAACATATACCTCAGCTTCTTCTACGGAGCAAAGATAGGTATCATAGGTCTCAACGGCGCGGGTAAGTCCACACTGATGAAAATCATAGCCGGACTCGACCAGCAATACCAGGGCAACGTGGTGTGGAGCCCCGGATACAGCGTGGGATACCTGCCGCAGGACCCGCCACTCAACGAGGAGAAAACCGTCAAGGAGAACGTGATGGAGGGAGTGCAGCATGTGTATGACGCACTGGCCGAATACGACGAGATAAACATGAAGTTCGGACTGCCGGAATACTACGAGGACGCCGACAAGATGGACCAGCTGATGCAGCGGCAGGCCGAGCTGCAGGACATCATCGACGCCACCGACGCATGGAACATGGACTCGAAGCTCGACCGCGCAATGGCGGCGCTGAACTGCCCGCCGGGCGACAGAAGCGTGCAGAACCTCTCCGGAGGCGAGCGACGCCGCGTGGCGCTGTGCCGTCTGCTGCTGCAGAAACCCGACGTGCTGCTGCTGGACGAGCCCACCAACCACCTCGACGCAGAGAGCATCGACTGGCTGGAGCAGCACCTGCAGCAATACGAAGGCACCGTGATAGCCGTGACACACGACCGCTACTTCCTCGACGACGTGGCTGAATGGATACTGGAGCTGGACCGCGGCGAGGGTATTCCCTGGAAGGGCAACTACTCATCGTGGCTGGAGCAGAAGAGTCAGCGACTGGCACAGGAGGAGAAGACAGCATCGAAGCGGCGCAAGACGCTGGAGCGCGAGCTGGAATGGGTGCGCATGGCTCCCAAGGCCCGACAGGCAAAGGGCAAGGCCCGTCTGAACTCCTACGAGATGATGCTCAACGAGGAGCAGAAGCAGAAGGAGGAGAAGCTGGAGATATTCATCCCCAACGGACCGCGCCTGGGCAACAAGGTGATAGAAGCCGAGCACGTGGCCAAGGCCTACGGGGAGAAGACGCTCTTCAGCGACCTCAACTTCGTGCTGCCGCCCAACGGCATCGTGGGAGTGATTGGTCCCAACGGTGCGGGCAAGACCACGCTGTTCCGTCTCATCATGGGACTGGAGAAGGCCGACGCGGGTTCGTTTGCAGTGGGCGAGACGGTGAAGCTCAGTTACGTGGACCAGCAGCACAAGGACATCGATGCCGCGAAGTCGGTATACGAGGTGGTGTCGCAGGGCAACGAGACGATACGCATGGGAGGCAAGGACGTGAACGTGAGGGCCTATCTCTCGCGCTTCAATTTCAGCGGAGCCGACCAGGAGAAGAAATGCGGCGTGCTGTCGGGCGGTGAGCGCAACCGTCTGCATCTGGCCGTGGCGCTGAAGCAGGAGGGCAACGTGCTGCTGCTGGACGAGCCCACCAATGATATCGACGTGAACACCCTGCGGGCGCTGGAGGAAGGTCTGGAGGCCTTCGCCGGATGTGCCGTAATCATCAGTCACGACCGATGGTTCCTCGACCGTATATGCACACATATCCTGGCCTTCGAGGGCGAGGGCAGTGTGTTCTACTTCGAGGGCAACTACAGCGAATACGAGAGCAACAAGGCCAAGCGTCTGGGACTGGAAGAGCCCAAGCGTGCCCGCTATCGCAAACTGATGGAAGAATAAGCTCTCAACTCGTCTACTTGTCTACTTTCGGCTTGCCGAATGAGCGCGCACGAAGCCGAAGCGAACTCGTCAACTCGTCAACTAATGTTAGTAAATTCTGTTATTAAGGATCGCATCTGCTACGTGGAGATGCAGAACGCTGAGCACTTCAACTGTCTCAGCGAGGCTATGTGTGAGGAACTGTGCGACGCCGTGCAGGCGGCCTACGACAAGGAGTGTGTGGGCATCGTCATCAAGGCGCAGTGCAGGAAAGGAGTGTGGAGCGCGGGGCATGACATCAGGGAACTGCCGCAGAACGGTGAGGACCCGCTGGCATTCGACGTGCCGATGGAGAGGCTGCTGCGCTGCGTGCAGCAGGTGGCCATACCGGTGATTGCCTGCGTGGACGGTACGGTGTGGGGAGGAGCATGCGACCTGTGCCTCTCGTGCGATATGATAGTCAGTTCGGACACAGCCACCTTCGCCATCACGCCCGCAAAGATAGGTATTCCCTATAACGCGTCGGGAATCATGCACTTCATCAACCAGCTGGGTATCAATAAGGCACGCGAGATGTTCTTCCTGGCAACGCCCATCACGGCACAGGACGCCCTCAACGTGGGACTCATCAACCACGTGGCTCCGGCCGGGGAGCTGGACAAGATGCTGGAGGAGAAGTTCCTGACACCCCTGCGACGCAACAGCGTGATGTCGATAAGTGCCATCAAGAGGCAGTTTCGCATCCTCAGCAAGGCCGCCACGCTGCTCTCGTCGGAGAATTTCGAGCGCATCAACGCCTACCGCACCAAGGTGTACAAGGGTGCAGACTATCTGGAGGGGATACGTTCCTTCCTCGAGAAGCGCACTCCCGAGTACAAGGGCAAAGCCTCCGATCTGGATACGAAATAAAGCCGTTCCCGCTCAGACCTCGAAGTCGAGGCAGGAGCGCTGCACGGTGTAGGGACGCACCTTGCTGTCGGCCACAGCAACATGCTCGGGATGTGTGGCATACGCCTTGAGAGCCGCCTCCGATTCGAGAGTGCTGTCGAGCATCACATCCGCATTGGAGGAAGCCAGACGGCCGTCGATGTGCACTTTGACATCCAGCAGACCGGGCACCTTGCCCACGAGACCTTCGAGGCCGGACTTGATGCCCGACTTGACAACGCGCTTCTCCTCCTCGGAGAGACTGGGATTGAGAGTCCAGAGAATGATGTGTTTTACCATATAAAAGAGAGTTTTATCGGATTTTACGCTGCAAAGATAAGACTTTTTTATATCTTTGCACCAAAATAACGGAAAAACTATGGAGCAAGGATTGATAAATATCGTGGAACTGGACTCTTACGCAGCCAATCCGGGGGACCTCTCGTGGGAGAATTTCATGAAGATGGAGGGCTGCCGTTTCACAGGATACCTCCGCACACCCGCCGCACTCACCGTGGAGAGGGCGAAGGAAGCCGACATCGTGCTGACCAACAAGGTGGTGATGAGCGGGGAGGTGATGTCGCAGCTGCCGAGACTGAAATATATCGGAGTGATGGCTACGGGCTACAATGTGGTGGACCTGGAGGCTGCACGCCGCAGAGGCATCATCGTCACCAACATACCGGCCTACAGCACCATGTCGGTGGCACAGATGGTGTGGGCACACCTGCTCAACGTGACGCAGCAGGTGGCGCTGCACGATGCAGCCGTCAAGGCGGGGGAGTGGGAGCGCAGCGAGGACTTCTGCTTCTATAAGGCGCCGCTCCGCGAACTGGACGGCAAGACGATGGGCATTGTGGGGCTCGGCAACATAGGCACGGCCGTAGCGCGCATAGCAAAGGCCTTCGGAATGAAGGTGCTGGCCTATACGAGCAAGACGGAAGTGGAGGAGGGCATCACGGCGACAAGGAGCTACGAGAGGCTCTTCAGCGAGTCGGACGTGGTGACACTGCATTGCCCCCTGACGAGCGAGACGCACCATCTGGTGAACCGCGAGCGTCTGCGTCTGATGCGCCCCACGGCCATACTCATCAACACGGGGCGCGGTCCGCTGGTGGACGAGGAGGCACTGTGCGAGGCGCTGCGCGAGGGACGGCTGGGAGCCGCCTGTCTGGATGTGCTGACGCAGGAGCCGCCCGTGAGTCTGCCCGAAGCTCCCAATCTCTATTTCACGCCGCATCTGGCGTGGGGCACACGCGAGGCCAGAGCCCGTCTGCTGGAAATTGCGGCGGAAAACATAAGGGCTTTCCTGCGCGGAAAGCCCCAGAATGTTGTATCGTAAAGGTAGCCGAATCACTTCGTGCCGCCGCCCAGAGCCAGATAGAGCTCAATAGTGGCATCAACAGCATCCATGCGGTTCCTGATTTGTGCCATGCGGGAGGAGAGAAGTGTGTTGTGGGCCGTGATGACGTTGAGATAGTTCGCTGAGGAGTTCTCATAGAGACGGCGTGTGGCATCGTAGGCACGCTGGTTGGCATCGGCCTCGTGACCGTAGTAGATGCGGTGCTCCTCGGCACAGCGCACCTCCAGCATGGCGGTGTTCACCTCGTTGCCGGCAGCAACCACCTGCTGCACGAAGTCGTTCTTGGCTATCTCAATGTCGTTCTTTGCTATCTTATAGCGTGCACGCAAAGCTCCGTTCTGGAAGATGGGCTGTGCGAGCGATGCTATGGCGTTGCCTATCATTACACCCGGATTGACAATGCCGATACCGGCACTGTTGGTGAAGCTGCCCGTAGCACTCAGGGTGAGGCTGGGGTAGAAGGCGGAAGCGGCTTCCTGCTTGTCGTAGAAGGCCTCTGCGAGCTTCAGCTCCGCCTGCTTCACGTCGGGACGGCGTGAGAGGATGGAGACGGGCGCACCCGTAGTGATAAGTGCGGGAGCCTGGAAGGATGCCAGTGTGGTGTGATCGATGAAGTGGGACGATTCGCCCAGCAATGTGCAAAGCGCGGTCTGCGTGATGGTGCGGTCGTCCTTGAGTTCGTCGAGAGTGCCCACCATCGACCAGTAGGTGGCTTCGATGCTGCTCACAGAAGCCTGATTGGCCTGGCCGGCTTCCATCAGACGGGCCTGCATGTCCCAATAGGTCTTCCAGTTGGCAACGGTCTGTTCCATCAGCACAACCTGCTCGTCTAGCTGGCAGATGGTGTAGTAGAGCTTGGCGACGTTGGCCACAAGACCTGCCTGCACAGCCTGACGTGCCGTCTGTATCTGCTTGAGCGACACCTTGGCGCCCTGCAACTGGTTGCGCAGAGCGAAGAAGTTGACATTCTGCCAGCCCATCGTCAGCGACGCACCGTAGGTCTTTGTGTTACGGGCGAAGGCATCGCGCAGGTCGGCGCGGTCGTAGGGGTCGTAGGTTTTACTGATAGAACCGTTGGCAGAGAAGCTGATGCTGGGGATGAACGCCAGGCGGGAGGCCTTCAGGGAATATTCCACCTGCTGTATCTGGAGGTCGGTGTTGCGCACGTCTGTATTCTGCGCGAGAGCCTTCTCGATGAGCCTCTGGAGGGTGGGGTCGGTGAAGAGTTCACGCCAGGAGAGGTCGCCCAGTCCGAGGGAGTCTCCGCTCTGTGCATCACCATAGATGCCGTCGGTGCGGATTTCACCCACTACCTTCTCGCGCTTGTAGTTCTTGAAGACTGCGCACGAGGTCATCGTGGCACCCACAAGGGCGCACACTAGAACATTATATAGTGTCTTTTTCATTGTTGACATTTTGGTGTATACTTATTCGTGATTCTTGGATGACTCGGCTTCCTCCTTTGCCTTGCGGCTGCGCTCGCGCTCCTTGAGGAACTGCTGGTCGGCCTCTTCCACCATCACAGGGCGTATCTTCTCCTGAAGCCATTCGGTGATGATGAAGAAGACGGGTACGGTGAAGAGGATGGCAAGGGTGCCGATAAACATACCGCCGATGACGGTGACACCGATGGTGCGGTTGGAGTGGCTGCCGGCGCCGGTGGATACCATAAGGGGCACCATTCCGATAATCATCGTGAGGACGGTCATCAGAATAGGACGCAGACGGGCTTCACAGGCTGCATAGGCGGCCTCCACGATGCCCATACCCTTGCGGCGACGCTCCAGGGCGAACTCCGTGATGAGGATGGCCGTCTTGGAGAGCAGACCGATAAGCATGATGATACCCGTCTGGAGGTAGATGTTGTTGTCTATCTTACAGCCGAATACGAAAGGAAGTATTTCGTAGCCCTGATTCCACAGCCAGGCGAAGCCCACAGAACCGAGCACACCGGCAGGTACCGAAAGGATGACGGACCAGGGCACGAGGAACGATTCGTAGAGACACGACAGAATGAGGAAGATGAGGAACGCACACACGAGGTAGATGACGATGGTGGCGTAGGACTCGCGCATCTCGTTCTCCTCACGGGCGATACCGCCGTATTCGTAGCCGAAGCCGGAGGGGAATGCGTTGTGGAACTCCTCGTCAACCACTTTCATGACATCGGTGGTAGAGTAGCCGGCATTGGGCATGAGGTTACACGTGATGGACGAGAAGAGGTTGAAACGGGTGTCTATCTCGGCACCGAGTATGGGAGTGAGTTTTACGAATTCGGAAACGGGAGCCATCTCGTTGCCGTTGCGCACGTACATATTAGAAATGTCTTCCTCTGTGAGACGGCTCTTCTCGTTGGCCTGCAGCATCACACGATACACGTGGCCGAACTGGTTCATGTTGCTCACATAGGCACCGCCGCAGTAGGCACCCAAAGTGCTAAGTACGACGCTGGGGGAAATGCCTGCACGCTTACACTGGGCAGCGTCCACCTCAACCTGAATCTGCGGGAAGTTGCGGGCATATGACGTCATGGCACGCATCACCTCGGGATGCTGGCTGACGCGCTGAAGAAGGTCTTCTGTGTATTGCAGGAACAGAGCCTTGTCGCCGCCCGTCTTGTCCTGAAGGTTGAGCTCGATGGAACCCATACCGTAGCCGGGAATCATACCGGGTTCGAACACCAGACACTGGGCATCGGGAATCTCCTTCATGAGTCGGCCCATCAGTTTGCCTGAAGCGACAGTGGAGGTGGAGAGGAAGTTGTCGAGCCAGTTCCACGGACCGGCCGAACGGCGTGTGGTCCAGTTCTTGAGTTTCATGATGCACATACCGTAGGATGTGCCCTGACCGGCCATAAAGGAGTAACCGGCCACGCGGTTGTAGCCCTCTACCTCGGGAACATCCTTGACGATTTTCTCAATGCGGTCGAGGATATCGTTGGTGGTGGCGAGGTTGGAGCCCGGCACGGCGTTGACAACCATCATCATTGTGCCCTGGTCCTCCTGAGGCACGAGACCCGAGGACAGATTCTTGAAGGCAAAATAGACACCGGTGAACGCCAGGAGGACTGTACCGAATGCATATATGCGCGCCTTGCGGGAAACGATATGTTTGAGCACACCGAGATATTTCTCAAGCAATACACCATAGGTGGCCTCGTAAGCGAGACGGGTGCGGTAGTTGATCTGGCCGAAGAAACCCTTGCGGCGCTCCTCGGAAGCGGGACGCATCATCATGGCACAGAGGGCTGGGCACAGGATAAGGGCACTCACGCAGGAGAGACCTACGGAAGTGGCGAGTGTCAGACCGAACTGCGTATAGAAAATGCCGGATGTGCCGGGCATGAAACTCACGGGAATGAATACGGCCATGAAGACAAACGTACAGGAGATAACCGCCATCGTCACATCGCTCATAGCATCCTTGGTGGCTTCATAAGGAGAGGTGTATCCTGCGTCGAACTTAGCCTGCACAGCCTCTACAACCACAATGGCATCATCGACCACAGTACCGATAGCCAGCACAAGGGCGAAGAGCGTGAGCAGGTTGAGCGAGAAGCCTGCAATGGAAAGACAGGCGAAGGTGCCTATCAGGGATACTATGATGGAAATGGACGGAATGATGGTGGCGCGGAAATCCTGAAGGAAGAAGTATACCACGAGGATAACCAGTATGATGGCAACAATGAGTGTCTCCTCAACATTGGCAATGGATGCCATGAGGAAGTCATTGGAGCACTGGAGGGTGGTGAACTTGAGACCGGCAGGGAGATCCTTAGAGAGTTCGTCAAGTTTTGCCATGATGAGGTCGTTGGTCTCCTTGGCGTTGGCACCGGCCACCTGGAAGGAGATGAAGCAGACGGCTTCGTTACCGTTTGCACCGCCGTGGAAGGCGTAGCTCACAGCACCGAGTTCTGACTTTGCCACATCTTTCAGGCGAAGGATGTTGCCGTCGGGCAGAGCCTTGATGACCATGTTGTCGAACTCCTCGATTTTCGTCAGACGACCGGTGTACTTCATTGTGTAGGAGAAGACATTGTCGATGCCTTCGCCATGAACTCCGTTCACCGGATTCTCACCCAGCAGACCTGTGGGAGCCTCAAGGTTCTGTTCTGCAAGCACAGCGGTGATGTCGCTGGGCATGAGACCGTATTGAGCCATCTTGGCGGGGTCCATCCATATACGCAGAGAGTAGGTTCCGCCAAGCTCCATCACGTCGCCCACACCCTTGATACGCTTGATCTGGGGGATGACATTGATGTCGAGGTAGTTTGAGATGAAGTCCTCGTCGTATTCTCCGTTGGTACATTCAAGGGCATCAATCTGTAGGAACGAGGTCTGACGTTTCTGGGTGCTGACACCGATACGTGTTACCTCCTGAGGAAGAAGACCCAGAGCCTTGGATACACGGTTCTGCACATTGACAGCACACATGTCGGCATTGGTGCCCTGCTTGAAGTAGATGGTAATGGTGGCGCTGCCGGAGTTGGTAGCGGTGGAGGTCATATATGTCATATTCTCCACACCGTTGATGCTTTCTTCAAGAGGCTGAATGACAGCGTGTGAGATGGCGTCGGCTGAAGCACCGGTATAAGTGGTGCTTACCGTAACTGTAGGGGGTGCGATATCGGGATAACTCTCAAGGGGCAGGGTGAAATAACTGATTCCACCCACCATGAGAATCATGATGGCGATGGACATAGCCATCACCGGTCGTTTGATAAAGATATTTCCTTTCATGTTGAAATGCTATATCTGCGGTGAGTGTATATTATTTGCTTTCGCCCTTTTGAAGTACGTCCTGTCCCTCTTTTATCATACCGGCACCCTCGGCCACGATGTTCTGGCCTACGGTGAGGCCCTCGGAGACGATGACCTTGTCGCCCAGACGCTCGGGGCGGAGGCTTACGAGCTGACCGTGTGCGATACCGTCCTCGTCAACATTCCATACGCGGAAACGGTCCTGCAGCTGCACGGTGGCCTTGATGGGGATGACAATCTGATCCTTTAGGTGGATGGGGAGAACAATCACACCCGTGGAACCGCTGTGCAGCACATAGTTGGGATTGTCGAAGACAGCGCGGAGCTGGATGCTGCCCGTAGAGGGGTCGATTACGGCACTTGCACTCTCTACCATGCCCGTCAGGTCGTATAGACTGCCGTCCACCAGCTGGAGCTTGAGAGGAGGCATGGCGGCAATAGCTTTGTCGAGACTGCCGTTCTCACGCACCATGGAGAGAAGCTGGGCTTCCGTCATGGAGAAATAAACATGCATCTTGTTGATGTTGCTCACGGTGGTGAGTGGAGTGGTGATGGATGCGCTGACGAGAGCACCCTTCTTGTAGGGGAGTTCGCCCACAACGCCGTTGGAAGGAGACTTCACTACGGTGTAGGAGAGATTGTTACGGGCGTTTAGTACGCTGGCGTTGGCCTGGCTCACCTGAGCCTTGGCAGAAAGCAGACTGTTGTAGGCTGTCTGTAAATCAAAATCGGAGATAACGTTCTCGGCTTTGAGTTTCTTCTTTGCCTCGTAGTTGAGAGCAGCAGTAGCCTCTGATGCCTTTGCAGCTTCAAGAGAAGCCTCTGCTGTGTTGAGGGCAGCCTGATAGGGAACTTGGTCGATGATGAAGAGAGTCTGGCCAGTAGAAACCTTCTGACCTTCTGTGACGCAGATCTGCTGGATAGTGCCTCCCACCTGGGGATAAATCTGCACATCCTGACAGCCACGTATTGTGGCACTGTACTTACTATTGATAGTAATGTCCTGTTTCTCGACTTTCAAAGTCTTGTACACGGCACCGGCAGACTTTTTCTGTTGCTGCTTACTGCAACCAGTCAGTAGGGCCATTGCCACCAGCCCGATGGCGAGCATGTTTAATCTGATTCGCATAAAAAGTATGTGTTATTGCTGTTATGTATAAAAATCGCGTGCAAAGGTACAACTTTTTTTGCAAAAAGGGTTTCTATAAGAAAAAAAATCCTTACCTTTGGACTTGGATTTTAAGTTTTATTACGATTTTACAGTATGAAAGGTATAGTTTTAGCAGGTGGTTCCGGTACGCGTTTGTATCCCATAACTAAGGGTATATCAAAGCAGTTGATGCCCATCTACGACAAACCCATGATATATTATCCCGTGTCGGTGCTGATGCTGGCCGGTATTAGAGAAATACTTATCATTTCCACGCCGTTTGACCTTCCCGGATTCAAGCGTCTGCTGGGTGACGGTAGCGACTACGGAGTGCATTTCGAATATGCAGAGCAGCCATCTCCCGACGGACTGGCGCAGGCTTTTACTATCGGTGCGGACTTCATCGGAGACGACAGCGCATGTCTCGTGCTGGGCGACAATATTTTCCAGGGCAATGGTTTCAGTGCAATGCTGCGTGAGGCTGTGCGTACGGCGGAAGAAGAAAAGAAGGCTACAGTGTTCGGCTACTGGGTGAATGACCCGGAACGGTACGGTGTGGCGGAATTCGACAGAAACGGTAACTGTCTCTCAATAGAAGAGAAGCCTGCGAATCCAAAATCCAACTACGCTGTGGTGGGGCTCTATTTCTATCCCAACAAGGTTGTAGAGGTGGCAAAGAATATAAAGCCCTCGGCCCGTGGAGAGTATGAAATCACGACGGTGAATCAGAAATTCCTTGAGGACGGCGAACTTAAAGTGCAGACTCTTGGACGCGGTTTTGCATGGCTTGATACAGGTACGCACGACTCTCTCTCTGAGGCATCTACGTATATAGAAGTGCTGGAGAAACGTCAGGGGCTCAAGGTGGCTTGTCTGGAGGGAATCGCCTACCGCAAGGGATGGATCAGCGAGGAGCGAATGAGAGAACTGGCTCAGCCGATGCTTAAGAATCAGTATGGGCAGTATTTGCTCAAGGTGATTGACGAGGTGAAGCGCTACGGCAAGGGTAATTTGGAATAAACGACAGTAAGAAAGACAGATGAACATACTTGTAACGGGAGCAAACGGACAGTTGGGCCGTGAGATGAGAATCGTCTCGGGCCGGACATCCGACATATATATATTCACTGATGTGAATGAGGCAGAGGGGCTGGAGACAACATATCTTGACATCACAGATTTGGAGGCCGTTAGGAAAATAGTGAGAGAAAACGCTGTCGAAGCCATTGTGAACTGTGCGGCGTGGACCAATGTCGATGCCTGCGAGACGGACGAAAAGCTCGCAGCCCTGGCTGAAAAACTGAATGCCGACGCTCCCCGCAATCTGGCTGAGGCCATGAAGGAAGTGGGAGGGCTTCTTATTCAGATTTCCACCGACTATGTCTTCGGCAAGGAACCCTATAACACACCCTGCCGCGAAGACCAGAAGGGTACTCCTACTGGAGTCTACGGCACGACGAAACTTCATGGCGAGCAGTATATACAGAACTCCGGTTGCCGTTATGTCATCATACGCACGGCGTGGCTCTATTCGGAATTCGGCAAGAATTTCTGTAAGACAATGATGACGCTCACTGGTACAAAACCGGCTCTTAAAGTGGTGTTCGACCAGTGCGGCACTCCGACTTATGCACTTGATTTGGCGAAGGCCATAGTGGCAATACTCCAGAAACCCGTGGAGGGCGTTTATCACTATTCCAATGAAGGAGTTTGCAGTTGGTATGACTTCACCAAGATGATAGCGGAGTATTGCGGAAACACGGAGTGCGACATACAGCCCTGCTATTCATCCGAATACCCGTCTCCCGTGCAGCGTCCGTCGTACAGCGTGCTGGACAAGAGAAAGATACGTGAGACGTTCGGGATAAAGATTCCGTACTGGACAGAGAGTCTAAAGAAATGTATTGAGAATATTGTGGGGATGCAAAATTGATAATCAAATAATTGCACAGTTTTGAATAAATAAAAACTTTAATATGAAGAATATAGTTATCACTGGTGGAGCAGGCTTTATCGGAAGCCACGTAGTACGTCTGTTTGTGAATAAGTATCCGGAATACAAAATCATCAATTTGGATAAACTCACGTATGCCGGTAATCTGGCAAACCTCAAGGATATTGAGGATAAGCCGAATTACAAGTTCGTGAAGATGGACATCTGCGATTTTGATGCGTTCTATCAGTTGATGCAGGACGAGAAGATAGACGGTATCATACATCTGGCTGCTGAGAGCCATGTGGACCGTTCCATCAAGGATCCGTTCACTTTTGCCCGTACCAATGTGATGGGTACACTGTCTCTGCTGCAGGCTGCCAAACTTTATTGGGAATCGCTGCCTGAGAAATACGAGGGCAAGCGTTTCTATCATATCTCCACCGATGAGGTGTATGGAGCATTGGAAATGACAAATCCGGAGGGTATCGAGCCTCCTTTCACCACGACGGCATCGTCTTCGGAGCACCATCTGGCATACGGCAAGGATTTCTTCTACGAGACGACGAAGTACAATCCCCATTCTCCCTACAGTGCCTCAAAGGCTTCCTCCGACCATTTCGTGCGTGCCTTCCACGACACATACGGGATGCCGACGATTGTGACCAACTGTTCCAACAACTACGGTCCTTACCAGTTCCCTGAGAAGCTGATACCTCTGTTCATCAACAATATACGTTATCGCAAGCCCCTTCCCGTTTACGGCAAGGGAGAGAACGTGCGTGACTGGCTGTATGTGGTGGATCATGCAAGAGCTATTGATACGATATTCCACAACGGAAAGATAGCTGAGACGTATAACATCGGAGGCTTCAACGAGTGGAAGAATATCGACATCATTAAGACCGTCATCAAGACGGTGGACCGTCTGTTGGGTCGTAAGGAAGGCGAAGACCTCGACCTTATCACCTATGTGACAGACCGTCTGGGTCACGATGCCCGCTATGCGATAGATTCTACAAAACTGCAGAAGGAGCTCGGATGGGAACCATCCCTGCAGTTTGAGGAAGGTATCGAGAAAACTGTGAAGTGGTATCTGGAGAACGAAGCCTGGATGGACAATATCACCTCGGGAGAGTACGAGAAGTACTACGAGGATATGTACAAGGGCCGTTAGTCACTTCATCTCCACAACCGTTATTCCAGCACCGCCAAAGCGTACGTCTTCGTCTCGTACGGAGATGACGCGCGGAACGGTTTGCATGTAGTGGCGGCAGAGTTCTCTGAGTGCGCCGGTACCGGTACCGTGCAGAATGCGTACTCGTGATGCTCCCGTCATAAGAGCGTCGTCCATGTAGTGCATCAGTGTGTTGAGTGCTTCGTCTGCACGCTGTCCGCGTATGTCCAGATCCGGGGAGAATTCGATATTATGCTGGTGCACAAGATGGGTGGTCACCGTTGCCGGTGATTGCGTGGGAGACGGTTTTGGCGCTTTTGCTGCTTCGATGCGGTCCAATGTCGTCACTGTGTGAATGTGCCCGAAGGTGAGTGTCACTTTCTTGCCGTCAATACGGTCGATACGTCCTACGGTGGTTGCCCCCTTAATCCTTGCGTACTTGCCCACAGCGATTACAAGATGCTCGGTGGCGTGGGGTTGGGGCTGTTGACGCTTAATATGTTCGGATACGACTTTTGCGGGCGCTGCCAGCGACTCCATCACGCCGGCGAGGGTTTCCCTGGCTTCTTTTGTGCGTTGTTTGTCGGCCTGTGCTTCGCGTATCTCCTTGATGGTGCGTTCCACAGCGGCGTTGGCACTGGAGACAATCTCCTTGGCCTCTTCTCTGGCAGAATGCAGAATGTCTTTCTTCTCCTGGCGCAGTCCTTCGATTTTCTCCTCGTAGCGCTGGATTGTGGCTTCCATGCGTTTTTCCTTCTCATGGATATTCTGGCGTTTGTCCTCCCAATAGCGTTTATCGCGTACGATATCCAATAGATATTTGTCGGCGGAGACATAGTCCTGTCCGACAATAGAGGTGGCGCGCTGTATCACGTCGTTGGGGATGCCTATCTTGCGGGCGATTTCAATGGCGAAGGAACTGCCGGGGTTCCCGATTTGCAGTTGGAAGAGTGCTTCCATCTTCTGTCTGTCGTAAAGCATAGCGCCGTTGCGTACGCCTTTGTGACTGTCGGCAAAATGTTTGAGGTTCTGGTAATGTGTCGTGATGACTGCCCACGCTCCCTGTTCGTGGAAACGTTCCAAAATGGCTTCTGCCATAGCTCCTCCGATAGTTGGCTCCGTGCCGCTTCCCATCTCGTCAACAAGAAGCAGGATGGTGGCATTGGCTGCCTTCATCATGCGTTTCATTGTCACAAGGTGAGAGGAGTAGGTGGAGAGGTCGTTCTCGATACTTTGGTCGTCGCCTATATCGATGAGCATTTCAGAGAAGATGCCGCATTTTGAGTTTTCTCCCAAAGGAACGGGCAAACCGCATTGCAGCATATATTGTATCAGGCCTACCGTCTTGAGACAGACACTCTTGCCGCCGGCGTTCGGTCCGGAAATGATAAGTATTTTGCCGTCTTTGTCGAGAAGGATATCAAGAGGAACAATCTGTCTTCCCTGCTTTTTCAGCGAGCGCTCCAAAAGGGGATGCCTGGCAAGAGTCCAGTCGATAATAGGACGAGATGAGGGGATGGGACAGATGCAGCCCATTTCCTTTGCAAAGAAAACACGTGCCATGACAAACTCCAGTTGTCCCATAAAGTTGAATGCTTTCAGCAGTTCCTTGACATTCGGACGGATGAGTGTGGTGAAGTGTTGCAGGATACGTATAACCTCTCTCTTCTCTTCTGCTTCGAGTTCCCTGATTCTGTTGTTTGCCTCTACCACTTCCTGCGGTTCCACGAAGACGGTCTTTCCCGTGGCGGATTCGTCGTGTACGATGCCGCCTAGGCGTTTCTTCACAGAGGGGGAGACAGGAATCACCAGGCGTCCGTCTCTGAGTGTAGGATTTGTGTCAGCCTCCACGAGTCCGTCTTCCTTTATGTTCCGCAGTATGCTCTGGAGTGTACGTGATACACTTCCTTCTGCTTTTCTCAATTCGTTTCTTACACGTGAGAGAGCAGGGGAGGCCTCGTCTTTTATATGTCCGTGCTTATCCAGTATTTTGGCGGCGCATTGTTCTACGGCATGGAATGTGAACACGCCGTTGGCCATCCGCTCCAATGCAGGGAATGTTGATTCCGGAGTTTCCGTACCGGAGGGTTCGCTGCTTTCCTCATGGCGTATGAGTCGGAGCCACCCGTGCATGGTGACGAGTGTGAGGTACAGGTGGTGCAGGTCTTCTTCCTGTATGTATGTGCCTTCGATACGTATGCGTTGCACCACTTCCCTCAAATCATAGAACGCCATTTCCGGCGTTTCTGTCAGAGAGGAAATCAGTGTCTGCATCTCTTGCGTTTCCTCTTGTCTCTGCCGAATTGTGTCCACATCATCCATCCACGTTAGTGCATCGATGTGTTCACGTCCCAATTTCGACTGACAATTGTCAGCAAGCATGAGTTTTATCTGGTCAAAGCCTATCTTATTCTCCATTTCGGGGTGCAAAGATATAAAATTAATGACAAATCGATATTCATTGTATATATTTATTTTTGCAGTTTCATTTCTTTTTACTATTTTTGCGCTGAAATTACATTATAAACTAATACAATTATGTTAACACAGGAAGACAAACTCTTGCTTCAGCAAAAGGGTATAAGTGAATCGCAAATTGAAAGTCAGCTCAAACAGTTCCGTGAAGGTTTCCCGTTTCTTCGTCTAAAGGCCGCAGCAAGTGTGGAAAACGGTATAGTGCGTCCGTCTATAGAGGACCAAAAACGCTATGTGCATCTTTGGGAGCAGTATAAGAAGGAAGGCCACAAGATTACGAAGTTCGTGCCGGCTTCCGGTGCTGCAAGCCGTATGTTCAAGGCTATGTTCGAGTTTGCGGATGCAGATTACGATGTTCCGACAACAGATTTCGAGAAGAAGTTCTTTGCGCGTCTGCATGACTTCGCTTTCTTCCCTGCATTGGACGATGCCTGCGTGGTGATGTACGGCAAGGGTGCAGACGCTCTTGTGTCGGAAGGCCGTTACAAGGACGTCGTGGTGGCAATGCTGGATGCCGACGGTCTCAACTACGGCCAGCTGCCGAAGGGTCTTCTTCAGTTCCACACCTATGAGACACAGGCGCGCACTCCTCTCGAGGAGCATCTGGTGGAGGCTGCAATGTATGCGAGCAGTAAGGGCGAGGCAAACGTTCATTTTACTGTGTCATCGGAGCACAAGGCTTTATTCCAGCAGTTGGTGAAGGACGTGCTGGCAGACTATGAGAAGGAATACGGTGTGCACTACAATGTGTCTTTCTCCGAGCAGAAGCCCTCTACAGATACTCTCGCGGCAACGATGGACAACGAGCCTTTCCGTGTAGACGGTAAACTGCTGTTCCGTCCAGGCGGTCACGGAGCTTTGATAGAGAATCTTTCCGATTTGGATTCCGAGATAGTGTTTATCAAGAACATTGACAATGTGGTTCCCGACCGTTTGAAGGAAGAGACAGTTCTCTGGAAGCAGGTTCTGGCCGGTGTGCTTGTTGATGCGCAGGAGAAAGCCTTTACATATCTGCGTAAACTTGACAGTGGAGAATACGCCCATTCGGACCTTGAAGAAATGATTCGTTTCGTGCGTCACACTCTTTGTTGCGACAAGGAGGGAGTGAAGGATATGGAGGATACGGAACTGGTGAATTACCTCCGTTCCAAGCTCAACCGTCCGATGCGTGCAACGGGTGTTGTGAAGAATGTGGGTGAGCCTGGCGGCGGTCCGTTCCTGGCTTATAATCCCGACGGCAGTGTGTCGATGCAGATTCTGGAATCAAGTCAGATTGACCAGAATAATGCAGAGTATCAGAAGATGTTCACGGAGGGCACTCACTTCAATCCCGTAGATCTCGTGTGCGCCATCAAAGACTATAAGGGTAATAAGTTTGATTTGCCCAAATATGTTGATCCCGCCACAGGTTTCATCTCATTCAAGAGTAAGTCGGGACGTGAACTCAAGGCTCTCGAGCTGCCCGGTCTGTGGAACGGAGCCATGAGCGACTGGTCCACAATCATGGTGGAGGTGCCACTCGGGACATTCAATCCCGTGAAGACTGTCAACGATTTGCTCAGAGACCAACATCAGTAAGTATTGCTGTATCGCAGACCTCAGAGAATAACAGCCCTTCTGGACAACTTTTTGCGTTCAGAAGGGTTGGTAACTCCTTTGGCCCGTTTCAGGGCGGAGGAGGCGGTGGTTCGTGTTATTGGGGAACAATACGCCAGATACATCGGTGAAGTAAGTTTTCAGGGGGAGAAACTGCACGTGCAGATAAAGAGTGCACCGTTGCGTCACAATCTCCTGATGAATAGAAGCGCCTACATTCATGCCATCAACCACGAGGCGGGTGCTCAAGTGGTACAGGATATCGTCTTCTGCTAAGCTCTATGAGTATCCGGCTGGAAAAACTTGTAATAGGATATCGCACACATCACGGTGCCGTGAATGTCACGTGCCCCCTTTCTGCTCAGATGCAGGAGGGCCGTCTCATCTGTCTTGTGGGGCGCAACGGAGTAGGGAAGTCCACCTTGCTGCGTTCTATAGCCGGTTTGCAACCTGTATTGGAGGGAGACGTCGTTATTGATGGACGCAGTATCAATGGGTACGATAAAAGGGAACTGGCGCAGAAGATATCCATCGTCACAACAAGAGATATCCCGTCTGCCTCGATGACGTCGAGAGAGGTGGTTGCTCTGGGCAGAAGTCCGTACACCGGTTTTTGGGGACGACTCACACAAGAGGACGCAGATATCGTGGAGAATAGTATCGATGCTGTCGGCGTGAGAGACCTTTCGTCAAGACGCGTGCACACTCTTTCCGACGGCGAGCGCCAGAAAGTGATGATAGCGAAGGCTATGGCTCAGGAGACTCCCAATATCCTGCTGGACGAACCGACGGCTTTTCTGGATTATCCCAGTAAGGTGAACACACTCACTCTGCTCTCACGTTTGGCACATGAGATGTCGCGTACGATTCTTGTTTCCACACACGATGTGGAGCATGCCTTAAGGCTCTCCGACGAGGTGTGGCTCCTTCAAAAAGACGGATTATATAAGGTATTGAGAAGAGATGCTCTTGTTCTCCACCACGCGGCGGATGGTCTCGGCGAGGAGGTCGGCGATGGAAATCTGCTTGACCTTGGCACAGCGCTGGGTGTAGGGGATGGAGTCGGTGAAGACAATCTCCTCAAGCGCACTATTCTGTACGCGCTCTGAAGCGGGACCCGACATCACGCAGTGTGATGCGATAGCTCTTACGCTGTTGGCTCCGTTCTGCATCATCAGGTCGGCGGCCTTTGTGATAGTGCCGGCTGTATCCACCATGTCGTCCACGAGCACAACATCGGCACCGGTCACATCACCGATAATCTGCATGTCGGATACCTCGTTTGCTTTCTTGCGTGTCTTGTTGCAGAGCACAAGGGGACAATCCAGATATTTTGCATAGTTGCTGGCGCGTTTCGAACCGCCTACGTCAGGAGCTGCCATTACCAGGTTCTTGAGTTTGAGGCTCTTGATATACGGCATCATTACGCTGGAAGCATACAGATGATCTACGGGACAGTTGAAAAAGCCCTGTTCCTGATCTGCGTGCAGGTCCATTGTGATGAGACGGTCTATACCGGCTACTGTCATGCAGTCGGCAACGAGTTTTGCGCCAATCGACACGCGGGGTTTGTCCTTGCGGTCCTGTCGTGCCCATCCGAAGTAAGGCACCACGGCGTTGATGGTTCTTGCTGAGGCTCTCTTTGCGGCGTCCATCATGAGCAGCAGCTCCATGAGGTTGTCGCTGTTGGGGAATGTGCTTTGTACGAGAAAGACATCCTTACCGCGAATGCTCTCTTCATAGCTTACGGCAAATTCTCCGTCGGAGAACTTTGTGATTATGAGGTTGCCCAGAGGACATCCCAGACTTTGGCATATTTTTTCAGCAAGATAACGGGTTGCGGTACCCGAGAATACCAAAAAATTTTCGTTGGTCATAAGGTTAGTGTACTTACTCGCTCGCTTTGCGCAAACGATGGAAATGTAATATTAAATCCTTGAAGTCCATACCGGAATGTATGTTGAAGCGCTTCCATAGCTCGCCTCTGATTACGGCTCCTCCGAATCCCAGGTCGCGCACCTTCGGAATAAGTTCCAGGGAGATGCCTCCCTGTGCCATCACGTGACGGTCGATGAGGCCGCGACGTGATGCTTCCTTCAGCTGCTCAATAGTATATCTGGACTTGTATGTCGGTTCGGAAATACTGTCGAATACATTCTTCAGTATGACGTAGTCAAAATTCCGCTTGCATTCAGCCAAATCGTCGAGACTGTAGCATGTACACGACTTCTGCCCCTTGTAGCCTGCCGGCAGGTTGGGGTTGTGATGGCTGATATGTATTCCTGCAAGTCCGAATTCCTCCTTCAGGTAGAAGTGGTCGTTGGCTACGATGCGGTTGTGATAGCGGGAAGGCAACAGGGTCAGCAACCGTTCACAATAGACCGGTTCTGACCCTGGTTTGCGCAGGTGCAGCATATCTAACCCGTCCTCAAAAAGTGTTGCGAGGATTTTGTCTTCTTCAACGAAGAACGTTGGATTAGATAGCAGCAACAGTTTCATGAATGCTCTTATTCTGCAGCGGGAGCTTCTTCAGCGGGAGCCTCTTCGGCTGCGGCAGCAGCTTCTGCCTCCGCAGCGGCTTCCTTGGCGGCAGCCTCAAGGGCAGCCATCTTCTCTGCAATCTGAGCCTTCTTGGCTTCGTCTGCCTTCTTCTCTGCGTTGAGACGCTCTGCGGCAGCCTTCTTGGCCTCTTCAGCCATCTTGTTTGCTACAGCCTGAAGACCTTTCTGACGATCAGCCTTCCATGCATCAAACTTCTGCTGTGCAGCAGCCTCGTCGAAAGCGCCCTTCTTCACACCGCCACGCAGGTGCTTCATCAGGTAAACGCCCTCGCCAGAGAGGATGTTACGCACTGTGTCGGTGGGCTGTGCACCAGCCTCTACCCAATAGAGTGCGCGGTCGAATTTCAAATCTACAGTGGCAGGATTGGTGTTAGGATTATAGGTACCAATCTTCTCTGTAAACTTACCATCACGTGGTGCTCTTACATCAGCGATGACGATGCTGTAGAAGGCATAGCCTTTACGGCCGCCGCGCTGCAATCTGATTTTTGTTGCCATTACTTTTTTGTGGTTTTATAGGTTTGAAATATGCTGCCATCCCGTGACAGCGGGTGCAAAGGTACATCTTTTCTTGCAATAAAGCCGGATGGAGATGTTTTTTTTTCCTTTATTTGACCTTTTTGTCAGAGAGAAAGTGATTTCTTGATGGCTTCCACGTGTTCTTTGGCCTTCTCCACCTCGCCGGGATAGCACTTCGCGCAACCGATTTGTCCCTTGATTTCACAATAGAACTTAATCTTCGGTTCCGTGCCGCTGGGGCGTACAGAAATCTTGGTGCCGTCCTCGCAGAACCACTGCAGCACGTTGCTCGTCGTGGGCATATCCAGTTTTGTGACATTGCCCTGAGCGTCTGTTGCCGTGAGTGCCTGATAGTCCTTCGTAAGAACAATCTTCGAACCGGCGATTTCCTTCGGAGCCTTCTCGCCGCGGAAGTCCGCCATCATCTGCTTTATCTCGTCGGCACCACTCTTTCCGGGCTTCGTCACGTTGATGGTGCTCTCGTATGAGAATCCGTATTCCTTGTATATCTCCATCAGCAGGTCGTAGAGGGTCTTGCCCTGGTCCTTTGCCCACGCTGCAATCTCACAGATGAGACAGATAGAGGCAGGAGCATCCTTGTCGCGCACCTTGTCGTAGGGCAGGAAGCCGAACGACTCCTCGCCGCCGCCGATATATTTCTGCTTGCCTTCCGAGAGAGCTATCTCACGTGCAATCCATTTGAAACCGGTGTAGCAGTCGCGTAGTTCCACGCCGTTCTTCTTTGCCATCTCGGCAATCACCTCGGTGGTCACGATGGTCTTCACGAGGAAGTCGGTCTTGCCCAGCGTGCCGAGAGCCTGCTTGTTCTTGATGATGTAGTAGATGAACATCATGGCCGTCTGGTTGCCGTTGATAATCTGCCATTCGCCTTCCGGATTGCGGCATACTATGGCGAGACGGTCGGCATCGGGGTCTGTAGCCACCACGAGGTCGGCATTGAGCTTAGTGCCCAGCTTCATACCCAGCGTCATGGCTTCGGCATTCTCGGGGTTGGGGGAAACCACGGTGGGGAAGTTGCCGTCAACGACCATCTGCTCGGGCACCACGTTGATGTTCTGGAATCCCCAGGAACGCAGACACATGGGCACGATGTGGCGGCCTGTGCCGTGCATGGCGCTGTAGACGATGTTGAGGTCCTTCTGGCGCAGGATGACGTCCTGATCCACCATTGCCTCCTTCACGGCCATCATATAGTCGTAGTCCATCTCGCCGCCGATAATCTGGATGAGGTCCCAGTTGGCTGTGAACTTGACATCCTCCAGTTTTACCTTGTTCACCTCGGCGATGATACCCGTGTCGTGCGGAGCGAGCACCTGTGCGCCGTCAGCCCAGTAGGCCTTGTATCCGTTGTATTCCTTCGGATTGTGCGATGCCGTCACGTTAACGCCGGCCACAGCGCCCAACTGACGGATGGCGAAACTGATTTCGGGCGTCGGTCTCAGGCTCTCGAAGAGATATGCTTTGATACCGTTGGCCGAGAAGATGGCGGCAACGGATTCAGCGTACATGCGTCCGTTGTTGCGGCAGTCGTGACCCACCACCACGGAGCAGCCGCCCTGCGGGAATGCCTTGTTGATGTAGTTGGCAAAACCCTGTGTGGCCATGCCTACGATGTATTTGTTCATACGGTTGGTGCCGGCACCCATGATACCGCGCAGTCCGCCCGTGCCGAATTCCAGATTCTGATAGAAGGCATCCACCAGTGCGGTCTTGTCGTCGTACATGGTCTTGATTTCGGCCTTGGTGTCTGCATCGATGATGGGGGAGGAGAGCCACTCCTGGGCTTTAGCCTCACATTGTTTGATGAGTTCGTTGTCCATGTTGGTTAGTTTTTTACGTTATATTATTAATATGTTATGTCACTGTTTCAGACGCAAAGATACGAAAAAAACAGAGATATCTAAAAAACTATACTTTTTTTGATGTTTAAAACCCATTTTTTTTATACTTTTGCATCGTAAACATGTGAATGCAATGAACAAAGTGATGCTCATAGGCAACGTTGGAGTCGATCCGGATGTCCGTTATGTGGACCGCGGTGTGTGTGTGGCGCAGTTGCGTCTGGCCACCAGCGAGAGAGGCTACACCTTGCCCAACGGCACTGAGGTGCCCGAGCGCACGGAGTGGCACAATGTGGTTCTCTGGCGTCAGCTCGCAGAGGTGGTGGACAAGTATGTCAAGAAGGGCGACAAGCTCTATATAGAAGGCAAGATCCACACCCGGTCCTATGAGGACAATCAAGGGCGCACGCGCTATGTCACGGAGATATGGGCCGACGCGATGGAGATGCTGACTCCCAAGCCTCAGTCACAGTCACCGGAACCTGCTACCGCCTGATTTTACCAAACCCTCTAAAAAATGGATGACCCTCTCGCGGGACTGATAGAGTCCCTTTCAACGATTCAATTTCATACCCCTGACGCCTATTGTATCACGGCCGTCGCGGGCGCGTTTCTCCTGCTTTTTGTATCAGCTTTCGTCAGTGGAAGTGAAATAGCGTTTTTCTCCCTCTCCCCGGATGATATCGAGGAGGTGGAGGAGGAGCGCCATCCGAGCGATTCGCGTATCCGGCAGTGGCTGGAGCATTCCGAGCGCCTGCTTGCCACGATTCTCATCACCAACAATCTGGTCAACGTGGCCATCGTCATGTTCCTCGGCTATGCCGCCAGCCGTATGGTGGATTTCGGAGAGGCAGTGTGGCTGGAGTTCGCCATACTCACGGTGCTCCTCACGTTCCTGCTCCTGCTATTCGGCGAGATAATGCCGAAGGTGTGGTGCGCCCAGCACGCCCTTGCCTTCGTGCGCGGCGGCAGCGGGATACTTTCCGTGCTAGAGAAGCTGTTCTATCCCCTCAGCAGCCTGCTGGTGCGCAGCAAGGTGTTCACTGACCGTCTGAGCCGCCACAGCGTGGAGGCCCTCACCGTGGACGACCTTGAGAAGGCAATGCAGCTCACCGACACGCAAGACATCGCCGCAGAGTCCAAGATGCTCAAGAGTATTATACGCTTTGGCGGCGAGATGTGTAAGGAGGTAATGACGCCGCGTGTAGACATGGTGGACATCGAGTTCAAGACACCGTTCCCCAAGGTGCTGGAGTGCATCGTGGAGAACAACTATTCCCGCATACCCGTCTATCAGGGCACGGAGGACCATATCAAGGGTGTGCTCTACATCAAGGACCTCCTGCCGCATCTCACCAAGCCGGCCAATTTCCGCTGGCAGTCGCTCATCCGTTCGGCATTCTTCGTGCCTGAGACGAAGATGATAGACGACCTCTTGCGCGACTTTCAGGAGAACAAGGTGCATATGGCCATCGTGGTGGACGAGTTCGGTGGCACGAGCGGACTGGTCACCATGGAGGACATCATTGAGGAGATAGTGGGCGAAATACACGACGAGACCGACGACGAGGAAGAGGATTACCACCGCCTGAATAAAAACACGTGGGTGTTTGAGGGCCGCACGCAGCTGATAGACTTCTATAAGGTGATGCAGATAGACGAAGACTTCTTCGAGGAGGTGGAGGGCGAAGCCGACACACTGGCAGGTCTCATCCTCGAACTCAAGGGCGATTTCCCCGAGCTTCACGAGCGCCTCACTTACAAGCAGTTTACCTTCGAGGTGATGGAGATGGACCAGCGGCGCATCGTCAGTGTGAAGGTCATCCGCGGCAAGAAATAAATAATAATCCCGGGTCTCAGCGAGACTCGGGATTATTATTCTCTAAACTCTAACCTCTAACCTTTACTCTTCTGCCGTCTTGTGGGCTTTCTTGTAGCGCTTGTTCAGTCCCTTGATGACGTCGCGTGTGATGTCCATCTTGGGATTGGCCACCAGCATGTTGTCGCCGGCCTTCACCAGCACGTAGTCATACTTTTTTGTTTTATTGTACGCGCGCAAGAAAGCCTGTATGCTGTCGCGGGCCTCCTGGTTCACGCGTGTCTGCTCCTGTGCAAAGTCGCTCTGCAGACGGTTGGCCAGTTCCTGCAGCTGCTGCTGCTCCAGCTGTATGCTGTTCTGTGCGCGCTCCAGTTCGTCGCGTGTGGTGAATCCGTTGCTCTCGTATTTCTTCTGCAGGGCTGCTGCGTGCTGCTCCAGTGCGCGCTGCTTCTGTGCCAGGGTGTTCTGGATGTTGGTACCCTTGCGGTTGAGCTCCTCCTCGTAGTCCTTGTAGAGCTCATACTGTGTGATGAGGCTGTCCATCTCCACGTAGGCGATTTTCAGTCCTGCGGCTTCCTCGGCCTCGGGGGAGGCTTCGTTTTCTGCCTCTTCGGCGTTTTTCTGACAGGCGGTGAGGCTCAGCATAAGAGCCGCCGCGATAAACATAATGTGCTTCATATCTCGAATTGTTTGTGTACGCAGTGTATTCCTTTCTTTCTCATCGCCTTGCTGTGACCGATGTGCTCGCTGCCGAAGCGTCCGTTCTTCTCCAGAATGATACGGATGCACAAAAGTAGCATGCTTAATCCAACAAAAAGGGCGATGAGCAGAAACAGTTTCAACATATTTTGTTACATTTGCAGCCGCAAAAGTAATAAAAAACATCGAAACAACGTTCTTCTAATGAATAAAATCAACATTAATATCTCAATTCTCGCCCGAAGAGGCTATGATTTACGCCGCAAGGGCACCACAGAGGAGCATCTACTTATGAACTTCGTACATCGTATACGCATCGCTTGGAACCTCTATCAGGCAGAGGTGGAGGAGCAGTACGGAATAGAGCCCTGCTCTGTGGATTTCGACCTTGAAACAAATGTGGATGCCGAATGAAGCGTATTCTTCCCTTCTTTCTCCTTTTGTGTGTTGTCCTGGGGGGCTGTGACTCCTACGACGACTTCACCACCGACCCATCTTCCGTGCTTTCTTTCTCGGAGGGCACTGTGGCCTTCGACACCGTCATCACGGCCGAGGGTTCTTCCACGCGTACTCTCATGGTGCGCAACAGGGGCGACAAGGGTCTGCGCATCGTTGCCGTGGAGTTTGAGAAGGGCAGTGAGTCGCCCTTCCGCGCCAATGTGGACGGCATGTTTCTTGACAACGGCAGGGGCACCGATTTCGAGGTGCGCACCCATGACAGTATCTTCGTGCGTCTGGAGTGCACGCTGCCCGACACCGACAAGGACGAGACAACCACCTACGAGGACCGTCTTCTCTTCCATCTTGAGAGCGGAGTCACGCAGTATGTCTCAGTGACGGCTATCGGCATGGATGTATACCGTTGGATCGATGTAACTTTGACGGAGGACAATACGCTGGAATCCAAGCGACCGGTACTTGTTGAGGGACCGCTGACGGTGTCGGAGGATGTCACCTTCACCATCAAGGCCGGCACGCGCCTCTTCTTCCGCGACAACGGTACGCTTATCGTGCGCGGCACACTGAAGGTGGAAGGCGAGGAGGGCAAACCCGTCGTCTTGCGCGGAGACCGCACCGACCGTCTTCTGTGGTATATGCCCTACGACAATATGCCGGACCGCTGGAACGGCGTCATTCTTGCGGATGGGAGCAAGAACCATGAGATAGAGTGGATGGACCTTCACAGTTCGCGTTGGGGTATCCGTGCGGAGAACACCAATCTGACGATGGAGTCGTCTCGGCTGCACAACATGTCTGGCATCGACGTGGAGACCAGTTGCGGCTTGTTCCTCAAGAACTGTGACTTTACGGCCAACAACGTGTGTATCTCCAATGCTATGGGCCACGGCCTCTATCTGCTTGGCGGCAAGGCCTCTCTCACGCATTGCACCATGGCGCAGTATCTTCTCATCGGCGGCGGCACAAAGGGTATGGCTCTCTTCCTTGCCAACAAGGAGGGCGATACAGATTACGATATAGAGTCTTACACCTTCGACCGCTGTCTTGTGATGGGCTATGGCGACGATGTCATCGGTGCTTCGTTCCAGCATCCGGGCACCAGGGAGGAGGCGCTTTTGTTCAAGGAGTGCTATCTCAACACGGTGAGGGACGACACTGACGAGCGTTTTGTGGATTGTCTCTACGACAGCGAGGAGGCCGAGAAGCGCGGCAACAAGGGTCAGAGTCCTGACAAGCGTGGTTTGTATCGTTTGTTCAACACCGCGTTCTATCTCTACGATTTTACCCCCGCCTCCGGCAGTCCATGCGAGGGCTACGGCGCCGCAAAATATTGATGTAGTAAGATGAAAATTTTGTGTCCAGAAACGAAAAACTCTTCACTTTTAACTCTTCACTTTTAATTTTTTCGTACCTTTGCAGCGGAAAAAGAAACAGTCCTAAATATGGTGAAATACATCTTTGAGACACGCATGGAGGTGCGCGACTACGAATGCGACATAGAAGGTATCGTCAACAACGCCAACTACCTGCACTATACGGAGCACACCAGACACCTCTTCCTGAAGCATTGCGGACTGAGCTTCGCACAGATGCACGAGAAAGGTATCGACGCCGTGGTGGCACGCATGAACCTGCAGTTCAAGGCTCCGCTGCGCTGCGACGACGAATTCATATCGCGTCTGTGGATAGACAAGCAGGGGATAAAATACGTGTTCCACCAGGATATCTTCAGGGCTGCCGACGAGGTGCTGTGTTTCCGGGGAGACATCACGATAGTGTGCGTCGTCAACGGAAGCCTGTCAGACAGCGAGGAATACAACAGGGCCTTTGCACCTTATCTGAACTGACCCCTCACTTTATCTTGTCAATATCCAGCGAGAGACCGACGAGGAAACTGGTGCCCGTGGTGAGGGGGGCGTTGTAATAGTAGTAGTCGGGACGGTAGTTGAAGAGATTGTCCACATTGGCCCGAATCTGACACCATTGGCGCAGGCGTACCGATGCCTGAATTTTCCACATCGAATAGGCGGGGTAGTGCACCGGATGAGTGCCGGCCGAGATGTCGTAGAGATTGGTGTACTCCAGATTGTCGATGGCAGAGAAGGTCTTGCCGGAGAGAGCCACATTGAGGCCCCACGTGCGGTTGAACTGGCGATCCCAGTCGGTGCGCATCGTGAAGGAATGAGCACGGGCCGGCATATAGGGTGTGGCGCTGCGTCCGGAGACATCCTCGTGGGTGTAGGTGTAGCCCAGTTTCATGCCGAGTCCGCAGTCCCAGCGCTTGGTGACGGTGACCTCCGCACCGTAGACGTTCATGTCGCCGAGATTGATGTAGGTGAGATAGAGCTGGCGCGTGTCGCCGGGTTTGTAATACGGTACGCCAGTGGTGATGTGGTTGTAGATGCGGTTGTAGAAACCTGCGATGATGAAGTCCCAACCGTGCGCGAGGTATTCGCCGGAGAGACTGATGTTGTGCGAGCTCTCGGGGCGCAGATTCTTGTTGCCCTCCACAATCCAGATGCCCGCCATATCGAAGTCGTTGTAGAGCTCCTTGAGGGTGGGGGCCCGGAAGCCCATACCGTAGGACAGACGCATGGTGCAGCGCGGTGTGGAGCGCCAGCAGGCTGACACCTTGGGAGTGACGCGAGAGAGACTGCCCTCGGAGAAGTAGTCGTAGCGCACAGCACTCACGATGCCCCATTCGGATGTCACCTTCCAGTCGTACTGCGCAAAGGCATCGAAATTCTGCTGATGCACGGGAGCAGCGAGATTGTTGCTCATGAGATAGTCGTAGAGATAATCGGCACCGACGGTGAGCACGTCGCCGCGGGAGAAATTGTGACTGTAGAGCAGGCGCGTGCTGTTCTTCACATTGCTGTAGTCGCGTATGTCAAGCGAGGCCAGGTGCTGGTATTTTGACTTGTCGTACTGGTCGAAAGAGTAGGAGAGCTCCATGTGGTCGCGGGATGTGATGTCCCATGCTCCCCGTATGCCGCCCGTGTAGTCGTGATAGCGCTCGGGTGTGTCGGGTGTGCGCTCCACCGTGCGGCGGAAATAACCGAGACGCGCGGAGAGTTTCAGCGAGGGCTTCACATCGACTGTGGCTCCGTATTTTGCCATCCACGTCCGGTCGCCATAGACCTGTGATACGGTGCGCGTGGCGGCGTGACTGTCGCGATCGCTCAGGGAATAGTTGTCCGACGAGGTGCGCGAGAAGGCGATGCTGTGGGAGTAGATGCCCTGCCGGAGGTCGTGATAGACATTGTAGCGCTGCTCGTTATGATGGCCGTAGCGACCGTCGAGATGCAGGGTCCAGGGGTCTTTCGGACGCTTGGTGATGATGTTGATGACACCGCCGATGGCACTGCTGCCGTAGAGTGCCGATGCTGCACCCTTCACTATCTCGATGCGCTCCACATCTGTCATTGCGATGCGTGTGAAGTCGATATTGTCGAGCGTCTCGCCGGCAAGCGGTTCGCCGTCCACCAGGATGAGCACACTCTGACCGGAAAAGCCCGAGATGTTCATGTTCACCTGCTGATTCATTGCATAGGTGAACTCCACGCCCGGCATTTCCGCCTGCAGCAGGTCCTGTATGTTGGTGGCATCGGCCTTGCGTATGTCGTCAGCGCTGAGCACGCGGGTGAGGATGGGAGTCTCCTTGAGGAGCTTCGGCGTGCGTGTGCCGGTGACCACGACGGTCTCCATTTCGCTGACACGCTCGCAGGCTCGCTCGATGGAGTCGAGCTGTGCCTCCGTGAGATTGGCGTTGGCATGCACATGCTCCGCAGCAGTGAGCAGCAGGAGAACGGAAAAGATGCGCAGTGTATGGCTCAGGAGGCGTGTCACTGCAGCGGGTAGCGGTATTTGATGGTGAGGCAGCACCTCTTGTTGGTGTCGCTGAGATGGTTGATGAGCTGAAGCGCCGCTACGCTTCCGTCGGAGAGTCGCAGGAAGAAGACGTGGGAGTCCATCACGTAGTTGGGCATCACACCGAGGGCAAGCCAGCTGCCCAGCACTTTGTTGATGCGTATGCCCTGGGAAGGGATGAGCTGGAGCAGCATCTGTCCGGAGTCGTCCCAGACATCCGTCTCACTCCACTCATCGGGCGCGAAGACGGCACCGTAGCAGGTGGCGAGACTTGCCATGGATATGTTGTCGAGGGAAGATTTCCAGGCGCTGCCTCCGTTGGTGCGCACCTCGCTGCGGTGAACGGCAAATGTCCACGAAGCGGGAGCAGGCTGCTCGGCGGCGGGAGTGAAGTAGCGGAACTCATGTTCCTTCACCGTCTGACCTATCGTGCCGTTGAACCAGTACATGTACTGTCCCGGGCGCTGGTGGCCGGTGACGTCCTCGCCGGGAGTGCCGTTTTCGGGCATCGGGATGGAGTAAGTGCGCCAGTCGCGGTTGAGGTCGTAGGAAGCGTCCTTCATGACGTGACTGTTGAGCGTGGGAAGGTCGATATAGTGCCACTCGTCCCACTTGCTCGCATCAATATAGAGCGTACCCTCGACTGTGTTGCACACAATGCTGGCGGAGGAGGCAGCTGCGACAGGTGTGTCGTAAAGTCCGTCAAATACTCCCTCGCACGATGTCATGAGAGGCATCAGCAGAGGGAGTATTATAAGGATACGCATCTTTGGTATAAGAAAATGGATGACAGTCGTTTTCTTATGTGTGTGATGTGTTTGCAATTACTTTGTTCCCTCCATTGTGGCGGTGATGGGGAAGGGCATCGAACCTATCGAGAAGTCGTTGACGATGCTGATTCCCGTCTCCGTGGGCTTGATGAGGATGGAGGTTGTAGTGGTGTTGTTGTTGAAGATGTAGTCGTTGTCGAATGTCGTGCTACCGTCCTTAACGGCCTTGAAGTGAACCGAGAGGGTTTCGTCGGCATACTCCTTGTAGAAGCCGCCCTTTTGCTGATTGAAGGGAATGTTCTGGATGGTGTAGCTGCCCAGTGTGAGGTCGCCCATCACGGTGCCCGTGAGGCTGTACTCGGAGACGGTGAGGCTGACAGTACCGTCAGTGTTGACAGTCACGGTCTGCACAACATTCTCGGCAGAGTAGTTATAGGTGCCGCCCACGCTGACATTGTTGGTGCCGGTGAATGCGCCGCCAACTCGTGTACCGTAGTTCCATGTGATGTCGGTGCCGCCCATTACGGAGGGTACGGAGACGGTTATCTTTGTCATAGGACCGGAGATGGTGGCCTCGTAGCTCTTTGCCGGACGACCGTGCTGACCTGGCATCTCAAGCGTGCCTGTGCCGCTAATCTGTCCGCGTTCCGTAGTGATGTCGAAACTTCCGTCGCCCCACGTGTTGTCGTGGAACTGGCAGGTGTAGGCATCGCCCTTCTTATAGACGCGTATCACAGCACCTTCACCGTAGTAGGAATCGTGGAAATATCCGCAGGAGACATTGAGCCAGCCAGCGAACTCGTGGATGAGTTCTCCTTCATCGCTCCCGGAGTCGTCACCGCCCTTGTCATCAGGGAGTCCCGGGATAACAGGAGAAACAGCATCATCGTCGTCACCGCAGGAGGTGAATGTCGTCATTGTGGTTGCCGTAAGAAACAGCGATACGAAGAGAAATAGAATCTTTTTCATAGATTGAAATAATTGGATGTTTTAAATCGGCGGCAAAGGTACAACATTTTTTTTGAGAATGACTTGTCAAATTGTTGGATAAACTTGTCAAGTTCTCGGATTTTTGCTGAAAAAATGTTAAATTCCTAAGAATGGATGAGACTTAGAAACTCTTCGCGGGTTTTAGCCTGATTGAATGCACCTGAAAAATCGGATGTTGTGGTGATGCTGCCCTGCTTCTCGACACCTCGCATCTGCATACACATGTGCTGCGCCTCGATGACAACCATCACGCCGAGAGGATGCAGAGCTTCCTGTATGGCTTCGCGTATCTGCTTTGTCATGCGCTCCTGTATCTGAAGGCGATGGGCGAAGCAGTCCACCAGGCGCGCAATCTTGGAGAGTCCGGTCACTTCCCCGTCGGGAATATATGCCACATGCACCTGACCGTAAAAAGGCAGCATGTGGTGCTCGCAGAGCGAATAGAAATTGATGTCCTTGACAATGACCATCTGACGGTAGTCTTCCTGGAACTTTGCCGAATTGAGTATGCAGATGGCGTTTTCGCGGTAGCCTCGGGTGAGTTCCGTCATAGCCCGCGCCACGCGACGTGGTGTCTTGAGCAGTCCCTCTCTCTCGGGGTCCTCGCCCAGGAGTTCGAGGATGGCACGCACATGCTCGCTGATGGCCTGCTGCTGAGGTGTCAGGGGCTGGTTGTTGAGAGTGGGGTCGTATGTCTTGTCGAACTGGCTCATTATGCGGCGCGTTTATCTGGCTATCTGCCAGGAGTTCACCTTGCACTTGACGAGAACAGCCTCCGAAAATCTGCCGGTCTCTCTCACCTTGTGGAGCATGTGCAGCGCTTCCGCGTGATCCACGAAATCGCCCATGCGACAAATCCAGTGGGGGGAGATGAACTGTGTGTAGATGGGGCTCTCTTCGAAATACATCTTGGCTGTGTGTGCCATCTCGATGGCCTTTATCTTATCCTTGCGGGAATTGCCGCCGGAATAGAGCTGCACACGGAAGCCGTTGACACGCACCTTGACCATCAGTGAGGAGTCCACCTGATGGATGACGGGCTGCCGGGTGGCAGAGTCGCGCACCACGACACAACTGTCGTTGGGAAGAATCCACACGGGCCAGTCGTGATGGGCGATGGTGTCTGTTCTCTGAGCTGTAGCCGTAAGAGCTACAACCCAGAGAAGCAGTGTGATTATAATCTTATTTCCAAGCATCAATGATACCCTTGAAGTCGGGAGCCTTGAGAGATGCGCCGCCGATGAGGCCGCCGTCGATGTCTTCCTTACCGAAGAGTTCGGGAGCGTTGCTGGCCTTGCAGCTACCGCCATAGAGAATGGATGTCTCCTGTGCTGCAGCTTCACCGTAAACCTCAGCCACGCACTTGCGGATGAAGGCGTGAATCTCCTCAGCCTGCTCAGCAGTAGCGGTCTTGCCGGTACCGATAGCCCAAATGGGCTCGTAGGCAATCACGATGTTCTTCCACTGCTCTGCAGAGAGGTGGAATACGCTCCCCTGAAGCTCAGCCTTGCACACAGCCTCCTGCTTGTTGGCCTCGCGCTCTGCCAGGCTCTCGCCGATGCAGAAGATAACCTTCAGACCGTTGGCCAGTGCCAAATCTACCTTCTCCTTGAGAATCTCGGGAGTCTCGTGATAGTACTCGCGGCGCTCGCTGTGACCGAGGATGACATACTCGGCACCGGTGCTCTTTACCATTGCTGCGCTCACTTCACCTGTGTAGGCACCGCTCTCTTTGTCGGCGCAGTTCTCGGCGCTGACGGCGATAACGCTGTCCTTGAGGAGTTCGGAAACGGTAGCGAGGTGAATGAAGGGAGTACCGATGATTACCTCACAGTTGGGCTTCTCAGCAGCGAGAATCTCCTTGAGTTCCTTGGCGAGGGCAACACCCTCCTGCAGGTTCTTGTTCATTTTCCAGTTGCCTGCTACAATGTGCTTTCTCATAATGTTTTTTTTGCTTTTAAAATGTATAAAAAGTTGATATAAATTATCCAATAGTGTGAAGACGAACAGAGGGACAATGAACCAGAGCAGAAGCGACAGGAGCATGTGTATGTGGTCTTCCTTTACGGGATTGAACAGGGGCAGCCGGTCGGCATAGTCCGTAAGGTCCGCCTCCTTCGGCAGGGAGAGCGTGGAGAATTTTGCCTTTACGGTGCTACCTTTCAGTACCACAAGTCCCGGATTGGCTCTCACCATCGTCTTCAGCGGCGTTTCGTCGCAAATCAGATAGGGATACTCGGCTCCCGTGATATCCTGCCAGTTACGTATATCGTCCTCGCTTGACGCCGTGAGGCAGAAGAGAGGATAGTCGTGCTGGTTGCAGTAGTCGGTGAGCTCGGCAAGAGCGTTCATTATACCGTCGTCGGCCTGTGCGAGATTCGGTGCAACGATGAGGAATTTCCATCCGTCGCTCTGTAGCAGGGCCTCCGTAGTGTCCACACCTGTTTCGCGTGAGACGATGGTTAAATCGTGGATGGGAGGCAAAGCCTTCGCGCTGCCTTCGATATGTGTGCGCCTGTCGATAAACGTCCATGTGGAGTCGGGATAGTCCTCAAGGGTGAATTCCTTGCGCACACCGTCCTTTTCCATTATGAATGTGTGTGTGTAGCGCACGTCGGCACCTTCGGTGGGTTGCATCGCGGCCAGAATATCTGCTCCGATGTGATAAGGACGGAAGTCCATCACGGGCAGCATGTAGATGTTGTAGGCACACAGCGCAGCACCGTATATCCAGGAATAAAGTCCGATTGTCCACTGACTTTTCTCACTGATGAAACGCACCTGCAGTCGGGGCCAGCGCATTACAGGCAGGCAGCAGAGCAGCAGAAAGACATTCTTCAGCAATGTCTGTACGGGAGTGAGGTGGATGATATCTCCGAAGCAGCCGCAGTCGTGCACATTGTCCAGTCGCCATGCGTTGAAGGTGAGTGCTGTGAAGAAGAGCATCATCAGGAGGGTAACTCCAGCTGTGGCTCGTCTGCGAATGCCGAAAAAGAGATATATGCCTACGGAAAACTCCAGCATTGCCACAGCGGCAGCCATGAAAAGCGGTGCCGGCGTGATGTCGAAGTCTGTAATTCCGTACGCTCCCGCGTATTCCTCTATTTTGTAGGAGAAACCTTTCGGGTCGATTATTTTGACCAGTCCCGAGAGGATGAAGGTGAATGCCAGAACGAGACGGCAGAAGTTAACAAGGAGCGTCCTCACCGTATGTGAGTTTTATCAGGCCGAATACGGCGTAGTTCATCATGTCCATATAGTTGGCATCGATACCTTCCGACACCAAAGTGTCCCCCGCTAGGGACTCTATTTGTTTTGTTCTGAATATCTTCATGAGGATGAGGTCCGTGTAGGAAGACACTCTCATGGAGCGCCATGCCTCATCGTAGTCGTGATTCTTGCGCAGCATGAGCTCCAGCGTCTTTCCCGCCCACTTGTCGTAAGCGGCAATAGCCTCTTCGTTGGTCATGGATGTGGCCTTTGCTGTTGATGACGGCATCTCGGGACCCAGGTCGAGTTGAATGAGTCCTATGATGGCATAGTTGACAATTCCGATAAACTCAGGACGGATGCCTTCATTGACCCATGCCTCTTTCTTTGTCTCGATAGAACGGATGCGTCCCGCTTTGATGAAAATCTGGTCGGTGAGTGAGGTGGGGCGCAGGATACGCCAAGCCGGACCGTAGTCGTGCAACTTCTTCTCAAAGAGACTGCGGCATTCAGCGAGAATATTCTCAAACTGTTCCTTCGTGGTCATCAGTATCGAAGAATCTGTCCTACGCGAAGAGGAGTCCTTGCGGAAATCTTATTCGCGCTGCAAAGCTTGTCTACAGTCGTTCCAATCTTGGATGCAATCTTGGAAAGACTGTCTCCGCTCTTGACCTTATACACTCCGCCTTGGCGGATAGTCTGACGTCTCTGATTCTGGAAACCGCGGCTCTCAGCCTGCTTCTGTGCCTGCTCGGCAATAACTGCGAGATCTTCGGGAGAGGTCTCCTGCTGTCTGCCGAGAATACCGTCAGCTTTGGCCAGAATCTGACCGCGTCCGTTTTTGCGGAAGACATAGCAGTCGCCCAGCACATCCTGCTGCTCGAAATTGAAGAGCAACTCGGGATTGATGAACTGCCCAAGGAAACGTGTCTCAAAATGCAGATGACTGCCGTAGGAGCGTCCCGTGTTGCCACCGAGACCGATGGGCTGTCCGGCACTCACAATCTGATCTTCGCTCACGAGGTGCTTGGACATGTGACCGTAAGTGGTCTCCAGTCCGTTGGGATGGCGGATGATGACGTAGTTGCCATAGCCTTTGCCTTCGTATGCCACAATACGTACTTTTCCGGAGAAAGCTGCACGGATAGTGTCGCCGACATATACTTTGATGTCGGTGCCGTAGTGGTTTCTGCGGAAGGTTTTACGGTAGCCGTACGAGGAGGTTACGAGCTTGCTTTCGCATGGCATTCTGAAACCGCGAAGGTCAATGACATACTCGTTAGGTATCTCCACGCCGTAATTCCTGACATACTTGTTGTTCCAACTCTGGTAGAGTGCAAATGCGGGATTTTGCAGGTTTTCCCGCTCCATGATACGCACGATGGAAACGGAATCAATGCGTCTTACGTGCCAATCGGCCGGAGCGACAGCCGCCAACTGATCTTGTGCGAGACATGCGAGACTCGCAGCACTGCAGATAAGTGATAGCAAAAATTTTCTCATTCCTTTGTTGTTAGCCCTTTTATTCCCCATTTTAGTTTTCGTCTACAGCATAGAGGCGATCCAAATTGAGGTCGCCAAGATTGTAAATCTCTTCCGGTTTGAAGAAACGTGCCAATTCTGCTTCTGCTGCTTCAGGAGAGTCGGAGGCATGCACGATGTTCTGCTGGTTGGACATACAATAGTCGCCACGGATTGTTCCGGGGTCTGCCTTACGTCCATTGGTGTAGCCGGTGATGAAACGTACAACGGCAATTGCGTCAACGCCTTCTAGGCACATTGCCACAACGGGAGTCTTCATCATACTTGCCTTCAGGGCAGGGAAGAATGGCTTGCCGACAAGATGAGCATAGTGTGCCTCCAGAATCTTGTCGTCCAACTGCATCATCTTCATGCCGGCGATGCGAAGACCTTTCTTTTCAAAACGACTGATAATTTCGCCGCAGAGTTGGCGTTGTATAGTGCTTGGTTTAAGCAAAACGAGTGTTCTTTCCATTGGAGTTTGCGTTCGTATAAAATATAACTCGGGCGCAAAGATACAACAAAAAAGGGAGATATTGGTGCTATCTCCCAGGTTTTTTCTATAAATTAAGATTTTTTTTGATAAATATCACCCCAAAACGCGTTGTCCGCAGTTTTTTGATAGCATTTTCTTTATTTCTTGCAGAGTTTTGAATTGCAGTAGTAATTGACGGCTTTTGTCGGGTGAAATGCCCGGTGTGTTCATCTCACGGGTGAGGCTTGTGAGCTGTCGCGTGACAATAGCTAGTTTCAGTGATGCAAGAGCGTGTGTAGTGCTGTCCTCAAGTTCTTTTTCCGACGGAGTTCCCGTCTGTTCTCCATAGATTTTGGACAATTGTTCTGTGTCCTGCGAGAGATGGAAAGCGAGTGAGGCGATTTGCTGATTCTCATGATTGATGAAATACGGCTCCGCATTGAATCCCGGTTGCTCGAGAATTCCGGTCAGGGTTTCTTCCAATATCTGCCTGTAGAGAGGATGCTCGAGCACGATGTTGTCTTGGGCGAGATTGATGCTGATGTATTCCGCAACGGTAAGGTTTACGGGTTGTCCGTTTTCATCTTCGGCCTCGCAGCATATCCGTCCTCCGTATTTCACGAGCAGTGCGGCGATGTCTTTCTCCTGGGGCAGGGGTTCTATCTTCTTCTTCGCGTCAACCGGTGTGCCAGCAGATTCCGCAGCGGATTCCGGTGCGTATTCCTGGTCGGTTGTGGAAATCGCATGGCGTTTGTGCTCCTCTTCCTGATTCCTGCGTATCTGCCGCACCACACCGTCGCTCATCAGTTTCTCTTGAATACCAAGTTTTTGGGAAGCCTGTCGCAGATACAGTGAGCGGGTGATGTCATCCGGTATGACGGAGATGCTCTGTATGATGTTTCCTGCCAGGCGGGAGAGTTTGATGGGATCTCCCTGTGCCTCTTCCAACAGAAGTTTTGTCTTATATTCTATGAAGTCCACCTGGTGAGTGGCAAGGTACTGCTGATAGTCCTCTTGAGTGTTTTTTCTGGCGAATTCATCGGGATCCTGACCATCCGGAAGCATAAGTAACTTTACGTTCATTCCGTCTGCAAGAAGCATGTCTATACCTCGTTGTGAGGCCTTTATACCGGCAGCATCGCCGTCGAAAAGTACGGCGATATTTGTAGTAAAGCGTTTCACGAGCCGTATCTGTTCGTGGGTGAGTGCCGTGCCGCTGGATGCTACTACATTCTCCACACCCATCTGGTGCATTGCCATCACATCCGTGTAGCCTTCCACCATATATACGAGGTCGGCTTTTGCAATAGCTTTCTTTGCTTCAAACAGGCCGTAGAGTTCTTTTTTCTTGCTGTAGACGCTGCTCTCCGGGGAATTGACATACTTTTGATTCACACCCTTTGTAGCGGCATCGAGAACGCGGCCGCCAAAACCTACCACTTTGCCAGAAACGCTGCGTATAGGGAAGATAACTCGTCCGGCATATCTGTCATACAGTGTGCCGTCATCACGTTTAACGGTGAGTCCGGTTTTTACGAGGAAATCCTCTTGATATCCCTCTCTCAAAGCGGCTCGTGTCATGGCGTCGCGACTTTTCGGTGCGAAGCCCACGCGGTAGTCTCTCATGACATCGTCACGAAAGCCTCGTCCGCGGAAATATGCCAGTCCGACGGCTCGTCCGTCGGCCGTTTCGTGCATTTGTGTCTCAAACCAGTTTATGGCCCATTCGTTGATGGCAAACAGAGAGTCGCGTTCCGTTTCCTGCGCTTTTTCCTCCGGAGTCAGTTCCTTCTCCACCACAGGGATGCCATATCGCTTCGCAAGCCATTTCAATGCATCGGGGTAGGATATCTGTTCGTGCTTCATCAGGAAAGTGACAGGCCCGCCTCCTTCTCCGCACGCCCAGCATCGACAGGTGTTTCTTGCCGGTGACACGGTGAATGACGGGGAGCGGTCATCGTGAAAAGGGCATAGCCCCTTCCATCCTGCACCTGACTTTTTCAGGTTTACAAATTCCGAGACGACATCGTATATCTGTGCCGCCTCGTTAATTTTCGCTATAGTAGCTCGATCAATCATATTACCGTTCCTGCTTTATTCGAGCTTTCTCCCGTTTATGTCGTACGTTGCGTTGTTTTTCACGATGAAGAGACGTCCTTTGCGGAGAAACTTTCCGTCCTTCTTTACACTCTTGGGATTTGTGGGAAGAGTGAGAGCCACATTCGTAGGGTCGTCGCCAAGGCGTATAAGACGGAAGTTGGTGAAGATCGTCCAGTCGTCGTTTATCTTACTCGCTTTCTCAATACCGATTTCTACGTTCTGGTTTTCTTCCACTTCGAATTCCACGGTGTTGCTGTCATAGAGCGCGGTGCAGAAATACTGGGATGCCTGTTCCATATTGTTGGGCACATAGCCGAATGTGGTGTTTACGCCGAGAAATCCCATCTTGCCGGCTTCTGCGAAGATGCTCTGCAGAGGCTGTGAGGCCTTTGTCTTTCCGCTCGGTTGAGCATAGAGAGAAGCATTGAGTGCTTCCGTCCCGGCTGTGCGGGAACTTGCTGCTGCAGCATATCCTCCGGCACGGTAGTATCCCTGACATGAGAGGCGGTAGCGACCGGCAGGAAGGCCTTTTACGGTTTGTTTCATAGAGAAACTGCTGTTGTTCCAGAACTCCTGCTCGTTGTAGCTGGTGGCTTCATTGTAGTCGGCTTTGGTCAACGTCCAACCGTCTTTCGAATTGCCCTGAAACTTGGGATTTACGATGTAGCCGGTCATATCGGTGTCCTCTTTGTAGTCGGGTTTGAAGGGGCTGGCAGACTCCTTGGTGATGCCGTCGTCGGTAAGAATCACCTTTATTGTCTCTCCGGCGGCGAGTGTTGCGGGAATCATACGCTTTGCGTAGTTGCCCTGCATGCCGTAGATTGTTATCGTGACATCTTGTGTCGCCGTGATATATGCGGTATTGAGGTCTTCCAGTTGTGCTTTAACGTGAGAACCCTTCACGAAAATCTTCATCGGAGTGGCGAAACTGTTGTTCTGCTGCAGCGTGAGATTTATCTTTGCCTTATTGTTTTCTATCGTTGTTTCCGTCTTGAATATCGGGGCGGCAAAGTTCTTAATCGTGATTCCGTCGATTGTGGCTGATGAGTTGCCGCGGAAGTTGGAAATAAGGCAATAGTACACTCCGGACGGGTCGGGAGCAATGACACCGTTCCATCCTTCAGGTACAAGTCCCTTGAGGCCTTCCACCTGTTCGGAAGTGGCCTTTGTGTCTTCGGCGTTGATTTCGCTGTAGTAGATGAGATGGCGGGCATCCACCACTTCGCCGGCAGCCACTGTGCGGCTGCTGTTCGAATACATGGGATAGAGTTTCGAGGTGTAGATGCTGTTGTTGGCACCGCGGTCGGCGAATGCCATCTTCTTTCCGCCGGGACCTACGATGCCCAGTTCGTTGTCAATATTCACCCAATCTGAGGTGAATGTCAGCTGTGTGCTGCCGTCCCTCTGCTTCCATGTGATGTCGTTGCCGTCTGCATAGTACAAAGTGCGCTGCAGCTTTGTAAGTTCATCGGTGGAGATAGCAAGCAGTCCGCCTTTCTCTGCCGTGATGGTACACGCTGTGTTGGCCTTCACGTGGTCGAGATAGATGAATGCATTGCCCGGAGTGGAGTAGAGTGCAAAACGGTTGTTCAAGGCACCGTCGTTCACAGACAGCTCGCCGTTCATAACCCATGCATTGCCGTCGAGCTGGTAGATGCCGGATACCACTGGAGTGGCGTTCGTACCCTTTCCGCTTACTTCGTACCATCCTGTGATATTGCCGGAATTGTTGGCGCGATAAGGCACCACAATCTTGTTCTTGTCTGCCTTGTCAGCAGCAAAGTATCCTGTGTAGCTCTTGAGACCAGTGCTCCACGAGAAGCAGGTGAAGCGGCTGGGAGTGTAGCCTCTCACGACATTCTGGCAGGGGAATATCATTGCCTTGGAGTGCGCGTTGCGGAAATCATCCCACGAGGTGGGTTGTAGGTCTGCCGTGGACATCATCTTGTGCATGAGGTATGTCATCATCACACGGTGTGCCTCTACACCCATACGGCGTGCAGCCACGTCGGGACGCAGCAGCCACGAACCGTCTGTCGTTGTTGTCTGGCGGGCTTTTATCTGCTTGTACGCAAGATTCTCCAACAACAGAGCGTCGGGGTCTCTCTGGAAGCATGCCTGAGTGCTGTAGGATGTGATCTGGTCGTAGAGGAAGAGACTCCAGTCGTTACCGTTCGGCATAGCCAGCTCACCGTCGGCCAGAGCCAGCCAGTTGAGCACGTTGTCCATCACCTCCTGATTGCCGTGCTGCAGTGCGTTGGATTTCCATGTCTCTGTCTCGCCTTGGAACATCTTCAGGGCCAGCGCAGCTTCGCCGAGTTCCTGCATCACCACGTTCTGATATGAGGTGTGGAAGAGGTCGTGATTCTGCAGCGTCCAGTCGCTGTAGAGGTTGTTGCCCTTATAGAGATCGCTCCACGTGGTGTTGTTGTATGTGGGGTCTACGGCTCCGAAGTTTGTTGCATCGTTGCTGTGCGAGTAGCTGTTTGCCGCAAAGAGACGCATCCTCTCAAACCATTGTGGAGCCAGCGCATCGTTGGGGAAGAGTCCCAGCGTTGCTGCCAATACGTCGGCTTCCCATCCGTTTTCTTCCGCTTTGGTGTCACCTGCATAGCCTGTCGGCACAGAGCGGTAGAGCTCGTAGTTGCACTCGGCTTTCAGCATGGCGTAGATATATCCCTTCTGAGCGTCGGAGAGCTTGTCCCACTGGAAGAAAGCGGAGTATGCCACACTCATGGCCCACAGACTTGACTCCCACACGGCATCCGAGGTGGAAGTGGAGCCCCAGTAGTTTCCTCCGGAGCATACTTTCAGCTTGTTGGCCTTGTGTGTGGAATAGGCATATACGAGACTCTTGATGGCATATTCTTCAAGCAGGTCGTAGGTAATACCGTCGGGCAGGGCGATGCCGGCAGGTTTCGCATATTTCACCAGGAAGGCAGCTATCATCGAAAGGTCTGCATTCGGTCTGACACCCTTTTCTCCGTTGGGACATGAGGGCGATGTTCCGTTCTCCGTATTGTAGAAGAATCCGCAACTCTCGTTGATGCTGTTCGGACTTGCACACTGGAACCAGTAGTTCTTCATGTAGGGTGTGAAGCGTGCCAGCATCTTCAGCAGGTCGGTCATCATTTCCGCTTCGCCGACGAAGGTGTTGTCGATCTTTCCCTCTGTCGGGGAATCCACATCGCCCTCTGTCGGGTCGGGATTCACGGGTTCGCCGCTTATGTCATAGAGTCGCACATTGTCCAGGAGGAAGCTTGCTCCGGCACTGTTCACCCACGTGATTTCAAAGCCGATTGTCACGGACTTCTCTTCCGTCAGCGTGAATTCCACGCTTACAGGGCTCCACGTAGAGGGGATGCTGCCCTGATTCATCGTGATGGCGGTGTTTTCTCCGGCGGCCACCAGTTTGCCGCTGCTGGTGGTTCCGGCGTGAGCACTCTTGCTGTCCACCGTGAGACGGTATTTGGAGGCGGGCAGAGTGATTGTCTGTTTTACGGATGCCGTTCCGTTAACCCAGGCATTGCGGATATAGTACATCTGTGCGCCGTCGGAGGGAGCGCCGGGAACTCCCATGTTGTTGTCTGTGGCCGTTGCAGCAGATGTCATGATGTCCGACACACCGTAGGTTCCGCTCACCGTCCATCCGGTCAGGGCCGTTCCCACATTATAGGCTCCTCGTGTTGCGTCCACGCTGAGTGTTGAGGCGACAGGTTGCTCAAAGGAGGCGTTTGTCAGATACTGACCCGTCACATCTGTCTGTGCGGAGACAAGTGCGATGCCCATCCATAGACTGAGTAGAAGGAGTGCTTGCTTTTTCATAGTATTATATTATATACGTTTTTCAGGACAAAGGTACAAAATAATATCGGGATTTTATGCACAAGTGCGCAAAACAATACTTTTAGAAAGAAAAAAATCAAAAAAAGCATCATAATTGTTGCATTTTGTTGTGTTAAAATGGATATTATTTATATATTTGCAGCGAGATAACTGACAAAATAAGTTGTAACCTAAATATTTATGACTATGAAGAAGATGAGTTTCCGGCTATTGGTCCTCCTCGTGATGATGTTGTCTGCATCATGTTATGCCCGTGACAGAGTTATTAAGGTTAAGGACTTGCCCGCACCTGCACGCTCTTTGGTGAAGAATCATTTCAAAGGCAGGATGATAGTGAAGGCGGAGAAAGAATCAAATCTCAACGGAGTATCATATGAGGTGACTCTTAGCAACGGCGACGAAATAAAGTTCAACAATAAAGGCGGTTGGATGGAAATAGACTGCAAGACGGATGCTGTGCCGGTTTCCGTCGTGCCGAATGCCATTGCCGTTTATGTCAAGAAGAATTACCACAACGTCAAAATCAATAAAATCGAACGCGGACGTTTGAGTTATGAGGTAGAATTGTCAAATGGTGTGGATGTACATTTCGACAAGAATACCTACGAGGTGATTCGCACCGAAGTAGACGATTGAAATAATCCTTTTCTTTAAACAGAGGGAATGCGCTACTTCTTAAGCAGGCGGAGCATCGTCTGGGCGTAGCGTCTGCCCATTTCACGATAGCCGGCAGCATCGAAATGTACGTTGTCGGGGCCGTTTGTGCATCCGTCGGAAGAAATCACGTATGCCGTGGGAATCGTCTTGGGCAGCCGGTCGATTTGTTTGTTCATGCCGATGAACACACCTTTTCCGTCGGCCCGGACAGCCTCGCCTGCGAGCAGGGGAACGTCCTTGGCTTTCAGGTTCAGGTCTTTGAGTATGCGTTTATACACCTTCTTCACTTTCTTTGCCCATTTCTTGTCGTCTATGTTCGATTCACCCTGGTGCATCAGAACGCCTTTGACGACTCCGTCGTTCTGTGCCTTGCGTGCAAGAGTGATGAGGCGCTCGTAGGGGTCGTTGTCGTAGAGGGTGAGTGCCGCCTGTATCCCTTTGGGTGCTGTTTTGCGATATTTGTCCACTTTTTCCTGCATGTAACCTTCAATCCGGATGCCGCCGATAGCCACGTGGATGACACCGATGCGTATGTTCTCGGGCAGGGAGTCCACCATGGTGCGTCCGAACCAGTCTGCGGGATTCAGTCCTGAATGAGGGCGGCAGAGTGGCGGAGTGGCCTCGCACCATTCGCCTGTCTTGCGTCCTCGCTGTACGTCATCTACTGCTGGCATCAAGAGGAAACGGGGGCCGGGGCTCACAAGGTCTTGCGCTTCCGGGCGTGCAGCTCCTTCCATGTTCGACTGTCCGATGCAGAGGAAGATATAGAAATCCTCGTCTGCGGCAAATGTCGTTATTGTGCTCGTAAGTAGAAAAGTTGCAATGATGAGAATCCTACGCATTGTTGTCTTCGTTGTGTGCTTTTGTGTTAAGATATTCGGACGGCATCTGTACGTCGATTCCGTCGCGGCGGGCGTAAATATGCGGTGACATGATTTCCACACCTTCCTCGAAAAAGCGTTTCAGCAGATTCTGATGCAGGGCGGAGTAGGTGGCAGGAAGTTTCACGTCGTTTTTCGTCACGGCATTTATCTCGTATTCCACATAGAAGTCGTTGAGAGCCGTTATCATCATGAAAGGTGCCGGAGTATGCAGAATGCCGGGTGTCTCGAGCGCTGCGCTTTCCATTATCTTTTTTATCTTTTGCCAGGGAACGTCGTAGCCGATAGTGACTTTCGTGTGTACGATGATGCCGTAGTTGCGTGCCGCCACGGTGAAATTGCTTGTCTGAGACCCCAGCAGGCTGGAGTTCTGTATCGTCACAATCTCGTTTTTGCGCGTTCGTATACGAGTGACGAGCATCGTCTTCTCAATCACTTCACCGGTGGTGTCGCCCACTTGGATATAATCGCCGATGCGGAAGGGACGCATGTATGTCATCACCATTCCTGCCATGATATTTCCGATTATGGAGGTGGAACCCAGCGACACTACAATGCCGATGAAGACCGAAACGCCCTGGAATATCTCCGAATTGCTGTTTGGCAGCAGAGGCCATATCATCACGAACATGAGCGAGTAGAGCAGCACACGCAGAATATAAAATGTGGGTTGTGCCCAGTCGGGATAGAAACCGTTTATCTTCAGTCTGCCGTTTTCTATTTCGCCTGCAAAATATCTTATCAGTTTGATGACATAGTAGAAACATGCCCAGATGATGATAATCTGCAGCACGTTGGGCAGGTATCCCAGAAACGAGAGTATGATGCCTTTGACGGGCTCCCAGACATAAGCCAGCACGTTGAGTGTGAGGGTCTTTGTTTCCGGGAAGATGGAGAACATCAGCGGTATGGATATGGACAGCTGGAGCAGGATGACAAAATAGCGAACTCCCTTGTATATCACCAGTACCACCTTCCTTTGCCATTGTGTGTTCAGCAGTTCGTAGTCCTTCAGATTGACGGGATGCAGGATGTTTATCATTTTGCGTGCGAAGCGTCTTCTCCATCGTCTGAACAGGAGATTCGTGAGTCGCAGCAGCATATACTGCGCAAGGATGATGAGCGCTATCATCCCCAGTCCCCACAGTTTCTTCCGGAGCCCGTATTCTTCCTGCAGTTCGTCAATTTTCTTCTGTATGATTTTGGCGTATTCTTCTGCCAGTTTTGAGCGCGATGTGTCCTGCCACAGCGCATCCATGTCTGTGATGCTGAGTATCACCTCGTTGCCAGCCATGATGTCGGAAGAGATGTCGCCCTCGAATACATACAGGGAATCGGGGCGGAAAGCCAGTTTATGTCCCAGATCGTCGATAATCCTGCTTGCGTTCTCTACGCGATTTTCCGGCGTCACTCCGCCTCGGCGTGCGTAAAGGCGCAAAAGAGTGTCTTCGTCCACCACGAGAGGTGCACCCGGTGTGATTTTCCTGAGTGAATCCACTTGGTCGCGACGCTGCACCTTCATGAGTGAATCCATAGCTACTATCTGTCCCGTGCGCTCCAACTCGTCCTGGAGTATGATGCTTTGCAGTTTCATTTTCTGCAACTCGCTGCGCAGGCTCTCAATGATTGAGTCCTGCATGTTTCTCTGTGAGTCGACGGAGGCCTGCAGGGCGGTGTTTTCCGACTCCTGTGCGGCGGCAGCTGTCCACAACGGCAGACTTAGCACGAGTATGAGGGTTTTCAGATATGATTTCATGGTCATTTTATTGATTTTTCGTCGCAAAGATACGAAAAAATATTGAATAGGACGCAGATATGAAAAAAAAGTTCGTACCTTTGCGCCCGTGAAATAAAAATTTAAAATAAAGATATGAAAAACTCTTCAGATTTCCGTGCCGAGGCACGTCAGGCCTTGAGTGGTGTGTGGGGAGAAGCCGCTGTATTTACATTGGTTTATTGTGCTGTGTCGTTTACTGCTTCTGCAGCTTGTGGCACAGTGGTACCCATAATCGGCGGATTCATCGCTGCCCTGTTGCTTACACCTATGACATTCGCTTTCACGGTGTCGTTCCTTAAGCAGTTGCGAGGTGAGAAGTTCGATGTTATGTATATTTTCAAGGAGTTCAACAACCGTGTGTTAATTACTATGGTGCTCACCATGTTGTACACATGGCTTTGGAGCCTTCTGCTTATAATTCCCGGCATCATCAAGTCATACTCCTATGCGATGACGCCGTTTATTCTGGAGGACGACGATGAGGAGATTATTTCCGGCAATGAGGCCATCGAGAAATCAATGCGTATGATGGACGGTCACAAGTGGGAACTCTTTTGCCTTGACTTCTCCTTCATAGGATGGATTCTTCTTGCGATACTCACTCTCGGCATAGGTTGTCTGTGGTTGTACCCTTATATTAACACAGCCCGTGCTGCATTCTATGAGGAACTGAAGGCTCAGCAGCCCGAATAAGACAGCTTAAACGCCATGTTGCAGAGATTTTTGAGATATGTCGCTGTTGACACGCAGAGCTCGGAGGCAAATGCCGCCGTGTGTCCCTCAACGCCCGGACAGCGTGTTCTGGCAGAGATGCTGCGCGATGAGCTCACGGCTCTCGGTCTTCAGGATGTGGAACTGGATGAGCACTCTTATCTCTACGCTACGCTTCCCGCCAACTGTGACGAGGAGCGTCCCGTTTTGGGATTCATTGCCCATCTTGACACGTCGCCCGACTGCTCGGGACGCGATGTCAGAGCTCATGTGGAGGATGGCATTGTGAAGACCGACGGCAACACGCTGCTCGGAGCCGACGACAAGGCGGGTATTGCAGAGATAGTGAGTGCAATGGAGTTTTTGCTGCAACATCCGGAGGTGAAGCACGGAAAGGTGCGCATCGCCTTCAATCCTGACGAGGAGATAGGACAGGGAGCAAAACTCTTTGATGTGGAGAAGTTCGGCTGCGACTGGGCCTATACGATGGACGGAGGTCAGGCAGGTGAACTGGAGTACGAGAATTTTAATGCTGCCTCAGCAAAGATATCCGTAAAGGGTTTCAATGTGCATCCCGGCTACGCCAAGGACAAGATGCGCAACGCGGTGCTTATCGCCTCGGAATTCGCGCAGGCAATGCCCCAGAACGAGGTGCCTGAAAAGACTGCGGGCTATGAGGGCTTCTATCATCTCACCTCGCTCAGCGGCAATGTGGAGGAGGCTCACCTCTCTTATATCATACGCGACCACAACCGCCAGATGTTTGAGATGCGCAAACGGGTGCTTTTGGATATGGCGGAGCGTTTCAACGAGGAATACGGAGCTGGGACGGTGCTCGTGCAGCTCTCCGACACATATTATAATATGCTCTCCCAGCTGCAGGGCAAACCGCATATCACGGAGCTCGCCCGCAAGGCCATCGAGACTGTGTGCGGCCATTGTGAGGTGAAACCCATACGTGGCGGCACAGACGGAGCTCAGCTCTCATTCCGCGGTCTGCCTTGTCCCAATATCTTCGCCGGCGGAATCAATTTCCATTCCCGCGAGGAATACGTTCCTGTCAGGAGTATGGAGCAGGCACGCGACGTGATAATAGAAATAATTAAAAACGTAAAAATATGCTAGAAACAATTCTCGCCATTTCCGGCAAACCGGGCCTGTACAGACTTGTGAGCCGTGGCAACCGTAGTCTTATCGTTGAGACGCTTGATAAAGCAAAGAAACGTATGCCGGCATTCGGCACCGACCGTGTGATTTCTTTGGCAGATATCGCTATGTATACCGACTCGGAGGAGGTGCCTTTGCGTCAGGTGCTGAAGAATATTTTTGAAAAAGAGGGTGGCAAGATAGCGTCTGTTGACCCCAAAAAGGCTTCCAAGGAGGATTTGGCGGAGTTTGTGGGGGAAGTGTTACCTAATTTTGACCGTGATCGGGTCTTTCCTTCTGATATGAAGAAACTCGTACAGTGGTACAATATTCTTGTCGAGAATGGTATCACCGATTTCGATGAAGTAATGCAGGAGACTCAGGGCGACAATATTGACAGCCGTAAAGCATAGCATGCTTCCACGCAATATTATATTCGACCTCGGCGGTGTACTGCTCGACCTCAACGTGCAGGGCATGTTGGAGGGTTTTGCCTCTGTGGGACTTGATTCCCGCGCTTTTCTTGCCAAGGACGACAGCGAGGGCGCCACTCCCGTATGCGAGGGTATGAGCATGGGAAAATTGCTTTCCGACTACCAGACGGGCGATATATCCACAGAGCAGCTCATCGACACGATACTGCCCCAGTGCAACGAGGGCACCACGCCCTCCCAGCTCATCGATGCGTGGAACCGCTGCATCCGCACCATTCCCCGCGAGCGTCTTCTCATGGTGCGTTCGCTCCGCGAGAAGGGCTATCGCACCTTTATGCTTTCCAACACCAACGACCTGCATTGGCAGCACCTTCTTGCTCACGACTTCGCGCAGGAAGGTTTCAGTGTGGACGAACTCTTCGACCGCGTGTTCCTCTCCCAGGAGATGCATCTCGCCAAGCCAGATCCGGAGATATACCGGCAGGTTGTGTGCGAGATAGGAGCGCAGGCTGGAGAATGCTTATTCGTGGACGATGCCCGCGTGAATGTCGATGCCGCAGCCCGCGAGGGACTGCAGACAAGGTGGTTGGATGTGAAAAAGGAGGATATATTGCAACTCATCTCAGGCGAAATGTGTGCATGAGACACAAAAATGCCCCTTTAACGCAAAAACTTTAAACTTTAAACTTTAAACTTTAAACTATTTTCCGTACCTTTGCACGCGAATTTCACAAAACAGTGTGATGATAGTATAAACAAAGTAACACAAAAACAAGAAAAAATGAAAACAATCGACGTAAAGGGTACCACGCGTACCGAGACTGGTAAGAAGGCTACCGCACAGCTCCGCAAGCAGGGCATGATTCCATGTAATCTGTATGGTGAGAAGAAGGACAAGGACGGCAATCCCGTGGCTCAGAGCTTCAGCGTGACAGCCGACGAGGTGCGCAATCTGGTATACAGCCCCGATATCTTCTGTGTTAATCTCAACATCGACGGCAAGGAGTGCAAGGCCGTGATGAGAGAGCTGCAGTTCCACCCCGTAAGCGACCAGCTGCTTCACATCGACTTCTATGAAGTCACCGAGAAGAAGCCCATCGTGATGGCTGTGCCCATCAAGCTCAACGGTCTGGCCGAGGGTGTCCGTGCCGGTGGTAAGCTGGCTGCCAACGTACGCAGCCTCAAGGTGAAGGCTCCCTACACAGCAATTCCCGAGAAGCTGAACATCGACGTCACCTCTCTCGGACTTGGCAAGACCATCAAGGTTGCTGAGCTGAACTTCGAAGGCCTCGAGATGATCACCAGCCCCAGCGTTGTGGTATGTCAGGTTAAGATGACACGTAACGCCAAGAGCGCTGCTGCCGCTGCTGAAGCATAATGAAGTATCTGATTGTAGGGCTGGGTAACGTCGGCGATGAATACGACGGAACTCGCCACAACATAGGATTTAGAGTGTTGGACGCCTTCGCTAAGGTGTCCAACATTGCTTTTGCCGACAAGCGCTACGGTTTTGTAGGGCGCGGCCGTGTGAAGAATGCGGAGGTGGTGCTCCTGAAGCCCTCCACCTTCATGAACCTCTCCGGCAATGCCGTGCGCTACTGGCTCAACGAGGAGAAGATACCCCTGGAGAATATGCTCGTGGTGGTGGACGACCTCTCGCTGCCCGTGGGTGCGATACGTATGAAGCAGAGCGGTTCCAGTGCGGGTCACAACGGACTCAAGCATATCGCCTCCGTTCTGGGCACTGAGGCCTACAACCGTCTGCGTTTCGGCATCGGCAACGATTTCCCGCGCGGTGCGCAGGTGGACTTTGTCCTCAGCCGTTTCTCTCCCGAGGACAGCAAGCTGTGCGACGAGCGCGCTCTGGTGGCTGTGGAGGCCATCAAGGCGTTCTGCCTCTCGGGCATGTCGTTTGCCATGTGCAACTACAACAACAAATGAAGCGTATCGGCATCACAGGAGGCATCGGCAGCGGCAAGAGCTTTGTCTGCCGTCAGATGGAGGCGAGGGGAGTGCCCGTCTACGACTGCGACCGCGAGGCCAGGCGTCTGCAGGAGCAGGATGCGGACCTGAAGGCTGCCGTCATCGCCCTTGCCGGTGATGAGGCTTATCTGCCCGACGGCCGCTTGAACCGTCCCCGGCTTGCTGCGTGGCTTTTCTCGGACGAGGACCATCTCAGGGCTTTGAATGCCGTGGTGCATCCTGCTGTGCGTCGCGATTTTGAGGCGTGGTGCGGGCGTCAGAATGCCGATGAGGTGGTGATGGAGTCTGCCATACTGGAGGAGGCCGGCATGAGGGACTGTGTCGACGAGCTCTGGGAGGTGCGTGCTCCCCTTGAGACGCGCATCCGCAGGGTTATGGAGCGCGACGGCTGCACCCGCGAACAGGTTCTACAGCGCATCAGCCGCCAGAAGCCCTGCTCTCATCCCGACCGCATCATCGACAATCCGTAAGGGCACAAGTTGTTACTTTCATTCTTAACTCTTAGTTCTTAGTTTTTTATTTTTTGTGCTACGTGACAGCACAAAATATTCCAGTCCACTTGTCCGATTGTCCGAAATACAAAAAGCCACTTCACATGCGTGAGGTGGCTTTTGCTTCTTATTATTTATATAAGGTATTACTGCAAGTGGGCGAGGCACTCCTTGATGCGGCGCATGGCCTCGCGGATGTTGTCATCGCTGGTGGCATAGCTCATGCGGAAGCACTCGGGGCTGCCGAAAGCATCACCGCCCACAGTGGCCACATGACCCACCTCGAGGAGATACATGGCGAGGTCGGTAGAATTATTGATGGTGCGACCCTCCGCACTCTTGCCGTAGAAGCTGCTGCACTTGGGGAAGAGATAGAAAGCACCCTGGGGGTCGTTCACCTCAAGACCGGGAATCTCCTTCGCCAGAGACACGATGAGGTTCTTGCGGCGCTCGAAAGCCTGACGCATCTCCTCAACACAGTCCTGAGGACCGGAGTAGGCCTCCTCGGCGGCCTTCTGCGACACGGAACAGGGACCCGATGTGTACTGGCCCTGAAGCTTGTTGCAGCCCTTGACAATCCACTCGGGAGCGGCAATGAAACCGATACGCCAGCCCGTCATGGCATAGGCCTTGGAGACACCGTTGATGATGACAACGCGCTCCTTGATATCGGGGAACTGGGCCATGGAGGCGTGAGCGCCCACGTAGTTGATATGCTCGTAGATCTCGTCGGCAATGACGATGACGCGGGGATGGCGCAGGAGCACATCCTTGAGAGCCTCCAGTTCGGCGGAGGAATAGACGCTGCCGGTGGGGTTGGAGGGAGAGCAGAGGATGAGGGCGCGCGTCTTGGGCGTGATGGCCTTCTCAAGCTGCTCGGGAGTCATCTTGAAGTCCTGCTCGATGCCGCATGCCACATAGACGGGTGTGCCCTCGGCCAGCAGCACCATCTGGGGATAGCTCACCCAGTAGGGGGCGGGGATGATGACCTCGTCGCCGGCATTCACAAGAGCCATAATGGCATTGCAGACCGACTGCTTGGCGCCGTTGCTGCAGAGAATCTGCGAGGGAGCGTAGTCGAGGCCGTTCTCGTTCTTGAGCTTGGCCACGATGGCCTTCTTGAGTTCGGGATAGCCCGGCACGGGGCTGTAGCGGGTCCAGTTGTCCTCGACAGCCTTGATGGCTGCACGCTTGATGTGGTCGGGTGTGTTGAAGTCGGGTTCGCCGACACTCATGTTGATGACATCAACGCCCTGAGCTTTCAGTTCGCTGCTCTTCTGGCTCATTGCCAGTGTGGCACTGGGAGCCAGGCGGTTTAATCTTTCTGAGAGACTGTTCATTGTTATTTCGGTTTTATTGGTTTTTTTTATAGTTTATGGCCCATGCGGACACGTTTTGTTTCGAGATAGCGTTTGTTGTAGGGATTGGGCTCCACGACGATGGGCACGTTCTCCACGATTTCCAGTCCGTAGCCCTCCAGGCCCACGCGCTTGACGGGGTTGTTGGTGATGAGGCGTATCTTGGAGAGTCCCAGCGAGCGCAGTATCTGTGCGCCCACGCCGTAGTCCCTCTCGTCGGCCTTGAAGCCCAGGTGGAGGTTGGCATCCACGGTGTCGTCGCCCTGTTCCTGCAGGACGTATGCCGCAATCTTGTTCATGAGGCCGATGCCTCGTCCCTCCTGCATGAGATAGATGACGGCTCCCTTGCCCGCCTCCTCAATCATCTGCATGGAGCGGTGGAGCTGTGCGCCGCAGTCGCAGCGCTGGCTGCCGAAGATGTCGCCCGTGGCGCAGGAGGAATGCATGCGCACGAGGACGGGTTCGCCCTCCTCCCATGTGCCCTTGATGATGGCCACGTGTTCGAGGCCGTTGGATATCTGGCGGAAGGGTATGATGCGGAAATGGCCCCACTGGGTGGGGAGGTCGGCCTCGCTGCCGCGCTCCACAAGGCTCTCGCGCTGCAGGCGGTAGGCGATGAGGTCGCGGATGGTGATTATCCTGAGGCCGAACTGACGGGCCACCTCCTCAAGCTGCGGCATGCGTGCCATGGTGCCGTCGGGATTGAGTATCTCGATGAGGGCTGCGGCAGGCTGCAGTCCGGAGAGGCGTGCCAGGTCGATGGCTGCCTCCGTGTGGCCGGCGCGGCGCAGGACGCCCTTGTCCTGGGCGTAGAGGGGGTTGATGTGGCCCGGGCGGCCGAAGTCGGAGGGCTTGCTCGCGGGGTCGGCCAGAGCGCGTATGGTGGCTGCGCGGTCGTGGGCGGAGACGCCCGTGGTGCACCCCTTGAGAAGGTCCACCGTGACGGTGAACGGAGTGCCCAGCATGGAGGTGTTCTCCTCCACCTGACGGCTGAGCTCCAGTTCGTGGGCCCGCGATATGGTGATGGGAGCGCAGAGCACGCCGCGCCCGTTCTGCAGCATGAAGTTGACCTTCTCCGGCGTAATCATCTCGGCTGCGGTGATGAAGTCGCCCTCGTTCTCGCGATCCTCATCATCCACCACGATGACGAACTTGCCGGCCTTGAAATCATCAAGAGCTGCCTCTATTTGACTGATTGCTGTTTGTTTCATTATGATAGTTTATCCGATATTTCCTGTGATAGTACATGCAGTTCGATACGCTCCGCAATCATGGGCGAGAGTTTCTGTATCTGCGAGAAGTCGCGCCACAGACGTATGCGGAAGCGCCACACCCTGAACCAGAAGAATATGCCCAGAGGCAGGAACAGTCCTGCGGCAAGGCACAGACGGCCGGAGTGGAAGGGACGCGTGTGGGCGTCGGGCACGAGTATGGGGTATTCGTTGATGCCGCCGATGACGACGTTGTCGCGCGAATTGTGCAGTTCCTCGATAATCTGTTCCAGCTTCTCGGAGATGCGTATCACCTCGCGGTCCTCGCGATAGCGGAAGAACAGGCGCCAGTAGGAGGGGAAGCGGCGCAGATGGTGTATCTCCTGATAGCGCTTGCAGTCGGCGGCAAGGGTGTGCAGCTCCGTGATGAGACGCGGGTAGTCGGGCTCCTCGATGATGACCTCCTTGCGCATGATTTTGCGGGTGTAGCGCAGACCGAGCACCGTCATGAAGAAATGGCGGTAGCCCTCGATGTTGAACACCATGGAGTCCTTGTTGGCACGGCTGATGAGGAACGCGCCGATGGGTGCCAGTATCATGGACGAGAGCCAGGCGCCGAAGAACATGTTCCATTCGCCCTGCTTTGCCATCTTCTCGCCGGCCACGTTGATGATATAGTAGAAGATGAATATCAGCACGGAGACGACAACCGGCACGCCGAGGCCGCCCTTGCGTATGATGGCACCGAGCGGAGCGCCGATGAAGAAGAATATCAGGCAGGCCAGGGAGAGCGAGAACTTGCGCTGCCACTCGAGAAGGTGGGTGCGCAGAGACATATTCACGTTTTCCGTGAAGATGCCGCGGAACTCGAACTCCGAGAGCGTGGAGTGGGCCCTGCTGGTGGCGGCGCGCAGTGTGCGCTGCTGGTCCTCGGTGGACTGGGCCGAGAGCACGGAGTCCATGGGAGAGGCCACGCTGAGCATGTGCTCCACACGCTGCGCGTGCGAGACACTGTCCTTGCCTCCCTTCGGCAGGTCCCTCATGAGATAGTAGGAGCGGGTGTTGGCGTAGAAGGTATGGCCCATGGAATCCAGTTTCTGGGAGAGGGAGTCGATGCCGTACTCTATGGCCGCGAGGTCTTTCGTCTGGGCGTTGTTGTTGAAGAGGTTGGCATCCATCATCGAGAAGTTGTTGTCGAACTGTATGATGTCCACTTCCCTGACGAAGGTCTCGCGCATGTAAGGGATGGAGGCCCGGAGCATCTTGCCGCTCTGCGCATCCATATTGCGGAAACGCTCGCCGCTGTAGAGCGTCATCTTAAGGTGCATGTGGTCTTCCGTGGACTGCATGCGGGCTGAGTCGGCAAGGACTATCTGCGTGTTGTCGAGACCGCCGCCGGTGGTGTATATCATCATGCCGTAGAGCATGCCGGTCTCCTTGTTCTTGCGCTCGACGAAGAGATTGTAGCCGGGGATGTCGCTGTAGAAGATGCCTTCGGGAATCTCCACCTCGGGATTCTTCTGGCGCATGCTCCACAGCAGGGTGGCCAGCTGGCGCGTGGCCTCGGGGCCCACACGGTTCTGGAAGAAGAAACTGCCGAAGGATATCAGTATGGCGAAGATGAGCACCGGCAGGATGATGCGCACCAGGGGCACGCCGGCGGCTTTCATGGAGAGCAGCTCGAGCTTTTCACCCATGTTGCCGAACGAGATGAGCGAGGCAAGCAGCACGGCGAGGGGCAGGGACATGGGCACCAGAGTGAGCGAAGCATAGAAGAAAAACTTGCCCAGCACCAGCCACGAAAGACCCTTTCCCACGAGGTCGTCGACGTAGCGCCAGAGGAACTGCAGCATGAAAATGAACAGACAGACAAAGAAAGTGCCGGCGAAGAGGAGCAGATAACTCCTCAACACATACCAGTCTAGTCGTCGTATTATCCTCATTCTCATACGCATGTCCCGCGTGTACGCACAATTGACGGCGCAAAATTACAAAAAAATGGGCATATTGATTAATTTTGTTGCCAAAAAGTTTGCTTGTTTAGATTATTTGTCATACCTTTGCACCGCTTTTGGAAAAGGCGGGATAGCTCAGCTGGTTAGAGCGTCGGATTCATAATCCGAAGGTCAAGGGTTCAAGTCCCTTTCCCGCTACGCGATGAGGGAGATAAGATCAAGACTTATTTTAGGCGATGAGGTTATGACGCGGCTCAAAGAGGTTCGCGTCATTATTTTTGGTGTCGGCGGAGTGGGTTCCTGGTGCGCCGAAGCCCTGATTCGCACGGGATTAGGCCATCTCACGATGGTGGACAGCGACGAGGTGGCGGAGTCGAACTGCAACAGGCAGCTGATGGCCACCACCAGGACAATCGGCAGACCGAAGGTGGAGGTGCTGGCAGAAAGACTGCACGAAATAAACCCGGAGGCGGAAATCACGGCGCTGACGCAGCGCTATACCTCGGAGACCGCCGATGGCTTCCATCTGGGGGACTATGACTACGTGGTGGACTGCATTGATTCGCTGAGGGATAAGGCCGACCTGATATGCAGGGCGCTGGAGAATTCCGGAGGCAAACTCTTCTGCAGTATGGGCGCTGCACTGAGGACAGACCCGACACAAGTCCGCGTGACGGAATTCTGGAAGGTGAAGGGCGATGCCTTAGCAAGAGCCCTGCGCACAAATTTCAAGAAACAGGAACGCTTCCCGAAGAGAAAATTCAAGTGTGTCTACAGCGAAGAGGCTGCCGGCAGAAACTGCTTTGAGGCCGACGGCAACGGTAGTCTGATGCAGGTGACAGCCGCTTTCGGTGTGACGCTGGCATCGCTGGTGGTCAACGACCTGCGGGAACAGTGATGCGCCCCTTTATCTTACCGCTGGCGGCAGTGAGCGTGAAGGCTCCGCTGCCGTCTGTCTCCACAATCACCGTACACTGACCGGAGAAGAGATGCATACGGGGCTGCTGCAGCGGGTCCAGTGAGGTGGGGTCGCCGTTTGCCGCTGCCTTGAAACGGCCGTTGCCGCTCACGGAGAATTCCACGAGGGAATTGCCGTCGGGACACAGCACGCCTTTCTTGTCCACCATAGATACGGTGATGTAGCAGAGATTGTCGCCCGGAGTATAGTAGGATGTCTCAAGCTGCAGATGGTGAGGCTTGGAGGCGGTGTGCCTTGTCGTTGTGTGGACGACATTGCCCTTGGAATCCAGGAACTCCACCTTGAGTTCTCCCGCCTGATACGGCACTGCCGGCCAGATGAGTCTGTAGCGCTTGAGAAGCCACAGCGGGTCTTTGTCTTTCAGCGCCTCGCTTTCCTCGCGGGAGAGTTTGCGAACCTCTCCGTGCAGTTTGCCGTTGACGTAGAGCCGCGCTGCGGGACACTGGCTGTAGGCCACCACAGGGATGGTGTCGCCCGCATTCCAGTTCCAGTGGGGCAGCACGTGGAATGTGCCGGAGTCGCACCACTGACTCTGATAGAGGTAGTAGCGGTCCTTGGGGATGGAGGCAAGGTCGATGATGCCGAAGAGGGAGGAGTGGCTGGGCCAGGCGTCGGTGTCGTAGGGAGAGGGCTCGCCGAGATAGTCGAAACCGGTCCATACGAACTGTCCCATCGTCCAGTCGAAGTCGTCCTGCAGACGGAAATCCTCGTCGGGAACATTGCTCCACGAACATGCTTCGGTGTCGTAGCCGGAAGACTGATGGCCGTCGTGCTTGGCACCCTTGCGCAGGGCGAAGGGAAGGTAATACACGCCGCGTGAAGATACGGTGGAGGCTGTCTCCGAACCGAGAATGAACTTTTGCGGAAGCGTCTCGTAGGCTTTCTCGTAGAGGTGTGTGCGATAGTTCAGACCGGGCACGTCGAGGGCGTCGGCAAAACCGCTGCGCAGGATGCTCTGCACCTGATCCATGCCGCACGTCACGGGGCGGGTGGGGTCCTGCTCATGACAGAAGAACTGCATGGCCTTGGCCAGTTCCTTGCCTTCCTCCGTGTGCTGCTGGGGTATCTCGTTGCCGATGCTCCACATGACAACGGAGGGATGGTTGCGGAAATTCATTATCATGTTCCTGATGTCGTGCTGAGCCCACACCATCGGGTATTCGGATTTCGGAGTCTGGGTTATCTCGTTGAACCAGCAATGATAGCCGTTCTTGCATTTGGCGACGGTCCATTCGTCGAAGGATTCCACCATCACCATCAGACCGATGGAGTCGCACAGCTCAACCTGTTGCGGGTCGGGCATGTTGTGGGCGGTGCGGATGGCGTCTGCTCCCATTGCTTTCAGCATGAGAAGCTGGTGGCGCAGGGCATCCCTGTGGACGGCTGCTCCCAGAGGACCGAGGTCGTGGTGGAGGCATACGCCGCGGAACTTGCGTTTCTCCCCGTTGAGGAAGAAGCCTTCTCCCTGTTTCAGCTCCACTTGCCGAATTCCGAAACTCGTGGTAAAGGTGTCGACGACAGCTCCGTTTTCTATGATGCGCGAGCAGGCGCGGTAGAGATGCGGCGTCTCCGGAGTCCACAGTTCGGGCTGCGAGACGGTGAAATGCTGAATCATCTCGGTCTTCCCGTCATTTCCGGGAGATGTGAAGTCGGTGTTGGAGGCGACAACGTTCCCTTTTCTGTCGAGGATTTTCGTCTCTACGATGATTTTATAGGTGGATGTCCCTGCGATGGCAGTGGTGAGAAGCACATCCCAAGAGGCCTCGTCTTTGGGGGTGGTGACAACACTCGTTCCCCACACGGGGACGTGCAACTTCGCGGCGGATATGAGGTGGACCCTGCGGAAAAGTCCTGCTCCCGGATACCAGCGGCTGCTCTCGCTGGGATTGTTCAGGCGGATGGCCAGAGTGTTGGCCTCGCCGTTGTCCTTCAGGTAGGGAGTGAGGTCGAAGGTGTAACTGTTGTAGCCGTAAGGCCAGATGCCGAGGCGCTGTCCGTTGATGAAGACCAGGGAGTGGGACATGGCACCGTCGACAAGCAGCGTGACGGAACCTTTTGACTTTCCCGTCCCCTGAGGAGTGAGGAAACGGGTGCGATACCAGCCTGTTCCCATCCAGGGCAGGCCGCCTGTGCGACCGGTCTTCAAAGTGGCAACGGATTCTCCGTTTTGCTTCACTGCAACGTTTTGTAAATCATTGTCTCCGGAAAAGGGCATGGCGATAGCCCAATCGTGGGGAACGTTTACCTGCTCCCACTGACTGTCATCCAGATTTTCCAGTTCGCCTCCTTCTACTTCCCCAAGGTGGAAACGCCATTCGGAAAGCAGGGAGTCGCGTCTTTCAACGGCAGAAATATTAATTAGAAAAAAACAGAGAAAAGCGGAAATAAATAGGGTATTTTTCATCTCATAACAGTATGTTCGCATGCAAAAATATAAAAAAAACTCTTTCTGATGTCTTTTTTGAAAACAGTATGGAGATTAACTCCTCATTTTTTTATAATTTTGCGCACGAAAATGTGGAATAACAAATCATAGGTATTACAAATATGGCAGAAAACAGAAAAATCAGACGCGCTCTCGTGAGCGTTTTCCATAAGGATGGGCTGGATGAGATTCTCAAGACGTTGCACGCTCAGGGAGTGGAGCTGCTTTCCACCGGCGGCACACAGTCCTTTATCGAGAGTCTGGGCATTCCCTGCACGAAGGTGGAGGATGTGACATCATATCCGAGCATTCTCGGCGGCAGAGTGAAGACATTGCACCCCAAGGTGTTCGGAGGCATACTGGGACGTCGCGAGAACGAAGGCGACCAGCAGCAGATGGCACAGTATGAGATTCCTGCAATAGATCTCGTAATTGTGGATCTGTATCCTTTCGAGGAGACTGTGAAGAGCGGCGCCTGCGAGGCTGATATCATAGAGAAAATAGATATAGGCGGCATTTCTCTCATCAGAGCAGGTGCGAAGAACTTCAGGGATGTCATCATCGTTCCTTCCAAGGCTGAATACAAGCCCCTGCTTGACTTGCTCCGGAAAAAAGGCGGCGAGAGCGACATTGAGGACAGAAAGTGGTTCGCAAAGCAGGCATTCGGCGTAAGCAGTCACTATGATACAGCCATCCATTCATATTTTTGCAAGTAAGGAGAAATAATTAGAAAATCATGGGATTTTTTAGTTTTACTAAGGAGGTCTCGATGGACCTCGGTACAGCAAACACCGTCATCATCTGCGATAATCACATCGTGGTGGACCAGCCCAGTGTGGTGGCAATGAACCGTCAGACGGGTGCGATGGTTGCTGTTGGCGAAAAGGCCAAGATGATGTATGAGAAGACGAGTCCCGATATCCGTACGGTGCGTCCCCTTAGAGACGGTGTCATAGCAGACTTCAACGCATGCGAGCTGATGATGCGCGGACTGCTCAAAATGGTGGATACAGGCAAACATCTCTTTACGCCGTCGCTGAGGATGGTGATAGGCGTGCCCAGCGGTTCTACGGAAGTGGAACTGCGTGCCGTGCGCGACAGCGCAGAGCGCGCCGGAGCACGTGAGGTGTATCTCGTCTACGAACCGATGGCTGCCGCAATAGGTATAGGTTTGGATGTTCTTGCCCCGGAAGGTAATATGGTGGTTGACATCGGCGGCGGTTCGACGGAGGTCGCTGTGATTTCGTTGGGAGGTATCGTTTCCGACAAGAGCCTGCGAATTGCAGGCGATGAATTCACGGAGGACATTCAGGAATATATGTCCCGTCAGCACAATGTGCGTGTCAGTGAACGTATGGCCGAGCGTATCAAGATAAATGTGGGCAGTGCGTTGTCCGATTTGGGCGATGAGGCTCCGGAGGATTACGTTGTGTGCGGTCCTAACAAGATTACGGCTCTGCCGATGGAAGTGAGTGTCACGTATCAGGAGGTGGCACGCTGTCTGGAGAAGACAATTGCAAAGATTGAAAGTGCCATTCTGGCTGCCTTGGAGGATACACCGCCGGAATTGTATGCCGATATCGTGCGCAACGGTATATGGCTCACCGGCGGCGGAGCCCTGCTCCGTGGTCTGAGCACTCGTTTCCAGGATAAACTGAATATTCCGTTCCATGTGGCCGAAGATCCGCTTCACAGCGTTGTGAAGGGTACGGGTGCGGTGCTCAAGAATATCCACAACTTCCCATTCCTGATGTAGTTGAGAACGATATTCACTTTTCTTTGGAAAAAGATACACTGGCTTGTTTTCCTCCTTCTGGAGGGAACAAGTCTGTTTCTTGTTGTACGACACAACAGTTATCAGGGAAGTGTGTTTTTCACCCAGTCGAATATCGTAGTGTCCAAGTTGCTCGGTGTGGAATCAAGCCTGTTGAGGTACAGTCACATGATAAGTGACAATCGCGAACTCACCCAGCGCAACGTGTTGCTGCAACAGCAGGTGGCACAACTGAGGGAGGCAGTTGCGGTTCTCTGTCACGACAGCACGGAGACAGAACGTATTTTGGCCGCAAGTCTGGCAGGATACGAATTGATACCAGCCCGTGTGACAGCTTGCAGCGTATGGCTCCTGGATAACACGCTTACTATAGACCGCGGAAGCAAGGACGGCGTGGAAGAAGGTATGGGCGTGGCATGCGGAACGGGCATCGTGGGTATTGTTACTCAGGTGAGTACGCACAGTGCCCAAGTGATGAGTATTCTCAATACTAGAAGCAACATAACATGTCGTATACGCGGAACAGGCTATATCGGTTATCTCCATTGGCAGGGCGGAAACATGCTGGTTTCCACAATGGATGACGTGCCGCACCACGCTCGTGTCAGAGTGGGGCAGGCTGTTGAAACAAGCGGCTATTCGCAGGTGTTCCCAGCCGGCATCTTCGTAGGTAGGATAAATAAAGTCGGGACTTCGCCGGACGGTTTGAGTTTCCGTCTCTCCGTGCAGCTGTCTACGGATATGGCTCGCCTGGAAAATGTGATTGTGATTAAGAACAACTAGGATATGCAGGGAAAGGATGTTGTGCGCCGATTGATGCAGCTTGCAGCGTTGCTGGTGTTGCAGGTTGTTGTATTGAATCATATCCATCTGGGCATGTATGCAATACCGCTGGTGATGGTGTTGTTTGTGGTGTGGGCTCCATTGAACACACCGCCGATAAGGTTGATGATTGCATCGTTCTTCTGTGGCCTGATACTGGATATGTTCTCGGGTACAACGGGTATGAGTGCAGCAGCCCTCACGTGTGCCGCATTCGTGCAGCGCCCTTTGCTCAGTGCTTTGGTGCCGAAGGAGACGATGGAGACGATAGAGCCGTCGTACGCCACCATAGGAAAAGCCCGATATCCGGTATATATATTCGTACTGTTTCTTTTACACCATATTGTGTTTTTCGTACTTGAGGATTTCTGTTTTACGGATTTCCCGGGTATGAGCATGTCGTGTCTCACTTCTCTCTTGGTGTCCTATCCCTTGGGGCTTTTGCTGGATTATGTTAGAAGAAAGAGACTATAATGCAGAAGGCAGGAAGTGGGTCATTGGAGGTATAGCTGTTGTCATAGTACTCATCTATATTATTCGTCTCTTTTTTCTCCAGCTTCTCAGTGAAGATTTTCGTATCAAGGCAGACAGTAATGCATTCTACCACAGAGTGCAGTATCCGGCCCGTGGAGCGATAAGAGACCGTAAGGGGCAGCTGTTGGTATACAACCAGCCGGCCTACGACATAATGGTTATCATGAACGAGCAGAAGGGCGTTGACACGATGGGTCTCTGCCGCGATTTGCGTATTGATAAGGACTGGTATATCCGACGTATGGAGGAGATTAAGGACCCGTGGAGAAATCCCGGTTACAGCAACTATACGCAGCAGCTTTTCATGTCGCAACTGTCTGTGGAGGAGTTCTCGAGATTTCGTGAGAAGTTGTTCCATTATCCCGGTTTCTATATTCAGAAGCGCAGTATCCGTCAATACGAGCGCCCGATAGGAGCACACATCCTTGGTGATGTCGGTGAGGTCGGTCCCAAGGATATAGAATCCGACGATTATTATAAAATGGGAGACTATATCGGAAAACTCGGAGTGGAAAGGTTTTACGAGAAACAACTCCGCGGCATAAAAGGAGAGGAGATACTTTTGCGCGATGCACGAGGTCGCATCAAAGGGCACTATCAAGGCGGTAAGTACGACAAGATGCCTGTGCCGGGAAAAAATCTCACCCTGTCCATTGATGCAGACCTGCAGGCGCTGGGCGAAAGGCTGATGGAAGGTAAGAAGGGAGGTATAGTAGCGATAGAACCGAAGACAGGGGAGATTCTCTGCATGGTGTCGTCTCCCGCCTACGACCCCCGTATTATGGTAGGACGACAGAGAGGAAAGAATAACCTTAAGCTCAGTCAGGATCCGAATAAACCGCTGCTGAATCGTGCTATTATGGGTACTTATCCTCCCGGTAGTACGTTTAAAACGGGCCAGGCTCTCACGTTCCTCCAGGAAGGTATCATCACACCGTCCACCACATTTCCCTGTTCACGCGGTTTCCATTACGGCGGTCTTACTGTAGGATGTCACTCTCACGGGGCACCGCTTCCTCTCGAACCGGCAATAGCCACATCGTGCAATGCGTTTTTCTGCTGGGGCCTGCTGAGTATGTTCAGCAACAGACACAAGTATCCCACGGTGCAGGATGCTATGACAACATGGAAAGACTATATGGTGTCAATGGGATTCGGATATGCTCTCGGGGTGGATCTTCCGGGAGAAAAGCGTGGCATGATTCCCAACGCGGCATTTTATGATAAGGTGAATAGCGGTTCTTGGAACGGACTCACCGTTATCAGTATCTCCATCGGACAAGGCGAGGTGACTCTCACTCCTCTGCAGATAGCCAATCTAGGAGCGACAATCGCTAATCGCGGATGGTTTATCACTCCTCATGTCGTGAAGCATATTCAGGACGAACCGTTGGATTCCCTCTACCGTACGAGACGCTACACGATGGTGGACAGGGAGAACTACGAACTGGTGGTGGCGGGAATGCGTCGGGCCGTGACGGGCGGCACATGTCGTTCGGCAGAGACTTCTATGTATGAGGTTTGCGGCAAGACAGGTACTGCGCAGAATCCTCACGGCAAGGACCATTCGGCATTTATGGGATTCGCTCCCAAGGACGACCCGAAGATAGCCATCTGTGTATATGTGGAGAATGGAGAGTGGGGTGCAACCTACGGAGTGCCGATAGGGGCACTGATGATGGAGCAGTATATCAACGGACATCTTTCGGAGTATTCGGAGAAGAAAGCGGAGATGTTCCAGAATCGTCACATTATAACAAGCACTGCAGGAGATGAAGAGTGAGAGATTTTCCGTATGGAGTTCTGTAGACTGGATAACCATTCTCTTCTACGTGGCCCTTATGGTAATGGGGTGGATAAGTGTGTGTGGTGCCAGTTATGATTTTGATGCAGGAGGCAGTATATTCGATTTTGCGAGCCGCAGCGGAAAACAACTTATGTGGATAGGCACTGCGATAGTTCTCTGTGTGGCGGTGCTCAGTGTGGATGAACGCATTGTCGAATCCCTTTCTTATCTGCTTTATCTGGGTATGGTTGCCCTCCTTGTAGTAACGCCGTTTCTGGCGCACGACACGAAAGGCAGTCTCTCGTGGATAGATTTGGGATACGGTATAAAGTTGCAACCGGCAGAGTTCGCAAAGTTCACCACTGCTTTGTGTGCGGCCAAAGTGATAAGCGTATATAAATTGAAGCTGTCAAAATGGTTGCACCTGATATTGGCTTCTCTGATATTCCTGGTACCGATGATCCTCATTATTATGCAGAAGGAGACAGGAAGCGCATTGGTATATGCGTCGTTTTTCCTTATGTGCTATCGTGAGGGAATGACGGGAAGCGTGTTGTTTACTGGCATCGCAGCCGTGATGTATTTTGTAATAGGTGCCCGTTATGCGGAAATACCCCTTTGGGGTGTGGAGCAGATAAAGTTGGGAGAATACCTTGTATTGACTCTGATACATATCTTCACATCCGTTCTTCTTATGATATATGGAGAAGACAGAAGGGAATTCCTGCGGGTGTCCCTCTGGGGACTTCTCATCATCGTGTGTGCGGTGTTCTTCAGTCACTATGTGTTGCCTTTCGATGCGTCCTGGGTAGTGCTGCTTGTATTGGTGTTTGACATCGTATACCTTGTGCTGTTGGCTTTCAAGGATCATGTGATGCGCTATATTTATATCGCGCTGTTCTCTTTGGGTAGCATTGCCACGTTCTACAGTGTGGATTATCTTTTGACGGATGTCCTGCAGCCTCACCAGCAGACGCGTGTCAGGGTGCTGCTCGGTTTGGAGGACGATCCGAAGGGAGCCGGCTACAACGTGATACAGGCGCAGATAGCCATCGGCAGCGGTGGTCTTAGGGGCAAGGGTTTCCTTTGTGGCACTCAGACAAAACTCAAATATGTGCCCGAACAGGATACGGATTTCATTTTCTGCACAGTGGGTGAAGAAGAAGGCTTTGTGGGATGTGCAGTGGTACTATTGCTCTTTCTGGCCCTGATTCTCCGTCTCATCGCTTTGGCTGAGAGGCAAGTCGACAGTTTTGGACGTATTTACGGCTACTGTGTCCTCAGTATATTCCTTTTCCACGTGTTTATCAACATAGGTATGGTTCTGGGACTCACTCCTGTGATAGGCATTCCCCTGCCGTTCTTCAGTTATGGTGGCAGCAGTCTCTGGGGCTTCACTCTTCTTCTTTTTATATTTCTTAGGATAGACGCGGGTAGGAAGCGGCTTAAACACACGTGATTCTCCTTCTGCCGTTGCTACTTTTGTTTCAATGCCCACTCCCTTGATACCAAGTAGCTTTACGGTTCCGGCGGTGTGGCGAATACGTATCTCCGTAGTTGCGGTTTCTATTGTGAACGGCCCCTGACGATATTGCAGGAGTCGCAGACCTTTGCCAGTAAGGCGTGTGCCGTCGTCCGACAGCAACAGAGTGACACTGTCTTCAAGATGTCCCTCAGAGGCGCGCTGTTCAACGATGAGTGGCAGAGTGGAGTAGGGGTAGTCGCACTCTACACGCGCTTCTATCCACATCTTACGATATGGTGCCAAACTGTCCTGCCCCAGAGGAAACGAGAGCGTGTCACGGTGGCTCCATCCTTCTTGTGGAATCTCCTGAAAGTGATGGTAGCACACTCCCTCGCGGCAACTGCTAAGCGTCAGTGCCAGAATCAGCGTCGTGGCTATTTTGAGCCTTAGCATGTTTTTTCTTCTTCTTTTTCTTTTTCTTGCTTTTGAGTACATCGTCAAATCGGTGCAGGTCGTCCTGTGTGGCCAAATCAACAGATGTGGGTGCGGCACTCTTGCGTGTTGCCTCCAGTGCATGCGGCTTCTCCCCGGCCTTATTCATATTAATGATTTCCCAGGCCCGTTCTGCCGTGATTGTCGTGATATTGGCAGCGAGGCGCTTATCGCTGGAATAACTGACATTGCCGGACAGGATGTCAGCCTTGAACCAATAGAATTCTCCGTCCTGTGTGGATAGTACAGCATCTCTCGGAGGCAGTTTTCTTGAGGCTTCAATATACTGGTCTACCTCGTAATTCATACAGCATTTGAGTTTGGCGCATTGTCCTGCCAACTTCTGCGAGTTGAGTGTAAGGTCCTGGAATCGCGCAGCGGCGGTACCTACGCTCTGGAAGTTCTTCATCCATGTGGCGCAGCAAAGTTCCCTGCCGCAGGGACCGAATCCTCCGATGCGTCCGGCCTCCTGACGTGCTCCGATTTGTTTCATCTCGATACGCACGTGGAAAGCCTCTGCCAGCACTTTGATGAGTTGTCGGAAGTCCACGCGTCCCTCCGCGATGTAGTAGAAGATGGCCTTCCCGCCGTCGCCCTGATATTCAACATCACCGATTTTCATCTCCAGACCGAGGTCCTTGGCATACTGGCGTGATTCAATCATTGTCTTATGCTCACGGCTCTTGGCGGCCTCGAATTTTTCCATATCGGTCTCCGTCGCCAATCTGTAGAGTCTCTTCACCTCGTCTTCGCTTTTAAGGTGTGCTCTCAGCATCTGCATCTGAGCCAAACGTCCGGTCAGTGTCACCACTCCGATATCATGCCCTGGCGAAGCTTCCACAGCCACAGTGTCGCCTTTCTTTATCTCCAGATGGTTGCAATTATGGTAGTATCCTTTTCGGGTGTTCTTGAATTGCACCTCTACTAAATCGGTCACCACTTGGTTGTCGGGCAGGTCGGCAAAATAGTCGAAGACGTTGTGCTGACAGTAGTGTCCTACATTCCATCCGCCTCCCACGAGTCCGTGTCCCGGACCGCCTTTGTATGTGATGTTATCTTGACTCATGTGTGTTCCCAAATATTATTGTATCATTAGTATTATTATTTTCAGTGCGTAGTCGAAGAACACCATACGGGCGTTCACGTTCTGCACGATGTCTCTCTGCGCCAACTCGGTCTCCTCCATGATGGGGATGACGTTTTTCTCGTTTATGAAGCGGGCGAACTTCTTGCTGAATTCATCTTCCTCTTTTGACAGGGATACCATTTCGGGTCTATTCAGATTGTAAATAAAATTCTCACGAAGCAGGAATTGAAAGTAACTTAGCATCTGTCCCTGTCTCTCGCGTCCCATACGGCTCACTTCTTCGCTCCAGGCCTTGAGGTCTTTTATCTTGCGCATATATGCCAGTCTCATGAGTTCCACGAAGAGGCTGAAGAAATATCTTTCGTCCTCGCTGTTATTTGTCTTTTTCCCTTGCGGCACGTCGATGCGCTGGCATCTGCTTTGTATTGTACCCAGCACTTTCTCGGGCTCATCAGATACGAGTATGAAATGTGTCCCTTTTGGCGGTTCTTCAATGATTTTCAGCAGTTTGTTGGCGGCTTGCTCCATGAGTCTTTCCGGCAGCCAGATAAACACCACGCGTCTACCGCCCATCGTGGCATGCAACTGCAGTTTCTGCTGCAATCTGTCGCTCTCGCTGACGTAGATGGTAAGTTGCTGGTTCTCACTGTTTATTCTTGCCATCCAGTCCTCCAGTTTCGGACTTGGCGTATCCTCCAGCATCTCGCGCCACTGGTTCATCCAGTCGTCAGTGATAGGATGATCGTTGGAGTTTTTTTTGTATACGGGCAGTGAGAAGATAAGGTCGGGATGCGCCCATGTCCTTGTCATGTGGCATCCGGAGCAGTTCTCACACACTTCACCGTCCTGCTTCTCACAGAGCAGTGCACGAGCCAAACGGAGTCCCTTCATCAGGGCTCCACTCTCCGCACCGCCTGCTAAAAGCAGTGCTTGCGGCATGCGATTATCTATTATCAAGCGCTTTAGGCGGTCGTCTACTTGCATTTCGTGTGCAAAAATACAAAAAAAACAATTATTTTCAAAAAAAACTTTCTACGTGTTGTATGCAACTCTCAACTTTTTTATATATTTGGCACGCTGTAAATGAATAAACACAAATAAACATACTATGAAACTAAGAAAAATCCTATTTTGTGCAGCGTTAGCAGGTGCTATGTCCCTAAACGCTCAGGACAATGTTGTCACCGTGGAAGCCGGTAAGGCCGGTAGTGTCATTCAGCCCACAATGTACGGTATCTTCTTCGAGGATATCAACTATGGTGCAGACGGTGGTCTTTATGCCGAGTTGGTCAAGAATCGTTCTTTCGAATTCGCTCCCGACCATCTTATGGGTTGGCAGGCCTTCGGTAAGGTGGAGGTGAAGAATGATGGCCCCTTTGAGAAGAATCCTCATTATGTGCGTCTTTCCTGTGCCGGTCACAACGATATGTGGACGGGTCTTCAGAACGAAGGCTTCTTCGGTATCGGAGTGAAGCGCGGTGCATCGTATCGTTTCTCCGTTTGGGCTCGTGTGCCCGAGGGCAAGGCTCAGGTTCTGCGTGTGCAGCTCATTGACGAGTATTCAATGGAAGAGCATCAGGAATTTGCCTCTCAGGATATCAAGGTGACATCCAAGGAGTGGAAGAAATACACCGTTATTCTTAAGTCGAACCGTACGAAGGAGGATGCTAATCTTCGCGTATTCTTATGCTCGGAGAACGGCCGCAACGGTGACGGCGTGATGGATGTGGAGCATCTCTCTCTCTTCCCCGTTGACACATGGAAGGGTCATGAGAACGGTATGCGCAAGGATCTCGCCCAGGCTCTCTACGATATGCGTCCGGGTGTGTTCCGCTTCCCCGGCGGCTGCATTGTCGAGGGTGCGAATCTGGAGACTCGCTATCAGTGGAAGAACACGGTTGGTCCCGTTGAAAACCGTCCTCTCAACAAGAACCGCTGGGAGTCGACCTACACCCATCGCTACTATCCCGACTATTTCCAGTCTTACGGTCTTGGTTTCTATGAATTCTTCCTCCTCTCTGAGGAGCTCGGTTCCGAGCCTCTGCCTATCCTCAATGTCGGTATGGCATGCCAGTATCAGAACTGGGATAAGGAGTCTGCCCACGTGCCCGCCACTGAGGCTGCTCTTAAGCCCTATATCGACGACTGCAACGACCTTATTGAATTTGCAAACGGCGACGTAAATACCAAGTGGGGTAAGCTGCGTGCCGAGATGGGACATCCAGCTCCTTTCAATCTTAAATTCCTCGGTATCGGTAACGAGCAGTGGGGTGATTTCTATTTCAAGCGTGTGAAGATTGTTGCTGACGCAGTGCGCAAGGCTCATCCCGAAATCAAGATTGTGGGCACTTCCGGTCCTGATTCCGAGGGTCACAATTTCGATATCGGCTGGGAGGCTATGAAGGAGCAGAAGGCCGACCTCGTCGACGAGCACTTCTATCGCAATATCGACTGGTTCAAACGCGAGATGAACCGCTATGACGAATACGACCGTACCGGTCCGAAGGTGTTTGCCGGCGAGTATGCCTGCCACGACAGAGGCAAGAAGTACAACCATGCCGGCGCTTCCATCTACGAGGCTGCTTTCATGCTCAATCTGGAGAAGAACGCCGATGTGGTTCACATGGCCACCTACGCTCCTCTCTTCGCCCACGTGAAGGGTTGGCAGTGGCGTCCCGACGCAATCTGGTTCGACAACCTGCGTTGCGCCCGCACGGCATCCTATTGGGTTCAGGCTCTCTTCTCTCAGAACAAGGGTACCAACGTGCTCACCACCTCTCTCTCCAATCCCACTCCTCTGGGTGAGGACGGTCTCTTCGCTCAGGCTTGCACCGATACGAAGAAGGGTGAGTATATCGTGAAACTCGTCAACACCCGCGAGGGCGACGAGGCTGTGCGCATCGACCTCAAGGACATCAAGAAGCTCGGCGAAGTGAAGGCCATCACTCTCGACCTCTCTGACTACGAACTGGAGAACACTGTCGACAATCCAAATGCCATCCAGCCTCAGGAGAGCACAGTTATAGCCTCCGGAACCAGCATTGCACTCACAGTGCCCGCGAAGAACTTTGTTATTATTGTGGCAAAGAAGTAAGATATAATTACCTTTTAAATAAAAATTGCAATGACTTTAATTAAGTCTATTTCCGGCATTCGTGGTACCATCGGAGGCCCCGCCGGTGACACGCTCAATCCTCTTGATATTGTTAAATTCACATCAGCCTACGCAACGCTCATACGCAAGGTCCGTCCAAACGGTTCCGGCAAGATTGTCGTAGGTCGCGACGCCCGCATCTCCGGCGAGATGGTAAAGAACGTGGTGTGCGGCAGTCTTATGGGCATGGGTTTCGATGTGGTGAATATAGGGCTTGCTTCCACTCCCACCACGGAGGTGGCTGTCACAATGGAAGGTGCCGATGGCGGCATCATTCTCACGGCTTCCCACAATCCCCGTCAGTGGAATGCCCTCAAACTCCTGGGTGCTGACGGTGAGTTTCTCAGTAAGGCCGACGGCGAGGAGGTGCTTCGCATCGCAGAGGTAGAGGCTTTCGAATATGCCGATGTGGACCATCTCGGTTCCTACCGCGAGGATAATAGTTACGACCAGCGTCACATCGATCTCGTGCTGGGTCTCGACCTCGTCGACGTGGAGGCTATCCGGAAGGCTGATTTCAGTGTGGCATTCGACGCTGTCAATTCCGTCGGCGGTGTCATCTTGCCCAAACTTTTCGAACAACTCGGTGTGAAGCACGTCACGGGTCTCTACACAGAGCCCACCGGCGACTTCCAGCACAATCCCGAACCTCTTGAGAAGAATCTCGGCGACATAAAGGCTCTCATGCAGAAAGGCGGTCACGACATTGGTTTTGTGGTGGATCCCGATGTGGACCGTCTGGCTCTTTTCTGCGAGGACGGTACGATGTACGGTGAGGAATACACCCTCGTCACCGTGGCCGACTACATCCTCCAGCACACGCCTGGCAATACCGTTTCCAACCTGTCTTCAACACGTGCCCTGCGCGATGTCACCAACCGTTTCTCCGGATGCCGCTACACAGCTGCCGCCGTGGGTGAGGTGAATGTAGTGACTGCGATGAAGGCCACAAACGCCGTCATCGGCGGCGAGGGCAACGGCGGTGTCATCTATCCCGCTGCACACAACGGACGCGATGCTCTTGTAGGCATTGCCCTCATCCTCACATATCTCGCCAAGCGGGGCATGAAGACGAGCGAACTGCGTGCCACCTATCCTCCTTATCAGATAGCGAAGAACCGTATCGACCTCACTCCTAGTACCGATGTGGATGCAATCCTCAGCAAGGTGAAGTCCATGTACGAGCGCGAGGAGGGTGTCAGCGTGACGGATATCGACGGTGTAAAAATCGATTTCCCCGACCGTTGGGTGCACTTGCGCAAGTCCAACACCGAACCCATCATACGTGTCTACTCTGAGGCTGCCACAATGGAAGCCGCCGACGAAATCGGCAAGAAAGTGATGGAGGTGGTATATTCTTTCCAGTAGAGTAGGAGAGAGTGAAACGTCCAGAGAAACTTGATGAAATCAAGGCGCGCGTCTATAGGATAATATTCTATAGTGATACGCCGGCGGGCAAACTCTTCGATGTCACGCTCCTGTGGGCAATCGTCTTGTCCATACTCCTTGTCATCGTGGAAAGCATGCAGGGAATAGCGCCCCTGTGGAAGAAGGTGTTCGAGGTGTTGGAGTATGTCTTCACGGCATTCTTCACCGTCGAATATCTGTGTCGTATCTGGTGCTCCAAGAAGCCGCGAGAGTATATCTTCTCCTTCTTCGGCATTGTCGACCTCCTTGCCACCCTGCCGCTCTATATCGGCTGGTTCTTCGGTCCGGTGAGGTATCTGATGATTGTCCGCACGTTTCGTCTCATTCGCGTCTTCCGCGTCTTCAAGCTGTTCTCGTTCCTCGAGGAAGGCGACCGTTTGATGCGCTCGCTGATGCTCTCCTCACGCAAGATAATGGTGTTTTTCCTCTTCGTGGTCATCATGGTTATATCGCTCGGCACACTGATGTATATGGTGGAGAGCACTGTGCCCGGGAGCCAGTTCCGCGACATCCCCTCCAGCATCTACTGGGCAGTTGTCACGATGACCACGGTGGGCTACGGCGACATAGCACCCGTAACGCACCTCGGACGTATTCTCTCCATGCTTGTCATGCTGCTGGGCTATACCATTATGGCTGTGCCCACGGGTATCGTCTCGGCGCAGTTCATTCACGACCGCCATATCTTCGACGATGAGAAGTACGGTCCGAAGTGTCCGGAGTGCGGCTGCCCCATGAACGAAGAGATGAACTACTGCCCCCACTGCGGCACTGTTGTGGAACAAGATAAGAATCATCCTCAAGCATGATACACCATCCGCTGATATGGCTCAAACGTCTGGCCCACCGCAAGGGTTACGGTGTCCATTCGCCGTTTGCCTACAATTTCCTGCGCGATGTGGTCTATGAGAACAACCACTATTATGCCTACGAGGACATTGATAAGCGTCTCACGGGCAACTGGTGGCAGCGCCGCTGTCAGCGCAAGCGCGAGCGCCTGCTCTTCCGCCTGCACAATTGGTGTGGGGAGCGCCCGTTCATCCATGTCATGCGCTGGAACCCCGAGGTGGGCAAACGTCTCTCTCCGGATGCGATGCTCGTGCTTGACAGCCTGCAGGACAATCTCACGGCATGGGAGATGATAAAGAAGGACGCCCGCACGCGCGTCACCTTCGACCTCTACGATATGGGCATTGCGCTATTTACTCCTAAGCTCCACAAACAGAACTATATCGTCAACTGGTGAGAAACACAGATTAACAGAAATGAATAACACAAAAATATAAGATTATGTATTGGACACTGGAATTGGCATCTAAACTGGAGGATGCTCCCTGGCCTGCCACTCGTGAAGAGCTTATCGACTACGCAGTGCGTAGCGGCGCTCCCCTCGAGGTGATTGAAAACCTCGAGGAGATTGAGGACGAGGGCGATATCTACGAGAATATCGAGGATCTCTGGCCGGACTATCCCACCAAGGAAGACTTCCTCTTCAACGAGGACGAGTATTAACGGTTCAACGGTTCACCGTAAGGGTCCCTCCCTCAAGGAAGGGCGATGAGGCTCTTACGGTGAACATCGTTGCACCCTCTTCGGGCTGTATATATGCCACGAGACGTCCGCCGTGTGTGCGCAGACGGTTGCGCTGCTGACGTCCTGTGATGGTGGCATCGGCGATGTTGCCGTGCTCCATACCCAGCAGACGTGCTCCGCGTACCATGAGAGTCACTTCGTTGTCGGCCGTCGTCACCGTGTTGCCGTTTTCATCCACCACTTCCACAAAGACGTGTGCCACTGAGTCGGTGGTCACTTTCAGGGCATAGGGTTTGCCCGTTGTCACCAGTTCATACGACGCACCGTTGTCTGTCTCGCAGCGCAGTGTGCCGGGTTCGTACGCCACGCTCCACATCAGTGCACCTGTTGACTCGTCGCGCCTGGGCTTTCCGCCCACCTCCTTGCCGTTGATCAGCAGTCGTGCGTTCTTGCCGTTGGTGATGCACACCACATTCACGCTGTCGCCCTTTTCCCAGTTCCACCGTCCGGAGGCGTTGATATTGGGGCGTTGGTTGCGGCGGTTGTTGCCTCGCGCGAAGTTGCGGTAGGTGCCGATGTAGCATACGGGTTTTGTACTCCACAGCGTGGCACGATACCATCCTGAGGGCTTGCGCCATCCGGCCAGGTCCAGCAGTCCTGCCGACGAACCGCGTGCGGGCCACTGACCGCTCTCGCCCAGATAGTCGATGCCGGTCCAGAGGAACTGTCCGAAGATGTGTTCGTTGTCCGTCACTGCCTTCCATGCAGGCAGGTCGTGGCGGTTTTCCGAGCCGTAAATGATTCTTTCCGGATATGTCTTGTGGTCAATGCCGTAGCGGCTTTCCGTGTAGTTGTATCCCACCACGTCCACAGCGGAGGGGTAGGCCGTGGCGTTGGACATCACCACACCTGCCAGTGCACCCGTCGTGGGTCTTGAGGGGTCGATGGCTTTCACTATCTTTGCCAGTCGCTGTGCTATGATACCGATACGCTCTGCGTTGGGTTGCTCGGGTTTGTAGCCTCCGTAGGCCGGCTGTGTGAATTCCTTTCCGTCACCGTTGAGCACGGGGTGAGAGTAGGGGTCGTTGGGGTAGTCCACCTCGTTGCCTATGCTCCACAGGAACACGCAGGGATGACAGCGGTCGCGGCGCACCATGTCGGCCACATCGCGGTCTATCCATTCCTCGAAGTAGGTGTATGTGCCCTGGAACTCGGGTTTGCCGGCGTTCCATCCCTTCATCCATTTGCGTTTGGGGAATTCCCATTCGTCCGATGCCTCGTCCATCACCAGCAGTCCCAGTTCGTCGCACAGGTCGTACAGCTCCGGTGCGTGCGGATTGTGGCTCAGACGTATGGCATTCACACCGATGTCCTTGAGTTCCACGAGACGGCGGCGCCACACTTCCTTCGGCACAGCCACGCCCAGCACGCCTGCGTCGTCGTGCACGCACACGCCCTTCACCTTCATCCATTCGCCGTTCAGTGCAAATCCCTTGTTGGGCGAGAAGTCCAGCGTGCGCAGACCGGCGCGCACCACAGATGTGTCGTTGTCCTCAGTCTTCGGGGCGTTGAGCACGGTTCTGAGCGTATAGAGATAGGGTCTCTCAAGTGTCCAGCGTTGCGGGTTCTTCACCGCCAGCTTCACCGTTTTCTTCTCGCTGCTGCCGATTGGTGTCTTCGCCGTTGCCACCACCTTTCCGTCCCAGTCGATGAGCTCCACCGTAGCACTCAGCTTTTCGCTTTTCACTTTTAACTCTTCACTCGTCTCCACGTCCACTTCCACCGTGGCTTTGCTCTTGTTGATGGCGGTCAGCCGGTAGGCTGTGCCCCACTGTGCCAGATGTATCTCTGGAGCGCTCACCAGCCACACGTTGCGGTAGATGCCGGAACCTGTGTACCATCTCGAGTCGAATTCCTGCCCGTGATTCACGCGCACTGCCACCACGTTGTCGCCCTTCTCTAGATACGGTGTCATGTCGTAGAGGAACGAGGCAAAACCGCTCGGCCGCTTGCCCAGCAGATGTCCGTTGAGGTACACCTCGGAGTAGTTGTACACGCCCTCGAAGTATATGTAGTGGCGGCGTCCCTCAGTCAGTTTGCCGGCGGGGATATGGAGTCGATACCATGCCACGCCTCCCGGCAGATAACCCTGACACGAACCCTTGTCGGGCGACATGGGCAGTTCCACGCCCCAGTCGTGCGGCAGGTCCACTTTGCGCCATCGCGTGTCGTCGAAGGCTTTCTCCTTCATCGCAGGGCTCTCGCCGACGTTCCATGCGGAGTCCACACGCAGGAAACTCCATCCCTTGTTGATTTTCTCGGCGTGGCCGAACGACACCTGTGCCTGCACTCCCGCAGCTGCCATCAGCAGTGTTAAGAGTGTTGTGAGTAGTTTTTTCATGTCAGGTAGTTATGTGTTGTGATTAAAAATATACGCAAAAATCATAATGTCACATTATTTAGACAGAAAAAAGCTCCGAAAGTTTATTCCGTGCTTCACTTTTTTTGCTATATCGGAAAATATGTTTACATTTGTGGCATAAAATACCAAAAATACATCCTTAATTTATATTAGTATTATGCAAAACATTCCTGTTATTAAGATCGGTATCGTGGCCGTGAGCCGCGACTGTTTCCCCGAGTCATTGGCTGTCAACCGCCGCAAGGCTGTCATTGCAGCGTATGAGAAGAAGTTCGGCAAGGACGGCATCTACGAGTGCCCCATCTGCATCGTTGAGAGTGAGATTCACGCCCAGCAGGCTCTCGAGGACGTCAAGAAGGCCGGCTGTAACGCTCTGTGCGTATATCTCGGCAACTTCGGTCCTGAGATTTCCGAGACCATGATTGCCGACTGGTTCCAGGGTCCAACGATGTACTGCGCTGCTGCCGAGGAGACTCAGAACGACCTCATCGACGGTCGTGGCGACGCTTACTGCGGTATGCTGAATGCCAGCCAGGCTCTCTCTCTACGCAAGACCCGCGCCTACATTCCCGAGGAGCCCGTGGGCGACGCCTGCCAGTGCGCTGAGATGATTCACGAGTTCCTGCCCATCGCCCGCGCTATCGTGGGTCTGCAGAACCTCAAGATTATCTCTTTCGGTCCCCGTCCCAACAACTTCCTGGCCTGCAACGCTCCCATCCGTGCACTGTATGATCTTGACGTTGAAATCGAGGAAAATTCAGAGCTCGACCTTCTCGAGGCATTCCAGAAGCACGCCGGCGATTCCCGCATCGACGCTGTTGTAGCTGATATGGTCAAGGAGCTCGGCACCGGCAACAGGATTCCTCAGGTTCTGCCCAAGCTGGCTCAGTACGAACTCACTCTGACCGACTGGATTGATGGTCACAAGGGTTCTCGCCAGTATGTGGCTATGGCCAACAAGTGCTGGCCTGCCTTCCAGACAATGTTCGGCTTCGTGCCCTGCTATGTCAACAGCCGTCTCACGGCTCGCGGTATTCCCGTAGCCTGCGAGGTGGACATCTACGGTGCTCTGTCCGAGTTCATCGGCACCTGCATCACTCAGGACGCTGTCACTCTGCTCGACATCAACAACTCTGTGCCTCAGGATATGTACGAGGAGAGCATCAAGGGTAAAAAGTTCGAGTGCGACAGCTACACTGAGAAGGAGATCTTCATGGGCTTCCACTGCGGCAACACTGCCAGCTCCAAGGTTTGCAACTGTCAGATGTGCTTCCAGCGTATCATGGCCCGCGCTCTGCCCGTAGAGGTTACCAACGGCACTCTCGAGGGCGACCTCGTTCCCGGCAAGGCTACGGTATATCGTCTGCAGTCTACTGCCGACACCAAGCTGCGTGCCTACATCGCCCAGGGTGAGATTCTTCCCGTTGCCACCCGTTCGTTCGGCAGCATCGGCACCTTCGGCATTAAGAATATGAGCCGCTTCTATCGTCACGTGCTGATTGAGAAGCACTATCCTCACCACGCTGCCGTTATGTTCGAGCACGCCGGCAAGTATCTGTGGGAGGTGCTGAAGTACATGGGTATTCCTGTTGAGGAAATTGACTACAACTTCCCGAAGGGCGACTTCTATCCCACGGAGAATCCTTTCTGCTAAGTTGAGAGTATAGCTCAAGAAAAATTAGGCATCCTTTCCGGGTGCCTATTTTTTTGTTTTTTTAACAACTTTTTTCGACTTTAACACAAAAAAAGCACTCAAGTATTGAATAAATGAGTTTTTTTTAATATATTTGCGCCCATAAACATTGTTTTGTGCAATATTCTTATAACCTAAAGGCAATATAACCATGATGAAAAAAACACTACCAATTCTTGTATTGCTTTCTCTGATATTCAGCAGCGTACGGGCAGACAACTTTACTGTGGAGCGCGCTGTCAACCTGGGTCAACTTGATTCATGGGCAGACATCAGCCAGTTCCAGTGGCAGGAGATAGACCACGGCGTTCAGGACAACCACGAGGAGATGGATGCGCTCAAGGCGCTGTTCTCCGACCCGGCGCCGAAGGACACCGTGGGCTTCTACAATCAGATATACACGGCTCGCGACAACCAGTATATAGTGTTGCGTCTGGACAAGGCTCAGGGCAACCGGCCTTTCCACATCCGCGTCACCTGCATCAAGAGTAAGGAAGACCCCTCGCAGAACAACACGAAGGTGTTTGCTGCCGAGAACTACGCCTATATCATGCCGCCCATCAGCGAGAACCAGATCGAGGTGAAGATATGGCCGCAGGGGCAGGGCGAAGAGACGGCGAAGATCTACATCTTCAACTGCCACGGCTACGGTTCGGCCTCTGTGCGCACGGTGATGCTCGACAAGAGCCGTATCGTGCCCGGCGACTACGCCCTGCAGCTGATTCGCTACAACAGCGACACGCAGGTGAGCGACACAGCCTACATCCGGAGCCTGCAGGTGGACAAACTATACACCTTCTACGACTACGACGGCGGCGACCTTATGGAAGCCTATCTGATGGCAGACAATTTCAAGCGTATCAAGCTGAATCACGAATGGTGGGCCAGGGATGCCGTGACCCACGTGAACGACAACACGGTGACGGTGATGACGGGCCCGAAGATGCCCTTCCGTCAGCACAAGCGCCTGGACGCGCCCAATCCCACTTATCTGGATTCGCGACTCTTCTCTTACCACGACACGCTGTGGGTGCGCCTCTTCCGCGACAACGAGCCTTCCATCGAAACGGATGGCCTGACGATGCACGCCGTGAGCGCCGACACCACCAACATGCCGGGCGACCGTCTGCTTAAGTGGGGCTTGGATTCTGTGTCCAAGCGCCTGTATGTGCTGACCGACGGCGAGCCCGCCACCATCGAGTGCTACCGCGACGGCTTCCTGCCGAAGCTCTGCATGTATCCCGGCTCTTACAACCACAAGACGGGTATCATCGACAGCGAGACGGAGGTGACGGACATCTATCTGGAGAGCATCGACGAGCCGGTGACGTCGCCCAGAGTGACTTCGTCGATACTCTCGACGCTGACGCCCACGGTCGATCTCCGCGGCGATGTCTACGTGAGCAGCATACAGTCTTCGGACATTCTGCCCGTGCTGCCCACCGAGACGGTCTACTACGACGAGTTTGCTTCGCACAAGGACACCACGAAGGTGGCCAACGAGAACAGGTATATGAGCTACGCCGAGATGGAGGTGGCCATCGTCGCTCCCAAATCCTATGAGACCGGGGCTGCCATCACGCTCGTGAAGGCGAAGAACGACGCAGAGGAGAATGCCATCCTCAATGACAGCCTCAAAGGCAACACGAGGGCGATCACCAGCGAATTCTACGACTACAAATACTGGACCACTAAGTTCGACCTGCGCGAGTATCTGGACATCAACACCTCCGGCCGTCCCGCTGTGGCCTTCGACGGCAAGTCGGTTCGTGAGCTGCCCATCCTTTACAACAAGTATCTCGACCTGAACAAGATGCAGGCCGACGCCCGCGCTGCCGCCGAGGAGCGTCTCAAGGGCGATGAGGCAGAGGACAAGACTTCGGGCTGGATGCATGATATGGCCCCCGAGGCCTTTAATCAGCTGAACTTCAGGATACCTCTGGTGCCGCCGTTCTACTTCCGTTTCGGACTGGGCATTGACTTCTACAAGACCAAGAAACTGACAGTATCGGAGGCGGTTGGCATCGGTGTGGATTACCAGTACGACATGGCCAACAAGAAGACCAAATACTGGCCCAACGACGCAAGTTCGTGTAAGGTGACGATGGGCAGGTCCGACAACTACGATTTTGAAGACAAGGCCCTGGCACCCGATTTGAATTCTCTGCTCGGATTGACCAAAAGTAACAAAGATCTGGCGAACTACTCCGCCGACATTTACTTAAGCGCCTTTGCGGAATTGTATGAGAAGTTCTCCATCCCGTTGTCGCTGGATGGAGGCGACTGGAAGCAGTGGTTCCTTGGCATGCAGTTCGTCGACGAGGTCGGCATGCGTGCCGAGGCTGCGGCGAATGTCCGCTTCGGGATGAACTTCACCAATATGGTCGGTGCCCTCGGCAGCAAGGCGGGCGCGCCCAGCGCTGTGACCAAATTCAGCAACTGGTTGAATAAAAACAAACTGGTGAATGTAGTCTCCAATCTCCTCGGTCCGTCGGTGACGGCCGGAGCGGGCGTGAAAATCGGCATTAACACGGGGCTCTTTGCTTTCGACAACACGACGGAAAGCACCGATCCGCTGAAGAATCACATTCTGGCATTCAAGTTCTATGGTCAGGCCTATATCAACGGCAGAATCAGGGCCAAGATTGACGCTTTCGTCGCAGGAGCCGAGTTTGGCTTGTTGGCAGGTGCCGGCATCACCTTCAAGTATGCTGCGGGTTCCCGACTGGATTTCCGCAACGAATTCTCAGGCAGCGCCTGGAGTTGGTATGCGGGCTTGGGTGCCTACTACAAGGTGAAGTTTCTCTGCTGGAGCAAGAGTAAGAGTTGGGACCTTCTGGGCGATGTGTCTGCCGAGGAGAAGCTGATCAAGCCGAAAAACTACAAGAATCCCTTCCACAAGAATTTTGCCTACTACCTGAGCGATGAGGCCGATCCCAACAAGAAGCCGGCCGCTGCCGCTCTTCCGGGCGACTTAGTCAGCAGCTATGCCGACTTCAACCAGCCGGTGAAGTTCATCACGGGCAGCGACAGCATCATCTATCAGGGCAACCAAGGCAGTCCCGACGACCCCAACAAGATGACGGTGGAAGTGGCCTCTCTGGACAACCCCTTCATCATCTCCGACTGGCGTTCGGGCGGATGCACCGACTACGACGCGGCCTCCGTTCCCGGTCTCGACCTGGCGGTGATGGAGCAGGCCACGGCAGAGGTTCCCAAGGAGCAGCTGGAAGACTCGTTGACGCTGGAGACATCAGTAAAGGAAGGCAGTAAAGTATATTCTATCTATTACACCAAGAAACAGTCCGGCACCAAGTGGTACAGTCCCAAGCCGGTTTACAGTTCTCCTGAGACCACGTCCTTCAAGCCGCGTTTGGCTATGGCCGACGACGGCAAGGCAGTAGCCGTCTGGCAGGAGGGCACCTTCGAGAAGGCCAGCTGGGTGCAGGAAGGAGACACCGTGCAGCTGACTGACCTGCTGATGAACGGCCATCTGATGATGTCGCGCTTCGACGGCAACGAGACCTGGTCGGAGCCTGTGCAGCTGGCGGAGGTCAACGAGGGCTTCTGCCTGAAGGACTACCGCGTCGTCTACGACGGCACTTCGGCTTTTATCGTGGCGCGTAGAGGCGTCTCCGGCGCTCCGGATGAGAACGTCGGCTTCATGGTCGACGGCAACAATACGGTCACGACACAGACGCTCGACTACACCGACGAACCCGTGCGCCTGCGCCGCGTTGGCGAATACAACCTGATGGCCTGGATGTCTGTGGCCGACAGCATCTCGAGCACCACGTGCGTCCGCGTCAAGAGCTGCGGCATGGACGGCAAGGACAAGAAGGGCATCAACTCTTCACTCATCCTGAGAGATATCTCCGCCGACGAGTTCACCATCGTGCCCGACATGGAGGCCAAGTCGCTCAGCAACGTGGCGCTGCTGTGGCGTGAGCAGGCTTTTGAGAACGACACTACGCGGATGCGTCTTCGCGCTTCGCGTCTGGTGCCCAACCAGGACGGCAGCTTCCATCTAGGTTCTCCCATCACTGCCGTTCAGGTGGACGGGGACGCCACCATCTACAGTTTCGACGGCTACATGACCAAGGAGAAGATTGACGTGTGCTACATCGGGAGCGACAAGGACGGCGTCGTTCTGCTCAACCGCAAGGCGGCCTACTTCGGCAACGCCTTCGGCTACTCCGTGCAGTTTGACCCGGACGAAAATCAGGGCTTCCAGTGTCACAAGGACGAAGTCTCACTGCTCGTCACCGTCACCAACTACGGCACCTCGACCATCAAGAACTGTGTGCTGACGGTGGACAGCACACAGACCTATCCGCTCGATCTGACCGTTCCCGCCGGCGCGTATGCCCGGGAGCGTGTCACTATACCTTATACTATGGGCTCCGGCATCAACACCAAGATGAAGGTGGAGTACGACGATGTGCTCGGTATCAAAGATGAGGAGGAGATCTCCAATGCCCGCGGCCTTCCCGGAGCATCGGCTGACGCCGGGGAGCGGGGTAAGAGCATCAGTGAGCGGGAGACGCCCAGCTTCTTCCCGTATCTGCCGCGACTGGAGTGCTTCGTGCTGGCGCAGAGGGTGGACAAGAACGGCGACAACTACATCACCGTCTGCGTGCGCAACTATGCCCGCCGCCGCCTGCCGAAAGGCTTTGCCATCATCGTGGGTCTGAAGGAGACGTCCTACGGCTCGATTGTCTACACCACGAAGGGCAACGACCACATCAAGTACGAGACAAAGAAGCTGCTCTGCAGCCTGGACGACACCGATGAGGACAATAACTACATGCACGACTACGGCAGCTACAGGGGCGGCTGTGTCACGCTGAAAGTGCCCGGCGTCACCGAGAAGGAGAAAATGTATGTCGGCGCGACGGTGGGCTATAGGATACCGGGCACCGACAGATACGCTCGCATCCAGGCCAGAACCTTCTCCGGCAGCGACAACAGCGGCGTGGTGACGCTCTATCCCTCGTCCGAGGTGGTGGCTGTGAAGCGCGTCTTCAGCAACGACGACAAGGCCTCCCGGATGCACGTGAGCCGCAGCGGCGACCGTCTGGTGGTGAGCGGCGTGAAGCCCGGCAGGCAGGTGCGCCTCTATCAGGCCAACGGCACCGTGCTGGCCCGCAAGACAGCCGGCGACGACGGCCGGGCCTTCTTCCCTGTGATGCAGCGCAGCGGGGTAGGGTTGGTTTCCTCCGGAGAAGAGACGGTGAAGTTCAGCTATTGACCATTGACAATTGAGAATTGAGAATTGACAATTGATAATTCTATGAAAAACAAAATATTGACAGTGTTGCTGGCGGTGATGGCCGCCGTGCAGGCCGGTGCGGTGGACATCACCGACCCCGAGTTAATTTGGGACGGCGAGAAGATAGCGAATCAGATCGCTGCATATCCGGACACCAAGACCATCTATATCTACACGCCCGACCAATTCGTTGCCCTGCGCACCCTGTGGGACGATTTCGAGGCCGGCGATCAGGGCTACAAGGGTTGGACCATCTATCTGATGAACGACATCGACCTGAACAACCACAACTTCAAAGACTATACCCTCGGATGGAACGACGACCACAAGTTCGGCGGTAACTTCGACGGTCGGGGTCACGTCATCAAAAACCTGAAAATCGATGCAAACGATAACAATCGCGCGCTATTCGGCAAGATAGACAACGGCAGAATCATGAACCTCAAGCTGGAGAATGTGGACATACGTGCCGGCGACGGTGACGATTGTCACATCGGCGCTATTTGCGGCAGAATGTACAACCACAGCACCATCACCCACTGTGCCGTGGTGGGAGGAAGCGTGAGGCAGTACGAAAGCGGCAACGACGAGTTTGGCGCCATCTGCGGCTATATGACCAACAATCACAACAGCATAGAATACTGTTATAGCGACATCACCGTGGAGGCCGACGCTCAGGTCGGCGGACTGGTGGGTAAGATAGAGCAGGGCGATGACCACACCTCAGGCATCTTTCACTGCTACTTCAGCGGAACGGTCATCCATCATAGCAATGACTGCTATGCTTCCATTGCCGGTGAACGTTACGGTCAGAGGCTGGTGAATAATTTCTACCTCTACCGCGATGACGGTGTGAGAGGCACCGGTTATGATGGCGGCAGCGGCGACCCCAGCGGCGCCGAGATTGCGGCGTGCACGGATGAACAGATGAAGCAACCCTTGCTGTTCAGCATGTATAATGATGAATACTCCCTCGAGGGCGATCATTATATCTATACCCTCGACGGCTATCCCGAGCTGAAGGTGTTCATGCGCTACAACTACGGCGACTCGTTCTACACAACGAACGTGGGCCACATGGGCGATAACGTGGCCGACTCCGTTCCCGGCTACCTGAGTGCGAGGTTCCGGACGGAGGAGGCGGTGGATATTGATGACGGCAGAAACACCGTGATGCAGATGACCTCCTGCACCGTGGCCCTCGAGAAGGCTGTTGGCACCGCGGGTTCGGGCGACTTCGTTGTCAATGACAACCTGCACTCCAACTTCAGCTTGATCCCGCTCACCACCACCGGCCTCGGCGCCAACGCCTTCGAGAATCTGGGCCAGGTGAATCGCGTCTTGCTGCCCGAGTCGCTCGACAGCATCGCCTATCCCCAGCGCCACAGCGTGCAGCAGGCCTTTGTGCTCAGCGACGGCTGCGCGGGCTGCGCCGTGCGGGACGAAGTCCTCTACGACATGAACCACCGCTACATGCTCACGGCGCCCAAGGCTCCCGCCGTGCTCACCATCCGGCAGGAGCTGGCCGACAACATTGCCGACTATGCCTTCGAGAGCATGAGCGGCCTCAGGACCCTCTATGTAGACACTTGGGTGCCGGCAGGCACTGTGGTGGACGACGGTGATAACCCGCCGCCGGTCTTCAATCTGACGGGCGAACATACGTTCGACGGCTGCCCGGAGGACCCCGACATCTATATCAAGGACGGCACCACTGACCAGCTCTTCCTCGGCTATCAGGGTTCCGGAGGCTACGGCTACAGCAATGCCGACCATTGGAATCTGTTCTATTCCGACTATCAGGATGTCCCCAACCACATGTACACCTATTTCCCCATCAACCGCAATCCGGGCGGCATGTCCACCCTGATACTCGGCTACCCCGTGGAGATGCCGGAGGGTGTGACGGCCTGGTGGTGCCAGTCCATCGGAGACGGCAAACTCAATCTCAAGAAAATCCAGAGCGGCATTGTGCCGGCGCTGACTCCCGTGCTTCTGGCCTACGAAGGCACCGGCCCGCTTTATCTCTTCCACTACGATGGTCCCGATCCCGGCTCCTCCACCGACTACGAGGGCAACCTCTTCAAGGGCAGCGTGGATCCCGGCGGCCACACGATGACGGCCTCTGAGATGATGAGCAATTTCCTGACGCTGGGACGCCCCTCGGGCGACACCTCCTACGACCATCTCGGCTTCTACAGCTATCATCCTAAGAACAATATCCTGCCGGCCTATGTTGCATGGCTTGCCATGAGCGACATCCCTGCGGGAGCGCGTCTGTCCATCAGTTTCGACGACGACCCCACGGGAGTGGATGAAGTGAAGAGTGAAGAGTTAAGAGTGAAGAGTGAAGAATCTGTTTACACCCTTCAGGGCGTGCGCATCGACCCGTCTGCCATGCGCAAGGGCACTTTGTATATCGTGAACGGAAAGAAATTCATCAGATAAAAAGATACGGCCATGAAAAAGAAAACATATATCGTCCCTGCCTGCACCGTCTATGATATCTCTCCTGTGGATCTGCTGCTCAATCCCGGCTCGACTCCGTATCCGGACCCGAACCCGGATTATGATGAAGATGAGGAGACGGGAGACAGCTTCTGAACCGTAAACGGAAACGGGACACAAAATATTCGTGTCTCCGATGTCCACGATGTCCACGATTGTGTAGCAATATGTCTTATACTGAAATAGGTTGACACATTTAGAAACCAAATAAAATGTGTAAGACTTATGAACAGACTTCATGAAAGGATTCCTCTAGAGAAAAGAAATGAGATTATCTCCATGTACTTAAATGGTGATAATAGTATAAG
>JAEEZX010000074.1 GCA_016292045.1 Bacteroidaceae bacterium | reverse complement strand
TGAAAGGATTCCTCTAGAGAAAAGAAATGAGATTATCTCCATGTACTTAAATGGTGATAATAGTATAAGAGAACTTAGTGCGTATTACAATGTGAAAGCGGATACGATAAATAAATGGGTATATAGGTACCGTAAATCCGCAGTTCCGTAGATTCGTTTTCCCTGGTTAGGCCGCAAAAATACGGCAGGAAGAAATTATGTCACTTATTTCAATTACGCCTTATTATTTCATACATATAAGGTAAATCCTTAACTTCAACTATATTTCCTTTTATTGTTTTAATTACAAGTTTTTTTGTTCCGCTAGCGTCTTTCCGAACTCCTACTATTTCTCCCCTAATTTGAGATGGAAATAGATTAACTATATATCCTATCCTTTTGTCTTCTTTATAATCAATTTCATTTTTTGTTGGAGATTCAGGGGTATTTTTTGAGGATGTGTTTCGAAGACTGCCATCTTCATCAAGATATATTTTCTCTATTTCTAAGCCAAGCTTACAATCCAAATTAATTCTAACAATTTGTTTATACTTTGTTTCTGTAGACGAATAGGTACAAACATATAATCCTCGACCTATTTCTTTTTGGGCAGATCTGTATAGGGGATTTTCGTTGAGTCGCGAGGAAACGAGATTATCCCCCATACATAGAATATTCAATTTCGCAACATTTTCTGGCCCTGCATACTTAACGACATCTACTAATGTTTCCCATACGACATTACTGTGGAACACTCTTCCATTCGGGTACTTAACACGAATGATATAACGAGAGGACTTCTTCTTTTGTAAATCATCTTGTTTTTCTTCATCATCATGTGTTATAACAGATGTATCTCCATCTATATACGCTTGTAAGACTCTGCGTTTTTTATCACGAAATACCCATGCAGGCCCCCATTGAGTTCGATAAACGAAATAACCTCCCAATGATTTGAGTGCATCCTTGTGTGGTTTCGTTGCACCTACTACAGCTATCGTGCCTTCTCCATATTCAACAATTCTCAATTTGTCTGACAATGGGTCTACAGGCGTATCATTTATTACCACATTATCTTTGTCAACAGCAACATCTTTTGCCGGTTCTTCTTGGGCAATTACAGATGTTTGTTCTTCTGCAGGACACTCTTCAATCTTCTCCTTGATGGCATATTCAAGAATGGGACTCAAAGGAAGATTATATTTTTCAATGAGTTTCAGTATAAGTTCGAGTTCTTCCTTAGCTGTCATATAATCAATGCTGTTTTACTGTATATGCAGGAATGGGCTTTGAGAACGATGCTTCTGCATCAATATTGCTACATTGTTGACGGACAATATCGCGTCGACGAATAGCGGGTTGTAAACAGAGAACATTAAAGTCGTCTAAATCCAGCTGTTCTATTGATGTTACATGAGGGAACAACAATTTAAGATATGCTGTTGCAACCTTTTTAACGGCTTTAGTATGACGCATATCAGCCCCGTTGGGGACTTCTATAGCTTCATCCACAATATGCGAATATATAGATTCTGTTCGCATTTGATGAAGTACTTCTGAGAAAAACTCCACATTAAGCGTCCAGTCATGTAAGGCCATATCTACATTAACTCGAGGTAATAACCATCCTTCTATCATACCATGAAAGCGATCAAGTAATGCAGACTCCTTAAAGACTTCTGGCAACGCAGAAAAATACTTATAACTCAAGGGCTCGTTGTTTTCAGATAAGAGTATATTACCAAGAAGCATCAAACCACATTCAGACATGAATTCATAGTTATCAATGGTAGCCTTTCCAAATTCCAAATAGTTCTTCAAAAAAGACTGCATTTCTGTGTTGTCCGAGAATGTAATTGTCTGTATCTCATCGAAAGCCACCATATCGTAAAAACGCATGATTCCTGGCGACTTTGTTGCTTTGTCATAAACAAGTTTTGCCCTAGAAACCTTACCGCCACTTACAAGCCACACAAACTTTGACAAGTTACCAAAGACGTAACTTTTACCGGTTCCCTTTGGTGCCAGCTCTATTAGATTCAAGCGCGGTTCAATAAAGGGTAACAATCGTGTCAAAAACTCAAGCTTCTGCGTCATATTCTTAAACGCAGAGGGTGTATACTCCATCGCAGATATTAAAACATCTATCCACTCTTCCAACGTGAATTGAGCACGACATTGACGAATGTAATTGATGTCTAATTTTTCCATTGGACGAAATGGTTTAAACTTAACCATCTCTACATGTCCTTTTTCCTTATCTTGAGGTTGAATATAGACAATCTTCATAATGCCCCACTTTTCCCCATCAATTAAATCATTGGGGTATTCTTCTACAAGATAATCTGGTATTAGTGTATCAGATGCTTTTATGCCCATGTCGGGTATTTGGAAGCTCGTTTTATTTTGTGCCAAACTTGTCGACACAATAAATCGAGTAAGCAGAGTCAATGACTCACCTCTACGCAATCTTGCCCTAATTGCACTATTATCACGCGGAATATGCTCATCTAAGAATCGATTAAGTTCTGAACGCTTGAAAGAACCATCATGTGTTATGTGCGTAGAAATGAGATAATCCTTGACAAAAGAAGGAAGATTCCTTCCATTAAAGATGTCATAATTGGCAGGATTCTTGTATACTGCTGCCGCCCCGAACACTCTTCTTATTTTTTCTCCTATTTCGCTCATATTTAAATATCGAACATGTCATTAATATTTAACCCTCCTCCAACTCCAACAACATTAATTGTAATTTGCGTGCTTGAGGAGCCATCAGGAGCAACATCAATCATGTGTTCTCCTTCCGTAATATCTTGCAAAAGAGTTGTCCATTGAGTACCAACTCTGTCCATTCTATAGCTTTTACCCTCACAAGTAAGAGTAACACCTTGAGGCTCAGGAATGACAGTTAATGATATTGCCGGATTTGAAATCATAACATCACTTTGTGACATTTTTATCTCATATTTGATGCATCCGGGGATAGTCTTATTTGATAATAATATAAATGGAACAAGTACCTCTTCTGGTGTACAACCTCCATGTACTTGATGAGTTGGTGCTTTTGAAAGAGACGAATGTGTAAGGGCTACTTTATAGTATTCATTGTCACTTTCATTTTTATGCACTAAATAGTCTGGGTCTGAAAGAGCATCTTCCTTTGTTTTGATATATCGTCCTTCATGCTCAAACTTTCCGTCGTATTTCTTTGATGGTGCCTTGCGAGAAAGACAACTTAAACCATGATCAGATACGATGGCAACTGTGCAAGACTGCTTCTTGCTATTCCCTATTATTTCATGAACTATTTCCTTTAATACATTGAGTTCGTCCTTCAATGTATAAAGATATTTATAAAGATGAGAGTCATGTCCCAATTCGTCTAAAGCACCAAACCTCACAACATCCCCGCCTTCAAATCTATTATGATGGGTAGATGATGGTATGTCAGAACGGCTTATCTGCGAACGAACAACTTTCATGTTGCTCTTTTCTGCATCAATCAGATAGAGAATATAAGACAGGAATTCTACCCCTAAACCGTCAATCCAATATATCTTATCTGGTTTATAAATGGCATTGATACTTATTTCTGCCAATAAGTTATGGGAGTTCTCAAACTCATAATACCATTTATAGAATGTTTTTGGCGAGTCATTTATTTCACTGATATAATTGGAGACTTCGTCTGTATACCTGTCTAATAGTTTTGCTTTTTTATATTCTGCAAAATAATTAAGACACCAGTTATTTTCAACCCTAAAATGAGATGGTCTTGTAGACATAATATAGGATGCAAATTCTGGATAAATATCTTCTATCGTATTTCTAAGTCTATTGTTATTCGGATTATGTATGAACCATCCCATAAGTAGGACTTTCTCAAAATCAAACACACCTGTACAAATATCAATGGCGACATTCAGGTCTTGGTTCTGTTGAAAAAGTTCTTTCGTTCTTTCAAATAGCCATTCCTGATCTTTTTTTGTAATAGCAGCAAGGAAGACGGTTTGGTTATTTACTATTATATTCCTACGTTCTTCAGCAAAAGATTCCCTATTCTTACTGTTAGGCATTTCATAAAGGATACGAGTTGCAATATAATTGGGCAACTGATTCTCATCGCTCAGGTCTGAAACGCCTTCCATACATAAGGCCACATACGGATATTCATCCTTGAAGGATGTGTGTAATACGTATTGTTTCAGCAACCATCTTCTAAATGCGGTGTTATTCGAAGAAAGCCACTCTCCAATTACGTCTGATGCTGTCAATGTGACTTTGTTAAATATAGAACGTATGAATGTTTCGAAGCTAAACGATGAAAATTTAATGTTCTTCATACTATTCAACAACTCATCCCAAAAAAATTTTTCCTCTTCTAAATAATCAAAGGGGAAGGACAAATCCAAAAAATGAGTCATAAACTCGTAAGGACTATTTATCTTTACGAAGTTGAAAATATTGTCAGGCTTCGAGTATTTAAATTTGGCTGCAATCGGAACAGAACAACATACTATACGCTCCTGAGGTGCTTGCACTTTCCAAAACTTCAGCCAATCTCTCAATGTATTTAGTTGACATTGTGTGCCTCCTTTGGGTAACTTGAAATCTTTGTATTTTGTAAAAAACACTTCCACAGACTGGTATTCTGCGTCATAACGCCAAATAGGAGCACTTTCTTGTATGCGTGCAAAATGGTTAAGAAAATCTGTAAATCGATTCTGCAACCCAATCAATGGAACATAGATACGTTTTTTGGGGCGCTGGATGTCCTCAAGTAACATAATCTCATTGAAGAAACCTCTAAATTCATCATCGTTATAAAAACGAACCAATTCCGAGAAGGGAGAAACAAAAGTGGACGAGGTGCATGATTTCATAGCAGACTTTAACATGTCTTTTGTAATCCATGTGTCATCCTCACCTTCGTCAATTAAGTTTTCAAGGTCTAGTGACTCAACGCCAATGTTAGCCATAAACTTCGCCAAGTTCTTAAACTCATTGAAGTTGTTGAGCATGATAAAACGAATGGCATAACGCTGTGCCAGCATATCGCCAGTATCCCTGTCATGGATAATCTCGCGAGTTAAATCCTCAAAGGACTTGAATACTTTTATTTTCTCAGCTGAATCCATAACGAAATGACTTTAATTTCCCAAATATGATATAAGGAATTGAGATACTTCTGGATGTTCCTCAATCAAGTCCAATATCACTTTCTGCCACATCATACTTGGCATCGTTTGTTCACGAACCAGTGTTTTTGCTTTCTTTATCTCATCTGGCTTAGCTGCCGCCGGGTTGGGTGTCGGCTCCGATTCTGTTCCAATTGGTATTGAAGGAGGTGTTGATTCTGGTTTAATTTTGTTGATGTAGAATGACATCACAGCAGAACGCACATCTTCTTCTCTACGGAATGCTATCTCTGATTGTAAATGATTAAGTTCATCTTCCAGTTCATCCCACCATTCCGGCTTAAGATCAACATCCTTTATACCATTGATAAAATTCTTAAAACCTTCTTGGTAGTTTGAGGAATTAGTACATAACTTGTATAAATCAACCCCACCAACATCTTTGATTTTGCGATACAACGACTTAATCTTATCTAAAGAATAACTGTCTTGGTTGAAAAGGTTAATTAAATCTTTTATAGCTTCTGCACACTCCTCCTTTTCTTTTATCTTACTACAGTATAATAAGGACCATAAAGGATATTTTGCAATTTGTTTACAAAACTCCGTAATACTCCATTTCGCATAGTTCAAGCTTTTAAGATCGCTCAAACTAACCCCCTTCACAGAACTCAAATTAAAGACTTCTCCTAGTATACTAGTGAGATTACGTTCTTCTGCGGAACCGAAGCGGAGTAAAAGTTTATTGCTGGTTTCACTGCTACCATTATCCCACATCTTAAGAAGAATCTCAATCATGTCATTTAGTTTCTCATCACCGACTGGTTGTGATGTACTAGGGTTAAACAAGTCTTCCTTGTGTTTACGCAGCGCATAAGATAAAGCCACATAGTTTGCCTGGTTTGCAAATAGTCCATATGGTTCACGGATAAGTGGCTCCAGAATGTCACTCAACGAGAAGCGGTCAGCGTATTTTTTCTTTGCGGCTGCTATCAATTTATCAACTTCCTTGCAAATTGAAACAAGCCAAGAGTCCCCTGCCAACGCAGCTTCTGTTAGTTCACATGTATCATTGATAAGATTATTCTCTCCATCTAAGAATATTTTTTTTGCAGGTCTGCTTGAACCACCAAAACTCAGTAATTCGTCGCGTGTCCGTTTCTGAAGCATCTGCAATGATAGTGCCTTGAAATTCTTGTTAGCAAAGAAAGATACAGGTTCGTTCTGTAATGCCTTTACGCTTTCCATTCCATGAGGGAACACTTGTGCACTAAATTTCTTATTAATGACAATATATATATTATTAAATATACCTTCTGAGCTACGTTTGCCATTGAAATACAATGTGTACGTGCCACTCATCATTCGTGTTTTCCACTTTGCAATGTATTCTTTTGCTGTATTTTCAAATCGGCTCGCATCATCTGCATTAAAATGTGTACGGCTTACCTTGGCTTGAGTAACAGCATCTATGAACTGATTTTGAGCAGTAGTCGTGAATACTTCTGATGGAATAATAAATATAGTGTTTTCAAATTCTTCAGAGAAATCCTTGACTCTGTTTTCCATCATATCCCTTGATTCATCCGTTATAGAATAGAACACACATACATGGAGGAAATTAGGCTTCTCCCGAGTATATTTACTCAGTTTACTACGTAATACTGATTCTTGTTCTTCGCAGGAATAGAATTGTGGCTCACACTTACGGAATAGGCGATCACCCACCAAAAAGGTTACGCTAATCTCTGCCAGACTACTATCATTATACTTCAAGTAATCCAACGCCATTTTGTAATTAGCAGTTACCCTTGCTTTTTCTTGATTGATTTCAACTGGATTATATGACGATACTGAAATCTTGAACTCACCAAATATATCACGTGCTATGATTTTGCTTTCATCCAACCAATTGAGGATTTTTTCCATCTTACCCTCGCAACGGTCTCCTGAGAAGATAAATAATAAGTTCCTCTCATTGGGGGCATATTTTTCTGGCGATTGTTTTTTATCAAATCTCACGCCAAGTGCATTCAGGAGAAGAATTGCCTTAAAAACTCGAACATGGTCATCACTCATCTTCTCCACACGAGTCAGATTGCTCATAAAGACATTTGTGAATGCAGAGCAACGCGCGTCGTTGTTAAATTCTGAATAGAAAAAATCCCACAGCCAATCAGCTGTAAGCATCATCTTCTGTGCGTAATTATTTTCGTCATTAATGAATCCCTTGAAACCATTTTGTTCATCATTCATAAACTTCAAGACGCTTCGATTGGCCGAACCCATAATGTTAGACATCTTAGAGCAGAGGAATGCTGTATAGGGGTGAAGTGGGAATAAATTATGAATATGTTCTTTCTCTTCAGACGAGTTGCTTTCACAAAGATAGTCATAAAGGTTCGCATCTAATTTTTTTGCAACTTCCCACGCAGTCATTGCCAACTTGGATGTGTCAGGAATGGTGAATGTGTGTCGTAGAATTAGATATGTGGATATTTCATCCATCTGGTAATCAACGCTATCATAGCGGTCACTCATCTTGGTAATGTCCTTCCCCTTTGTGTCAAGACTAGAGGTCTCTGTCCTATGTGAAATCAGATAGAGGAACACATTGTTGTTTTGTGACTTTTCTGCTATATTCTGCAATACGTTAATACGATCACTTTTCAGCGTATCCATAACGCTAGTAAACTCATCCCAAAATATAATCATGCCGTTAGCAATGCCAGCCGACTCAACTTTTTTGCATACTTCCACAAGCCAATCACTTATACTATCACTGGTCAGATAAGTATCATCGGCCGCTAAAACCTCTTCTAAATGCAGAAATACGTCGATATCATTAGCCTGGAGCTTAGCTAAAAGTTTTTCATATGTAGGAGCTTCGGATGCTAATTCATCACTCAAGTCCAATAGTTCAGGCACACGTGCTTTATGCCCCTCAACCCAACGAATTGCCTTGTCGAAGTCTGATTGTACCACTATTTCTTGATGACCAGCTGCTGCCAACGCCAGCTTTGTTTGCTTTTGTATTGATAAAGAAAAGCGAGGGATGTTGTATGCTCCTTCAACACCCTTCAGTACAACAGGAAAATATTTTTTCTTTTTACGTATTGCAGAAAGATTGGCCCTAAGTGACTCACTAGGGAGATTCTGAATATAGTCATCCACTTCTGATGACGGGTCACATAATAGGTGGCGAACAACGCTACTTGCATGACTCTTACCTGTACCAAAAGTACCACGAACCCACATTGAGCGACGTTTACTTATATCTGATGAAGTTATAGCCGTCACACTCCTACTTAGCAAATCGCAGAATTGTTTGGTAGGAATGAAGGTTCGCCACATCTCTGGCGTTTCATCAGTCATATCATATACTGGCAGGAAATCCTGCATTTTGATGTAGTCTGAATATTGGGCAGCCATATATCTATTTGTTTAGTATATTGATATTATTAGAGCATCAATCTTAATATGTCCAAAGAAGTAAGATCTTCGCGCAGAATTATGTTGTCAAGCCCCATATTCAATTCTGCACGCAGTACATGATTACTTTCTTCTTGCAAAGATAATAGAAGACTTTCAAACGTCTCTCTGCTGATTCCAAATTGGCGATAAATCCCTTCTGTCTGATTTTCGTCATAGAACTCAGAGGCGTTTAAGGAATAACGCTTCTTTCGTTCTGCATAACGATAGAGGGAATAGGCCAATGCTACAAGTGAAATCCCGTCATGGGCTCGACGAATCAATGTCACTTTGTTTTGTTCCTTGCCTAACACTCCGACAGGAATAGACGAACCTAATGGGCTTTCTTTGAATGTATTTAAAAGCGAGTTGAATGGATTACGCAGCGTCCTATCTTTAAGCTCTGGGTAAGAGTCTTGCAATATTATATCCATTTCTTCGCGTGTATAAGTGCGATTATAATCTATTGTACGATGGAACCATGTGCATATTTCTGAATTCTCACACAAACCTATAAAAATAAGTTCCCATACAATTAGTGGTTTGGTACCATAGACTTTTGCCATATATTTACCTTCTTCACTAATATTTTTATTATCAACATTAAGAATATATGCCTCGCGTAACCAATTGATGAAGGGAGGTATCTGATATTTGGGATTTAAACCGTGTTCATTATTATCAAAAAATGTGTCATAGGTATCGAAATATTTATCAACCCAAGTTCCACGCATACCCATTCCATCATTATATCTATTAATGCCAGATTTCGAGCCTTGCGCTAAATTCTTATTTTGATTTGTCATTATACTTGTGTCAGATGTACTTATAGAACTGGCTGCGTGGCATCCTTTAACATCAAAATCGATGCACTTCATACAGTGTACACACTTATCTTTGTTAATGGATGCTCTAGGAACTACAGACAACGCCCCTGATGGGCACTCTACTTCGCACACTTCACAATGAACGCAGTAAGTCGCTTTATAGCAGACCTTCTTTAAATGACTTACAAATACTACATCCTTAGGGTCTATTCCATAAACCTCAAATACTTGGCTATCGCCGTTTTCTTCTAATCGACATTTATATATATGTTTCTGGTGATGGAGGTCTATATCAGTAATATTACCATCTTGATGTAAATTCATATTGCCCAACACCCTCATCCACATCAACAGATTTTCTTTGGGAGCTGTAATGATTGCCTTAAAATCAGGAGTGGCACTCATGAAATTTACATTAGCACTTGTGTGCAAATATCGACCACCGGCCCTCATTTTCCATCTTCCTGTACGGATATAATTATCTATACCTGCAGTTTTATTCTTTTCAAGTCCTTCTCGTATCTTATTTATGAATGGTGCAAGCGTATTAGGATATAGTTGACCACACAAATCCTCGCTCCAACCAGAGGAATAAGGACATATTACACAACCCACTCGCGAAAGTCCTTTTCTATAAGCCTCATTAATAGGAAGTCCATTGAGAAGTAAATATAGATAAATCTCAGTCGCACTCCATTCTAGAATAGGACTTACATTTATAATTTTATTATGTTTTACATTTTTACCAATTCTTGAACGAGATGAGCGACTTACACTTTCTTCTGCACGAACGCCATCAAATAATATGGCGTTGGGTTGTTTCCCATTTCCCACAATATCCTTAAGCAATTTACTTAATGGAGCAGATTTCATTATACTACAGCACCATCTGTGAATTCTACTAGGCGCACCGATTTCATTCCAATAGTGCAACACTGACTGATGGTTTTTTGCTGTATAAAATCTCAGGCTAGGATATTTCTGTTTATAATAGTTCTTTACTTCATTATACAAGTTGAGAGAAGGAGGCAACTCATATCCCGTGTCAGAGTAAATAACAACTATATCTTCTGGAGTAACCACTCTCGTTACTAAATCAAGAACTACTTGAGAGTCCTTACCTCCACTAAATGAAGCAACAAAGATATCTGTATTACTTGATAGTATTGGTGCTTTGCCTTGTTCTTCGGCTTTACTCAATGGCATTACATCAAAACTATCGCAATCTTCTTTAATAACAACATACTCTTCCTTGGTTTTCTTCTCAAGTGAAGATGCTAACTTTTGGAAGTCTAAATCTGGATTCTTTTGCGAAACCTCACGAATATTTTTATATCGACGATATGTTTGGTTTATAAAATCCATTGCCTCGTGCTCAATAATGAACATTGTATCTTCGTTACAAGAGCGCAAACGTTCCATATTAACAGGTTCCAATGTCAAGATATCATAACCATCTTGTTGAATAACCTCTGGCGCATCAAACACATTACCACCTTTCACTTCAAGCACAAATTGACCCTTATAGAAATATCTGCGATCGCATGCCCATAATAGAGGTTCTTCAACGTGAGGGTATATCCACCCGCGTTTATTCAATCCCAATAAATCAAGTTCTTCCCAGAATACTGGTCGAGGTGATATGTTAAGTGCATCACCTTTACTTGACATCGTAAGACGAACTCCATTATATGAAGAATCCCATATTACTTTAAACATTTCTTCTGTTACTTATCATTTTTATAACTAATAAGGTTATGATGAAGAGAAAAAGAAGCGCACCCTCGTCTCTTGCATACTCACTTTCCAGCCGTCGCCAAACAGGCCTGCTACGATATACAAGAAAAGGGTACGCCCAAAAGGCGTATCCCAATCCTGCAAGGTCGTAGCTTCATTAGTTGGCGACTATTTGAAAGTGAACCTCATCAGAATTTCGATACTAATTCATTTTTCACTAAGGTCATACCGGCACTTCCGCTGAAGCCTTTTTACCCCACGTTTGCATGTGCATTTCGAGGGCAATCGTCCGATATTCAGTCACAAAAATACACTTTTTTCTCAAAACTAACAACCTTTCCCCTATTTTTTCATCTTCAAATGCTGCAAAAAGTCTTTGAGGGAACAAAATATTCGTGTCGCGGATGTCGCGGATGTCGCGAAAAAGATGCTGGCTATCAAAACCTGCAAAACAGCACAAATCATTGCAAGCTCTTTCCTAGCCTCTTCTAAGCAAGTTCCAAGCAAGTTCTCTCGACCAAAGTTCAGTATATGTCCAGTATATGTTCAGTATATGTCCAGTATATGTCCAGTATATGTCCAGTGGAAGACTGCACATATAGTGCGAAAATACTGCATGAATAGTGAATGAATACTGAACGACGTTCGAGAGAACTACGGGAGAAGGTCGAGGGAAGAGCGAATGAAAAGCGAACGAAGGGTTTGCTAACTCCTTGCCAAGTCCTTGCCTAGGGTTTACCTGCCCCGCAAATATACATATCGCGAAACAAAAAAGGCTGCTGAAAAAATCAGTAGCCTTCATTTTACATTCTCCATTCTACATTTTACATTTTCCCTTCTTCTTCAAACGGCAAAGCTCCCAGATATCTGTCGAAGTCACTTTGGAACAGACGGTCCTGAATAATACGATATTTCTCAAATTCCGTCTCCGCATGTTCCTTTGCTTCCTCTGCAGTAACATTTCCTGCGGTTTGCAGCACTTCGTTTCTGCCAGCTGCCAATATGGTGTCTATCTGCTTGGCCCAGTCCTCCATCGTCATGGGGATATGACGCTTGGCCATGCGTTCTGCCAATTCCAGCACACCGTTCACCAACTGACCCATGTCCTCCAATTCTCCTTGCTTCAAATAGTTCTTGGCGATTGAGACATCAGTTTTCACAATTTTCCCGTCAGAGGCAGTAGCCGAGATTTTCTCGGTAACTGAATCCTTTGACAGTTCACCGCTTGCAAAAATATTCTTCAAGTGAAGTCCTACATTATCCGAAGAGCAGTCGAAGAGCATCCCCATAGCTTTCTGAGTACACCATACGGTCTTATCCTTATAGTATACCTCAACGCCGAATCCACGCATTGCATCTGTCGGCAAGTTTTAAGCACAGATTTTGCAAAAACAAGTATTTAAGCGATTTTTTTTCATTTTTTTTCGAAAACATCCATTTACCCGTTTATCAACAAAATCTTATTAAAAAAATCACTCAAAAGCCCCATTTATAGCCTGTTCCGAGCGGTTTCAACATTTGCTCATCGTATAAATTAATATATGTACGGGAACATTTGTTTGTCACAAAAATCACATATATATGGATACCATTCATTTTTTAACCTAAAACACATTATGCCTATCAGACAATTCAAAAGTACACAGAGCATCACGGAACGCGATTCCGTGTCAGTAGAAAAGTACCTGCGCGATGTCAAGCACTACAGCCAAGTGACAGAGGAAGAAGAGAGACAACTGGCGCGTACTATCCGAGAAGGCGGAGATGAAGGTGAACTGGCAAAACAGCGCCTTGTTGAGGCAAACCTGCGCTTCGTCATCACAGTGGCAAACCAGTACAAAAAGGCGAACATGGAAATGGCAGACATCATCTCCGAGGGCAACATCGGGCTTATTCGAGCCGCTGAGAAATTCGACGAGACGCGCGGCATCAAATTCATCTCCTTTGCCGTGTGGTGGATACGGCAGGCAATCCAACAGGCAGTATCGGAACACGGACAGACGATTCGCAAGCCACAGCACGTCATCTCCCAACAGCTTCTGTACAACCGCCTGCTCAACGAGACAATGCAAAACGAACAACGCTACCCTACTGCTGAGGAATTCGCCGCCTTTGCCGGCATCGACATCCAGCATGCCAACGCGCTCTTAAACAGCAAGCATAACTTCGTGTCAACAAGCACACCGGCCTATGGAAATAGCGAGACAACAGTGGGCGACTGCTTGAGCAACGACAACGGGACAGACAACGAAGTGGATCGAAAATCACTGTCATACGACATCAAACAAGTCTTCCGACTCCTGCTCAACGACAAGGAAGCCACAATCCTCTGCAGCACATTCGGTTTGGAACAGAACGAAGAAACGCTTTATACTGTTGGTCTGAAATTGGGTCTTACCAGAGAACGAGTACGCCAGATTCGTGAGAAAGCCATCATCAAAATCCGCAAGTCACCTTACAGGGACCTATTGAAACAGCACCTCGGATGAACTGCACAAGAGCCGCCTTCGGGTGGCTTTTTTTCGTTCTTGTTATAGAAAAAGTTGTGGTCTTATCCCATTTCATCTTTTTCTCCTTTTAACAACTTGACAAGGTACTCATATGCTTGCTCATGTTTTTTCACCAAATCGAAATGACCATACTTCTTACCTCTTTCCAGGTTGTGGGAAAGGTCGTTCAACTTAACTCTTAAAGCTAACTTATTGTCCGACCTCGCTATCCTTTCAACATATTCCCAATACGTTTCCCCGTCGCTTCGGGTAAGCAACTTCAACGCTGCGATTACCTCATCACTTACACCCTTTTCTTCAAGCTGAGAAAACGATATATCTGTATCTTCCACAACATCGTGCAAGAAACCTGTCACCATTTCCTCGTAGTTCTGTCCCATCATTCCTACTCTCAAAGGGTGCAGTATATAAGGACTTCCCTCTAAGTCTTTCTGGCCTTTATGGGCGTTGGCAGCTAAACAGATTGCGTCTTCAATTTTTATCATTTCGTCATAGAAGGTTTCATGGTGTTAGTTTCGGTTTACACCACAAAAATAATTAAAAAAGTAGACAAGTTGACAAGTTAACAAGTTGACAAGTTGTTACTTTTGGGAAAAATGGTAGAAATTTATTGGTTATTGAAGTTTTTTTATCGTTTGTGAGAAATTTTGCCGCCTAGCACTCCGACAAAGGCATCATTGACCTTTCGCGAGCGAATGGGGCGGAACGCAGTGAACGCAACATTCACCATTGAACATTGAACATTCACCATTGAACATTGAGATTATAGCTCTTTCCAAGCACTTCCTAGCCTCTTCTAAGCCTCTTCTAAGCAAGTTCCAAGCAAGTTCTCTCGACCAAAGTCCAGTATATGTCCAGTATATGTCCAGTATATGTCCAGTGGAAGACTGCACATATAGTGCGAAAATACTGCATAAATAATGAAGGAATACTGAATGACATTCGAGAGAACTACGGGAGAAGGTCGAGGGAAGAGTGAAGGAAGAAGCTTGCTACTGCTTGCTAAGAGGAGGAACTACCTTGCTACAACGACATCAACGCACCATCGCACGCAAAAGAATAAGCTTTGTAGAAAGAAATAAAACTGATGGATTCTTCCAATTCCAATTCTTCCAATAAAAAAACAAGGTATGCATATCTCCTTTATATGCTATATAACTTATTAATATTTAATATAATATATAATAATAAAGAAAGTGATACCCCTCAAAAAACAACTGGAATAACTGTCTACTGTCACAAATGCCTATTTACACCTCACCTAAAAAGCAAAGAAACAACAAGTTAGGCAACAGTCAAAAGTAGGACTGTTAGGATCAAAGACCCAAAATCGTTCCAAATACACTCTCAAAAAGGCTGTTTTTCGCCTCAAAAACGTGTACGAATTGCTCTTTTTAGTACTCTACCCTATCATTTCGCAAACTTTTGTGCTTCGGAAAAGTTCACGAAAAGTCGTCACAAGCCATATTACGAGGCCTTTTTTGCACTTTTGCATCAGAAAATACGGATATTTGAGGCGCCCTCCCCTTAAAAAAAATCAAAATAATCGAAATATTCTGAGTATTCGGAAGACGCCGTCAAACTCCTCAGACTGTTCTCAGACTGTCGCTAGAGGATTCGAAACAGGCGGCTGCGCCTAAATGAGAAATGAAAAATGATAAATGAAAACCAAAACGAAAAGCGGTTTAAAGACGGTATTTGTGCAAAAATCGGGCGAAAAAAGTCGTTTTTTCAACACTTTCTGCATCTAACAACACATTTTTTTCGAAAAAAGTTTGCCGGAATAAAATAAAATTCCTATTTTTGCGTTGTGAAAACCTAAAAAAGGATGAAAAAGTTCTACATTTTAGCACTTATGACAGCATTTCTGGCACTTCCTGCACACAGCATGGAGCAGGCAGACGATGCCGTCGAGGATGAAATGCAGAGCGTCAGCATCGTGGTGAAGGAAGGCAGCGTGAAGGTGAACAACGCCATGGGACAGAAACTGGAGGTATTCAATCTGGCCGGCGTGAGAATCACTTCCCTACCCCTCGAGAACGATGAAGTGTCCTTCAAGCTGAACCTCTCCCGGGGATGCTACATCCTCAAAGTGGGCAAGACGGTGCGCAAGGTGAACATGAAGTAGCACCCCAGCTTACATTTTCCAACACACAAGACATTTTCACTATGACGGAACAGGAATTCGTAGCCATAGTGAGAGAACATCAGGAAAGGCTCTATATACATATAAGAGGTATGGTGGGCCGTCATGAAGATGCCGACGACGTGCTGCAGAACACATTCCTAAAGGCCTGGCAGGCACGCGACGCGTTCCGCGGAGACGCCAAGATAGGTTCGTGGCTCTTCCGCATAGCAACGAACGAGGCGCTCAACTTCCTCGAGAAAAACAAGATGACGAGCGACAGCGAGATACCCGACGTGGCCTCCGACCCCTATTTCGACGGCGACGAGACGGAACAGCAGCTGCAGCGGGCCGTCACCGCCCTGCCCCCGAAGCAGAAGCAGGTGTTCCTGATGAAATACTTCCAGGAGATGAAATACGAGGAGATGTCGGAGATACTGGGCACCAGCGTAGGGGCGCTGAAAGCCTCCTATCACATGGCCGCAGAAAAAATAAAACAATTTTTTAACAACGAAGAATAAACCTTTTTCAACTACCCTTGTCTTATAGATGTCTATGAGAGCAACAAATAAGCATAATCCGTGGATCACCCCCGAGGGATACTTTGAAAGTTTCCCCGAAAGGATGATGGAGCGCATCCGCCAGGAAGAGAGCAAGAGTCAGCGCGCGACGAAGGCTCCGAAGGTGATGCCTCTGTGGAAGCGATGGGCTGTGGCAGCATCCGCCGTAGGTGTGGTGGCTGCGGTCAGCGTGGGACTGCTGAACACGCAGGACGCCATGCTTGCCGAGAACGAGCCGGAAAACTTCTACGACGACGAGATTGTGGAATATGCTATGCTCAACAATGTGGACATCGAGTATTATCTAACCCAATACTAAAAGAAAGGACAAGGACTATGAAAAAGATTATGTTAGCGCTGCTGATGGCTGTGGTGACATTCTCCGCCTATGCAGACGGGAAGAAAGACGGTCGCAATCCGTTCCAGGAAATCGCAAAGCGCCAGGAAAAAGCCATCATCGACGAGGCTCTGCTGAGCGAGAAGCAGGCAGAGGCATTCATGCCCATCTACCGCGAATACAAGATGAGCCTGTTCCAGCTGGGAAGGCAGAAGTATGAACTGAAGAAGAACAGCCGCGAGAACTTCGGCGCCGTGCTCTCACAGCTGGCCGACATCGAGAAGAAGGAAGCCGAGGTGAAGAAGAACTTCTACGAGAAGGGCGCCAACGCCATCACAGCGGAGAAGATGTTCCGCGTGATACGTGCCGAGGACCGCTTCCACCACAACATGCTGAAGAATGGTATGCGCCAGCAGCAGAACAGAAACAAGAACTGGAACCGCAACGGGAACCAGCACCGCAAGGGGCCCGGAAAAGACAAAAAACAAGGAGGCGCTAAAGCTTCTTCGCCTGATTCCAAAGCTTGTCCATCTCGCTGAGAGTGAGCTCCGAAAGGGAGCGTCCCGAAGCCTTCGCAGCAGCCTCGACGTAATTGAAACGCTTGATAAATTTACGGTTAGTTTTCTCAAGAGCGTTGTCGGGATTGATGTGATAGAGACGGGCGGCATTGACAAGCGAGAAGAGAAAATCGCCGAACTCCTCCGTGCTGCGCTGGATGTCATCTTTCTCCAGTTCGGCACGGAGTTCATTTATCTCCTCGTGCACCTTGTCCCACACGTCGGCACGGTCTTCCCAGTCGAAACCCACACCGCGCGCCTTGTCCTGGATGCGATAGGCCTTGATGAGTGAAGGCAGGGCGTCGGGAACGCCGCTCAGGACCGTCTTGTTGCCGTCCTTCTCCTTCTGCTTCACCTGCTCCCATATCACCTTGACCTCGCCCGCCGACCGGGCCTCGGCCTCGCCGTAGACATGGGGATGACGGAAGATGAGCTTGTCGCACAGCTTGTTGCAGACATCGGCAATGTCGAATTCCTCCTTCTCGGAGGCTATCTTGGCATAGAACACCACGTGCAGCAGCACGTCGCCCAGCTCCTTGCAAATCTCATGATTGTCCTCGCGGATGAGAGCGTCGCAAAGTTCGAAAACCTCCTCTATCGTGTTGGGGCGCAGAGACTCATTTGTCTGCTTCCTGTCCCACGGACATTTCTCTCTCAAATCGTCCATGACGTCCAAGAGACGTCCAAAAGCTGCCAATTTCTCTTCTTTTGTATGCATAGCGTTTGCAAAGTTAGCATTTTTTTCGTAACTTTGCACCCACTTTAGTGTATTTTCATCAACAATAATAGGATAATTAATACAATTACCATGTCATTAGCAACCAAATACGACCCCTCCGAAGTAGAGGGAAAATGGTATAAATACTGGCTGGAGCAGAAACTCTTCGCCTCCAAGCCCGACGGACGCGAGCCCTACACCGTCGTGATACCCCCGCCAAACGTGACGGGTGTGCTCCACATGGGCCACGTGCTCAACGAGACCATCCAGGACATCCTCGTGCGCCACGCACGCATGGAGGGCAAGAACGCATGCTGGGTGCCCGGCACCGACCACGCAAGCATTGCCACAGAGGCCAAGGTGATCAAGCGACTCAAGGAGCAGGGCATCAACAAGAGCGACCTCACACGCGAGGAGTTCCTCAAGCACGCATGGGACTGGACGGAAGAGCACGGAGGCATCATCCTCAAGCAGCTGCGCCAGCTGGGATGCTCGTGCGACTGGGACCGCACGGCATTCACCATGGACGAAGAGCGCTCGAAGGCCGTCATCTCCGTCTTCTGCGACCTCTACCGCAAGGGACTCATCTACCGGGGTCTGAGGATGGTGAACTGGGACCCCGAGCGCCAGACGGCACTCTCCGACGAGGAGGTCATCTACCACGACGAGCACTCCAAGTTCTACTACATGAAATACATGGTGGTGGAGGAACCCGGCAAATACGCCGTCGTGGCCACCACACGTCCTGAGACAATCATGGGCGACGTGGCTGTGTGCATCAACCCCAAGGAGGAGAAGAACCAGTGGCTCAAGGGCAAGCACCTCGTGGTGCCCATCGTGGGACGCGTGGTGCCCGTGATTGAGGACCGCTATGTGGAAATCGGTTTCGGCACGGGCTGCCTGAAGGTGACTCCCGCACACGACGCCAACGACTACATGCTCGGACAGAAATACAACCTCACCACCTACGACATCTTCACCCCCGACGCCCACGTGACGCTGGAGCAGATCGAGGAGGAATGCCGCAGGAACTGCGCCAAGTACGAGGGCATGGACCGCTTCGAATGCCGCAAGCAGATGGCCGCAGACCTCGTCGCCGCAGGACTGATGGACCATGTGGAGGACTACGACAACAAAGTGGGCTACTCAGAGCGCACCAATGTGCCCATCGAGCCCCGTCTCTCGCTGCAGTGGTTCATACGCATGCAGCACTTTGCCGACATCGCCCTGCCGCCCGTGATGAACGACGACATCGTGTTCTATCCCGCAAAATACAAGAACACATACCGCAACTGGCTGGAGAACATCAAGGACTGGTGCATCTCGCGCCAACTGTGGTGGGGACACCGCATACCTGCATACTACGACGCCGACCTGCTGAAGGAAACGGGACTGGAGGAGTATCCCAACGACAAGATTATCGTCTCCGAGACGGCTCCCGAGGGCAACTACGTGCAGGACGAGGGCGCACTCGACACATGGTTCTCATCATGGCTGTGGCCCATATCGCTGTTCAACGGCATCGCCGAGCCCGACAACGAGGAGATAAAGTACTACTACCCCACCGCCGACCTCGTGACCGGTCCCGACATCATCTTCTTCTGGGTGGCCCGCATGATTATGGCAGGCTACGAGTATCAGGGCAAGATGCCGTTCAAGCACGTGTATTTCACTGGTATCGTGCGCGACAAGCTCGGTCGCAAGATGTCGAAGAGCCTGGGCAACAGCCCCGACCCCCTCGACCTCATCGAGCGCTACGGAGCCGACGGTGTGCGCATGGGCATACTGCTCTCCGCTCCTGCCGGCAACGACATCCTCTACGATGATGCGCTCTGCGAGCAGGGTCGCAACTTCAACAACAAGATATGGAACGCCTTCCGTCTGGTAAAGGGCTGGCAGGTGGCCGACACAGAGCAGACAGATGCCGCCAAGCTGGCTGTCGCGTGGTTTGACGCAAAACTGAAGGAAGCCAACGCGGAGCTCAGCGACCTCTTCTCCAAGTATCGTCTGAGCGAGGCCCTGATGGTTGTCTACAAACTCTTCTGGGACGAGTTCTCCGGCTGGTATCTGGAGATGGTGAAGCCCGCCTACATCAACGGCGAGGCACAGCCCCTCGACCGCACGACCTACGAGGCCACACTGCGTTTCTTCGATGTGCTGCTGAAGATGCTGCATCCCTTCATCCCCTTCATCACGGAGGAACTGTGGCAGGCTCTCGAGGAGCGCAAGCCGGGCGAGAGTATCATGCGCGAAAACCTCAAGCTGGATGCCCCGACGGCAAACGAACTGGCTGTGCTGAAGAATGTGGAGGACATCAAACTCGTTGTCAGCGGCGTGCGTACCATACGTGCCCAGAAGAACATCGCCCCCAAAGAAAGCCTCACACTGCAAGTGGTGGGCGGAAACCTGCAAGGCACCTACCGGGCTGCCGCCATGAAGATGGCCAATCTTGAGGACATCGTCGAGGTGAAGGAGAAGGACAGCAATGCCCAGACCTTCCTCGTAGGCACTACGGAATACGGCGTACCCATGGCAGGACTCATCGACGCGGAGGCCGAGATACAGAAGGCCGAGGCCGAGATACAGCGCCTCGAGGGCTTCAAGGCCGGCATCGAAAAGAAACTGCAGAACGAGCGCTTCGTACAGAACGCACCCGCACAGGTGGTGGAGATGGAGCGCAAGAAGTTCGCCGACGCAGAGAGCAAGATACAGGCTCTCAAGGACAGTATCGCAGCCTTGAAGAAATAATTTAAAAAGAATAAATTAACACTCTAATACACAAGACAATGAAAAAGTTCATCATTTTGGCTATTACGGCCCTCACAGTGAACACGGCAAACGCCCAGCTCGGCGATTTGCTCAAGAATGTAGCCACATCCGCAGCATCGTCTGCAGCCACAGCAGCCACAGGAAGCAGCACCGTGGGTAACATCGTTGCCAACCTCCTCGGCACGGCTACGGTCAACGAGAACACCATCGTGGGCACGTGGACCTATTCACAGCCTGCTGTCGTATTCGAGAGCGAGGAAGTGCTCAAGAACATTGCCAGCACAGCCGTCAGCGCCAAGATAGAGAGCAGCCTGCAGAACCAGCTCACCAAACTGGGCTTCACTCCCGGCAAGATCTCCATCACGTTCAACAAGGACAAGACCGGCAGCCTGACATACAACGCCAACACCAACAAGGGCCTTCCCTTCGTGTGGAGCGTCAGCGGTCACGACCTCACGCTGCGTCTGGGCGGCCAGCTCATCAGCCAGCTCTCCAGGGACTTCATCCTCAACGTGAAGATTACGGGCAACACACTGCAGGTGGCAGCCGACGCTTCCAAGCTCATGGAACTCGTGCAGCAGATTCTCGGCAACACCAATTCCTCGCTCAATGTCATCTCTTCTATGCTGAAGAATGTCAACGGTCTCTATCTCGGACTTAAATACACCAAATAAATGAGAGCACGTCTTGCTATCATCGCTCTCTCTATGGAACTCTCTGCTTCTGCGGCAGGGAGTTCCTGGCTTATAGAGAATGCCTCCAAGGATGCAAAGGTAACGTGGAGCCGTGATTCCGTCTGCGACATCGTGGCTCCCAAGGGTCTCACCCTCTGGAACAGGACTCTGCTGCAGGGCGACGTCGTCATCGACTACGAGGCACGTATCATGAGCGACGCCCGTGTGTCCGACCTCAACTGCTTCTGGATGGCCGACAAGGCTCTCAGCGGAGCCAAGTCGCGCAAGGGCGAATTCTCCCGTGCCTCCGAGATGTCGCTCTACTATGTGGGCTACGGCGGCAATTCCAACACCACCACGCGCTTCCGCCGCTACGACGGACAGCCCCGTCCCGCCGTCATACGCGAATATACCGACGCCTCGCATCTCATCAAGGCCGACCATTGGTATCACATACATCTGGAGAGCTGTCAGGGCCGCGTGCTCTACGTTATCGACGGCGACACACTTGTCAACTATGTTGACCTGCAGCCCCTCCGTAGCGGCTACTTCGGTTTCCGCACCACAGAGAGCCACGCACAGTTGCGCCGCTTCCGCATCACACACAACGCTGCGGAGCCACCCCTGCGCTCCCTCTCCCTTGCCGACATGAACTGCATCGGCACTCCCCGTCCCGGCATGCCCTTCACCTTCGGTCTGCCCTTCTCCCAAGGCGAGCTCCGCAAGGGGCAGCGCATCACCGTGCGCGAGGCCGACACCGACCAGTGGCCCCTTGCCTATTGGCCCGACGGCAGCATCAAATGGCTGGGCATCAGCGGTTGTCTGCCCTCAGGAGATGCTTCCGCAAAGCCCTCTCCCGCCCTCGTTCCCGAGGTCAGCATCAACGGCAAGTGCCAACCCGTGCTGAGCGTCAAGGTGGAGCGCGAGGGTCGGTTCTCACGCTGCACGCGCTACGACGGCAAGGACTTCACCATGAGGATATATTCATGGACAGGCTGCCCAGAAGAGAAGGTCGTCTTCACCTCGTTCATCAGCGAGGAGACGGCAAAGGAAGGTCTTCATGAGATGAGTCTGCGTCTGAAGGTGCCTCTGCAGGACAAGATGCACGAGCGCCATGTGTGGTTTGCAGAAGACGGCGGAGTGCGCGATATGGCCGTGAAGCCTCTCATCGCCCGCCGCATCATATCCCTCGACAGTCTGGGCAATCCCGCAACGGAGAAGAGCCGCGCAATCCTCGAAGAGATAGCCTCGTGGGACGGATTCCGTCTCTCGCAGCTCTCGCCCAACGGTTACAGCATACGCAAGCGCGCCACATCGTCCTCTCCCTGGATCGGTACCATCGAAGGGCGCCGCGCTCCCGGTATGGTGGCCGTCGGAGACAGGCACGCCACCGTTGCCGTCTCTCTGGAGGACTTCTGGCAGTCGTATCCCTCCACGCTTCAGGTTGACGGAGCGCGCAGCGACACAGCCGTCGTCACCGTTGCCTTGTGGAGCCCCGAGGCCGAGGCGATGAACTTCGCCCACTACGACACCATACCCCACGGACTGGAAGCAGCCTACGAGGACGTGCAGCCCGGCATGTCGACACCCGTCGGCACAGCGCGCACCAGCACACTCTGGATATCCTCGCTTCCCGCCGGAGCGCCCTCGCAGCTCTCCCACGCACAGTATGTCCCCACGCCGCAATACCTCCACGACAGACGTGCCTTCGGTATCTGGTCGCTGGCCCGCGGCACCGACACCGACCGCCAGCTCGATTCCCTCATGCTCTTCTTCGAGCGTCAGCAGGAGCAGCACGGATGGTACGGCTATTTCAACTACGGCGACTTCATGCACACCTACGACAACAGTCGCGGGGAGTGGCGCTACGATGTCGGAGGATATGCCTGGGACAACACCGAACTCGGCACTCCCGCCATGCTGTGGTATCAGTTCCTGCGCACGGGCGATGCCGCTGTGTGGCGCCTTGCCACAGGTATGACGCGTCACTGCTCCGAGGTGGACACCTACCATCGCGGCGCACATGCCGGACTGGGCACACGCCACAATGTGCTCCACTGGGGGTGCGGCGCCAAGGAGGCCCGCATCTCGCAGGCGTTCTGGAACCGCTTCATGTACTATCTCACGGCGGACGAGCGTCTGGGCGACATCATGCGCGAAGTGCGCGATGCCGACACTCTGCTCTACACTCTCGACCCCCTGCGTCTTGCCCAGCCCCGCAGCGAAAAATATCCCTGCACGGCTCCTGCGCGCCTGCGCATCGGCCCCGACTGGCTGGCGTATGCCGGCAACTGGTTCACGGAATGGGAGCGCACAGGAGACAAGCACTATCGCGACAAAATACTCACCGGTATGCGCAGCATCACGGCTATGCCTCACGGCCTCTTCTCCGGCCCTCTCGCTCTGGGCTACGATCCGGCAACGGGCATCCTCTCGTGGGAAGGCGACAGCACCGTGCAGCACACCAACCATCTGTGCACCATTATGGGCGGTTTCGAGTTCATGAACGAGATGATGCTCTCCATCCACAACAAACCCTGGGCTGCAGCATGGCTCGACCACGCGGCGAACTATCGCTACAAGGCGAAGACCATCACCCACAACAGTTTCCCCTGCCCCCGCCTGGGTCTGTATGCCTATTGGCAGACGGGCAACGGCGAGAAGCTCTCTCTGGCGAAGAAGGAGATGCAGCAGCACCATCCTTTCAGCGACACGGGTTGGCTCTTCCACACGAACAATACGAGCACAGATCCCAAGCCGGCCGGGTATTTCTTCACCAACGACGCCGCCACCTGGGCTCTCGATGCCATCTTCCTGCAGGAGATAGAGTAAAAAGATTATTGTGCGTTTATATCCTTGTCAACCATGGCCGAAATGCAGGAGTCGGACCAGACGTTTTCTGCCGTTTCAATCATGTCGATGATGGTGTAGATGGGCAATATGATGCCGAGGATGGCAACGGGTGCGCCAATGCCCGACATGAGTGAGAGGGTGAGAAAGTAACAACCCATGGGAACACCGGCATTGCCGATTGCCGAGACAACAGAGACAAGTATCCACAGCAGGATGGTGGTAAACGTAAGGGGCGTTCCACCGTTCTGCATCACGAAAAGCGAAGTGACGAGGATGAAGGCTGCACAACCGTTCATATTGATAGTGGTGCAGATGGGAAGTACGAAGCGGGCCACCTTGCTGCTGACACCCAGACGGCTCTCGGCAGTATTCATTGTGACAGGCAGCGTGGCGGCACTGCTCTTGGTGAAGAGCGCCATCAGGACGGCCGGCATCATCTTACTCAACACATGAAGAGGATTCAGACCGCGTGCCAACAGGAACAGAGGCAGTATGATGAAGAACTGAATGACATTGCCGCCAAGCACCACCAACACGTATTTTCCTATGGAATCGGCTATGACACCCGCAGAGACCTGGGCGGACAACTGAGCAGCAAAAGCGATGATACCCAAAGGCAAGGTCCATATCAACCCGCGTATCAGGAGGAAGAGCAGTTCCTGAAGTCCCGACAGCAACTTCACGACAACACCCTTGTTCTCAGACTCAGGGAGCTTCGAGAGTCCGAAGCCGATGGCAAAGGCCAGGAGCAGCAGCGAGAGCACGTTGCCGTCGAAGAACGGTTTCACGATGTTATTGGGAATGATGCTGATGATATGGTCGACATAAGATGTCTGAGGGCCGATGTCTGAAGGCTGGGCACCGTTGCTGACAGCCTCTGCGGGCAGATTACCCGGGCCCACCAACACATACAGCACAGCACCCACAGCAGCGGCGGCAAAGGTGGTGAGCAGCGTGTATGTCAGCGTATGACCGAATATCCTGCCAGAACCTTTCGAACCGAATGTGGCGAAGGTGGTTATTACCGCCAGCACGATAGTCGGCACGGCCAGCAGTTGGAACAGCCTCGTATAGACCGTCGCCACAAAGTTCATCACCTCGTTGAGCCATGAATAGCCTAACATTCCCAATATTGCACCGACAACCAGCGCACCAATCCAAATCAATGTCTTCTTCATTTTTCTATGCTTTATTCTTACATCTTACTTCTTACGTTCTTTTCTTCACAAAGGCGCCAAAAGAGTAATCCGAAAGCGCCCTCCTTTACTCGAAACGCATGCTCTGGGCGGGGCGGATGTGGCTGATGACAACGGAGGGAACAAGCAGCGAGAGCACCGTGATGACAAACACCGACACATTGACCAGCAAAAACAGAGGCCATGAGACATACATCGGGACCTCCGAGAGATAGTAGGCCTCGGCATCAAGACGGATGACACCCGTACACCGCTGCACGAAAATCAGCAACGCCGCCAAAGCATTGCCCCACAACAGGGCACGCAGCACAATGAGCGAAGAGAGGCGCAGGAAAATGCTGCGCACCTGAGCATTGGAACATCCTATCGCCTTGAGAAGACCGATGAGGCTCGTATGCTCAAGGATGATGATGAGAAGACCGCACACAACGGTGGTGACAGCCACCAGCGTCATCAGGATGAGGATGGCCCACACATTGCCGTCGAGCAACTGCAGCCAGGAGAATATCTGAGGATACAGTTCACGCACGGAGAGCGACACGAAAGGACGCTGCGAGGCGTCCGTCTCGTGATTGAAGCGCTTGCGGAAACTGCGCGCCACATCGTCGAGGGCGTCGTAGGAATCAAGGGTGACCTCCACTCCACCCACTTCGTCGCCCTTCCAGCCGTTGAGCTGCTGCACGAGAGAGAGAGGACAGAAGCACACATTCTCATCGAACTCCTTGAGGTGCGTCTCATAAACATCCACCACCGTGAAGCGGCGGGCCTTGAGCGAACCGTCGAAGAAATATGCGAAGACTCGGTCGCCCTGCTTCACACGGAGGCTGCGGGCCATGGAGCGCGAGATGCGCAGCGAAGGACCCTGCGAGAGGTTGAGCGTGGAATCGCCGTCGACGCCCTTGAGCTGTATGCCGCGGAAGACATCGTCGGTCTTGAGCATACCCTCCTTGAGGGCAAAATGGCGCACGGCGCTGACATGCGGATGGGAAGACATCCAGCGCTCCTGCTCAGGACTGAAGCTGATGGGACGCGAGAAAGGGCTGTAGAGACTCTCGTGGGCAAGCACCTGGATGTGGCCCGAGAAGGACGACATCTTGTCGCGTATCTCACCCTGAAAGCCCAGCACGATGCTAACCGAAAGGAGCATCACGAAGACACCCGCGGCAACACCCGCCGTGGCGATGCTCACAGCAAGGGAACCCGTGCGCGAACTACGGAACAGACGCGAAGAGATGAATGCCGTGGCGCCCATGAGAGAGAAATCAGGCCTCCACTCTGCCGGGATAAGCCTCGAGAGCCTTGCGCAGAATGAAGAGAGCACGGTTGAGGTCCTCCTTCTTGAGGACATAGGCCAGACGCACCTGATTGCGACCGGCACCCGGCGTGGTGTAGAAACCGGCGGCAGGAGCCATCATGACGGTCTCGCCCTCGTACTGGAAGTCGCTGAGACACCAGGCGCAGAAACGCTCTGCATCGTCCACAGGCAGCTTGGCGACGGTGTAGAAGGCACCCATAGGTATGGGGCTGTAGACACCCGGAATGCGGTTGAGCCCGTCGATGAGACACTTACGGCGCTCCACATATTCCTCATAGACCTCCGTGGAATACTCCTCAGGCTCGTCGAGAGACGCCTCGGCAGCTATCTGACCAATCAATGGAGGAGACAGACGTGCCTGGCAGAACTTCATCACGGCCTTGCGCACAGCCTCGTTCTTAGTGATGAGGGCGCCGATGCGGATGCCGCACTCACTGTAGCGCTTGGACACAGAGTCGATGAGCACCACATTCTGCTCGATACCCTCCAGATGGCAGGCCGAGATGTAGGGCGAACCGGTGTAGATGAACTCGCGATACACCTCGTCGGAGAAGAGATAGAGGTCGTACTTCTTCACGAGGTCGCGTATCTGGTTCATCTCGCGGCGCGTATAAAGATAGCCCGTGGGGTTGTTGGGGTTACATATAAGTATAGCGCGCGTGCGCTCGTTGATGAGCTCCTCAAACTTCTCCACCTTGGGCAGGGAGAAACCCTCCTCGATGGTGGTGGCGATGGTGCGTATCACGGCACCGGCCGAGATGGCGAACGCCATGTAATTGGCGTAAGCGGGTTCGGGCACGATAATCTCGTCGCCGGGATTGAGGCATGCCAGGAAGGAGAAGAGCACTGCCTCCGAACCGCCCGACGTGATGATGATGTCGTCGGGAGAGAGATGTATGTTGTACTTCTCGTAGTAGCCCACCAGCTTCTTACGATAAGAGAGATATCCCTGCGAGGGGCTGTACTCGAGAATAGTGCGGTCGATATTGCGTATGGCGTCGAGCGCTGCCTTGGGTGTAGGAAGGTCGGGCTGGCCGATATTCAGGTGATACACTTTCACACCACGCTCCTTTGCAGCGAAAGCCAGAGGAGCCAGTTTACGGATAGGAGATTCGGGCATCTCGTTGCCACGAACGGAAATCTGGGGCATCTTATTAGTTAGTGTTATTATTGATGGATGACGATTGGAGTGCAGCCTCGAAGACGCGCAGGCGGTAGAGGCGTTTACTGGGTTCGAAATTGACGGTGTCGCGACGCTCCTCCTCGGCAATAGCTGCGCGGATGAAACGGGACATGGGCACCGACCAGTCGGACGGAGCATAACCGAGATAGCGGCCCAGATGATAGGGCACCTTGAGGGCCTTGCCCGCCATGTCGTCGCTGCGCAGGAGACGCTCCGTGAGACAGCACATACGCTCGGGCGAAGACATCACATCGTCCATGCGGCCATCACGCACCATACGTCCCGTGTCGAGACCGTAGTGGAGGGAGATGCTGGTGTTGCTGAGCGTCCAGCACGCAAGGATGGAGAGGAACACCACAAGCAAATTGCTGACAAAGAGCGACATCATCCTCGGGCGCGAATGGCGATGAAAATCGGGGCGCGATCTGAAGAAGAAGAACAGGAAGACCAGTATGGAGATAAGCAGCACGGCCTCCAGCGTGCGCCAGGAGAAGAAACCCTCCTGCACGATGAGCGACGTGAGCAGACCCAGGGAAAGATACGAGGGCGACCACACGAGGGCCTTCACAGAGAGCGGAAGAGTGACGAAATAGTAGAGCAGCTGAGCCGGAATGACAAGGCACACCGTGGAGATGACGGAAGCCTTGAGAAGGTCGAACGGCGTGTCGGAATGATTGAACATACCATAGGACAGCATCAGCACGTCGCTCTGCTTCACAATCAGGAAATGCAAAGCAAAGACAACAAACAGGAAACCGCATGCGCCGTTTATGACGCGTGCGGTTCTCGTGAACGCTCTATGACGGTAGCGTCGCTCCCTCATTATTCCTTGACGCGGCGCAGCACACAGGCACTGCGAGCCGGAAGATAGAGTTTGAGCCATCCCTTGCCATCACGCGAGAGCATGCTGTCGAAGATGGTAAAATGGCGGATGGAGTCGTCATTGAAGCCCTTGCCGCCGAATGCCTGGGCATCGGTGTTGAGGACATAGTCGTAAGCTCCCTGCTTCACCATGAAGCCGTAGTCGGTGAACGACTTGTAGGGAGAGAAGTTGAAGAAGAACAGGAGATCGCCGCGCTGATAAGCGAACACCTGGTCGCCGTCGTTGTGCCAAATTTCAGTGACGGGCTGAGCCTGGATGTTGCGCTGGCTCTTGAGCACCTTGATCATCTGACGGTCGAAGTCGCCCAGGAAGTGGAAACAGAGCTCCTTGTTGTCCACGAGGTTCCACTGGCGACGTGCGTACTTGTAGCTCCAGCCGTTGCCCTCGCGGGGGAAGTCGATCCACTCGGGATGTCCGAACTCGTTGCCCATGAAGTTGAGGTAGCCGCCGTTGATGGTGGAGGCTGTGAGCAGGCGTATCATCTTGTGGAGGGCAATACCGCGCTCCACGGTGCCGGTCTCGTCGCCCTTCTTGAAGTGCCAGTACATATCGGAGTCGATGAGACGGAAGATGATGGTCTTGTCGCCCACGAGAGCCTGGTCGTGGCTTTCGCAGTAGGAAATGGTCTTCTCGTCGGCACGACGGTTGGTGGTCTCCCAAAGAAGGCTGGAGGGCTTCCAGTCCTCGTCGCGGAGCTCCTTGATAACCTTAATCCAGTAGTCTGGAATGTTCATCGCCATGCGGTAGTTGAAACCGTAGCCGCCATCCTCGAAGGGAGCAGCCAGGCCGGGCATGCCGGATACCTCCTCGGCTATGGTGATGGCATTCTTGTTCACCTCGTGAATGAGACAGTTGGCAAGAGTGAGATAGGTGATGGCGTTGTCGTCCTCGTGACCGTTGTAGTAGTCGGCGTAGCTCATGAAGGCCTCGCCCAGACCGTGACTGTAGTAGAGCATCGAGGTGACGCCGTCGAAGCGGAAACCGTCGAAGCGGAACTCGTCGAGCCAGTACTTACAATTGGAGAGGAGGAAATGGAGCACCTGATTCTTACCGTAGTCGAAGCAGAGGGAATCCCATGCGGGATGCTCGCGACGGTCGCCCTGATAGAAATACTGGCAGGGGTCGCCGCACATGTTGCCCAGACCCTCGTTCTCGTTCTTCACTGCGTGGGAATGAACGATATCCATAATCACGGCAATGCCGCGGGAATGAGCGTCGTCGATGAGAGCCTTAAGCTCCTCGGGAGTGCCGAAACGGCTGGAGGGAGCGAAGAAGCTGCTCACGTGGTAGCCGAAGCTGCCGTAGTAGGGATGCTCCTGAATGGCCATAATCTGAATGCAGTTGTAGCCGTCCTTGGCAACGCGGGGAAGCACGTTCTGGCGGAACTCCTCATAGGTGCCCACCTTCTCAGCATCCTGAGCCATACCGATGTGGCACTCGTAGATGAGCAGAGGCGATGTGTTGGGCTTGAACTTGAGCGTCTTCCACTCGTACTCGTTCTTGGGAGCCCACACCTGTGCGGAGAAAATCTTTGTGGCATCGTCCTGCACCACACGACGACACCATGCGGGGATGCGCTCACCCTGACCGCCGTCCCAATGAACGGACAGCTTGTAGAGGTCGCCGTGCTTGAGACCGCGGGGACCGAGCTTCAGCTCCCAGTTGTCGGTGCCGCGCACGCGCTTGAAAGCGTACTTTTCGTTTTCTTTCCAGTCGTTGAAATCGCCGATGAGATACATCTCCGTGGCCGTGGGAGCCCACTCGCGGATAACCCATCCCTTGTCGGTGCGATGAAGACCGAAATAGAGATAACCGGAGGCAAAGTCGGAAAGCGTCTGCTTGCCGTTCTGGGTCAAGTCGGCAATCTTGTCGAGAGCTGCCTGATGACGGCCATTGATGGCGTCGCTGAAATCTCTCAGGTAGGCATCGTTACGCAGAATTTTCAGCATCTGCGGCTCCTGAGCCTTAGCCTTTGCTGCAGCAGCCTGCTCCTTCTTTGTCACTTTTTTCTTGGTGGCGGCCTTTTTTGTGGAAACCTTCTTCGTAGAAGTCTTGGCAGTAGCCTTAGTTGTTGTTGCCATGATTATGCGATATATATTGTTTAGTTGTTTTGATACCTGTCCTTGTGGAAAGTGCCTTCGTAGCGCTTTCCGTCCTTGTCGATGAGCACGCCGTTGCCCTCCTTGAGACCTTCCTTGTAGCCGCCCTTGTATTTCGTACCGTCCACCTGACGGAGCATACCTTCGCCGTCCATGAGTCCGTTCTTCCACATGCCCTCATAGACATCACCGTTGGCCCAGGTGTACTTGCCCTGACCGTGACGCAGGTCGGCCTTCCACTCGCCGGTGTAGGACGCACCGTTCTTCCAGGTGAACACGCCGCGACCCTCCTGACGGCCGTCGGTGAAATGACCCACGTACTTGTCGCCGTTGCGGAAGATATAGATGCCCTCGCCCGAGCGCATGCCGTTCATGTAGGCGCCCTCGTAGCGGTCGCCGTCGGCAAAGGTGTAGATGCCGCGACCGTGCTGCTTGTCGTGCAACCAGTCGCCCGTATAGATGTCGCCGGAAGTATACTTGAAGACACCCTTGCCGGACTTCTCGCCGTCCTTCCACATGCCTTCGTAGCGATTGCCGTCGCCCCAGTCGAAGATGCCCTTGCCCGAACGCTTGTCGTCGTGCCAGGCGCCCTTGTACTGGGCTCCGTTGGCATAGTAGTAGGTGCCGTTGCCTTCACGCTTGTCGGCTTCCCACTGGCCTATATACTTGTCCCCGTTGTGATAATACATAGTGCCCTGGCCCTGCTGATAATCGCGGAACCAGAGACCCTCGTAACGGTTGTTGTTCTTGAAATAAAAGGTTCCCTGACCATGCTGCTGGTCCTGGAACCATTCTCCATCATATCTCTCCCCGTCGGCAAACTGATAGACTCCCCTGCCCTGACGCTTGCCTTTCACGTATTCACCGGTATAGCGGTCGCCGTTGGGGAATGTCGTGGTGCCGCGTCCGTAGGGCTTGCCACGGAAAATCTCACCCTGATATTCGCTCTTGTCGGGAAAAGTGTATGTACCTATTGATATCTGCTGAGCCTGCGCAACGGCGCACAGCACAACACACAATGCAACTAATATGCCTCGCAAAGATGATATATATCGCTTCTGACTATCTGTCATTTATACTCAATTTCTGCGCGCAAAAGTACAACATTTTTTTTTAATAAGCGTAATATGTGTTATTTTTTTATTCTTTTTAGGAATTCTTCCGCACGAAGAAGGTCTTCCGGCGTATCAATACCGATGGTTTCAATGTCGGAAACACCCACTTTTATGACATATCCGTTCTGCAGCCAACGCAGCTGTTCCAGCGACTCGGCAAGCTCCAGCGACGACTGTTCGAGACGGGTGATTTCCATAAGGGTGTCGCTGCGGTAGGCATACAGGCCGATGTGCTTGTAGAAAGTGTGGCGGGAAAGCCACTGCGACTGCTCCACGCCGCGCAGGTAAGGTATCACGCTGCGCGAGAAATAGAGAGCACGCATATCCTTGTCGACAACCACCTTGGGAGAATTGGGATTTACCAGAGCCTCCCATCCGTCGGCCTCCGTGAAGGGCTTCACGAGAGTGGCGATCTGCGTAGCGGGGTCCTGAAAGCACGACACTACTGTCTTAATCTGCGAATGCTGTATAAAGGGTTCGTCGCCCTGTATGTTGACAACGACATCGTAGTGCTCGCCCAGATTCTCGTATGCCTCGCGTATCCTGTCCGTACCGCTGCGATGCGACGTTGACGTCATGCACACCTTGCCTCCGAAGCTCTCCACAGCACGGAAGATGCGCTCGTCGTCAGTGGCCACAAGGGCCTCGTCGAGCACACCTGACACCTGTTCGTAAACTCTCTGAATGACCGTCTTGCCCCCAAGAATAGCAAGGGGCTTTGCGGGAAATCTCGTACTGGCGTAGCGAGCGGGAATTATACCTATTGTCTTCATCTGATATGTGTTTAATCTGATACGGTCTCGCCGTCGCCCCTGTCCTCCTCATATACGGACATACAAGGGTCGAAGCCCGCGGGAACATCAAACTGCTCCTCCTCGGAATAATGCAAAGTGGGATCGGCATACACCTTCTGGAGGAAGAGAGCCACTACGGGAAGAGCTGCAGAGGCACCCTGGCCGTTTGTCATCGAGGCAAAGTGCACGTCGCGCTCGTCGCCGCCCACCCACGCACCGAAGCTCAAAGAGGGAGTGTAGCCGACGAACCATCCGTCGGAGTTGTCGTTGGTGGTACCGGTCTTGCCGGCCATCGGAGCCCTGATACCGTAGCGGAAACGCATGCGACCGCCGGTACCGCCGTCCATAACACCGCGCATGAGAATAATCATCTTGAGAGCGGCCTCCTCACTTATTACTTCGTGAACCCGGGTCGGGAACTCACCCACAACATTACCGCTGCCGTCCTCAATGCGGGTAACAAAAGCAGGCAGACGACGCACTCCACGGTTAGGGAACGTAGTGTAGGCTCCCACCATCTCGAGCACGGAAATGTCGCAGGGACCGAGACAGAGACTCAAGGAGGGCACGATGTCCCTGTTGAGCACACCAAACTCGTGAATAAGACGAACAAAAGCCGAGGGAGACATCTGATTGAGAAGCCATGCCGAAATCCAGTTGTTGGACGTAGCGAGGCCCCATTTCAGGGTCACCATCTCACCGACACGGGCCTTTGAGGAATTGCGCGGCGACCAGTCCTTGTCGCCCACGTGATACGTATGCTGCACATTGGGAGCCATATCGCACGGAGAGAAACCGTTTTCCATCGCCAGAGAGTAGAGATACGGTTTGATGGTAGAACCCACTTGACGACGTCCCTGCCCTGCCATATCATACTGAAAATGAGCATAGTCCGTGCCACCTACATAAGCTTTGACATGACCAGTCCTCGTATCCATGCAGACGAATCCCGTGCGGAGGAAACTCTTGTAGTATTTCAGAGAGTCGATAGGCGACATAACGGTGTCCACCTCGCCATGAGGAGTGTATACCGACATCTCCACAGGTCTGCGGAAACTGGCTTCGATATCGGCTTCGCTATGTCCTCCACGCTTCATCGTAACCCACCGCTCGCTCTGTCGCAGGGCTCTGTCGAGGTCGCGGCTTGCCTGGTCGTCGGGCACGTCATTGGCGTAGGGACGGTTGCGCAGTCTCTGCTGCTCTGCGGAGAAAATAGGCTGAAGCGCGCCCACAACGTGTGTCTGCACAGCCTCCTCCGCGTATGCCTGCATGCGCGAGTCTATAGTGGTATATATTTTCAGCCCGTCGGTGTATATGTTGTAGTGACGGCCCTCACTGTTGGTATTCTTGTTGCACCAGCCGTAAAGGGGATTCGTCTCCCATGCAAGAGAGTCCTCGTAGAACTTCTGTCCCTGCCAGGATGCGTAATCGCTGCGGGAAGGACGCTTTGCCGTCAACATCTGACGGAGATACTCGCGCAGGTATGTGCCGCTACCCTGTTTGTGGTCGACACGATGGAAATCCAGCTTGAGTGCGATTTGACGGAGAGAGTCGCTTTCCGTCTCCGAGAGATATCCCGACTTAACCATTTGATCGAGCACTACATTGCGGCGGTCGCGACAACGCTCCGGATAGCGTACAGGATTGAAAAGAGAGGGGTTCTTGCACATACCTACCAGCATAGCACACTCCTCTGTTGAAAGGTCCTTAGGCTCCTTACCGAAATACGTCTTGGCAGCCGTCTTGATGCCCACAGCATTGTGGAGGAAGTCGAAATAGTTGAGATACATGGAGATGATTTCCTCCTTAGTATAGAAACGCTCCAGTTTCAAGGCTATCACCCACTCTATGGGTTTCTGGAGGAGACGCTCCTGAGTGGTGCGGGCTCTCGCGCTGTATAGCTGCTTTGCCAACTGCTGAGTGAGGGTGCTGCCACCACCGGCACTCTTCTGATGGAAGATGCCACGCTTGATAACCGCACGCAGAAGGGCCTTGAAGTCGATACCGGAATGCTCGAAGAAACGCTCGTCCTCGGTGGCTACCAAAGCATTCACAAGAGCTGGTGGCAGGTCCTTGTAGGAGACAAAGATACGGTTACCCTCCGAATAGCTCCACGTCCCGATAAGTTTACCGTCGGCAGAAAGTATTTGGGAAGCAAACTTATTCACAGGATTCTCAAGCTGTTGCAAGTCTGGCATATAACCTATTTCACCCTCCCATATAGCATAGAAAGCCCACCCCAGCGCGAGCCAGAAAAGGACGAAGAGCGTCCACACCAAGCAAATAAATTTCTTACGCATAGAAAGTATATACGGTCATTAACTTTTGCAAAGTTACAACAAAATATCGAAATAGTAAAAAAAAGCGAGTGTCATTAACGTCCAACTCTCAACTTTTTCGTACCTTTGCGCTCGCATAAAGAGTATAGACAACAATGGAGAACAGAAGTTTGGTGACTATCGCCAATCATTCACGCGAAAAAATCGAATATCTCATTCAAATGGCTTCGGCCTTTGAGAAGAACCCCAACAGAAGGCTTCTTGAAGGCAAAGTGGTAGCGACGCTGTTCTTTGAGCCCTCCACCCGCACACGCCTCTCCTTTGAGACTGCTGCCAACAGGCTGGGTGCAAGGGTCATCGGATTTGCCGACCCGAAAGTGACGAGCGGCACGAAAGGCGAGACGTTGAAAGATACCATCATGATGGTGTCCAACTATGCCGACCTCATCGTCATGCGTCACTATCTGGAAGGAGCCGCACAGTACGCCTCCGAGGTGGCTCCTGTGCCCATCGTGAATGCCGGCGACGGAGCAAACCAGCACCCCTCACAGACGATGCTGGACCTCTACACCATCTATCAGACACAGGGACGTCTGGATAATCTCGATATCTATCTCGTGGGCGACCTGAAATACGGACGCACGGTGCACTCGCTGCTGATGGCTATGCGCCACTTCAACCCCACCTTCCACTTTATCGCCCCCGAAGAACTCGCAATGCCGTCCGTATACAAGAAGTATTGCGACGATTACGGCATACGCTATGTGGAGCACACGGATTTCGATGCAGAGACAATCAGCGGTGCCGACATATTATATATGACGCGCGTGCAGAAAGAGCGCTTCGCCGACCTCGACGAATATGAAAAGGTGAAGGACCGCTACCTGCTGAAGCTCAACATGCTGTCGAAGGCACGCAGCAACATGAAGATTCTGCACCCGCTCCCCCGCGTGAACGAAATAGAATACAGCATCGACGATACACCGTATGCATACTATTTCCAACAGGCACGCAACGGACTGTACGCAAGAGAGGCTCTCATCTGCGATGTGCTGGGAATCACTCTGGAGGATATATTAAAGAAATGATGCAAGCATAACAACTGTTTCAAATGAAAAGAAAAGAACTACTTGTCGCTGCTATTGAAAACGGAACGGTGATAGATCATATCCCGAGTTCCAAGCTGTTCGATGTAGTCAACCTGCTGCATCTGGAGAGAATGAAGACTGCTGTCACCGTGGGATTCAACCTCAAGAGCAATTCCACCGACCAGCATCACAAGAGTATCATCAAGGTGGCAGACAAATTCTTCACCGACGAGGAACTCAATCAGCTTTCCGTCGTGGCTCCCAACGTGACGCTCTGCCTGATTCGCGACTACGATGTGGTGGAAAAGAGAAAGGTGGTAATGCCCGACCTTCTGGAAGGTATCGTACGCTGCCCCAATTCCAAGTGCATCACAAACAACGAGCCGATGAAGACGCGCTTCCGTGTGTCGAACCGCGAGCTGGGCATCCTGCAATGCTGCTACTGCAACAAGGACCTTCCGCTCGCAGAAGTGAAAATCGTAGAACAATAACAAACATCATATAAAACAATTTATGGAAAGAGATTCTATTGTATTTGACCTTATCAAAAAGGAAAATGAGCGTCAGCTTCGCGGCATCGAACTGATTGCCTCCGAAAACTTTGTCAGCGACGAGGTGATGCAGGCTATGGGTTCCTGCCTCACCAACAAATATGCCGAGGGATATCCCGGTAAGCGCTACTACGGAGGCTGTCAGGTGGTGGACGAAGTGGAGAGCCTCGCTATCGAGCGCATCTGCAAAATCTTCGACGCCGAATATGCCAATGTGCAGCCTCACTCCGGTGCACAGGCCAATGCAGCCGTATTTCTGGCTTGCCTCAATCCCGGTGACACCTTTATGGGACTCAACCTCGATCACGGAGGGCATCTCTCACACGGTTCGCTCGTAAATACATCCGGCCTCATCTATCATCCCATCGGCTACAATCTCAACAAGGAGACCGGTCGTGTGAATTACGACGAGATGGAGCGTCTGGCCTTGGAGAACAAACCCAAACTGATTATCGGCGGCGGTTCTGCTTACAGCCGTGAATGGGACTATAAGCGTATGCGTCAGATTGCCGATGCCGTAGGTGCAATCCTCATGATTGATATGGCACACCCCGCTGGACTCATCGCTGCCGGTTTGCTTGACAACCCCGTGAAGTATGCACACATCGTCACATCTACCACCCACAAAACACTTCGCGGTCCCCGCGGCGGTATCATCCTCATGGGTAAGGATTTCGAGAATCCCTGGGGCAAAAAGACTCCGAAGGGCGAAATCAAGATGATGTCAGCATTGCTCAACAGCGCCGTATTCCCCGGCATTCAGGGCGGTCCTCTGGAGCACGTCATCGCCGCCAAGGCTGTTGCTTTCGGCGAATGTCTCAAACCCGAGTGGAAAGAGTATGCTCTTCAGGTGAAGAAAAACGCAGCCTGCTTGGCAGACGAGCTCATCAAGCGCGGCTTCAACATCGTCTCCGGCGGTACGGACAACCACTCTATGCTTGTGGACCTGCGCTCCAAGTACCCCGAACTCACAGGTAAGGTAGCAGAGAAGGCTCTCGTGGCAGCCGACATCACAGCCAACAAGAATATGGTTCCGTTCGACTCACGCAGCGCATTCCAGACAAGCGGTATCCGCCTCGGTACACCTGCCATCACCACACGCGGTGCGAAGGAAGACCTGATGGTGAAGATTGCAGCCTTTATCGAGCGCGTACTTGATGATCCCGAGAACGAGCAGAATATCGCTCAGGTGCGCAGCGAGGTGAATGCCATCATGGCCGAGTATCCTCTATTCGCTTGGTAATCGGAGTTTACCTCTCTCTATATACAATCCCCTTGGGCGAAGTCCTGAGGGGATTTTTCGTCCCATCAGATCGTAGCGTTCACCACGTTCTTCGCTATTACCCTCTGCACTCACAAAATCTATTCCTGTAGAGCGCTTTTTCACTTTGAAGGACACATACTCTCCTATCTCCTTCACATCTACGATACACAGCGGGAGCGTATCTGCATCTCCGTTAAATAACGGAAGACCCGTCCACAGCGACTCGTCCGTCATGGCCATACGCTGATGGTTTCTGTCTCCGTTGATATAGAGCGTTTCCCATACATCTTCGTCATAATCCACGTGAGTCACCGTAAGACCGGCTTCCGGAATATAGGTATCCCACGACTGCTTCTGTCTGTTCTCGATGACATAGCATTCCTTTCTCTCTTCCTCGTTGTAAAGGACGTACATCTCCCCTGTTTCCGTCACAGGAGCCATCGCCGTCACCGCACGTTCGGAGGATATCTCCTCGGCATCCACCCACCCCAGCAACATCTTATGGAAACCGGCAAGGGAACAGGGAGTCCTGCATTCGTTGAGATAGTTCCCAAGTCCCATAAGGTCGTAGTTACCCATACCGTTTCCAGGATAACTGTTATATGTATCCGGTATACCCAATCCGTGCATGAATTCGTGGCATGGCGTACCGATACCTTCAATCACGCTGCCTGTACGTCCTCTCAGCTCACACGAGCATGCATATCTGTCAAACCATATTCCGCCAACATTCTTTCTCCCCGCACCGTCATCGTATATCAGCTTCTGAAGGACGAATGTACACATATGGGGCCACATCAAAGTGGGTTGCGAGGTGACGTAGTTCTCTCCCCTTCCCGCATACACGGCATAGAGCATATTGGCTTCCCCGTCTCCGTTCCAGTCATAGCGTGAGAACTCACGTTCCGGATCCCACTTATACAACGTGTCAAGGGCCTCCTGCATCATATCTCCCGGATGTAGATCCATTTTGTCATCGGCATTCTGTCCATAATATGCATACGAGCGGGAAAGACGTATGGGACCGCACACATCGAAGTCTATATCGAAGCGCTCCTGACTCTGCTCCCTGTAGTAGTCGCGCACACTTCCGAAATTGCCGTCTATGGAATATCCCTCCTCATTGAAGAACGCATCATAGTATTGCTGTGCGTCGGCAAGAGAAAACGCAACATCCTGAAATTCTATAAGGAGCACCAACCCGTGGATCTTCTCTCTCTCAATAGGGGGAGCATCGGCGAGAATTCTTGCTGCATTCAGGGAAATCTCGCGTGAAACGGGCGGCAGGCTGCCACGACACCGCAACAACTCCTGTGCCGCAACAGCGTGAGACAGAAAAAGAACCGTTGCAATTAGAGACAGAGTCCTACTGAACAAAGATTTTCTCCGTAGCACCATCCTCGTAACGCAACACAACGATGCCCTTTGTCCTTACGTAACGGTGCACCTGACTCCTTACGCACTGTCCGGTATATATGCCCGTCAGGGAATATACGCTAACCATCTGTTCGCTCTTCGGGGTGTGCAGCGTCTGCACATCGGTAGGTGTATCTATTTCCTTCCATTCAGAGGGTTCGCTGTTGCGCCACTCGTCATCCATCGATACCACACGATACGTAACACGAGTGCCAGGCTGCAGCCCGTCTATCACGTAAGCGGTATTCTTCAAACTGTCCACCAAAATCTCTGCATCGTCGTCCACACGATACGTAAGAGCATAGCAACTGGCATTTTCTGGTGCCTGCCACGAAAGAGTCACCTGATACTGCCCCGCCGAAGAATCGAACACCGTAGGAGGCTCCAGTATGCCTCTCGGCATATACTTCAGATGCACGTGATTCTCCTCGTCCATGAAGATGTCGTAGATAGGTTGTCCGAGGAAGTCGCCGTTATATACCACCGTAGCCGGCACAGTTTCATCCGTCAAGGATGTATTGCCCGAGGTGCCCGGATACAGATGTCCTCTTACCTGCCTCCTGTATTCATCCCAACCCTGTTCCTTAACAACTTTGTTTATAAAGTTCAACGTGTTGTTCGCTGGCACTATAGTCATCTTCTGCTCGGATTTGAGCGTATTCACGTTGTTATTTTTCCAAGACACATCTCTCCGCAAATGATAAACGATAAGTCCCATGTGATTACCCAACCACTTTGGGGCAGTCAGGAAATAATAGTCACAGTCCTTGGAATTGGTGTTGCGGCATTCCAGCACGAAATACTCTCTCTCATCCTGAATATTCTGCAACTTATAACCCACGCCGCCTTCTCCCAGGGCTGTCAGATGGAGTGTCTGCGGCTGCTGCGGGTCGAGGGTGACCAAACTGCGCCAACCCATATAGTCGCGCTCCACAGCATTGAGGTTTGTGGGTGTATATCCTGCGTTAATATTCTCTCCATAGTCCATCAAACTCCACACATCCATTCCGGCACACGTCGGCTTATCAGAAGTATCGTAAAAGTCCGGCAATCCCAAAGCATGACAGAACTCATGCACAGGTACTCCGATAGTCGGTTTTTCGTAGGCATGCGGTTGACCGTCCTCATAGAGCTGATTGGGGATGTTAACCGAACTGGCAAACGTCACCGTCTTTGAATCGTAGCGTGTCACCGTAACATCCCTTGTCGCCTCCCACGCCCAAAGTGCTTCGTCCACACCCGAAAAATTGTACGACGTACCGGCAAACACAACCAATGCCACATCCACCTTACCGTCGCCGTTGCCGTCAAACTCCAAGGGGTCGTCTATCTGCTCAGCCATCAGTTTCAACACTTCCGGCGTGAACATCGAAGAGCGCCTTGTTCTGTAGTACACACGCGTATTTGTAAGTGTCACGGGGTCCAGAAATACAAATTCAGGCACAAAGAGTCCGTCGCTCTGCTGCTTGAAATAGTCCTTTATGGAGGCCAGGTAGAAACCGTTTATCACATACGGAGTACCGTCGTCGTTACCGTTGAAGTACTCCTTCATCGTCTCCTTCCACTTACCGAAATCCTCTGTGCCATACTTGAGGCTGTCCTTCACGTCCGTGAACTGTGCCAGAATTACCGGTATCTTCGGTTTGCCGATCGGACTTATCGTTGCGGCATCCTGATACGGACTTGTGCGACGCTGGCTGCCCACCGTCACATCGTCGTCATCAAGGAAACAGCTCTGCCTTTCCACAAGTCTCACGTCATCTGTTTCCTCCTCGAAAAACTGTGCCCGTGAGGGTATAGCCGCAACAAACAATGCTGCGGCTATTATCGTTCCTTTTATCAGTATCTTATTTCTTATCATTTCGCGTAAATCTTACCTCTGATGATATACATACCCTTCTGCGGCACAGCATTCAGGCGACGGCCGTTGAGATCGTATATTGCACCGTCTTCCGCTTCCGTCTGTTCCTCGTCACTTGACTTGAGGAAGGATATCGCCGTCACGTTTTCCACAAACGCCTCCGTCGCTGACGTCATATTATTCAAGAGTTCGCTCACCTCGTCATACGTCTCCGGCAGCAAAGTGAGCCCCTGCTCGGCATCGGCAATGGCTGCCTTGTAGGCTGCTACAGCTTCTTCCTTGGAGGAAGTGCGGTGCTGCACAGGTATCTCATCATTGGTGTACTTCTCCAGCGTATCCCTTGCCGCCATGATACTTGTCACAAGAGCGTGCATCCTTGCATCCAGACGTGCCACATTGCTCATATTCGTCAGCGAGATGGGATTGGCCTTGTATGCCGACAGACCTCCTATCGTCTCACCCACAGTTGCCTTCACAAATTCCTTGCCCGTCGATACGTATTCCGCACCTGTGGCCTGCGTGCAGACAAACTGAGCCACGAACGATGCGTCGCCTGTGCTTGCAGGCATGTCGGCCAGCGACTTCACCTCCACGTTGGTGGCTGTGATGCCTCTGTCGTGAGTGGTCAGATATACATACGGCGTGCCGGCCAGCATCTTATCGCTGTGAGACTCCGTCTTTGCCGTAGCGTTCACAAGGCGGCGTGCCAGTATGCCGGCAGGCGTATCCGTAGTGAAGGGCAACACGATGCAGTTCCAGTAGTAAGAGTTGGACGGGCACACAACGCCGGTCTTCACCTCAACCTTCCTTGCCGTGAACGACTCCACGGGATCGTAGCTGTATCCGCTCACCAGTTCGAGTTCCTCGCACACGCCGTCCACCACGATGTTCCTGCCCGTCACTCCTGCCTCAGCATTGCGGTAGATGATGGCATTGGGGTTCACCGGCATCGGTGCGCCGGTGGGCAGCACGTCGGTGTAGTTTCTCAAGTCGTAGCTCGTCACCGTCTCGTCTGCCATCACCTGGGCGTAGTCGCGGGAGGTGTATCCCTCACCGCTTATTCTCACGTGATTGCCCTCTCTCTCAATATCCATCGCGCTGCTTGCCAACGTGAAGAACACCACTGTGTCGGAGGCCTCCGTATCATACTGCAGAGCGTATGTCAACGTTGATACACCGTTGCCCACCTTGGGATCCAGCGATGCCTTGTAGAGCACATTCCTCTGCAGACCGCCGAAGCCGAAATCTATTGTCTTTGTCTCGTCCTTGAGGAACACCTCGTCGCCGGACATCATCTCCTTCACCTTCGTCACGCTGCCGTCGCTCTCCACCTTGTAGATGACGGACGTCACGAGAGGTCTGCACTTCACGGATGTCACACGCAGTTTGCCGGCATTGTTCAGCTCTGCGGAGACAGTCACGGATGTATTGCTCTCCACGTGATATACGGGGCGTGTCACCAGTTCTCCCTCGTACATGAATTCCCTCTCGTCGTACACTTCGCTGTCCACGTTCATGTGCATCAGCTTCATGTTTGCGCTCGAATTCTTCACCTTGTATGAAGAAGGCGTAGTGTAGAGTATGCTCAGATTCTCGTCCGCAACGATGAAATACACACCTGCCGAATAGGAGTTGGGGGTCTCATACACAGCATCCACCTCCCACGAATCGCCGGCTCTCAGCACTCCCGGATGTGATGCAATAGCATCGTCGAGCGTCATATAATCGGGCAGCGATGCCTTTGTGTGCGCGAAGAGATATACTCCATTCACTTCCATCGCGCTGCCGTTAAACACCTTCACCTTCACCTCGTTGGGCACAGCCTGGTAGAGTTCCTCTTCGGGTGTCACCTCGAAAGTACGGTTGATATTGGGAGAGTATATGTTGTACACCACGCTCTCACCATATCCGAAGCCTCCCACGCTGCCGTCTATCAGCTGATAGTATCCGTCGCCGCTGCCTCCCCAGCCGAAGTTGAAGTGGAAACTGTTGTCCGACGTGCGGTATCCGTCCATCACGATGGCGTGACCCGACGACCAGTCCTCGTTGTATCCTGCGTATAGGATAGGATGCTTCATTGCCAGGTCGTGGGCGCAGAGGGTCTCGAAAGCCGTCTGGCCCACATCGCTCTTCCACACATGCGTACCGCCGTTCAGACCAATCTGGTTCTTGAATACATCTATCTCGTTCCAGATATGTCCACCCGTGCTGGCACCGTAGGCCAGTTCGGCATCAAAACCCATTACTGCACACAACACAGCCACAGCATCTCTCTCGGCGCTGGTGCTGCCTCCGTTGTCGCGCATGAGCTCCCACATGAACTTGGTGCCTTTGGGTATCACATCGTTAGCTGTCACAGGAGCATCCGGGCTCCAGTATCCGTATTTGGTGTTGGAGCGCGTCTCTGAATTAACACCCTCATTCCTCCAGTAGTATGCAATCTGAGCTGCTGCCGTAGCCACACATCCCGTCACAGCTCTGCCGCCGCCGTCAGCCCTCTGGGGACAACGGTTGTTGTAAGGTGAACTCTGATGCCAGTGCGAGGTCAGCAGCACAGGGATGTTCTTAGGATATACCGATGCACGCGCAGCTCTTGCCGGCGCTCCTCCGTTGGCCTGCACGCTGTCCACGTAGTGCTCGTACATCTTCACCCATTGCAGCAGCAGCGGGGGCATCTCCTCCTCCACCCAGTCGCCTGAGTCTGCCACACCGAGCACCAGCGGCAGGCTGTTGTCGCCCGATACGATGACAAAACCCTCGCCAGCTCCGCGTGAGAAAATATACACGGGCTGATCCACACTTCCTGCACGCGACTGCCTCTGCGAAGTGGCGGCCTGCACGTCATTCATATAGGGCAATGCGGCCTGCAATGCTTCTGCCTGTGACACCTTCTCCGCCCATGCAGCGATACTAACAAACGAAACAAGTAAGAATAGGGTAATTTTCTTCATGATATCCTTATTTTATATATTATTTCCGGGCAAAGATAGACTTTTTTCTCCTCGTAGCCAAATTTTCTGCACTTTTATTTTGTCTATTTGCAGAATTGTCGTACCTTTGCACCGCAATCGGGGGATTAGCTCAGCTGGCTAGAGCGCTTGCATGGCATGCAAGAGGTCATCGGTTCGAGCCCGATATTCTCCACAAAAAAAAAGCCTTGGTTCTCCCAAGGCTTTTTTCATTATCCCCTCCAGTAGTCGAAAGCACTCTGAGGCTGCAATGCATTCTCGTTCATCCCTTCGCTGAAGACTTGCTCCGTCTCACACTTTGAGCGGTACTCACCGACTGCTTCTCGCTCCTCTTCCTCGAGTTCCACAAGACTGTAGTCGTATTTCCAGAGGCGCATGTCGTCGTACGATGCCCTACTCTCCCAGCGTCTGTCCTGTGAATTCGAGAGTCCCAGTTTCCGCTCCGCCTCGTCGATGCGCCGCCCGAGCACTTCACAATTGCCTTCCGATATGACATCACTGAACGAGACGTATTTCGTGTTGAAACTCTGGCAGATGTAGTCGTCCCAGTCTTTGTTCTTGATTTCGCGCATCGTCAGCTTCCACACTTTGGCGGCCCACAGCAGATGATGCGTCTCGGCACAGAGCTCGCCCAGCAGCATTCCTCTGTGGAATTTGTGTGCGCAACTGGCTGCGCAGCGGATGGAGTGCACACCGTGATTAACGAAGCTGTTGAGCATTCTTGTCTCCAGATACCCGACACCTTTTTCAGGGGAGCAGGAGCACACGCGTTGTTGAAATCTTTTTCTCATAACAACATGATTTTTAGTGTAACAATAAGTCATAGAACACGCATCAAACCCCTCTCTCAAGGGGCGGTGCGGGGTTCCTCGGAACCCTTTCTGTTACACTTTCATGCAGTTATGATTGCTTATCCGAACATGGGTGTTTTTCGCCTTAGCGGGTGCAAAAGTAGAAAATTTTCCCGACATACCCAAATTTTTCACTCTTTTTTTATAAAAAATTTTATTTCCCCTGTTTTGAATTGCTCTCAAAGTCCTCTCAGAGTCTTGCCAGAGTCCATTCAGTTAACGAGCAGTTAACGAGTGGTTAACGAGTAGAGTACGAGTGGTATACGAGAAAACTCGTTAACTGCTCGTTATATGCTCGTATTCTACTCATATTTTATTCGTATTCCGGTTAGGGGAAGGTCGGAATAACGTCGGAGGAAAGTCGAATCTACTTTTGGCACAACAAATGAACACAGCCTAATATACTGTCGTATACATCCGACAAGACAGCCCTAAAACTGGAATGCAGCCCTCGTGGCATTCTTATGCCGGCTGTCAAATTTGCATTATTAATACGATTATAAACATTTTTTTGAGATTTTTAACTCTTTAATCCGTTATCTCAAAAAATTTGCTTAACTTTGTCGCAAAATTGAACGCGTATGTTTCAAAAGCTCTCCAAGAAGATACTGGTGGACTGGTGCGGGTGGACAATCAACGTCACAGAGCCACACCCGGACAAATACATCATCGCAGTGGCTCCACACACCTCCAACTGGGATTTTATCATAGGTCAGTTGTTCGCACACTCGCTGGGAATACGCATCAATTTCATGATGAAGAGCTCGTGGTTCTTCTGGCCGATGGGCATACTGATGCGCCATCTGGGAGGCATCCCCGTGAAACAGTCGAAGCACATGAACTCCACAGAGCGCATCATACGCGAGGCATTGGATCTGAAGGAGTTCCGCCTGTGCATCACACCCGAAGGCACACGACGCGCCACAAAGAAATGGAGAACGGGCTTCTACTACATCGCTCTGGGTGCACATCTGCCTATCCTGCTCTACGGCGTCGACTTCGAGAGGAAACTCATACAATGCACCAAGACCGTCATCCCCACGGGAGACATCGAGAAAGACATGTTGGAGATAAAGGCATATTTCAAAAACTTTAAAGGCAAGAAACCTGAACAGTTTGCCATATGATGAGACTTCTGCTGCTTTTATTGCTCATTTCCCAAGCGGCCTTCTCACAGGAAAAGGCCATACAGCAGTCTCTCTCCAATTACCTTTCCAACTACATCAACCCCAACTACTCCAACAAGGAACGCTATCGTGTGGAAAACATCGTGTTCCACGGCAGCGACACTCTGGAACTGCAGTTCAACGAGCCCTTCCTCGGACAGCCCTTCACCACTGCAACTGTCAAGAGGGTCTACAGGGAAGTGGCTGAGCACCTGCCTGCCGCCTACCGCCACCGTCCGCTGCTCATCACCGTGTGCGGCCATCGTCTGGAGGAACTGGTGGCTGCCTATCAGTTGCCGAAGGAACAGCAGAGAAGCTGGGGCACGCTGCGCTACAAGGGCGCTCCGTGGGTGAAGAATCTGGATCGCGCCCACGTGCCGACCAGAGGACTCGAAGGGCATCATCTGGCACTGTGGGCTTCGCACGGCCGCTACTACAAGAACGACAAGAACGAATGGGTGTGGCAGCGACCTCTGCTCCACACCACGTGTGAAGACCTCTACACCTCCACCGTCGTCTATCCCTATCTGATGCCGATGCTTGAGAGGGCCGGAGCAGTCTTATTCTCTCCCAGAGAAAGAAGCTGGCAGAAGAGAGAATACCTAGACGGCATAGTGAGAGAAGAAGGCGACTATCCTGTATATATACTTTATGAGGAAGCCAATAAACCACTCATTGTGAATGTTATACACGAGGGAGTGGAGACGCACATCGCAGTAAACCGCAGTATGGGAGCCGGCACGTGGTGCTATCTGGGCACCTGGCATTTCAAGGCCGGCGACGACAGAAACAACTGCGTCACAGCTAACGACGACATACGTGTTCGTCTGGGAGGAGGCATGGGCAGCATACGACGCGGAGGACAGTCGAGCGGCTACGGACGCGCATGGGAAGGCAGCCGCTATTGGGCTGAATACAATATGATGCCCGAACCCTTGTGGACCACGAAGGACGGCACCAACGACTACGCAGAGGACATCAACGCCCGCTCGCTCTCCGTCAACCACGTGGCAAGGGGCAGCATCTACGTGCCGAAGGACAGCGTGGAACGCTGCCGGGTGGATTCCATTTCGGGCGACACGCTGGAGCGCTGGAAGGAAGAGCGCGACGGTCTGCATGTACCCATCGAACTGTCGCTGGCGGTACATTCCGATGCCGGAGTGCGCAACAACGATTATATCGGTTCGCTGGCCGTATATACCACAGCATTCCAGGACGGCAACTATCCCACCGGTCTCTCACGCCTTGCAGGCAGGGACCTTGCCGACGAGATGCTCGCCTCCATCACACGCGATATGAGCAGGACCTTCGGCACCTGGAACCGCCGTCAGCTCTACGAGCGCAACTACAGCGAAAGCCGCGAACCGCTGGTGCCCTGCATGATTATCGAGACGCTGTCGCACCAGAACTACGAGGACATGAAGGTGGGCCTCGACCCGAGAGGGCGCTTCGTCCTCGCACGCGCCATCTACAAGACGCTGCTGAGATACGTCCGTCGCATGCACTCGGAGGAGGAACCCGTAGTGGCTCCCCTACCCGTCAACGACCTGATGGCTGTGGCAGAAGACGGCAAGATACTGCTGAGATGGGAAGCTGAGGAAGATGCCCTAGAACCTACGGCACGTCCCGAAGGATACATCATATATATGAAGAAGGACGGCGAAGGATGGGACAACGGCACATACGTGGAAGGAGGTTCGTCCAACGCCTGCACGATAACAGCACAGGAGGGTGTGCTGTATCAGTTCCGCGTGACAGCCGTGAATGCCGGCGGAGAGAGCCTGGATTCACCTGTGGTGGCAGCGATGATGGGAAGCAAGAACAGCCCGCGCGTGCTCCTGGTGGACGGATTCACACGTCTGGCAGCTCCGGAAGCCTTCGCGGGAGAGTTCCATCCCGAGATCGATCCGGGTGTGCCTTACATATGCGAACCGAAACCCTCGGGACTGTTGCAGGCAGGCAACACGAGAGACTGGAGTGCCCGCTACGCACAAGATATTCAGGAATGCGGCTACACTATATCATCCGCCACAGAGAGCGCCCTGATGTGGGTGACACTGCCCAAGGAGAACGCCGTCTGCCTGATTTACGGCGCACAGCGTCCCGACGGCTACAGTCACAAGACCTACCGCGTGCTACCCTCGCTCACCATCAACCTGCTCGCACGCTACGCCAATCAGGGAGGCAACATAATGATGACGGGAGCATATGTCTCCGAATCGTTCAGCGACGAGGCCACGAATTTCACGAAACAGTATATGGGTTGGGAACCGGCCATCAGCGTGCGAACCGACACCTGCCACGTGCACGGTATGTCGCTCGCGTTCGCCCTGCCGGATGCCGGCGAGAGCGAGAGCCACTACAGCGTGGCGCGCGTATCGGCCCTGCAGACTCCCACCGATGCGGCTGCGGAGCACAGCACACATTCCAATATATTCCCGACAATGCTCTATTCCGAATCGTCACTGCCGGCAGCCATTGCCTGCATACAGAGCGGGAAAAGAGCCATCACATTCGGCTTCCCTCTTGAGCTGATTCCCGATCCTGCACAGAGAAAAGCCGTCGTAAAAGCGTCACTAAATTTCCTCATCCCATGAGAATACAATGTAATATGAAAGGTTCACGCTTCATCGATGTCACGATGGAGCATCTGAAGACACTTGAGAAATACAACCTGCTGTCCGACCTCATCGATTCATCGGGCATGGTGGACGACTCGTCTCTCAACAAACTCCAGCTCAATGTGAAAGCATTGCTGGAACACACGGAAGACAACGAAGACCTGCTGCAGCTGTGCAAAGATGTGCTGTTTCACGACAACATGAAGGCCTTCGGGCTGCATCAGCTGATACTGCTCTATATCGAGAACGCCGGTAAATAAGTCACACAGTTGAACTGGTTACCTACCACACGCAAGGAAATGGCCGACAGAGGCTGGGAGAAAGCGGACGTCATTCTCTTCTCGGGAGACGCCTACGTGGATCACCCGTCGTTCGGAATGGCTGTCATCGGGCGTGTGATGGAGGCCGAGGGACTTCGCGTAGCCATTGTGCCCCAGCCCGACTGGCACGGCGATTTGCGCGATTTCAAGCGCCTGGGACGCCCGCGTCTCTTCTTCGGCATCTCGCCGGGAGCTATGGATTCGATGGTGAACAAATACACGGCCGCACGACGTCTGCGCCGCGAGGATGCCTATTCTCCCGACGGCCGCCACGATATGCGTCCGGAATACCCCACCATCGTGTACACCCGCATTCTGAAGCAGCTCTATCCCGACAGCATCGTCATAGCCGGCGGTATAGAGGCTTCGCTGCGTCGCGTGGCACACTACGACTACTGGCAGGACAAGATACTGCCCTCCATACTCATCCCCTCGGGAGCAGATGCCATCACCTACGGTATGGGAGAGAATGCCACGAGGGAGATTGTCGGCAGACTTATGAATGCTCTTGAGGAATACGACGAGACGCTGGGATACGACGAAACGGGAGAATCCTACTGCACGTCAGACACCTTCCGCAAGACCTGCCTCGATGTCAGGCAGACGGTATATCTTGCATCCGACTCCGAACGGCCCGGCGGCGAAGGGGTCATCACGCTGCATTCATACAACGACTGTCTGCAGAATCCGAAAATGCACGCGGAGAATTTCCGTCATGTGGAGGAAGAGAGCAACAAGATGGATGCCGCCACTCTGGTGCAGGACAACGTGGTGGTGAATCCTCCCTATCCCCCGATGACAACGGAGGAGATAGACGCATCGTTCGACCTCCCCTACACACGGCTGCCGCACCCGAAATACAATGGAAAGTGCATTCCGGCCTACGAGATGATACGCCACTCGGTGACGCTCCACAGGGGATGCTTCGGCGGTTGTGCCTTCTGCACCATATCGGCCCACCAGGGCAAGTTCATTGCCTCGAGAAGCAGGGAAAGCATCATGAGAGAAGTGGCACAGGTGGTGAAGATGCCCGATTTCAAAGGCACCATCACAGACCTCGGAGGTCCATCGGCGAATATGTACCGCATGGGAGGCAAGAATATCAAGGCATGCCGCAAGTGCGCCCGGCCCTCATGCATACATCCAGCCATCTGTCCCAATCTCAACGGCGACCACGCCCCTCTCATCGATATATATAAAGAGGTGTCGGAGATGCCCGCCGTGAAGCATTGCACCATCGGCAGCGGAGTGCGCTATGATATGCTGCTGCACGACTGGAAGGACGAGCGTCTCAACAGCGAAGCGCGCCGCTACACCAGCCGTCTCATCACACACCATGTGTCGGGACGACTGAAAGTGGCTCCGGAGCATACGGAAGACCACGTGCTGGCTGTGATGCGCAAACCCTCCTTCACGCTGTTCCACCGTTTCAAACAGGTGTTCGACAACGAATGCCGCAAGGCTGGACTCCGTCAGCAGATAATACCTTATTTTATATCGTCCCATCCGGGATGCGAGGAGCGCGACATGAAGGCGCTGAGCGAGGCCACCCGGGCTCTTCATCTCATGACGGACCAGGTGCAGGACTTCACCCCCACTCCGCTCACGCTTTCCACCACGATATTCTGCACAGGATACCACCCCTACACTATGGAACGTGTGTTCTGTGAGCACGACCCAGAAAAGAAAAAACGACAAAAAGCATATTTCAATGGAACTGTTTGAAGTAAAAGTAAAGTACGACAAGATTGTTGAGAACGGACTGATCAAGAAAATCCCCGAGCAATACGTAGTGGACGCTCTTTCGTTCACCGAGGCCGAGGAGCGTATCACCAAGGAAGTGGCTGTGTATTCCAGCGGCGAGTTTGAAGTGACCGACATCAAGAAGGCACGCATCACAGAGGTCATCGAGTCGGAGGACGCCGCCGCCGACAAATGGTACAAAGCCCGCGTGGCATTCATCATCATCGACGACAAGACCGAGAAGGAGAAGCGCGCTGTGCAGACGATGCTCGTGCAGGGCACTTCCGTCAACGCGGCTCTCGCCAGCCTGGAGAAGACGCTCTCCACGGGCATGGGCGACTGGGTTGTGGCAGGCATCACGGAAACCCAGATTATGGACGTGATACGCTACAAAGCACCTCAACAATAGCATTTTGCAATATCCCTTATACATATAACTTAACTACATCAACGTTATGAACATCACTCCAAAAGAAGGCATCACGAATGCCAAGACGCTGGGTATGCCCAAGTACATCATTCTGGGTATCCAGCATCTGTTTGCAATGTTCGGCGCCACAGTTCTGGTGCCTGTGCTGACAGGTCTCTCTGTGTCCTCCACCCTGCTTTTCGCAGGTATCGGCACACTTGTGTTCCATTGCGTCAGCAAGTTTCAGGTGCCGGCTTTTCTCGGTTCCTCGTTTGCCTTCCTGGGCGGCTACGCTTCCGTCAAGGTGCTCGGCATGGAACAGGGAATGACTGAGACGCTGGCTCTCGACTACGCCTGCATCGGTGTCTTCTTCGCCGGACTCTGCTATTTCATCATGGCAGGACTCATCAAGGCCTTCGGCACGGAGAAGATAATGCGCTTCTTCCCCCCTGTGGTGACAGGTCCCATGGTGATTGCCATCGGTCTCGTGCTCTCGGGCAGCGCTGTGCAGAACTGCACCACCAACTGGCTCCTTGCCATCGTGGCCATCGTCACGGTCATCTGCTCCAGTGTGTGGGGCAAGGGCATCGTGAAGATTATCCCCATCCTTCTGGGTGTGTTTGTGAGCTACGCGCTTGCAGCTGCAATGGGTGAGGTGAATTTCGCCCAGCTCAACGATGCTGCGTGGGTGGGCCTGCCCTTTACCAGGAGTCAGACGGTTCTCGCAGTCTTCGACAACATGGACACCACATTCCTCATCTCCACCATCATCGCCATCATCCCCATCGCCTTCGCCACCATCATGGAACACATCGGCGACATGTGCGCCATCTCCTCTACTGTGGGCAAGGACTTCCTGGCACAGCCCGGTCTGCACCGCACCCTCACAGGCGACGGTCTCGCCACAGCGCTGGCTTCTCTCTTCGGAGCTCCCGCCAACACCACTTACGGTGAGAACACCGGCGTGCTCAACCTCACGAAGGTCTACGACCCCGCTGTGATTCGTCTGGCAGCCTGCTTCGCCATCGTCCTGTCGTTCTGTCCCAAGTTCGCCTGCCTCATCGGTCTGATGCCCGCAGCCACCATCGGCGGCGTGAGCCTCATTCTCTACGGCATGATATCAGCCGTTGGTGTGCGCAATCTGGTGGAGGACGGTGTCGACTTCAGTTCTTCCCGTAACGTATTCGTAGCAGCCTTGATACTTGTCATCGCCATCGGTGTGAAGTACGGTGCCGGCGACAACGTGGCCATCGGTCCCATCCACATCTCCGGTTTGGCTCTGGCCGCTCTCGTAGGTATCTTCCTCAACGCCGTCCTGCCCGGCAAACTGGGTATGAAGGTGAAGAGCGTTCACGGCAAGGAAAAGCCCGGACAAAACGTCTGACATCAAACATCAAACATAAATATTAACCCCCTTTTTCATTATTAATTTTAATTTTAAAATTTAAAGTTATGAAAAAATTATTTGTTCTTGCTGCAGCAGCCATCAGTATGGCAGCCAGCGCACAAGTAAACGTTCAGCTGCACTACGACTTCGGTCGTCATCTCTACCCCAACGCAGAGGGCAATCGCGGTCGAGTAACCACCACTGTGGAGATGTTCAAGGCCGACCGCCTGGGTTCCACCTACTTCTTCGTGGATATGGACTATAGCGGTAACATGGCCAATCCCTTAAATGCCTACTTACCTCCTACAGATCAAGAAGAAGGTATCATTAATGGTACTATTGGTGCTTACATGGAGATTAGCCGTGACTTCACCTTCTACAAGGTAAAGCGCAACGACAAGCACAGTTTCTCTGCCCACGCCGAGTATAACGGCGGTCTGTCTCTCGGCGGTAAGTCTTTCCAGCAGGCTGTTCTCGTAGGTCCCGCCTGGAACTGGCACAGCGCAGACTTCAAGAAGACCTTCACTCTGCAAGTGATGTACAAGCAGTACTTTGACCAGAAGTGGTTTGGCGCCATCGAGCACGACGCTCACCCCAGCTTCCAGATCACTCCTATCTGGAACATCACCTTTGCCAACGACCTCTGCACCTTCAGCGGTTTTGCCGATTTGTGGTATGGTTGGACAAGCCAGTTTGACGACAGTTTCGATCAGAAGAAGGGTCTTGTGTTCCTGACCGAGCCTCAGTTCTGGTTCCACGTTGTCAACAAGGGCAAGACCAGCAACCGTCTCTCCGTTGGTACCGAGGTGGAAATCAGCAACAACTTCATCTATGCTGCCGATGACGTGAGAAGGAAGACCTTCTACGTGAACCCCACCATCGCTGTTAAGTGGGACATCTAAGAGTTAAAAGTTAAGAGTTAAGAGTTAAGAGTTAATTTAAAAATTATGTTGAAGAAACTCTTCGGTTTTGATGCCGCCACGATGACTGTCCGCAAGGAGGTCATCGGCGGTATCACCACCTTCCTCACGATGGCCTACATCCTGGCCGTCAACCCCAGCATTCTCTCAGCCACCGGTATGGACCAGGGCGCCGTATTCACCACGACCTGCATCTCGGCCGTTGTGGCCACCGCCATCATGGCCCTCTACGCCAAGCTGCCTTTCGCGCTGGCTCCCGGCATGGGTCTGAACGCCTTCTTCGCCTTCACCGTGTGCATCACGATGGGCTACACTTGGCAGTTTGCCCTGACGGCTGTCCTCATTGAGGGTATCATCTTCGTGTTGCTCACCCTCACGGGCATGCGCCAGAAGATTGTCGAGGCCATTCCTCTTGTGCTCCGTCGCGCCATCAGCCCGGGCATCGGCCTCTTCATCGCTTTCATCGGCCTCAAGAGCGCCGGCATCGTGGCTTCTTCCGAGGCTACGTTCCTCACGCTGGGCAATCTCCACGATCCCGCTGTCCTGCTGGCTATCGGCGGCATACTCCTCACCTCTGCACTTCTGGTGAAGGGTGTGACGGGCGCGCTGCTCATCGGCATCCTCGTCACCACCGTTGTGGGTATTCCTCTCGGTGTCACCCACTTCAACGGCATCGTCTCCACGCCCCCTTCCATCGAGCCCATCTTCTGGAAGTTTGAGTGGCACAATGTGCTCACTGTGGATATGGCCATCTGCGTGCTCACGTTCCTCTTCATCGACATGTTCGACACCATCGGCACCCTCCTGGGCGTTTCCAACCGTGCCGGCATGGTCGACGAGAAGGGCAATGTGTGGCGTCTGAGCCAGGCCTTCATGGCAGATGCCGTCGGCACCGCTGTGGGCGCCATGCTCGGCACCTCCACCGTGACCACCTATGTTGAGAGCGCTTCCGGTGTCAACGTCGGCGGCCGTTCGGGTCTCACCAGCATCACCACAGCGCTCTGCTTCGCCGTGGCTCTGCTCTTCGCTCCTCTCTTCCTCGCCATTCCCGCTCAGGCTACTGCTTCGGCTCTGATTCTGGTCGGCGTGATGATGATGCACGAGGTGCGCAAGGTGGACTTCTCCGACTACGTCACCGGCATTCCCTGCTTCGTCTGCATCGTCATGATGCCCTTGACCTACAGCATCTCCGACGGCATCCTCATGGGTGTCATCTCCTATGTGCTG
>JAEEZX010000073.1 GCA_016292045.1 Bacteroidaceae bacterium | reverse complement strand
TATGACATTCCTCAACCAGTTTCACAAGGAATCGACGGAGCGCAAGATCAAGAAAATCGAAGAATCGCTGAAATCGCCGATGAGCTCCGAAGACGCTGCCAATTACATGAAGCAGAACTTCGAAATGGCGAAACAAATGTGTCTGCCCTACTCTTCCCTATTTCACTGTATTGATTAGAAAATCTTCCAAAAAAAAACTTCGCGGCCTTCACAGGTGGCGAAGGACAGAATCATTTTCTTCGTGAGTCTGCATCTGCCCAACACGTGAGCTACGCAGATTTTTTCTGTTTTTAACCTTATCCGATATTATATTTAATCGTTTTCGATGACAAAAATACGGAAAAAATATTATTTATCAAAGCGCTCAATGGTCAGTTCACCCTCAATCAATTTTGAAAGTTCGCCAACAATGCGCACGAAGTGTTCTGTCTTAGAGTGCCTGTCGAGCACCTCGCCGTTTTCCCACGATTCACAGAACATATAAACGTCCGGAGACGTTGTGCTCTGAAACAGATCGTAACCTTTGTTTCCCTCGTCTTGTCTGGATTTCTCAACAAGTTCGTCAGTGAGACGCTTCACCTCTGCCGGAGTGACGTCTTTCTTTACCTTGAAAAATGCGTTTAGTCTAATCATATTATCTGTTATTTAACAGGTTTGTGCTGTTGCCGCCAGTGTGAGTATGCTCACCAAAAGGAGTGTGACTGTTTTCTTCATATTGATTTGCGACCGATTTCTGGCTACAAAGAATCCATTTCCCAAATTCCCTCACCGACCAACTTAGAACTGAGCGTTGCCCGGAGTACGAGGGAATGGAATCACGTCGCGGATATTCTGCATGCCCGTGACAAAGAGTATCAGGCGCTCGAAACCGAGACCGAAACCGGCGTGAGGACATGAACCGTACTTGCGAGTGTCAAGATACCACGTGAGGTGCGTCAGGTCCATCTCGCGGCGCTCCACCTCGGCAAGCAGCTTGTCGTAGCTCTCCTCACGGACACTGCCGCCGATAATCTCTCCAATAGACGGGAAGAGCACATCAGTGCCCTGCATCGTGGGACCGGGAGCCACAGCACCCTTGTAGCCTACAGAACCTCCGTCGGAGGTCTCCTCGTTTTGCTTCATATAGAACGACTTGAAGGAGCGCGGATAGTCGGTCATGATGACAGGCTTCTTGAAATGCTCCTCCACGAGGTAGCGCTCGTGCTCGGAAGCGAGGTCATCGCCCCAGTTACAAGGGAACTCGAACTTTTTACCGTTCTTGACAGCCTCCTGCAGAATGTTGATACCCTCGGTGTAAGGCAGACGTACGAAGGTCTCCTTCAACACTCCCTCCAAGCGCTCAATGAGACTCTTGTCTATCATCTTGTTGAGGAACTCGAGGTCATCCTTGCAGTTGTCCAGAGCCCAACGCACACAATACTTGATGAAGTCCTCCTCGAGGTCCATAAGTTCCTCCTGATCGAGAAATGCAACTTCAGGCTCTATCATCCAGAACTCGGCCAGATGACGGGGTGTGTTGCTGTTCTCTGCACGGAAGGTGGGACCGAAAGTGTAGATGGCTCCGAGAGCCGTAGCACCCAATTCGCCCTCAAGCTGACCGCTGACGGTGAGCGATGTCTGCTCGCCGAAGAAATCATCATTGTAGAGAATCTTACCCTGCTCGTCCTTCTTCAAGTCATAGAGGTTCTTGGTGGTCACCTGGAACATATTGCCGGCTCCCTCGCAGTCGCTGGCCGTGATGAGCGGCGTGTGGAAATAGAAGTAGCCGTGCTCGTGGAAATAGGTGTGGATGGCCATCGCCATATTGTGGCGGATGCGCAGGATGGCACCAAAGGTGTTTGTGCGAGGACGCAGATGTGCCACCGTGCGAAGATACTCCCAAGAGGCACCTTTCTTCTGCAGAGGATAGGTATTGTCGCAGTCGCCCAGAATCTCAATGGCTGTGGCCTGTATCTCGCTGGTCTGACCGGCTGCGGGACTCTCTACGAGTTTACCCTCGACACACAGGCAGGCACCCGTGGTGATACGCTTAACGGTCTCCTCGGGGAACTTGGCATCGTCGCCCACAATCTGAATATTCTTTATCGTGCTGCCATCGTTCAGGGCAATGAAGAAAATGCCCTTGCTGTCGCGCTTGGAGCGCACCCATCCCTTAACACAGATCATAGCCCCCTCTCCGCTCCCCCTTTGGGGGAGTACCTGAAGAGCGTCAATTACTTTTGTTCGTTTCATTGTATTATTGTTTTTATTTTCTCCAATACATAATCTAATCTTGTGAGCACATCGTCATTTGTAAACCTCACCACCTGAAAGCCCAACTGCTCAATCTCGTGCGTTCTTGACTGGTCATGGTATTGCTGTCGGATATCATCGTGATAAGCACCATCTACCTCAACAACCAATTTGGCTGGCAGACAAGCGAAATCTGCAATATTATCGCCGACGATGTATTGTCTTCTAAAAGGCTTACCCATCTTGTTTTGCTGCAGATATATCCATAACACTCTCTCTGCATCTGTGGGACAAGCTCTCATTCTCTTTGCATGCTCCTTCAACAACGGATATAGAATCGGATCTGAGTAGCAATAATTAGCCTTATTCCTGTCAAACTCTTCCATGAGCTCATTTAGCACTACCAATTTAAGCAAAAGCACTCCCCCAAAGGGGGAGCTGGAGGGGGCTATTCAAACGCTCCCATACGAAGCATATTCACTTCCTTCTCGGTGAGGAAACGCCAGTCGCCACGCTTCACAAGTTTTTTTGTAAGGCCTGCGAAGTACACTCTGTCGAGCTTGAGGACCTTATAACCCAGATGCTCGAAGATGCGGCGCACGATACGGTTTCGGCCGGAATGAATCTCAATACCCACCTGCTTCTTATCCACCGGGTCGGAATACTCTATGGCATCAGCATGTATCTCACCGTCCTCCAACTGTATGCCGTCGGCAATGAGTCGCATGTCGGCTGCCGTGACATTGCGGTCGAGATGCACGTGATATATCTTCTTCTTGCGATACTGGGGATGAGTCAACTTGGCTGCCAGTTCGCCGTCGTTGGTGAGGAGCAGAACACCCGTCGTATTGCGGTCGAGACGACCCACGGGGTATATCCTCTCACGACAGGCTCCCTTCACCAGATCCATCACTGTCTTGCGGTCCTGGGGGTCCTCCACTGTAGTAACATAGCCCTTAGGCTTGTTGAGCAATACATAAACCTTCTTCTCAATGCTGATGGTATCCTCATGGAAACGCACTTCATCGGTGGGCTTTATCTTCGTACCGAGTTCCGTCACCACCTCACCGTTAACCTTCACCACACCGGCTGCAATGAACTCATCTGCCTCACGGCGCGAGCACACACCCGCATTTGCAAGGAACTTGTTCAGACGCATCGGTTCGTTGGGATCGTAGTGAGCCTCCTTGTATTCTATCTGTTTCTTGAAAGAATACTTTGCGTTCGGATTATAGGGCTTGCGCTGGGGACGGCTGCCGTAAGCAGGACGCTCACCGTAAGCAGGGCGCTGGGGACGCTCACCGTAAGCGGGACGCTGGGGACGCTCACCGTAAGCAGGGCGCTGAGGACGCTCACCGTAAGCGGGTCGCTGGGGACGCTCACCGTAAGCGGGGCGCTGGGGACGTTCACCGTAAGCAGGACGCTGGGGACGCTCACCGTAAGCAGGGCGCTGGGGACGTTCACCGTAAGCAGGGCGCTGAGGACGCTCACCGTAAGCGGGACGCTCACGGTGCTGATAACCGCCACCAACGGGTGTTGATGTTGTATTTGTTCGCTGAATGCGAGGACGGCGCGGACGCTGTCCCCCTTCTTCACTAAAAGCTTTCTTCCAATCTTCGTTTGCCATAACTACATACCTGTGTAAGTGTGAGGAGTGATGGTGCGCAACTGCTCCTTGACATCTTCACTTACCTCCAAGTTTTCAATAAATTCCTTAATTGTTGCTTCATCGATTCCCTTGCCTGTGCGAGTGAGAGCCTTGAGTGCCTCATAAGGATGGGGATAGGCCTCACGACGCAGTATAGTCTGGATGGCTTCGGCACATACGGCCCAACAGTTGTCAAGGTCGCGGGAAATAGCCTCCTCGTTGAGCACCAGTTTACGCAATCCCTTGAGAGTGCTCTGCACGGCGATGAGCATGTGGCCGACAGGGACACCGACATTGCGCAGCACAGTGGAGTCGGTCAAGTCGCGCTGCAGACGGCTGATGGGCAACTTCTGAGCCAAGTGAGCCAGGATGGCATTGGCCATTCCGAGATTTCCCTCCGAGTTCTCAAAGTCGATGGGATTCACCTTGTGGGGCATTGCGCTCGAACCCACCTCTCCCTTCTTTATCTTTTGGCGGAAATATTCCATCGAAACATACTGCCAGAAGTCTCTGTCGAGGTCGATGATGATGGTGTTGATACGCTTCATAGCATCGAAGAGGGCACCCAGGCAGTCGTAGTTGGAAATCTGCGTGGTGTATTCCTCTCTCTCAAGACCCAGTTTCTCTGCCACGAAACGCGAACCGAAACTGCGCCAATCGTACTGGGGATATGCCACGTGGTGAGCATTGTAGTTGCCGGTGGCACCACCGAACTTTGCCGTGAGAGGTACGGATTTGAGCATCTCCAGCTGGCGCTCCAGACGATAGACAAACACCATCACCTCCTTACCCAGACGAGTGGGAGAAGCCGGTTGGCCGTGAGTCTTCGCAAGCATCGGTATATCCTGCCACTCCTCCGCATAAGCACGAAGCTGCGAGAGCAGTTCATCCATCACAGGATAGTAGACCTGCTCCAATGCCTCCTTGATGGACAGAGGTACACTGGTGTTGTTGATGTCCTGCGAAGTGAGTCCGAAATGAATAAACTCCTTGTATGCATCCAGTCCGCCAATGGCGTCGAACTTCTCCTTGATGAAATACTCAACGGCCTTAACATCATGATTGGTCACAGACTCAATCTCCTTGATGCGGCCGGCATCCTGCTCTGTAAAGTCGCGCCAGATGGAACGCAAACGCTCTGCCTCCACGGGGAAACCCTGAAGCTGTGGCAAGGGCAACTCACAAAGAGCAATGAAATACTCCACCTCCACGCGTACTCTATAACGCATGAGGGCATACTCAGAAAAATAAAGTGCAAGGGATTCTGTCTTGCTGCGATAACGGCCATCTATGGGTGATACCGCTGTCAAACAATCTAAAAGCATATTTTCATCTTACGAGCCTCACGGCTCCTTTTTTAAAGTGTTTTTCGTGGGCAATGACGGATTCGAACCGCCGACCCTCTGCTTGTAAGGCAGATGCTCTGAACCAGCTGCGCTAATTGCCCAAATGCTGTCTCTTACGAAACTGCGGTGCAAAAGTACGACATTTTCGCGAAACAGCCAAATTTTTACTTATTTTTTTGACGAAGAATAACGTTTTGCCTGCTCCTGGATGAGTTCGCCATCATCGAAATAGTTTATCTTCATCGCACAGCGTACTTCATCCAACGTGGCCTGAGCCACCGCACGGGCATCTTCGCAGCCCTTACGGAGTATCTCATACACCTCGGGAATGCGCTGCTCCCAATAGGCGCGACGCTCGCGGATGGGAGTCAGACGATCGTTGAGGATGTTGAGCAGAAACTTCTTGCAAGTGCCGTCGCCAAGACCGCCACGTGTGTAATGAGCTTTCATTTCGTCAAGATTCTTGTAATCGGGCAGGAACTTCTCAAAATCGGAGTCCTCGCAGAAAGCGTCCAGATAAGTGAACACCGTGTTCCCCTCAAGATGACCGGGCTGCTCCACGTGGATGTGCTCGGGGTCGGTGTACATGGAATTCACCTTCACCTTGAGTTCCTTGGGAGTGTCAGAGAGATAGATACAATTGCCCAGCGACTTTGACATCTTAGCCTTACCGTCGGTCCCCGGCAGACGCATACATGCCTGCGAATCAGGCAGCATGATGGAGGGCTCCACCAATATATCCTTCCCTCCCCCATAGATGTTGTTGAAACGACGTACTATCTCGTTAGCCTGCTCCAACATTGGTTTCTGGTCTTCACCTACCGGCACCGTAGTGGCTTTGAAGGCAGTGATGTCGGCAGCCTGAGAGATGGGATATGTAAAGAAGCCCACTGGAATACTCTCGCCTGCAAAACCGCGCATTTGAATCTCCGTCTTCACCGTCGGATTGCGACTTAGACGACTCACGCTGACCATATCCATAAAGTAGAACGAAAGTTCGCACAGCTCCGGCACCTGGCTCTGAATGAACAACGTGACACGCTCCGGGTCCAGACCGGCAGAGAGGTAGTCCAAAGCCACCTCGATGACGTTTTGACGGACCTTCTCCGGATTGTCGATATTGTCCGTGAGAGCCTGTGCATCTGCGATAAACACATACATTTTCTTGTACTCGCCCTCATTTTGAAGTTGCACACGACGCCTTAGAGAACCAACATAGTGACCTATGTGCAATCTTCCAGTGGGGCGGTCGCCCGTCAATATAATTCTGTCTTTTTTATCCATTATATTTTGTTTTTGTAATTTTTCCTTATTTGAACATTTGATTGATGCTCTGCTGATCTATCATAGCAATGATGGGACGTCCGTCCGGCATGTAGTTGGGATTGGACGTTGCGAAGAGAGATGCCAGAAGACCATCCATCTCCTCCGAAGACAGCACCTGCCCTACAGGAATTGCCATTCTGGAAGCCACTGTCAATACAAGACGATGTTCCAATTGTTCCGACAAACCGACCGCAGAGGTCTCGTCTCCCACAATATCTCCGATGAGCTTTTGAATATCGATACCGTCGAGACCCGTCGGCAAGCCGTTGATGCTGTAGCTGCCACCGCCTAGCGACGTGATGTCGAAACCCAGAGAAGAGAGCTTGGGGAGCAGTTCCTCAAAGAGAGGTAAATCATGCGGAGACACCTCTACCATCTCGGGGAACAACAGGCCCTGGGAAGGCACCGAATCATGCTGCATCTGCTCCATGAGACGGTCATATAGCACACGGACGTGCGCCCTGTGCTGATCCACCATCATAAGACCCGCCTGCGACGATGACAGAATGTACTGACCCTTGAACTGAAAATGCTCTGAAGAGAATGTCCGTTCGCCTTGAGAGGGAATCTCCTCAAAAGGTATCTCCTGCTGCTGAGGCACGTATTCCTCCATCGTTGTCTGCTGAAGTCCAGCATACAATTCCTGCCAGTCGGAAACCGACACCTTCGCGGGAGCGTGTTGTGATGACGAGGGTGACGGAGTCTCCTGATTGAGGTATTGCGAGAAAGCAGGAAGTTCCGGCTGTCCTTCAGATTCGAAATCGAACATTGCTGTGGCACCCGTTCTGCCCAGCGCTTCGCGCACACCGGCCAACAGTATCTGCCATAGGGATGTCTCGTTCTCAAACTTTATCTCCGTCTTCGTCGGGGATATGTTGACATCAATCGAAGCCGGATCCACATCGAAGAACAGAAAGTAAGGTATTTGCTCGCCCTGAGGTATCATGCGGTCGAAAGCCTCCATAACAGCCTTATGGAAATAGGGATGACGCATATAACGGCCGTTGACGAAGAAATACTGCTGTGCTCCTTTTTTGCGGGCAGACTCCGGACGGCCGACAAAGCCGTGAACAGTCAGCAGCGATGACTCGACAGACACATCGAACAACTGGTCCGCCAGTTTCCTTCCGAAGATGGATGCTATGCGCCCCTTCTGGGAAGATGGCTGGAGATTCATCGTCACTGCTCCATTGCTGGTCAAAGTGAATGCTATTGAGTGATTTACGAGTGCTATGCGCTGAAACTCCTGAATGATATTGGAAAGCTCCGTCTGATTGCTCTTAAGGAACTTCCTGCGCGCGGGTATATTATAGAAGATGTTGCGAACCTCAAAGTTTGCACCTACCGGGCATCCGCACACCTCTTGAGAAATGAAACGCGAGCCCTCTATCTCCACCCGTGTGCCCAGTTCACTATCCTCGGAGCGTGTCTGCAGCGTGACCTGCGCTACAGCTGCAATAGAGGGAAGAGCCTCTCCACGAAATCCCATCGTGCGAAGGGAGAAAAGATCCTCCGTCTTCTGTATCTTACTCGTGGCATGGCGTTCGAATGACAGACGAGCGTCTGTCTCGCTCATGCCCTTACCATCGTCTATCACCTGAATCATCGTACGTCCTGCATCCACAATGCAGACATCCACATTCTTTGCACCGGCGTCCAGAGCATTCTCCATCAGTTCCTTGATGACGGATGCCGGACGCTGTATCACCTCACCGGCGGCAATCTGGTTGGCAACACTGTCTGGAAGAAGACGAACAATATCCATTTTACTTTTTTTCTCTACAAATGCACGTTACCCGTCTTAAGGTAGTGCCAGATGAATATCAGTATGATGATTACAATTATGGCAACGGGCCACGTCAGACGCGAACGTCCGTTGTCGATATTACGCTGCGTGCGGGGAATATACTTTGCGAACTTCCCCTTGAAATGGTCAGGCTCTATCGTATGCTCGTCTGTGGGTAACTTTCCCATCTCTCGCAACACGTCCCGAACCAAGCGGTCTCGCTTGTCACGACGTTCGTCCGTGTATATGCTCACACGGCGGAATTTACGCGGCTTACGGGTTGAAAACAGTCCCATCGTCTTGTATGTTTAAGTTTGAAGTTGTTGGTATATCCAGAGTGTCCGCAGGCACATCCTTCCTCTTCTTTTTCTTCTTTATATCTTTTATCTTCTGAAGCGGAGCCTCACGTCTGACTGTCGGCTTTAGAGAAGTGCCCTCTTTCTTGGCTCTCCATACCCAGATGTCGTCCTTGTTCAACGGCCGGATATAATCAAACCATGCAAAGTTCTCCAGATACAGTTTTTCCGGAGGAATCATAATCGGAGGATACAATGTACCCGTGGCGGCAGGCATCCAGATTCTGTCCACTTTACCATCTTCTCCCATATACATCTTCAGTTCGGTACTCTCCGTATGATTCATACCGATAAGCAGGGAATCTGAATCGAACGGATAGTAGTTGAGATGCACATTACGTATGACATGCGTCATCCACACATCCCCGTTGCGGAAATATGTATGCATCTCCTGTCCGTTAATCTGATTGTACTTCACAGAATCTATCCTTTCCACAGAAAGCGTCTGTCTGAGCACATAGAGGCTGTCTATGGTGGAGTCGTTTAAGAACGCCTTTATCTCTTCGCCGAGTACCTGCTGATTCTGCTGCCACACAATTGGGTCCTTGTACATCGTGAGACAAGAGTCCAAACCCGTATATACCATCGAATCGCACACTGCCTGATAATCCACTTTGTATGTACGCACGTGATTGTAGGCGTGCATATTACGGTACACAGAATCCGTACGATAGTAGTACGCGAACACCTTGAACGTATCTGCGTGGGCATACATCGTGTCCGGCCCCTGCGAGAAATCCATGAGACGTGCAGAATCGGTAGCCATCGAATACCCTGTCTTATCGTCGTAATAGCAGTATTCTCCGGTCATCATATTCTTGTTGAGCTCATCCACATACATGGCATTTCCGAAGGCCTCTCCTATGGAGTCTTCCTTGTTCCAGCACACGCTGTCGCCGATGAGTTTCTTGCCCGTATCTGTGATGATACTCCTGTCCAACAAGATGAAATTCTCCGTCTGTGTAAAGTACCATCCGTTCTCCGTGTATATATGCGACGAACCGCTCTCGACATTCGACGGCCCGATAAGGTGAGATATCTTCTTCACACTATTGTAACGCAGCGTATCCGTCAGAATCGTGGTACGAGGCTCCTCCGGTGGAATCGGATTGACCATACGCACATTATAGTTAAACACCGACTCCTTTGTCTCGGGAGAATACTCTCCCCAGTCAGATGTCAACTGATTTCCCTCGTCAATCAAACGGCCGCCCTCAAAGAAGTAGCCCAGATTATAGAGTCTGTCGTAATCCAGAGAGTCCGTGTAAAGCACCGTAGCGCTGTTCGGTCCCGTCTTGTGGGTCAAGACCACATTGTTGCGGCAGCGTGCCAACTGATCCACTCCGCTATAGTAGAGTATATCTCCAGTAAGCGTCAAAGTGTCGCCCTGCACCATACGCACATGACCGAATGCATCAAAAGAATTTGTGGACTCATAGAATAACGCACTGTCGCAATACATGTAAATGCCATCGTGAAGAAACTTCACGTTTCCCACAAGGAACTGAGCCGTGCGGTGTACCGACTGGTCGTAGTACAACACGTCGCTATGAATCAGATAAACCCTGTCCTTTGACGGCTGGCGCGGTTCATCTTCACCTCTGCGATGCTGCTGTATCTCTGCCAATACGCTGAGTGTAAAGAAAAGCGGAAGGAAATATTTTATTTTACCCATCCTGGATACTGAAAGTCACATCCACGCCATCCTTCGTTGATACGTATGTATGTGGCTGCCTGCTTGTCTTTTATCCACTTATTTATCACATCTTCGCTCTTCTTTGCCTCCACAGCAGTCTTCATCACCTGGAAGTCCTCAGTGATAATTGCCCTGTGTGCAGGAATACGGGCACGAAGCTTCACTATTGCGCACACCCTCATACCACGTCGGTCTGTCATTGTGAACGGCCGGGAAATCTCGCCTACTTGCAATTTATCCACAGCACGGGCCACCTCGCCGGGCAAATCGCCCATCTCAAAACGGGAGGTCTGCGTACCGTCCTTAATATTGAACATTATACCTCTGTTGTTTCGAGTGTCTTTGTCGTCAGATATCTGCTGAGCTCCGATATCAAAAGAGAACTTGTCCGCCCTTATGTCCGCTGCGATAGTATCCAAACGCGCTAAAGCCTCATCTATTGCTTCGGAACTAACTTCCGGACGACGCAGGATATGACGCACCTTAACCTTGTCTCCCCTGCGGTCAATCAACTGAATGATATGATATCCGAAGTCAGACTGCACCACCTTGCTCACCCTCTTAGGATCTGTGAGAGCAAAAGCCACCGCAGCAAAAGCGGGATCCAGGTCCGTACGTCCCACGTAATCCAGTTCTCCACCCGCGCGGCGCGTACCTTCATCTTGTGAATAGAAACGGGCCAGTGCCGCAAAACTCGTACTACCGCTATTCACACGTTCGGCAAAACCGCGAAGTTCTTCCTTCACCCGGTCTATCTCACTCTGCGGTATCTCCGGGCGGAGCACGAGAATCTGCACCTCCACTTGCGTCGGAATATAAGGGACACTGTCTTCCGGCAAATCCTTATAGTAGCGACGCACCTCTGCTGGTGTCACTTTGACGTCTTTCGTAAGAGAACGACGCATCTCACGGGCTATCAGCTGGTCCTTAAACATGTCGAAGAGTTCTTCACGAATCTGGGTCATCGGCATGCGCATATATTCTTCAAGTTTCTCACGACTGCCTGCCATCATCACCTTCTGTGTGATATCCTGCTCAACGTACTGATTCACCTCAGAGTCGCTAACATCGACACTGTCTATTGCTGCCTGATGAATAAACAATTTCTGTATTGCCAGTTGTTCGGGAATCGAGCAATAAGGATTACCCTTTAACTGCGAACCATATTCATTGCGAACACGCTCCACATCGCTACGCAAGATAGCCTCGTCGCCAACCACCCATACGACCTCATCAACCACGCCCGCCGGCGACTGCGCCTCGCAGACATGCGACATAAGCGACAGACCCAGAGTGAGAAATAAGATACCCGGCTTTATACTCATTTGAACGCTTCTTCGTTTATTACGACAGGATAACGCTTCTTGAGTTCGTCAACATAAAGTGCCATCTTCTCGTTCTGATATCCGTCTATCACCTGATTGGCCACATCACTCCACACTTCCGGACCCTTTTTCAGCATTTTGCCATAAACGCCAGTGTAAGGGAATTGCTTGCTGGCAGTTTTTGGGGCGTCCTTCACCTTAAAAGCGAGCTCATCCACGATGCCATTCTGCCCCTGAACAAAAATCTTCTTTTCCATACGCACCATGGCACTGTCCTGATTAAATTGCTTGCGTACGGCTTTTATCCATTCCGCTTCGGGAGTTTTCTTAAGCAATTTCTTTACTGCCTTTACATCCTTCTTGTCCTTGCATGAGAAGGCCATACCACGGAAATGGGGCTTGTCCCACATCAGTTCTTTCTTATGCAAATTGAAATAGTTCTCCAGGGCGGCAGTATCTTTCTTGGCAGGCTCCCATACCAAACGACTGCTAATCTCAAAAAGCAGCAGCCCGTCGTGGTATTCCTTAACAAGAAAATCAAGTTCCTTGTCTTGTTTGCACAAGCGGTCGGACTCATTGTCCATCACCTCCTCTGCCGTTATACCCTTTGCCTTCGCTGTAGAATCCACCATCTGCCGGCACAGACGGTCTCGCAATCCGCCACGCTCGAGATACTGACGTATCGGAGCACGTAGAGTGTCGTACGGCTCAAGTTCCTTACGGTTTATCAGTTTGATGATATGGTAACCCACCGCACTGCGAACAGGAGCGCTCAACTCTCCTATTTGCATTGCGTAAGCCGCATTCTCAAATTCCGGCAACGTCTGACCAGGACCTATCCAACCGACAATACCCTGCTGACGTGCGGACCCCTTGTCATCACTGCACTCTGCTGCGAGCTGTGCAAAATCAGCACCATTCCGGAGAAGTCCGTAGATGCTGTCCACACGAGCCTTGGCTGCAACGACCATCTCCTCCGGGTCTTTCTGCATCACACGCACAAAGATATGTGCAGGGAGAATCAGGTCTTTGCCCTGCAAGCCGTCCTTCATGTGGTCATAATAGTCCTTCGTGGCCTTTTCCATATCTCCTTCGCTCACCAGAAGCGGACGTATCTGCTTATCACGATATGTCCTGAACTCTTTCTTGAAACTCGTCATAGTGTCCATCTTTGCATCCATCGCAGCACGGACCTTGAGTTTATAGGCAGCATACAAATCCGCGTATGCTCTCGGAGTCATCTTCTCTACAACATCATCCGTATTGTTCTTATTGTAGTTGTAGTCGTACTCACTTTTATATACAGGCTCTCCTGCAATAGTCATAACCACCGTATCATCTGCCATACCCATAACGGTACACAGCGAACACAGCGTCACAAAAAATATCTTTTTCATATTACTGAGGACGTGAATAGTTAGGAGCTTCCGATGTAATCGTCACATCGTGGGGATGGCTCTCCAATACACCGGCATTTGTAATACGTACGAACTTAGCATTGTTTAAGGCCTTGATTGTTGCAGCACCGCAATAACCCATACCGCTTCTCAAACCACCGATAAGCTGGTAGATAACTTCCTGAACACTGCCCTTGTACGGTACACGGCCGGCAATACCTTCCGGAACCAGTTTCTTGACATCCTTTGTGTCGCCCTGGAAATAGCGGTCCTTACTGCCGCACTCCATTGCCTCCAAGGAACCCATGCCGCGATAACTCTTAAACTTACGGCCGTTGTATATGATGGTATCACCGGGGCTTTCTTCCGTACCAGCCACCAGAGAACCTATCATCACACAATATCCACCGGCAGCCAGTGCCTTTACCACATCACCGGAATAGCGCAGACCTCCGTCAGCAATAAGGGGAACATCCGTTCCCTTGAGGGCGCTTGCCACGTCATATACTGCCGAAAGCTGAGGCACACCCACGCCGGCAACGACACGCGTAGTACAGATACTACCGGGGCCGATACCAACCTTCACTCCGTCTGCACCGGCTTCTACCAGCATCTTGGCAGCTTCTCCTGTAGCCACATTACCTACCACGATATCCACGTCGGGAAAGTTCTTCTTGGCCTCTTTCAGCTTTTCTATCACGGACTTCGAATGGCCATGAGCAGTATCAATGACTATTGCATCCACACCGGCCTCAACCAAAGCTCTCATACGTACAAAAGTATCTGCCGTTACACCTACTCCGGCGGCAACACGCAGACGTCCCTTTGCATCCTTACATGCCATGGGTTTATCCTTTGCCTTCGTGATATCCTTGTAAGTAATAAGACCTATCAGGTGATTCTCATCATCGACTACAGGAAGCTTTTCTATCTTATTTTCCTGAAGGATGTCGCTGGCGGAGAACAGGTCGGTCTTAACATGTGTCGTCACTAGATTCTCGCTTGTCATCACCTCGTCGATAAGACGTGACTGATTCTTCTCAAAGCGCAAATCACGATTGGTTACGATACCTACCAGATGATTCTCGCTATCCACAACAGGAATGCCTCCGATATGATACTCTGCCATCATATCTAGAGCGTCTCTCACGGTGCGACCACGCTGAATAGTGACCGGGTCGTATATCATGCCGTTCTCTGCTCTCTTTACGATTGCCACCTGACGTGCCTGTTCCTCAATACTCATATTCTTATGGATTACGCCAATGCCTCCTTCACGGGCAATAGCAATAGCCATTGTCGACTCCGTCACCGTATCCATTGCTGCGGTAACAAAAGGAATCTTCAGTTCTATGTGGCGAGAGAAACGAGTGGTGAGTTCAACGTCACGGGGGAGAACTTCACTGTAAGCTGGCACCAAAAGGACATCATCATATGTGAGTCCGTCCATCACAATCTTGTCTTCTAAAAAACTTGCCATACTCTATCTTATTTTATATTGTTTATTTCCCAATTTTAATTGCCCAATTCCGAAAGGAACTTGATGCGTACCAACCTCACTTCCTCTTCCGTATAGTCGTCGCCCAAATCCCTCATGGCAGAGGTCAGTCTGTCTGTTACCGACTCTTCCTTAAAGTAGCTGTAGATATCCTCCACATGCTCTTCATCCATTTCCTCTTCAATGAAGTAGTCAATATTTATCCTTGTTCCGCTATATACTATAGCCTCTATCTCATCCAGAAGTTCCGACATATCCAGTCCGAATCCCTTCGCCATGTCATTCAGCGGAATCTTGCGATCTATCTGCTGAATAATCTGAATCTTTATCTTACTCTTATTGGCAAGGGTCTTTACGCGTATCTCAAACGGGCGATCGATTTCCTCTTCCTCGCAATAACGGGCAATGAGTTCACAGAACGCTTTTCCGTAGCGTGCTGCCTTACCCTGTCCCACTCCTGGCATCTGCTGCAGTTCTGCCTGAGTGATTGGATACATCGTTGCCATTGCCTCCAGTGTATTGTCCTGGAATATCACATACGGCGGAATGTTCAGTTCTGAAGCCTTATCTCTCCTCAAGCCCTTGAGCATCTTCAGAAGAGTAGCATCCAGAACCGAAGTGCCCGACTGCTCGGCCTCGTAGTCCTCAAAGTCATTGTTCTCACTTACAAAGAACGGTGTGGGATGCTTCAGGTATTCCTTACCTTCGGGCAACAACTTCAATATACCGTAGTTCTCCACATCCTTGTGGATATATTCTGAAAGTATTGCAGAACGGATGAGTGCCTCCCAGAACTTCTGCGAACGCGAACTGCCCACTCCGAACAGAGAGAGTTCCTCATGTCCACGAGCCGTCACACGGTCGGTCTCTCTTCCCATCAGCACATCTACAAGATACTCGCTCTTGAAGTCCTCCTTAAGTTGTACAATCAGTTTGAGCAGATTTACAAGGTCGCCCTGTGCCTGCACCTGATTCTTCGGTCTGCGGCAATTGTCGCACGAGCCGCAGTTTTCCTTCTCATAAGTCTCACCGAAGTAATGCAACAGAAGTCTGCGACGACACAGACTCGTTTCCGCGTAATCCTTCGTCTCGCTCAGAAGTTGTCTGCCAATCTCCTGCTCCGAGAGAGGTTTACCCTCCATGAACTTATCCAGTTTCTTCAAATCCAAAGGACTGTAGAACGTAAGGCAGACACCTTCTCCTCCGTCTCTACCGGCACGTCCTGTCTCCTGGTAGTAACCTTCCAGACTCTTGGGAATATCATAATGAATCACATAGCGCACATCCGGTTTGTCAATACCCATTCCGAATGCTATCGTGGCTACGATAACATCTATGCGCTCCATTATGAAATCATCCTGCGTCTCCGCACGCTGCACACTGTCCATACCCGCATGGTATGCACGGGCATTGATGTTGTTGGCGCGAAGCACTTCTGCCAATTCTTCCACCTTGCGACGCGACAAGCAGTAGATAATTCCGCTCTTCCCCGGATTCTGCAGGATATAACGTATGATATCCTTCTCTACATCCTTCGTCTTGGGGCGCACCTCATAATAAAGATTGGGACGGTTGAACGAACTCATGAAGTCTTTGGCATCAGGTATGCCGAGATTCTTCTTTATATCCTGACGCACTTTGTCCGTTGCCGTTGCCGTAAGAGCGATAATCGGAGCTTTCCCGATACTCTCAACCACAGGACGGATACGACGGTATTCCGGACGGAAATCATGACCCCATTCCGATATACAGTGTGCCTCGTCCACAGCATAGAAGGATATCTTCACAGAAGACAGGAACTCCGCATTCTCCGCTTTGTTGAGACTTTCCGGAGCAACATACAGCAGTTTTGTCTTTCCTGCAATGACATCGTTCTTCACCTCGTCCACCTGGGCCTTGCTCTGCGACGAATTCAGGAAATGTGCCACGCTGTCATCTTCTGTAGCCTGACGGATAGCATCCACCTGATTCTTCATCAGCGCTATCAGCGGTGATATTACGATGGCCGTACCGTCCATAACGAGCGCAGGAAGCTGATAGCACAAGCTCTTACCGCCGCCCGTAGGCATCAACACAAATGTGTCGCAGCCGGAAAGCAGATTTCTGATAATCCGCTCTTGGTCTCCTTTGAATGTATCAAAACCAAAGTACTGCCGCAGTGCCTTATGAAGATCTAATTCCTGTCTCATATTAGTGGTGGTTTAAGGTTATTCTCTCACTTTACCTGTGCGCTATGATGCCAGACGCTCGCTACGTGCAAGCCGGTCCATAATGTATTCCTTTGTGATTACAAGTTTTGTTTTATCCGATGAGGGTGCATCAAACTGTGCCTCCTGCATCACATCTTCAACTATACTCCTGAGTCCGCGAGCTCCCAGTTTGAACTCCATAGCCTTATCGACTATATAATCCAATGCATCCTCTTCGAATGAGAGTTCTATGCCATCCATCTTGAACAGCTTCTTCTGCTGACGTATCAAAGAATTCTTCGGTTCGGTAAGTATGCTTCTCAGCGCCTTGCGGTCCAACGGGTCCAGATGTGTCAATACCGGCAGACGGCCTATGAGTTCCGGGATGAGCCCAAAACTCTTAAGGTCCTGAGGCTGGATATACTTCATCATATCCTTCTGGTCGATGCGTTTCACATTCTGCACACTGTTGTAACCCACGACATGGGTATTCAGTCGCTGAGCAATCTTTCGCTCTATGCCGTCAAAAGCACCGCCGCAGATGAACAGTATATTACTCGTGTCCAGTTTCACATAGTCCTGATCCGGATGTTTGCGTCCGCCTTTTGGCGGGACATTAACGCTACTTCCTTCCAAGAGTTTCAGGAGTGCCTGCTGCACGCCTTCTCCGCTCACATCACGTGTGATGCTGGGATTGTCACCTTTGCGTGCCACCTTGTCTATCTCGTCAATAAACACGATGCCCCGCTCCGCTGCGGCCACATTATAGTCTGCCGCTTGCAACAGACGCGACAGAATGCTCTCAACATCCTCACCTACATAACCGGCTTCTGTAAACACAGTCGCATCCACGATGGTGAACGGAACGTCAAGCATCTTTGCAATAGTGCGCGCCAGGAGTGTCTTTCCCGTGCCCGTACTGCCCACCATGATGATGTTGCTCTTCTCGAGCTCCACTCCGTCGTCTTCCACCTTTTGTCTCAGACGCTTGTAGTGGTTGTACACAGCAACAGCAAGAGTTCTTTTCGCCTCATCCTGTCCGATGACATATTGGTCCAAATGTGCCTTTATATCCATCGGCTTGGGAAGAGGCGTCTCTGCGACTGCTGCATTCTGAACCGTTGCAGAACCCTGATGCTCGTTTAGCACAAGCATTCCCTGCCTCAGACACTCGTCACAGATGCACGCATCAAGACCCGTGAGCAGGAGATTCACATCCCGATCAGAGCGTCCGCAGAAACTACATCTTGTGTTTGACTTCTTTGACATCTACTTCTTTTTTTCCAATATCTGATCTATCATTCCATAATCCAGTGCCTCCTGAGCTGTCATCCAGTAGTCACGGTCACTGTCTGCCCACACTTTGTCATAGGGCGTATGGGAGTGGTCTGATATGATGGTATATAATTCCTGTTTGAGCTTCTGAATCTCACGTGCAGTAATCTCAATATCAGATGCCTGACCCTTGGCTCCGCCCATCGGCTGATGAATCATCACACGACTGTGTTTCAACGCGCTGCGCTTACCTTCCGCACCGGCAACCAAAAGCACTGCAGCCATCGAAGCTGCCATACCTGTACATATGGTTGCTACGGGAGAGTTGATGAACTGCATCGTGTCATAGATACCAAGACCTGCATATACACTACCACCGGGGCTGTTTACATAAATGCTGATATCCTTACCCGGATCTGTGCTGTCAAGATAGAGCAATTGAGCCTGCAAGGTATTAGCCGTGTAGTCGTCAATCTCCGTTCCCATGAAGATAATGCGATCCATCATCAGACGGCTGAACACATCCATCTGGGTCACGTTGAGTTGACGTTCCTCCAGAATGTAAGGATTCAGATACTGGTTCTGCATTGACACCACGTCGTGCAATGCCATACTGCTAATGCCGGTTCTGTCCTTGGCAAATTTCTCAAAGTCTCGGCTCATATGTTCAATCCGTTTTTTTATTTACTTATTGTCCTCCTGGAAAAGTTTGTTGAACTCTTCTCTCGTGACGCTCTTTTTCTTCAGCTTAACCACTTCCTTGGCCTTTGCTCCAATCATGCGGTCTTCCGTACGGCTGACGAGTCCTTCTACCTGCTGCTTATCCTTGAGCATTCCGCTGGCGTAGTTTACGATTGCTTCCTCGGGCACATTCATCATGCCGTACTGAGCAAACTGCATACGTGTCACCTCCTTGGCTGTCTCAAGAACGTCGTCCTGCTCTATCTTGATCTGAAGCTGGTCAGCCAACTGCTCCTTCAAAAGATGCCACTTGAGTTCCTCAATGCTGGGTGCAAAGTTCTTTTCGAAGAATGCCTCATCCTTATCGGGATTGTTGAGCTTCATATAACGCTTCAAAAGAGCCTCCGGGAACTCCACCTTGCCTACTCTGTCGCAAACATATTTGCGCAAATCCATCATGAAGCGGAAATCGCTGTCCACGACGAACTGGTCCTCGATGGTCTTACGTGTCTCTGCGCGGAACTCCTCCTCGCTCTTCACCTTGCCCTTACCGAGAATCTGGTCAAACAGCTCCTGATCGAGCTTGTGAGCCTCGTAGCGGGTAATCTCCGTAATCTGATACTGGAAATCACTCTTCATCTCAGCAGCCTCTTCCTTGGTTATCTTCAGCAGGCTTGAGAGCTCCACATCGCTGTCGTTGTATGCCTTGGCGGGATTAAAGGTAATCACATCACCAAGCTTCGCACCTTCGAACTTCTTCTGTTCATCTTCATTCTTGAAGTAGCCGGGAAGCATCACAGCGTCCTTAACCTCCAGACCGCCATCCTTGGGAGTGGCACCGTCCAACTCAGTCAGGATGCCTTTTACCATATCCTTGTCCTGATAGTCCTCCACCTTGTTGTAGCTGCCCATTCTCTGGCAATAGTTCTGAAGCTGCTGGTCAACGAGCTCGTCGTCCACCTTCACCTCATAGTAGGGAACTTCGTCCTTATCGCTAATCTTGCCGTCCATCTCAGGAGCCAGAGCCACGTCAAACACGAATGTGTACTCTGTCTGGTTTTCGAAATCTATCTTAGGTTGCTTGTCTTCGCTGGGCATCGGTTCACCGAGTACATTTATCTTCTGCTCGCGGATATACTTAAACAGTTCTGCACCCAAGAGCTTATTCACCTCCTCTGCCTTCACCTCCAAGCCGAAACGCTTCTTTACGAGAGACATGGGAACCTGTCCCGGACGGAATCCGGGAATAGACGCCTTCTTACGCAGGTCTTTCAGCCCTTTTTCTACATTTGCGCTGTAATCCTCTTCCTTCAGTGTCATCGTCACAAGGCCGTTCACCTTGTCAATCTTCTCAAATTTAATTTCCATTGTCGTTTGTATGATTTTGTTGTATTTATTTTCCGCTTTCCGGTTTTATTTCTTCCTTATTCTCTTCCGCTCCTGCCGTACGCTCTTTGTCCATCTTCTGGAAGTCCTTGAGACGCAACTTAAAGCTTCTGGTCAGATATTTATCCAAAACCACAGGGTTTACTGCCAGTTCCTCCGGAGTGCCATGAAAGAGTATCTGCCCCTCAAAAAGCAGGTAGGCTCGGTCTGTGATACACAGGGTTTCTTCCACATTATGGTCTGTGATAAGCACACCGATATTTTTCTGTTTGAGTTTCCACACGATATACTGGATATCCTCCACCGCAATCGGATCCACGCCGGCAAACGGTTCATCCAGCATGATAAACAGCGGATCAATAGCCAGACAGCGTGCTATCTCCGTACGTCTGCGCTCTCCGCCCGACAACTGGTCACCCAGATTCTTACGGACCTTCTGCAGTCGGAACTCATCAATCAGGCTCTCCAGCTTATCGCGCTGATAATCCTTTGGCTTTCCCGTCATCTCGAGCACGGATGCAATATTATCCTCCACCGACATCTTGCGAAAGACCGATGCCTCCTGAGCCAGATATCCGATACCCTTTCTTGCACGCTTGTAAACGGGATCTGTGGTAATCTCTTCCCCTGCCAGATAGATATGTCCGCCGTTGGGCACCACAAGACCCGTGGTCATGTAGAACGATGTGGTCTTACCCGCACCGTTCGGCCCCAACAGACCTACAATCTCTCCTTGGTGAACATTGAACGAAACATTGTTCACCACGGTACGTTTTCCATAGACCTTTACCAGGCCTTCACTACGCAATTCAGCTCTCTCCTTTTCTATCACGCGCGAAAATTTTGCGCAAATATACGGAAAATAATCCGGAAAGCACCACTTTCTCCAAAAAAATATATCCCAACTCCCGCCATCTTTCACTTTTTTTACATATTTTTGCGGTTGAAATATCTATTAAAGTATGTTTTTGACCGACTATATAGCGACCTTTGGTCGTTATCTCCAACTCATGTGGAGAGTCCTTGCCATCCCCGAACGCTGGCGTATGTTCGGGCGGGAATACATAAAGGAGATGGCAAACCTCGGTGTGGACAGTATCGGCATCGTGATGCTGATATCGTTCTTCATCGGAGCCGTGATATGTATACAAATCAAGCTAAACATCGCTTCTCCTTGGATGCCCGCGTGGACCACCGGTTACACCACCAGAGAAATCATGCTTCTGGAGTTTTCTTCCTCTATCATGTGTTTGATTTTGGCTGGAAAAGTCGGTTCCAACATTGCATCGGAAATAGGCACGATGAAAGTGACCCAGCAAATTGATGCATTGGAGATTATGGGAGTGAACTCCGCTTCTTTTGTCATACTGCCCAAGATACTGGGACTCATCACCATGATTCCCTTCCTCGTCATCTTCTCGGCAGCAATGGGTTTTATCGGTGCGTATGCCACCTCGTTTGTCGGCATCATCAATTTCGACGACATCACGGCCGGTCTCCAGCACGAATTCAATCAATGGTACGTATGGATGTCACTTATCAAAAGTCTGTTCTTTGCCTTTATTATCAGCAGTGTGGCAGCCTTCTACGGCTATACGGTGGAAGGCGGAAGTTTTGATGTAGGCAAGGCATCCACCAATGCAGTCGTGTCATCTTCCATACTTATCCTGTTTTCCGATATCTTCCTGACAAAAATACTATCATGATTGAACTGCGCGACATACACAAGTCTTTTGACGGGCGTGCCGTCCTGAAGGGTATAGATGCCGTATTTGAAGACGGCAAGACCAATCTTATTATCGGTCAGTCAGGCTCCGGAAAAACTGTATTGATGAAGAATATCGTCGGATTGTATATTCCCTCGTCCGGACAAGTGCTTTACGACGGACGGGACATCAACGACATGACGAAGAAAGAGAAAGCTCTCATACACCGCGAAATGGGGATGATATTCCAGGCAGCAGCCCTCTTTGACTCAATGTCTGTCCTGGAAAATGTGATGTTCCCTCTCGACATGTTCTCGGATATGAACGAGGCCGACCGAATAAAAAGAGCAAAATACTGTCTGTCACGTGTCAATCTTGACGGCACGGAATCCAAGTTCCCCGGCGAACTGTCAGGCGGCATGCAGAAACGCGCCGCCATCGCCCGAGCTATAGCTCTCAACCCGAAATACCTCTTCTGCGATGAACCGAATTCCGGTCTCGACCCCAAGACATCTATCGTGATCGACCAGCTCATCCACTCCATCACCGCAGAATACAAGATGACAACGGTTGTAAACACCCACGACATGAATTCCGTGATGGGTATCGGCGAGAAAATCATATTCCTGGCCGGAGGTAAGAAAGAATGGGAGGGCACCAAGGATGATATCATGTCGTCCACAAACGAGACCCTCAATTCATTCATCTTTGCATCAGACCTGTTCCGAAAAGTTAAAGAAGCAAACAAATGATACGCTATCTCCTTTCTCTTGTCGCTCTCCTGGTCGCATCCCTCTCTTCCGCACAGACCTATTATGTATGCAGCGGTGAGACGTATGACATCCACCACGCAGCCTCCGCACAGAGTATCACCATTGCAAAAAGAACCGGAAAGATAACTATCGGCAATCTCAAATACGACCCCACCGAAATAGACAGCATCGTATTGAAACGTCCCGAACAACTGAGACTCAACACCCGGCGTTGGATGTCGACAATTCCCAACACGACGACGCTGAGAGCTCTCACCATTCCCGGAGCTCACGACGCAGCCACAAAGAATTGCGGCAGCGCGAGTCAGTGTCAGAGCCTGAGTATCACCGAATTACTAAATGCCGGCGTGCGTGCTTTGGATATACGTCCCCGCTACACCGGAGACTCATCGTCCGACATCACGCTCAACAATCTCGAAATCTATCACGGCATCAGCGCCACCGGTGTGCTCTTCAAGGATGCGATAGACGACATCGACAATTTCCTGGCAGAGAATCCGACAGAGACGGTGGTTATCAATCTGCAGAAGGAGAATTCCGGCGGCACCGACTACTCCCCCACTTGGCGCTCGTCCGTCCGAACCTGCCTGAACAGCCACAGCAGCCGCGTCCTTCAGCAGCTCTCCTCCACCACCACTCTCAACAGTTGTCGCGGCAAAATGGTGGTCATCTCTCACAACCCGTACGGAAGCGAGGATGTGTATAACGACATTGTATATGGCGCTCTGACGGAAAGCTGGGGTGACAACGCATCCTTCACCACCTATCTCCTTTACACCTATAGTTCTGTCGTTTCCTCCGCGCATGTCACAGACAACTACAATGCCACCAACAACACAGATAAACAGGACTATCTGCGCGCGAATTTCGATGCCGCATCTTCTTCCACGAGCGACTACTATATATCGTTCATGAATGTAGCCTGGTCTCTCTTCGGCAAGAACCCGAAACAATATGCCAAAACACACAACAGCTGGCTCAACGGCCAACTCAATGCCGACACTTGGACGGGACGTCTTGGTATTATCTATCAGGATTTCTGCGGAGACAGCGACTGCACCCCCGAACTCGTCACCAACATCATCTTGCACAACCACCGCACACTATGGCCCTGAGCCTTCCGCAAGATTTTGCAGCTCTGATGGAGGAGCAGTACGGCGAGGGGGTCGCATCCCAGCTGTGTCACGCGTTGCTCCACACCGACCCAGAAGTCTCCGTCCGTCTGAATCCCCACAAACATCCCCTGCCTCCGAGTGCCGAAGAGCGTATCGGGCTCTGTGAGGCGTCTCTCCGTATTGATGCGGTCCCCTGGTGTCACGGTGCCTACTACCTTTCCGAGCGTCCGCCCTTCACGATGGACCCTCTGTTCCACGCAGGCGCTTACTACGTACAGGAAGCCTCATCGATGTATCTGACCGACATACTCTCCCGCCATCTGTCAGAAGATTTCAGCACGGCTCTCGATCTGTGTGCTGCTCCGGGAGGCAAAAGCACTCTGCTGGCAGGACTTCTGCCCGAAGGCAGCACGTTGATCTGCAACGAACCCGTTCCGAAACGGGCACAGGTGTTATCGGAGAATATACAGAAATGGACGAGGATGCCGCAAGGCAGGTATCCTGTGCGTTGCGTGGTGACGCAGCAGATGCCGGTTGATTTCTCCCGTTTCACCGACTGTTTCGATCTCATTGTCACAGACGTACCCTGCTCCGGAGAGGGTATGTTCCGCAAAGACGAAGAGGCCGTCAGAGGCTGGAGTCTCGAGCAAGTGAAGCTCTGCAGCGAACGTCAGCGCGACATCGTGGAAACCATCTGGCCTTGTCTGAGAGAGGGTGCGCTGCTTGTCTACTCCACCTGCACCTTCAACCGCTTTGAGGACGAGGACAATGTACGCTGGATATGCGAACATCTGGGCGGCACACTTCTGGAAGAGCGCCATTTCCTTCCAGGACGCGACCGCGGGGAAGGATTCTACATTGCCGCTATAAGGAAACAATCCGGGGAAAGCGATGCCCGGGATGAGCTGCAAAAATCCCTGCCGGCGATGAGTACCATGCACGTACTCTATGATACAGTTCAGGCCCCTGCGTGCGAAACGAACACTGTTGCGCTCACATACGACGAGGCCTTGCACTATCTGCGGGGCGAAGCTCTGCACTTAGCCGCTCCAAGGGGACAAGTCACTCTCACCTATATGGGATTGCCGCTGGGCGAAGGCAAGAGCGTCGGCACCCGTATCAACAACCTCTATCCCTCCTCCTGGCGTATCCGCACCACTTATTTGAGTAAATTTTCGCTTCTTCCCGCTTTTTCTTCATAGAAAAATTGTCGCCGTTTTTAAGTTTTTTTATACTTTTGCATCAGAAAACTGTTCGCAACGAATATATCTACATCATTTCAGAAAGTATACAACAATGAAAAAAATTCTCGTTCTTTTGCTCCTCGCAGCCACTGCTCTCGGTGCACAGGCCAAACTCGGCTACATGCGCACCACTGTGGGTTACACCCCGCTTTATATCTCGTCGAACAATGGTGGCGCATCGGAGACGCTGTATGGCGGTTCGGTGTCTTTCGTACTCGGCATCAAAACCTACAAAAAACTGTTTGTTGAAACGGGCGCAGGCATACAGGTCAACGGCGGCAAAGGCTACGCATTCATTGACGACAATAAAACCAGTTCTGCCACCGGTATCGGCTTTATCGACGACCTGTTCGACAACTCCACCGTGATGGTGCGCCTCAACGTGCCCGTCAACCTCACCTATCGCTTCGAGTTCGCCAAGATCTTCGCCATTGCCCCATATGCCGGACTGAACTTCGGCTTTAACCTCTACGCATACAGTGGCAGGAGTCTGTTCAGCCATAGCGGTGAAGTGTTCACCGACAGAAATCTTCTGCAATACACCTACAATCCCAACCGCTTCCAGATGGGCTGGCAGGCCGGCGTGAGAGTCAGCGTGATCGGTCTCACAGTCGGCATCGGTTATCAAGGCGATTTCACCGCTTTTGACAGCAGAGAATATCTGCCTGCGTTCCAGTCTCTAGCCGCCATCTACTACGGCACCGACACGCCCAAGTTCAAGACGGGCAGCCTCGTGCTCAGTATAGGCTGGGGCTTTTGATTACAGGAAAACTAATTAAACCTTAAAGAACACCCGAATCGGACATTCGGGTGTTTCTTCTTCTGCCACAAACTTGCCAGTATCCGTAAATCCGGCCTTTTCCATCACACGGGCAGAAGCTGCGTTGTCAACATAACAGTTACAAAACAACACCGCAAAACCTTCCTCCCGAAGCAGTTTCTCGCTGACACGCCTGAGTGCCTCTGTGGCCAGACCTCTGCCGCGAAACGCTTCGTCCACGCGGTAGGACAATTCGGCCATGCGTCCGTCACATTCAGAAGAAGGGGACGACTCAAAAGCTGTCACCTCCCCTACTTTTATGCCGTCGCACTCAATCGGAAACGACAAACTTTTTCCCATCGCGGATGTAAATACCCGGTTTGTCGGCCGACACACGGCGACCGGAGAGGTCGTATGTTGCTCCTGCTGACGGATCTGCAGAATCATCCTCGCTACGCACCACATCTACGGCTGTCGGCGTGTATACAAAGCGGAAATTGTCGAAACCGCCGAACTTCTCGTTGGCATCCGCCGTATGATTATTCTCCAACCCTATACGCACAGCCGTCTCGCCGTCGGTCTCGAACGAAAGAGAAGCCTCCTGCCAATAGTTCTGATTGGAAGGCGGTGTGGCTGTAATACGGGCGGCATCACCCACCTTGGCGTAGATGCGCACATCCCCGCCGCTGCCGCTGCGCCAGATATCGGCTGTAAGCGTATATTTCCCTTCCGGCAACTTCACATCCTGATAGAGTCCTATCACGGAAGTGCCCCATTTTTGGCGAATCCAATAACTCTTGCTGCCGCAACGGCCGGCATCCGCTTTCGCAGCGAAAAACTGGCTGTAAAAGAGATCCCCCGTCGTGAGTGCTGTGATATCATTAGCATCGCCTTTGGAGTAGCTTACTTTCCACCCTTCAGGGATATAGATTGCACGGTCGCTGCTTACACCACTGCCGGCCATCACCGTGTATGTGCCTTCAAAATCGGCGTTGACGAGACTCGTGGGGAGATCCTCCTCTTCATAAGGCAGATTCTGCAACTGACATATTTCCTTGCGCGTCAACTTCAGATCGTAGAGCATCAGGTCCTTGATGATGCCGCGAAAGTCCTGGTTGTCATTGGCGTATGACGTATCCCACCACTGGGTGCGTCCGATGTAGTTGCGCGTATCTTTAGCTAGCTGATACAGCATGTAGGCCTCATTCTGATTGGCGTCTCCTGACACATTCTCCTCACCGTCAATATAAATGTACGTGGTGTGCGTATCGGCATCATAAGAGACCGCGAGTTTGGTCTCCGTGTTGGTCTTCAGTTGCATGGTCGCATTCACCATCGTGGTCGTACCGCCGTTGTATTTGACACCGGCCGAGAGAGGGTTGGCCCTCAAAAACAGGCTGTTGCCCGAACCAGAACCGAAATCGTAAATACGGGGACTGCCCGTAAGACTGCTGGCCTTTACTGTGACAAGAAAAGTGAAAGAGCGAAGGCCCTCAAGCAGCCCCTCCTCTGCCAGGCCGTATTTGTTGGTGGGAAATCCGCTTGCTGTGTTTGTCGTAAGGTCGAGCGGCTCAGTCAAGGTGTAACGCAAGTTTTTGGCAATGTCGCGGGCCGGCACTTTCACATCGAATACACGCTCCCTGTCACCCACAGTAGCTGTAAGTCTCACTTCGGTGTCGCTTTTCTGCGACTTCAGTATACCGGAAGTATTGATGACGGATTCATCGGACGATGTCCATTGCACACTCTGTCCGAACGAAACAGTGGGCAGCACGAGGTCGGTGCGTGTCTCCTCTGGCAGCTGAAGTGCGTCAAGGGCAGTTTCTTCCATTGACTCCGAAACCAGTTTCTGCACTTCCAGAGGGCTGCCTGCCTTACCGTAGGCACCGACAGCGATGCACTTGTGGTTGAACCCCTCACCGCGAACGAGCAAATTGTCAAAGTCGAGTCCCTCGATGTCAACCACCTGGTCCACTAGGCCGTTGCGGTAGACAATGAGTTGCTGTCCGTCGTAGGTCATTGTCAGCACCCATGCCGGAATCTTGGTGGGATGGTTGTCGCCGCTGGTTCCCGAACTCTGCGTTGCCCAATCGTCGCTCGTGAGCAGGCGGTTCTGGCTCCGGTAAGACACACCGTTTACTGTCAGCTGCGGATACGACGAACTGCCGTCAAGTGAATAACTGAAGTTTCCGTCAGCGGATTTCACGATGATGCCCTCGTACTGGGACGTATTCATGGCAATGGCCATATTCAGCGTCCGGTCTGCTTTCAGACAAGTGCAGTCAATCTCATACGACGAGAGGTCTGAGACGCTTTCTTCCCACGCATGATTACTATGGATGGCAGTGGGATAACCCAAGGGGAACCCCTGCTTCACAATCCAATAATAGTAGTCGCCCTGCATCCACACCAGTCTCAAGGGACTGTTTTTCGTACCGGGTATGACATATGGGCGTGCATTGTTTTTCGGAGAATTGTAAGTTATCTGCTCCGAACCGGCCACATTACCCTCATCATCGATTGTGTACTTCCATATCTCATACACGCCTTCCTTGTTATACTGACCGTTCGTTGTCGGAATACTGAGATAGAGGTCGTTGATATTCTCGGGATCCAATGCCATACCACCGCTGTAACATTTCTCCGTAGAGTTCCAGTTCTGATGGAATGCATGACCTCCGTACTGCACCCAGGTGTTTTTCCAAGAAGAGCCGTTCCAACGGGCATACCAATAGACGTGCGAGGTCTTGGCATCGTCGATATGCGGATAGGCAACGACCGGATGCCCGTCGGCATCAAGGGCGATTTGCCACACCCAGTTACGGACGCTGGCTGTTTTGTCCACAATGGTGGCAGGATACTTGCTGGCATACGAATCTGTTTTGCTGACATTGAACACCCCATTGTTGATTATGCTCAATTGCGTACCGTTGAGGTCACGCAGGACGGGGCCGTTGCCATGATTAATATCAATCACATTGAAATAAAGCCAGTTGGGCATCTCGTTGTCCGGATGGCCTGTCGTGTACGAGACATAAATTTTATCCTTTCCGTTACTCTGATACTTGGCATAAGGACGCGCGCCGGTGGACTGCACAATCTGCTTCGGCCCGAAATCGAACTCGCAGTTATCATTGACATCCGGCATTGTGAGACGCGCAATGGTGGGATGCCAGTTGATGCCTCGCCAGCAGAGGTAGATGTGTTCCGGGTCGTCGCTCAGGATAAAGGGCGAAGGATAGGTAGTGTTGTTGGCCGTAGCCAGATATTTCTCGTCGCCCAACTGACTGATGTCACCGGGCTTTTTCGATATGCGATACCATATCTTGGGCTCGTCCGTGTGGCGCGTGTAAAATATCATCACACGTTCATCCGGCAATACGATGAATGTTGGGTTGTTATGGTCGTCGGGCTGGAAACACGAGCGCACAAGAACGTCTGTCTTGCGCTGCTTCAACCAATCGTATTGGGTAGCCTTAACGTTACCGTGAACATCGATATAGCCTATATACGTAGCCTTCACGCTACCGGCTGCGTTCTCATAGTACGTTGCACGCGGATCTGCGAACCAACACCAGGCTCCTTCCTGAGCCACCACATTTGCTGCCCGTAAACCGGAGCTCACACAAAATACACTACACGCTAACGACGCCTTTAATAGCAGGCCAAGGGTCATAGCCCTCCAATTGGAAGTCTTCATATTTAAAGTCGAATATGTTTTTCACATCGGGATTAAGAATCATACGGGGAAGAGGTCGGGGCGTGCGACTGAGCTGCTCATGAATCTGCTCCATATGATTAAGATAGATATGGGTATCGCCGGTAGTATGAATGAAGTCGCCCGGTTCCAATCCGCACACCTGAGCCATCATCATACACAGCAGGGCATAAGATGCGATATTAAAAGGGACACCGAGAAACGTATCTGCCGAGCGCTGATACAGTTGGAGCGATAATTTCCCGTCTGCCACATAAAACTGGAAGAACGCGTGGCATGGTGGAAGATTCATATTGGGCAAATCTGCCACATTCCACGCGCTCACAATAATACGACGGCAGTTGGGGTCGTTCTTTATCGTGTCCACAGCGTTCTGTATCTGGTCGATGAATCCACCGTTATAATCCGGCCACGAACGCCACTGATAGCCGTATATATGTCCGAGATCTCCTGTTTCCGGATCTGCCCATTCATTCCAGATACGCACTCCCCGCTCCTGTAGCCAGTGAGCGTTCGTATCGCCGCGCAGGAACCACAGAAGTTCGTAGATAATACTCTTCAGATGCACCTTCTTTGTTGTCAGAAGAGGGAATCCCTCCTGAAGATTAAAACGCATCTGATGACCGAATATGCTCACGGTACCCGTACCGGTGCGGTCGCTCTTCTCCACTCCCTCGTCCAATATACGTTGCAACAGATCAAGATACTGCTTCATAATCCGTAAATTTGAAATTATAGTTGTGTCTGTCGTCTTTTACGTGCGCCTCCTCATTGACGCAACGGAAACGACTGTGATATTCCGGGAAGAAAGCATCCGCCTCCGCTGGGGTGTCTGCCACTTCTGTGAGATACAGTTTATCGGCCAGGGGAAGGGTTTCCCTGTAAAGACTTTCTCCTCCTATCACGAAAACCTCCTCGTCCTCGCCACAAGAAGCAAGAGCCTCCTTTAGTGAAGCGTACACATCGCATCCCACAAAACGGTCGCGTGCCTCTGTCTGTCTTGTCAGCACCACATTACGGCGATTGGGCAAAGCTCCTTTCGGGAGACTCTCAAAAGTCTTGCGACCCATCACTATGGTGTGTCCCGTAGTGAGAGCCTTAAAACGCTTTAAGTCGTCAGGCAACCAGTATATCAGCTTGTTTTGATATCCTATTGCCAAATTCTCTGCAACTGCAGCTATCAGATTCAGTGTCATGGGTGCAAAGGTACAAAATAAAGACGAATAACGGCTGACGGGCGAGCATTTTCGTTCCCTTCAGTTCTCCTTTTTTATCTCACAGCGCAAACTTCGCGTCAGTATGCATTTTACGCATGGCTGCCACATCACTTGTCGGACATATCATTAGGAACTCCCCCTCTTCCGCCACGACATAGCCCTTCAGACCTTTCACCACGGCCTGCCTTCCCTTTGGAAGACGTATCACGGTGTCTTCGCAGTCATAGAGATGTGCCTGAGTGTCCAGAAGCACATTCCCTTTTGTGTCGCCCATCACATAGTCGTGCAACGATGTCCACGTGCCCAGATCTGCCCATCCGAAACGTCCCTCCTGAACATATACATTCTCCGTTCGCTCCAGCAGATCAGCATCCAGAGAAAGATTGGGCAGCACCTCAAAGAATTCCGGCACCAGTTTTCCGTCGTCAGATGCCGCTGCCTCCACCATACGGGGTATCTCCATCTGATATTCCGGCAAAATACTGTAGAGCAAATCCAGCATCGAACTCACCGGGAAGAAATGTATACCTGCATTCCACAGAAAATCCCCCTCACGGATAAATATCTCAGCAAACTCCTTCTGCGGTTTTTCCGTGAATGTCTTGAGATGTGTGATGCCTTCCGTCCCTGTGGGTTCTCCTTTCTGGATATATCCGTAGGCTGTATCGGGGCAAGACGGACGCACACCCATTACGAGCATCGATTTCTCACGGGATGCAAACTCAAAGCCTTTTAATATATCCTCCGCAAATGCTGTCTCATCGAATATGAGGTGATCGGAGGGCGTCACCATCATACACGCATCCTTATCCAATTTCGATATAAATACCGCCCCCCAGGCCACTGCCGCCACAGTTCCGCGGCGCACCGGTTCTTCAAGAATGTGGAAATCATCCACTTCCGGCAGCTGCTCGTGCACAATGTCAAGATATTGCACGTTGGTGGAGACAAAGATGCGCTCCTTCGGCATGAAACGCGCCATTCTGTCGTAGGTCTGTTGCAAAAACGTGCGTCCCCGCCCAAAGAGATCGAGAAATTGCTTTGGCTTGGTAGTACGTGACACCGGCCACAGACGTTCGCCGTTGCCACCCGCAAGAATCAGACAATAGTTGTTCATATCTTTGTGCATTTTATCAGTACATGTGATTTGTCCTGCAACGTTGCCGCGAAGAGATATACATCGCCGCCCTCCCGCAGGTTCAGTTTTTTGCGCAGCTGCGCCACAGACATCGGGAAGCCTCTCACCGTGAGATTCGCCTTCGTCACCCCCGCCAGCAGTTTCTTTACATCTGCCTTTGAGAATCCCGACACACCATCCACACGGAACGAACGTCCCGGGAAGTTTTCCATTCTTTCGTCTGAAGTAAAGAGATGACTCTCTTTTGAAAGTTTTTCTCCGGGAAGAGCGTCCTGTAATCCGGCTTTCAGAACAGAAGGAGACGGTTCATAGAGATTCGCTCCTACCCTGTCGGCCCATTTTGTTCTCGGCTGCAACTGTGATTTGTCATTCAGACAGAAGTCGGACACCTTGTCGTGCTGTATATCCACAGCATGTATCTCCCTGCCGCCCGACACGAGAAGCAGTTCCTTGCACTCTCCGTCCACCGACACTGCGTGCACGCCCCATTCTCCGGGCAATTCGCGCAACGCCGCCGTTATGTCAAGCATCGGAGAGAGTTTTAGCATCACTCCGGCACCTTTTTCCAGAAGTCGGGGCACAACAGCGGTCACATCCGGTGTGCAGTCTTTCAGGCCCACCATCTTTCTTCCTGCAGCATCTCTTCTTGCCGGATCGATGAGACACACGACATCAGAAGCGTCCTCTCCTATTATCTCTGGGAACACATCTTCCATACGTCCTTCCACCACCGTCGTATTTCGCAGATTCAGGAGAGGGAAATTGTGGCGCGCCAACCGACATAGTTCTGCATTCTGTTCCACGTAAACAGCTTTGCTGAAATGAGGTGCGATGAAAAAGAAATCCACTCCAAAGCCTCCTGTGAAATCCACGAATTTTCCTCTTCGGGGAAATCCCTTCACCACACTCGCCTTGTAGCTGGCTGCCGCTTCCGAAGAACACTGCTCCATCGACAGACGCACAGGCCACCACAGCCCCTCGATGTATGCCCACGAAGGAATCTTGACACCGGCTGCAGAGCATCCCTCCATTTGCTGAAGTTCCCACTTTGAAGCGCCTTTGAGTGCGTTTTGGAAGATTTCTTCTTTCATTTCATGGTATGGCGGCAAAGAAGCGGTGTCAGCGTACGAAATTCGTACCTATGCGCTTAAAAATCGTATCTGCCGCACCGGCATTCGACTCAATGTAGCGACGTCCCACAGCACCTCTGCGCAAACGGAACTTGTCCTCTGTCACGAGTCTGTCCACCGAAGCGTTGAACACCGGCTGGTCCGTTATCTCAAAACAGCCGCCCAGTTTCAGCAAGTCCTGAGCCTCCCGGAAGCCCTTGTTGTTGGGTCCGAACAGCACCGGCACCCCATATACGGCAGCCTCCGGAACATTGTGTATACCAACTCCGAATCCGCCACCTACATACGCTATCTCGCCGTATCTGTATATACTCGACAGCAAACCGAAACAGTTCACTATCAGGCAATCCACCTTCGTCAGGTCTGCCTCGCCCTTCTCTGCCTCCGTATAGCGGATGAACGGTCTGTTCAGTTTGCTCTCTATCTGTCTGAGATGCTCTTCGTCAATAACGTGCGGAGCCAACACCAGTTTCAGTTCGGGATGATTATTGAAATACGGTATAATCATATCCTCGTCCGGCCCCCAACTGCTGCCCGCCACGAAGGTCATCCTGCCGTCCTTGAACTGCTCAACCAACGGCAACTCCTTCGCCTGTTTGCGTATGTCGAGCACTCTGTCGAATCTCGTGTCGCCCACGATTGTGACATTATTCTTGATACCTATCTTGTGCAACATGTCTGCCGACAACTGATCCTGCACGAAGAAATGCGTGATACGGCGGCGCAGCGCAGATGCATAGCTCCATCCGTACCAGCGGAAGAACACCTTCTCCGGACGGAAAATACTGCTCACGCTATAGATGGGAACATTATTGTGGTCGCATCCCACAAGGAAATTGCACCAGAACTCATATTTGATGAGGAACAGAGCCACCGGATGAACTAATGAGAAAAAGCTCAGCACATTGCCAGGAGTGTCGAAAGGCAGATAGCATACGATGTCCGCCCCGTCGTAGTTCTTGCGCACCTCGTATCCCGACGGAGAGAAGAACGTGAGCAGTATCTTGTATTCCGGGTGCTCCCTGCGATAGCGCTCCATAAGCGGGCGTCCCTGCTCAAACTCACCCAGCGAGGCTGCGTGAAACCATATGTATTTAGCCTTCGGATCCACCTTTTCCTTTAGCGTGCGAAAAGTTGTCCAATGGCCTTTAATCATCAGACGGGCCTTTTTGTTGAATATCGAGGCTACGAACACACCTAATATGTAGATGTATATGCCAAGATTGTACAGTATGGTGGATATCATAGCGTCTTTATGGCATAATACATGCGGCTGAGTGTCTCTTCCTTTCCCAGGAATGCCGCCAGTTCATACATATCCGGGCCCTGTCCCTTGCCCACGAGACACACTCGCCATGCGTTCCAAGGCTTCAGCCCCTGCTCTTCCACCCACGGATCCACCACCTGCTTGATACCCTCTACAGTGAAATCCTCCACGGTCGAGAGCACCTCCGCAAAGCGTGTCATCTCCTCGGGCGCATTCTCTGTCCAGTTCTTGCGCACGAACTTGTCCTCGCAGTCGAACTCCTTCGGAGCACGGAAGAAGAATTCCGTGAGGGGCCACAGGTCGGACACGAACGACACATTGCGCTTCTTCTTTCCGCCCTCGCCGTCCGTGTATTCCACCACCTTGAGTTTCATCATACGCACCACCTCGGCTTCCTGCTCTGCAGTGGCCTCGATGCCTTGCTCCTTCAGCAGCCTGTCGAAAGCCGGCACCCAATCCTCGTCTTTCTGGCGGATGAGATACTGATGATTGAACCACGCAGCCTTGACATAGTCGAACTTCGCTCCGTTCTTGCTGCACTTGGTGAGGTCGAACAGCTTCACCATCTCCTCCATACTCATTATCTCATCGTGCCCTTCGCCGGGGTTCCATCCCAGCAGAGCGAGGAAATTGATTACAGCCTCCGGAAGATAACCCTTCTCCCTGTATCCGCTGGACACCTCTCCCGACTTGGGGTCGTGCCATTCCAGAGGGAATACGGGGAATCCCAGTTTGTCGCCGTCGCGCTTCGAGAGCTTACCGTTACCCACCGGCTTCAGGAGCAGCGGCAGGTGTGCAAACTGCGGCTGTGTGTCGCTCCAGCCGAAAGCCCTGTAGAGCAATACGTGCAGCGGAGCGCTGGGCAGCCACTCCTCACCCCTTATCACGTGAGTCACCTCCATCAGATGGTCGTCCACGATATTGGCCAGATGATATGTGGGGAGGTCGTCTGCCGACTTATACAGCACCTTGTCGTCCAATATGCTGGAGTTAATCATCACATCGCCGCGTATGAGGTCGTCCACGTGTATTTCCTCGCCGGGCTCCACTTTAAAGCGCACCACATACTGTGCTCCGGATTCCAGCAGGGCATCCACCTCCTCCCTGCTCATCGACAATGAGTTGCGCATCGCGAGGCGCGTCGAGGCATCGTACTGGAAGTTTTCCACCTCCTTGCGTTTGGCATCCAGCTCCTCCGGCGTGTCGAATGCCAGATATGCCGTCCCGTTGTCAATAAGTCGTTTTACATGCTCACGGTATATGTCGCGGCGCTCCGACTGACGGTACGGACCCTTGTCACCGCCGAAGCTGACGCCTTCGTCAAACCGGATACCAAGCCATTTGAACGACTCCAGGATATATTCCTCCGCACCCGGCACAAAGCGTCCGGAGTCCGTATCCTCGATACGGAAGATTAGGTCGCCGCCGTGTTGGCGGGCAAACAGGTAGTTGTACAGGGCGGTGCGCACACCTCCTATATGAAGAGGCCCCGTTGGACTCGGTGCAAATCGCACACGAACTTTTCTTTCAGTCATTTTAAAAAGCATTTTGCGTGCAAAGGTACTAAAAAAAAGTGAAAACACAAACCATAAGAGAACATTAGGCATCAATATCGCAAAAGTTTTGTATCTTTGCACACAAAACATACAGAAAACGACTATGGGACGGTACAACCATAAGCACAAGTGGGAGTGGAAAGACTATTTCTATCGCGTGGCTGGTGTCATCATCACCACCGCCATACTGGTGGCGTTCATGCCGCGTGAACGTTTTGTGGGCTACAATTTCAAGCTCGGCGAACCGTGGGACGGCGAGGCCCTCTTTGCCAAGGACTCCTTCCCCATCCTAAAGAACGAGGAGCAGCTTATCCACGAGCGCGACAGTCTCACACGGCTCATCGAACCCTACTATCAGCACAATGCCGAGGTGGCGGAGACCCAGATAGAGGCCTTCCGCGAGGCATTCCGCAGCATGCAGCCCGAACTCCAGTCTCCAGCCGCTCTGGAGCAGTACCTCGAGGAGCGCTTGCAGGATATATACGGCCGCGGCGTCATGTCGCTCACCGACTACGAGCGTCTGCAGCAGGACAACACCCACAACATACGCATCTACGAGGGACAGGTTTCCACTGTGCGCCCTGCAAAGGACATCCTTTCCAGCAAGACCGCCTACAAAACCCTGACAGCACCCTCCGAAGACAGCCCCTACCCCGCGAGTCTCATATCAAAATACTCCATGGACCGCTTCATCAAGCCCAACCTCATCTACGACGAGGCCAAGAGCGAGCAGCAGCGCCACGAGGTGCTCTCCATGCTGGTGCCATATATGGGTCAGGTGATGGCCGGGCAGAAAATCATCGACAAGGGTGAGATTGTCAACGACCGGCGCCATGCCATACTGACATCCCTGGAGCATTATGAAAAGAACCACACGCTCACCGTGAAGGAGCGTCTCACGCGTATCGGCGGCAACATCTTCTACGTGCTGCTGTGGACCATCATCCTGCTGACATACTTCATCGAATTCCGTAGCGACTATCTTGAGAAATGGCGCTATGCCAATCTTATCTGTCTCATGTATGTCGCCTTCCCCCTGATGGCGTACGCACTTGTCGCCCATACCGACATCTCGGCCTATCTCATACCTTTTGCCACGGTGCCCATCTTCGTGCGTATCTTCATGGACTCGCGCACGGCCTTCGTCACCCATATCATGGTGGTGTTCGCCACCTGTCCCGTGGTGGAGCATCCTTCGGTCTTCATCGCCACAGAAAGCATTGCCGGACTTGTGGCCATCTACTCCCTGCGCGACCTCACACAGCGCAGCGAACTGCTCCGCACTATGGTATTAGTGCTGATTTCATCGCTGATAATGAACAGCAGCATGAATCTTCTCATGGGCTATTACGACGACATCGAGACCGTATTCTTCCAGGACTCCATACCCATCTGCGGCAGTGCCGTGCTGCTGCTCATCGTCTATCTGCTGCTCTTCCCCATCGAGCGCATCCTGGGCTTCACCTCGAGCATCACACTGCTTGAGCTTTCCAATGCCAACAATCCTCTGCTGCGCCGCCTCTCGGAGGAGGCTCCCGGCACGTTCCAGCACAGCATACAGGTGTCCAATCTCTGCGCCGCCGTGGCAGGGCGCATCGGAGCCAAGAGCCAGCTCGTGCGCACGGGTGCGCTCTATCATGACATAGGTAAGCTCCACCACCCCGTCTTCTTCACCGAAAACCAGAACACCATCAATCCCCACACACGCCTGACGAATGCGCAGAGCGCCCAGATTATCATTTCACATGTGAAGGAGGGCCTTGCCCTGGCCGACAAACACCGTCTGCCGACGGTCATCAAGGACTTCATCGCCACCCACCACGGCACCAGCATTGCCCGTTTCTTCTACACACAGGCCGTCAACAAGAATCCCGACGAGGTCATCGACCCTGCCATCTTCACCTATCCCGGCCCCAATCCGTTTACTGCCGAGCAGGCCATCCTCATGATGACGGATGCCGTGGAGGCCGCCAGCCGCAGTCTCAAGGAGGTCACCGAGGAGAGCATCAATGCCCTTGTCGACAAGATTATCGACGGCCAGCTGGAGGCCGGTTATTTCCGCGAGTGCCCCATCACCTTCAAGGACATTGAGGCCGCCAAGGAGGTGCTCAAGGACAAGCTGCGCACGATCTACCACACCCGCATCCAGTATCCTGAGTTCAAGGTGAAGCCCGCCGCTAATTAACGCACCGGTTCCACTTTGTAGCCCTCTTTGCGCAGCAACGCGATGACGGATTGGGGGCCCATCAGGTGGCGGCAGCCGACGGCAATCAGGCTGGGACGCTGTGTGATGTATTCCCGGATGACAGGAATCCAGTTTTCGTTGCGTCCCTTGAGCAAAAACGTGTCTTTTTCGTTTTCTTTAATCATTTCGGGCTCCGATGCCAAAAACTTGGCAAAAGCGCAGGTATCGTTTTGGATATAGGCCTTGTAGAAACGGCGCATCATCCGTCCTGTTTTTCCGCTGACCAGGTCGCGAATCCCTCTGTAGAGCGAGTCGGCCTGCATTTTCACGGAAAGGCTGTCAAAGCCCGGCGTGTCGGTGAACGTGGAAATGAGTCCACCGGAGATATCTTTCGTTTCTTCCAGCCCGCCGCGCACTTTATCGCTTTTGACGGCTTCCTGATATAAAACGCCATCCACAGTCTGTCGTTGACGCGTGCCGATAAAGAGGACGACTCCTATCTTGGTTTGCCAGTATTTCGGCGTCTTTTTCCAGTATTCGCTGTCCTGGAATCTGGTGGTCAGGATGCTGTCTACCATGTGAAAGTGTGTGCTGTCGTCGTAGAGCTGTCTGTAGTCGCTGCCTTCGGGCATCATCCATTCCGGACCGGGATTGCGAAGCAGTTCCACCATCCAGCGCTGAAACTTCAGGTCTTCTTCACTGGGTCCTTGATTCGAACCATAGTCTTGCTCAAAGACTACGGCCTCGCTTCGGTCGAAGGCATTCTGCAGACCGCTGATGCCGAACACTTCTTCCCGCGTGAAGTTGTGTCCTTCTCCGTGACAGGTGCCGAAGAGATAGGAGGTCTGTTTCAGGCCGTTACCGCTGATTTCCCACAGCCATCCGGCTTTCTCTTCCTGTGCCGGGAGAGACAGGGAAACGACGGCGAGTAGTGCTGTGATGACTGTGTTCTTCATAATGTTTTTCATAATTATCGCATTACTGATTCAAAATCAGGGGCAAAGATACGATTTATTTTGCATATTATCCCCCCCGTGCATTTTTTTTCTTCAAATGGCATAAAAAGTCTTTGATGGCACAAAATTAGTCAATCCGATTGTCCGATTCGATGATTTTACACTTGTAAAATAAAATTACTATGTTCTGCACGCTTTTTTCGTGTTTCTCTTGAAGAAAATGCAGAAAACGCATCTTGATTATCAACAGCTTACAAATTAGTGAAGACGGTTCAGAGTGTTCTCAGACTGTTCTCAGAGTGGCCTCAGAGTGTTCAGTGCGCCTGCGGAACTGCGGAAGAAGACCACACTCTTGTAAAAATAAATGAGTAGTCTGCGCTCTTGCCCTGTCAATCTTGACTTTTTTCTGAAATGAGAATTTAAGATTTTGGGACAAAAAAGAAAAGAAAGAGAGAAAAGAAAGCCTATCCCCCCTGCACCCCCTATATAAAGAAAAGAGCAGACAAGAAAAGAAACACTTACTTGGTTAACACACTTGGTTAACACACTAGGACTTTTGTGTGTACACGCACTTACCTTATCAAACGTCTGCCCGTAAATTAGAATACACACACACATAAAAGCTGTCCCAAAGTCCCATAATCCCGGAATGCGATTTACGGATTTGCAGATTTAAAAATTTCTTTCACATTATCAGTCCGTTACAACGCATTTGTGACATTTCGCTTTTTCAATGTCGTATCTTTGCAGCGAAATTTCAAAAGCGTTCTTTGACTTATTGCAACAAAATAACACACAGTGTCTGGGGAAGCACAGATTAGCCGCTACTCCTCCCGGTACGATTTACGGTCTTTCTGGCCGTTGCCGGTCGTCCTGATTTGCTCCACAAGTTCGTAACGCTGCGGCACTTTGTACGTCTCCAGCGTCTCATTGATAAACCGGGCAAGCGCCCTCTTGTCGAAGTTCTGCTCCGGGCTGTACTTCACCAGCAGCTTCAGTATGTTGCCCAGCACAGGGTGCTTCCCGGCAACACAGATACAGTCCTCCACACCAGGAAAAGACACGTCATTTACATCCGTCCCGATGCACGACCATATACCGATACCGGTCACAACAACTCTGTTCGACACCGTACTTCTTTCTTTTATTTCCTTTACTACTGCTAGATTACATTCTCTGCACGGCAAAATTATAAAAAAATCCGCGGCAAAGAGGACTATTCCAGGAAGAATTATGCACTTGCAGCGCGTTTTTTTCTGCAAGCGGATATATCAGCGGTTTCAGATCAGCATTCTCGTACGTTTCCGGTACTCCTCATATCCGGGTTTGCTCTGTCTCTGCCGCCGCTCCATCAGCGGAATGCTTACCAGCAGGAAGAGCGCTGTTATCGCCACGGGACCTGCGAGGCGCCAGTCAACAACACCCTGCGAGGCATACATCACCCATACGCCCCACCACATCAGTATCTCGCCGAAGTAGTTCGGATGCCTGCCCTTGCGCCAGAGTCCAACGTTGCAGTACAGTCCCGGATGCTCCTCGCGGAAACGGTGTATCTGCGTGTCGGCCACCAACTGTATCGTGGCAGCAGCAAGGCATATCACGAAACCCGCCCACATAACGATATTGACCGTAACGTCACTGCCGAACAATTCAAAACCGGGCAGCATCGCCATGAAAACCAGCACCGTGGGCATCATATTCAGTCCGAAGAAGTTGGTCAGCGCGAAGAGCACGGGAGGCTGTGTCCGGCGGTAAGTCGTGTAGCGCCAGTCCTCATGGGTCATCCCGTGGAAAGTGTATGCCCAGTTGCACGTAAGACGTATGCCCCAGTACCACACGGCAATGAGGAGCAGCAGCACCGGCAGTGTGAACATTCCCTTGTGCGACACCCACGCCGTGAATATCACAGGCGGCGCCACACTCCAGTAGGGGTCATACACGGACACATTCCTGTAGAGCAGTCCGAAGCCCCACACAATGACGGTGGCCACAACGTCAGCAGCGAACACAGCCCACAGTTCACCCACCGCCGCCTCCAGATTCACGAAGGCGATGCCTCCTGCCACCGTCGCCAGCAGGTAGATGACGGCAATGATGACAATACTCTTGCTCTTACCCATATATTTTCCTTATTCTCTCACTTCAGTTCCACTTCCAGCGTCTTCAGGTCCTCCTGGCGCGAACTGTTGCCGTAGAACAGCTGATAGCGTCCCGAGTGGGCATGCATCGTATTTGTCTTCACGTCGAAGAGTGCAAAGGAAGCCGGCGTGAGTGTCATCACGGCATCCACCGTCTGTCCGGCCTTGACGTCAACACGACGGAAGGCGCGCAGCGAACGCAGCGGACCATCCTCATCCTGCATGTCGCGGATATACACCTGAACCACTTCCGTACCGTCGCGCAGTCCCTTGTTGGTCACAGGGACGGTGAGGCGGACGGCAGACGTCGGGTCCTGAATCCGGAATCCCGAGTCGTCCAGTTTTGCCTCTCCCATCTCAAACTGCGTGTAACTGAGTCCGTAGCCGAAGGGGAACAGGGCGTCGGAGAAGTAGCGGTAGGTGCGTCCCTTCATCGAATAGTCCTCATAGTCAGGCAACTGCTCCGTGGACTTGTAGAATGTCACGGACAGTTTGCCGCTGGGGTTGCAGTTGCCGAAGAGCACGTCGGCGACAGCCGTTCCGCCCTCCTGACCGGCATACCACACCTGCAGTATGGCATCGCAGCTCTCCGTTTCGGGCTGCAGGGCGATGGCCGAACCGGAACAGTTGACCAGCACCACCTTCTTGCCGGCATCTTTCAGGGCGCGCAGGAAATTGCGCTGCACGGCTGGCATTTCGATATTCGTACGGTCGCCGCCGCGGAAACCCTCCACATTCACGGGCATCTCCTCGCCTTCCAGTGCCGGTGAGATACCGCCCACGAAAATCACCGTCTCCACGCCGTCCAGCTGTGCTATAATCTTCTGGTAGTCGATGGGCATTTCCTTTGCCACATTTATTTTTATGTCGCTGCCCCATGTCTTCACATACTGGTAACGCACCTCTATATTGTACGTGCGAGCGGCCTCGGCATCGATGACGGTACGCGTGGGTGTGGTGCGCCAGCTGTGCAGACGCTGCTTGCGCTTTCCGTCCACATACACCTCATAGTGGCCCGTACCCTCCACGCTCACCACGTATTCACCGGCCTCGCGGGGTGTGAACTGTGTCTCGTAGCGTGCGGAGAAGTCAGCCAGTTCCACGCCGGGTGCAAAGTTGTGCATACCGGCTGTTGTCACAGCCACCGGACTTGTATAGTACTGTGTGGTGACAGGTGTGCCCGACATCTCGGTGTTGTTCCAAAACATACCGCGCAGCCCCTTCCTACCGCCCATCTGGCAGGCACTGGAGAGCAGTTCCTCCTTCACCATGCTGTCCACAAAATCGCAGCCGGGCATATACACCAGCTTGCCGCCGGAGGGCTTGCCGCCTGCCACCTTTTCTCTCTTCAACTTCAGTTTATCGCAGATGCCGTCGAGTATGCTCACTGTGTGGTTGGGCGTACCGTTATAGTTGCCCCACATCATCGGTTTGTTGTCGGCATTGGGACCTATCACGGCGATGCGCCCCTTACCGGCCTTCAGGGGCAGCACGCCGCCCTTGTTCTGCAGCAGCACAATACTCTGGCGGGCCATCTCGAGCGATGTCTGCGCGCTCTCCTTCGTTGACATTGCCGAGTAGGGTATCTTCGACCATTCCACCAGCGAGGGATTGTCCATCTCGCCCAAATCGAAGCGTCCCTCCAAGAGACGCACCACGTGCTTGTCCACATCCTCCTCCGTCATCAGACCGCGGCGCACAGCCTCGGGAATGCTCTTATACACATAACCGAAACCGCACTCCACATCCGTACCGGCTCTCGTACCCACGGCTGCAGCATGTACGGCGTCGCTCGACGTCTTGTGGTTCTGGTAGAAGTCGCTCACAGCACCGCAGTCGCTCACCACCAGATACTGGAAACCCCACTCGTCACGCAGTATCTGCTGCAGCAGACGTGTGTTGCCGCAGCAGGGTTCATCATCGAGACGCTGGTAGGCGCACATCACCTCGCGCACCTTGGCATCCTGCACCAGCACCTTGAAGGCAGGCAGATATGTCTCCTCCAGGTCGCGCAGCGACACATCGTTGATGTTTGCCGTGTGGCGTGTGTATTCCGGTCCGCTGTGCACGGCATAGTGCTTGGCGCAGGCCCACAGCTTGCGGTATTTCGCCGTCTCGGGGCCCTGCAGTCCTCTCACCACCTGCGCACCCATGACGCCGCTCAGATAAGGGTCCTCGCCGTAGGTCTCCTGACCGCGTCCCCAGCGCGGGTCGCGAAAGATGTTCACGTTGGGTGTCCACACGCTCAAGCTGTGGAACTTCTCGTCCTCTCCGCCATTATCCATGCGATGGTGGTATTGTGCACGCTGTTCTGTGCTGGCTATGTCGAATACCTTATACAGCAGGTCAGGATTGAACGACGAGGCCATTCCCACGGGCTCCGGGAATACGGTGACATTTGTCTGGTTGGCTGCGCCGTGCAGCGCTTCGCTCCACCAGTAGAATTTCTTGATACCCAGTCGCGGTATGGCGGGCGACTCGTCCATCATCAGCTGGGCTTTCTCCACCAGCGTCAGGCGTTTGCACAGGTCCTCGGCACGTTCGCGTGCGGAGAGGTCGGGATTCTGGTAGGGCAGCTGCTGTGCCGTCATACCGAGACACATCACGAGTGCCGTCATACAGGCAACTATCTTTTTCATATTGTATTTAGTTGACAAGGTGTGAATTTATAGACATTTATACACTTCTCTTTGTGCAAAGATACGAAAAATAATTGTAAAGTAGACAAGTTGATAAGTAAACAAGTAGACCAGTTGTTACTTTTGTCTTTAGGCCTTTGACTTTTTGGCACAAAAACAAGAACTATTAACTTTTCACTCTTCACTATTAACTAACAACGGCCCGCCTGCTTGGCGAGCCGTTGCTGTGTTGAGGTATGCCCCACTCTGCCGCAGTTAGTTGCGGTGAGTGGCAGAATAGTTGATACGCAGTGCCCACGACTTACGGAGCACTTCCTTCACGTCGGTGATGTAACCCATCTGAGTGCGCACGTCAGCCTTGATGGAGATGGTCTGCTCTGCCTGGTTGGTCATGCCCTGACGCTCCTGGGCGACAAAGTCCATAACCTCGCGGGCCTCAGCATAACGGTCGTTGAGCTGAATACGTGTGCCGGAACCCATCTGAGCACGCAGAGCGTCAGTTGGGGGACCGATGTAGATGAACGATACAGTGCTCTTCTTACCGAGCTTCTCCAGTTCTGTACCCTGAGGTGTCGTGAACTTGACCTTGAGGGTCACTTCACGCATCGTGGTAACAATCATGAAGAAGAACAAGATGGTGAAGATCAAGTCAGGGAGAGATGAGGTGTTCATCTCAGGCATTTCACGACTCGCTTTTTTCTTGAATCCCATGATTAGTTTCCTCCATAGTTTTTAGGTTCAGCCTCAGAAATCTTCTGCGGGTAGTAGGCACGGATAGCCACCTGCTGCTCGTCGGTGAGATTCTGATACAGACGACCGAACTTACGCTTCGACAATTCGTCACGCAGCTCGTTGTAAGCTGCCACGAGTTCGTTCTGCACCTGGAAATATACGTCGTATGGCGTACCGCGGTCGGTCTGCACTGATATCACGTGCTTGTCGGTGACAGCACAGGCACCCAGAAGGTCTATCTCCTTACCCGACTTCTCCGGCAGTTTGCTGGAATTGGTGGGGTTGTCGATAAAATCCTTGGCCAAAGGCTTGAGCTGCTCAAGAGCGATGTAATCGCTGATATTGCCCACCTTGCACCACAACTGACCTGCTGCGTTGATACGCACATTCATCACATTACGTTCCTTGACATCGATCTGAGCGTCTTCCTGGTCCTTGTCGGGGGGCTGGGGCAGACGACGGGCAAGACCCGTATCTGTGTCCATACTCGTGGTCACCAAGAAGAAGATCAGCAGCATGAAGGAGATGTCAGCTGTTGAACTGGTGTTCAAGCCTGGCAGTTTCTTTTTCTTCTTTGCCATGTCTTTCTTTGGTTTTTAGACTAATACGATGTATTGTGAACGTTCTCTTACTTCTTTGTTGCACTCTTTGTGAGATAGCCGCTCATGGTGACACAGATAGCCACGATGGCAACGAGAGTGAGGATATACATGCTCCAGATGAACATATCCACCACAGTCACCCAACCGCCGGTGGTGATGGTGCCGTCGGCAGCGCGGAAGTCTTCCTCACCGATACCCAGCAGAGCTCCTACGAGGAGGCTCACGATGGTGATACCGCAAGTGAACATCATAATCTTACCGCCAGGAACACCTGTGTAGCTGGCAGAATCCACTCCCTTGTTGCTCTGAGCCGTCTTAACTACGGACCATACAGTGAGGCCGGCAGTCAGCAGCACGCAGGCATACATAAGGAACAGCAGCAAGCTGGTGAACATAGGAGCCACGAAATCGCCTACGTACTCATCATCCCATCCTACGAAGAAGAACAGGAGGAATACGACGGCGCTGACACCGATGACGCCCAGCATCGCGTATTTCGAAATAAACTGAATTTTCATGGCTTTACGTTTTTACTTCTGGCACTTATCGCTCTTAACACACATCACAAGCAACTCCTGAGCAGCCTCCTCCATGTTACCAGTGAGAGCCTCTACACGAGCTAGGATGAAGTTGTAGAATACCTGAAGAATCAGGGCAACCACGATACCGAAGATGGTGGTAATAAGGGCGACCTTCATACCGCCGGCAACGACTGTCGGGCTAATATCACCTGCCTTCTGAATCTGGTCGAAGGCCATGACCATACCGATCACAGTACCAAGGAATCCCAAAGAAGGAGCCATGGCAATGAAGAGGGTGATCCAAGAGCAGTTCTCCTCAAGATAAGAACCCTGCACCTCAGCCTCCATATTGATGGTACGCTCGATTGTTGCAATGTCGTTCTGGTCCTTTGAGTTGAGGCACTCCAGAGCCTTGCGGCTTACCTGAGCCACGGGACCGCGGGTAGCAGCAGCATACTTGATAGCCTCTTCCACCTTACCAGCACCTACGAGGTCGGCCAGCTCAGCGGTGAACTTGCGGGTGTTGATCTGAGCCAGAGAGAGGTAGATAACACGCTCAATGCAGAATGCCAGACCCAATACTAATGCGATAGCAACGAGAGACATGAAGTCGGCACCACCCTCGATGAACTTTGTCTTCAGAGCCTTGTGGATACCCTCGCTCTCTTCCTCTACAATAGCAACCTCCTCCTCAACGGGAGCAGCCTCTTCTACAGCAGCACTGTCTGCTTCTTCCACAGCAGCAGTGTCAACAGCCTCAACAGCTGCCTCTTCATCCTGGGCTACAACGCTCTGCGTCATGGCGAAAGAGCAAGCAGCTACCAATGCAACAATTGCAAATAACTTTTTCATCGCTTTTAAAATTTTTAGGTTAATTATTGGTTTTTCTTAGTATTTATTTAATCAGTTTTATTATTCTTCTGCGGAGAGAGGGGGATTCGAACCCCCGATACGCTTTTGACGTATACACGCTTTCCAGGCGTGCCTCTTAAGCCACTCGAGCATCTCTCCATTGTGCCACTGCACACAAATTCGGCTACAAAAATACCTTTTTTTTCTTAATAAACATCATCTTTATCGCAAAAAAAGCGGAAGTTGCGTCTTTTTTTCTCTTAAAATGCCCTTTCCGGGGGCATTACATGCAAAAAAGCCTTAAAACATTGTCATCCGTAACCCTCTCAACCTCCTCCGGACTCACCTCGTAAATATCACTCAGTTTGTCGCGCACAAAAGTGAGGTAGGAACTCTCGTTGCGCTCCCCTCTGTGAGGCACCGGAGAGAGGTAGGGACAGTCGGTCTCGAGCACCACACGGCTCAGGGGCACAGCCTCGCGGAGCACGGCCCCAAGTTTCGCATTCTTGAACGTCACCACCCCGCCGATACCGAAATAGAAATGTCCGCAGGCAAGCACGCGACGCGCCGTCTCCACACTGCCCGAGAAGCAATGGAAGATGCCGCTGAGCGAATCCTTGGGAAAGCGCGACAGCACCTCGAACACCTCGCTCTCCGCCTTTCGCTGGTGGATGACAAGGGGAAGAGAGCGCTCCCTCGCCCACTCCGCCTGATGTTCAAAGGCCTGCATCTGCTCCTTGCGGAAGGTGGCGTCCCAATAGAAGTCCAAACCCACCTCGCCCACTGCCGACATACCGTCAAGCTGCGGCTCCATACGCCCGAGCACCTCCTCCCAGTCAGCCTTCACATCCTCGGGATGGAGACCCATCATAGGAAAACAGTAGCCGGGATAGCGCTCCACAAGAGCCATCATACGGGAAATGCTCTCCTCATTGATATTAGGAAGGAACATGCGCGCGACACCTGCCGCCTGCGCTCTGAGGAGCACATCTTCGCGGTCGGCGTCGAATTCCGATTCGTAGAGATGGGAATGAGTGTCGGTCATGACTGACGCTGCATCAGCGACATGGCAAACTCCCAGAGAGGCTGCTTCCTCTCCAGCGGCAGCACGAGAGACTCCAGCGCCATACGTGCCTCGTGGAAGAACTCGTTGATACGGTGCTCCGCAAGAGGTCTTACGCCAATTTCGTCGTAGAGGCGGGTGACAGCCTCTATCTTCTCCTGCTCCCCCTCGGCTGTGGAGGGCGAAGTCTCAAGCCAACGCAGCAATTCGGCCCGCTGCTCGTCGCCTGCCATCTGAAAAGCGTTGATGAGAAGGAAGGTCTTCTTGTTCTCAAGGATATCGCCGCCGATGCGCTTGCCGAAAGTGGCAAAGTCGCCGTAGACATCCAACAGGTCGTCCTGCAACTGGAATGCCAGGCCGAGCTTCTCGCCGAAGGAATAGAGCGTCTTGACATCGCCCTCCTTCGCACCGGCTTGCAGGGCGCCGAGCGATGTGGCGCACGCAAGAAGCACGCTGGTCTTCAGGCGTATCATCTCTATATACTCGTCCTCAGTGACATCGAGGCGCGACTCGAACTCCATATCCATCTGCTGCCCCTCGCCTATCTCAAGAGCCGTCTCCGTGAAAGAGGAGAGCAGGGGCGCGAGCACAGAGGCGTCACACTGCTGCATCATCTGGAAAGCCAGCACGAGCATGGAGTCGCCGGAAAGGATGGCGGTATTGTCATCCCACTTCTTGTGCACACAGGGCTTGCCGCGGCGCACCTCCGCTCTGTCCATCAGATCGTCGTGGAGAAGCGTGTAGTTATGGTACACCTCCAGACCCAGCGCCGCCGGCATGCACGTCTCTATATCCTTTTTATATAGATTATAGGACATGAGCATCAGCACGGGACGTATGCGCTTGCCGCCAAGGGAGAGGACATAGCGGATGGGGTCGTAGAGACCCGTCGGCTGCCTATCAAAAGAAAGGTGAACCAAAGCCTGGTTCACCTTCTCGATTATTTCATGACTTTTATACATATCTCGTTATCCAAGACGGAACATTACAGGCAGGTTGAAGCGCGAACGCACTGTCCTGTTGCCCTGGCGGGCGGGTTTCCACTTAGGCATGGCGTTCACCACGCGAAGAGCCTCGTCGGAGAGATGCTGGTCGGGAGAGCGCATCACCTTGGCATCCACGATAGAACCGTCACGGTTCACCACGAAGCTCACGATGACACGACCCTGCACACCCTGCTCCTGACAGATGCTGGGATACTTGATGTGGTCGCGGAGCCACTTCATACAAGCCTCGTCACCGCCGGGGAACTGGGCGTTCTCCTCAACGACGTCGAAGATGCGGTCGTCGTCCACAGCCTCCACAATGGGACCTACGGGACCTGTGGCAACAGCAGAGGGAGAACCCGTGCCGACAACAGTGGTGATGGCCTGGTTGACCTCCTCACTGGTTTCAACCTCCTCTTCGGGGAGCTCTGACTCGTTGTCAACGATGTTGATGATTTCAGCCACCTTAGGAGCTGCTGCTGGAGGAGGAGCCACTACTTCCTGCTGCTGAGTGATGGGAATCATGTCCTCCTCAAAAGCCATCTCATAAATTTTCTCCTCTTCAATCACCTTCTCAGGATCGCGCTGTGTCAACTCAAAGGCACAAAACATAAGAGCAAGTGTCAGGACATAACCGATAAGGATGCCTGTTGACTTCTGCCCTCTCAAGTCTAAGTTTTCGTTTACTTGAACTGCTTCCATGGTATGTTTTTTTTCATTTTTTTCAATCCACGAGGGCAAATATAGTGCTTTTTTATGATTCAATGGCGCATATAAGGACTTTTTTTTTCATGTTGGGGCAATTTTTCTTCATCAACGGCGGTTATTGGAGTAAAATAGAGTACCTTTGGCATCGAAATAGGACACCAATGAGTCATAAACGGCTTTTTATTCTCTTATGGTTTATGATTTTCACGTTTTCCGGGCTTCTGGCTCAGGAAAGTAGCAGTGTGTTCAATTTCCTCAGTCTCTCTTCATCCGCACACACCACGGCACTCGGCGGACAGAATATCTCCACTGTGGAGGATGACGCCTCGATGATATTCACTAACCCCGTGGCATTGTCCAACACCTCCTCGCACACTCTAAACCTCAACTATATGAATTATATGAGAGGTACACACACGGGAAGCGCCGCCTACGTGCAGGCGCAAGGGACAAGAGGCAGCTGGGGCGTGGGCACACAGTTCGTATCCTACGGCAGCGTGAAGGAGACAAACGAATGGGGAGAAGTGATGGGCACGATGTCGCCCCTCGACCTCAATATCACTGGCGGCTACAGCTACGCGCTCTCCGACCGCTGGGTGGGAGGCGTAATGGGTAAGTTCCTCTACTCCAAATACGGTTCGTTCTCCTCCGTTGGTCTCTGCGTGGACCTCGCGGCCAACTACTACGACGAGGAGCGCGACTTCTCAATATCGGCGGCGGTGACCAATCTGGGAGCACAGGTGAAGGCTTTCGGCGAAACGCACGAGAGGCTCCCCATAAATCTCAAACTGGGATTCTCCAAGGGACTGGGACGTCTGCCGGCAAGAATCACCGTGACAATGTTTGACATCAACCACTGGGCGCACGACTACTACTTCAACTCCACAGGAGAGGAAGTGGGCGGATTCACCATCTTCATGAATCACTTCGCACTGGGTTTGGACGTATTCCCGACAAAATATATCTGGTTGGCCCTCGGATACAATTTCCGCAGGGCATACGAAATGAAGGCCGGAGGTTCTTCGCACGCCGCCGGTCTGTCGTTGGGAGCCGGTGTCGACATCAAACGTTTCAAGGTAGGACTTGCATGGTCGAAACAGCATGTGAGCACAAATTCCATCTGCGTATCGCTATCGTATAATTTCAACAAACAATAACAGCACATACACATCTGATATGAAAAAAATAACAATAGCCATGGACGGGTTCTCCTCCTGCGGCAAGAGTACTATGGCAAAACAACTGGCACGCGAAATCGGTTACGTTTACATCGACACAGGTGCCATGTACAGGGCTGTGACGCTCTACGCCATGCGTAAAGGATACATCGCCGCAGACGGAAACATCGACAAAAAAGCTCTCGAGGCAGACATCGTCAATATTATGATAATGTTCGTGTACAACACTGAGAAGCAGCGCCTTGAGACCTATCTCAACGGCGAATGTGTGGAGGATGAGATACGTACCCTCGAGGTATCGTCCAACGTGAGTCCGATAGCCACTCTCGGTTTCGTGCGCCAAGCAATGGTGGACCTGCAGAGACTGATGGGAGAAGCCAAGGGTGTGATACTGGACGGACGCGATATCGGCACCGTGGTGTTCCCCGACGCTGAACTGAAGGTGTTTGTCACCGCAGATCCCGAAGTGCGTGCCCAACGCCGCTACGACGAACTCATCAGCAAGGGCCAAAAGGTCAGTTTCGAGGATGTACTACACAACGTGAAGGAGCGCGACCGCATCGACTCCACACGCGAGATAAGTCCCCTGCGACAGGCCGAAGATGCCGTCGTGCTGGACAACAGCCACATGACACGCGAAGAACAGATGGCCTGGCTGCACGGTGCTCTGGCCGTGGCAACGCTCGAGTAAGGAATGAAGATTGAGATCGACGAAGGCAGCGGATTCTGTCACGGGGTGACACGGGCCATCACGAAAGCCGAAGAGGAGCTGAAAAACGGCGAGGTGCTCTACTGCCTCGGTGACATCGTGCACAACGGCAAGGAATGTTCCCGTCTGGAGCATCTGGGCCTGAAGACCATCGACCACGAAGCCTTCGAACAGTTGCACAATGTCAAGGTGCTGCTCCGCGCTCACGGCGAACCACCATCAACATACCAGAAAGCACGGGAGAACGACATCACGCTGATAGATGCCTCCTGCCCCGTGGTGCTCAATCTGCAGAAGCGCATCCGTGAAGAATACGAGACATCGTCTCCCTGTAATAAACAAATCGTCATCTTCGGCAAACCGGGACATGCGGAAGTACTTGGACTCGTAGGACAGACCGAGGGCACAGCCATCGTCATCGAGAGCATGGAGGACGCCATGCATCTGGACTTCACCCGAGACGTCTCACTCTACAGCCAGACAACGAAGTCGCTGGCCACATTCCTGCAGATTGTAGAATACATCAAGTCGCACATTTCCCCGGATGCGACATTCACATTTGCCGACACCATCTGCCGACAAGTGGCAAACCGCATGCCGCACATCCAGCAGTTTGCCGCACGTCACGATGTCATCTTGTTTGTGTCCGGACGGAAATCGAGCAACGGACGCGTACTTTTCTCAGAATGCAAGCGCATCAATCCGTCGAGCTATTTGGTGGACAGCGCTCAGGAAATAGACCTCAGATGGTTTGAGGGCAAGGAAAGCGTAGGAATCTGCGGAGCCACATCCACGCCAAAATGGCTTATGGAACAGTGCGCCGACTTTATACGCGACAACGTGAAATAAAGCCCGGCGAGGCGTTAACGGCCGAACAGTTCGTAAAAGAATACGCCCAATAGGCAAAGCGGAGCCACCGCCCGCATGAAAAAGTAGACTACAGAAACTATTACGCGTCTCGTTCTGGAGGATCTGCTTCCGCACAATTCGTTCTCTACGACAGAGCGTTTCATCACCCACGAAACAAATACGCAGAAGCACAGTCCTCCAATGGGCATCATAAACTTTGCCGTAACGAAATCGAACAATGCGAAAAAAACCATTCCGAAGACAGTCACATCCTTCCACGCCCCGAAGGACAACGAGCACGCCGCTGCACACACCATCACGGCAACAGCCACAATAACCGATGCCTGTGGACGTTTCAGACGAAACTTCTCATGCACCAAAGCAGTCACCATCTCATGCATGGAAACAGAACTCGTCAGCGCTGCCACCAGCAGGAGAATATAAAACAGCGCCGAGAAGAGATAATTGGCTACGGGAGACGACCCCAACACCAAATTAAATATGTGGGGCAAAGTGATAAAAACGAGCCCCGGCCCCGCATCCACACTGGCACCAATACTGAACACCACTGGGAAAATGACGATACCGCTCACCACCGCGACACACGTGTCCAGCAAGCAAATCACAAAAGAGGAACGTATCAAGTCCACATCTCTCTTGAAATAAGAAGCATAAGTGGCCAGACATCCTATTCCCACAGACAACGAGAAAAATGCCTGTCCCATAGCGGACAGCACCACTCCTATCGTCAACTTTGAGAAATCCGGATATAGCAGGAATCTCACACCTTCGGACGCTCCCGGCAAAGAAAGTGAAAAGCACGCCAGAGTCACTATTATCAGAAACAACAGGGGCATCATCCATTTGGAGCAGCGCTCAATACCCTTTTGCACGCCACCAGCAACAATAACCGTATTCGCCACAAGAAACAGGAATACATACAATAAAGGATGCCATGTATCGGTGGAGAAATCCGAATAAAACAGATTGAAATCATGCTCGCCAATAAGTGTACCACGAAGGCTCTCCACCGTATAGTAGAGCGTCCAGGCCGCCACCACTATATAAAAGCTCAATATAAGAAAACCGGCCAACACTCCCATGTAGCCAACCATGGACCAGGAACCGTTGGGAGCCAGACGCTTGAAACTGTCTGCCGCATTGGCCCGTCCCTTTCTTCCCACAACGAATTCCGAACACATCACAGGAAGAGCCAATATCAGGACAAAAATTACATATACAAGAATAAAAGCGGCACCGCCGCCACGACCTGCCTCCATTGGGAAGCGCCACACATTGCCCAATCCCACAGCGCTGCCCACAGATGCCAGAATCACACCTAATCGGCTTCCAAATTGATGTCTTGCTTCCATAGCCGGTATGGATTCTTTCTCATGTGACTGTTATAGAATCGTCTGTCGCCCGTGACTTCACGGCCGATGAACGGGGGCAGACTGAACGGTTCATTCTCGCTTTTGAGTTCTATCTCCGCCATCGTGAGTCCCTCATTCTCCCCATAAAATTCGTCTACTTCCCACACATGTCCGTCATCGGCCCTGACAAGGTAACGGGATTTAGATATAATACCCGGTTCAGCAACAGTCAGCAGAGCTTCAGCCTCTTCTACGGATATCTCCTTCTCCCATTCGAAACGTCCCAATCCCCTAGAATCGCTGGGACCTTTTATTGTCAGACAACCCTTGTTGCCACGTATGCGCACACGCACCGTACGACCGTTTCCGGAAGCGATGTATCCCTGCTTGATACGCGTCACCTCGAAGGCAAGACTCTTATACTCGCCCTTCACAAGGAATTTGCGCTCTATCTCCAAATAAGCCATTTTACTCTCCGCCGAACTCCATCAAATAAGCTTTGATGAATGCGTCTATCTTGCCATCCATCACACCGCCAACATCAGATGTCTGATAACCCGTGCGATGATCTTTTACACGTCGGTCGTCAAATACGTAACTTCGTATCTGCGAACCCCATTCTATCTTCATCTTACCCGCCTCCACCTTTGCCTGCTCAGCCATACGATGCTTCAGTTCCTTGTCATACAGCATTGAACGAAGCAGACGCAGGGCATTTTCCTTATTCTTGGGTTGGTCGCGGGTCTCAGTATTCTCAATGAGGATTTCCTCCTCCTCGCCTGTATAGGGGTCTTTATACTGATAACGGAGGCGCACACCGGATTCCACCTTATTTACATTCTGACCGCCGGCACCACTGGAACGGAATGTATCCCAAGAAATACGGGCCGGTTCAATATTCACCTCTATACTGTCATCCACCAGCGGAGTGACAAATACGGAAGCAAAAGATGTCATACGTTTGCCCTGCGCATTGTACGGCGACACACGCACCAGACGGTGCACACCCGTTTCACTCTTAAGGAAACCGTATGCCTGGGCACCTTCTATCTCCAGCGTGCATGACTTGATACCGGCATCATCGGCCTCAAGAAGGTTGGCGACCCTGCACTTATATTTATTCTCCTCTGCCCAGCGCATATACATACGCATCAACTGCTGAGCCCAGTCCTGTGCTTCCGTGCCTCCCGCTCCGGAATTTATCTTGAGCACAGCGTCCATCTGATCTTCCTCGCGACGCAGCATATTACGGAGTTCCAGAGCCTCTATAGCAGAGAGTGCCTTGCGATAATTCTCGTCAACCTCTGCTTCCGTGATAAGATTCTCCTTATAGAAATCCACCGCGAGGTCAAGTTCGTCTGCCAAAGCAGAAACGGACTCATAGTCCTTTATCCACTTCTCGATACCCTTCACCAGTTTCATCTGAGCCTCAGCCTTCTTCTGGTCATCCCAGAATCCGGGTGCTTGCGTGCGCAACTGTTCCTCCTCCAGTTGTACTCTCTTTTCATCTATATTGAGGTAGCGGTTCAGAGCCTCTACCCTGTCACGCACCTCCTTCTGTTGTTCCTGTGTAATCACCTTTTTACCTCAACCTTATTCCCAACGAAGATTATTCTTCGTACATCTTTTCTATTATTTCCTTGTAATTCTCATTCAGCACAGGCCTTCTCACCTTCAACGTATTGGTCAGCTCACCCTTCTCAAGAGAGAACGGCTCGGGGAGCAAAGTGATACGTTTCACTTGCTCATAGTGAGCAAACTCCTGCTGCAAAGTATCCAAACGGAACATCATCATTCTATTGATGTCCGGATCTGCACACATCTCTGCCCGAGAAGAGAACGTCTTGCCCAGATGTATCCTTGCCTCTTCCATCAATATGTCATATTCCGGGATAATCAGAGCAGATACAAACTTCCTTTGATCAGCAATAATAACTATTTGATCTATGTAACGGTCCACAGACAATTTACTTTCAAGAAGTTGAGGCGCTATATACTTACCGTTACTCGTCTTAAAAAGATCTTTTATGCGATCGGTAAGATACAGTTCGCCGTCCTTCATATAACCGGCATCGCCTGTGTGGAACCAGCCGTCTTTATCAATACTGCGCTCCGTCACCTCCGCCTTGCGATAATAACCCTTCGTTATCGTGTCACCACGCAAAAGAATTTCATTATTCTCACCAAATGAAACCTCTACTCCGTCCAAAACACGGCCCACACTGCCCATTGTAATCTTCTGAGTCCAGCGGTCGCACGACACAGTGGCAGTACTTTCCGTCAATCCATAACCGGCAATCATCATAATACCTGCCGAATGTACGAACTCCTCAACCTCCTTCGGAATTGCCGCACCGGCTGTCGGGAAGAAATTACCGCGCTCCAATCCCAAATTCTGCAACAGCAACGAAATTATCGTTTTTTCGTAGAATCTGTACTTCAATTCCAATGCCAATGGCGGTTTCTTACCGTTCAAACGATATGTGACGTTGTATTCCCGTCCTATCTTTAATGCGTCGTGCATTAGAAGTCTCTGTACCGCACTTGAATTGCGTATCTTCTCCTTTACACCGGAGTAAACCTTCTCCCAGAAGCGAGGTACCGCACACATACATGTGGGATGTACCTCCTTCATGCTCTTCAAAACATCCTGAGGTTTCAAATTGACGGCCAACGTTGCACCTGCCGCTATACACAGATATGTCCAGCCTCTCTCAAAAACATGAGTAAACGGCAGGAAATTCATTATTAAATCTGCATCGGAGAGGTTTATTGCTCCATTGTGGCCTCTAATAGCAGCATTGTACATCCTGTGAGTCAGCATAACGCCTTTAGACAAACCCGTCGTACCGCTAGTATACAGGATATTTGCCAAATCATCAATCTGGAGTTCAGACGATCGCTTCTCCACCTCCTTTGCAAAAGGCAAGCCCTCACCCAACGCCAGAAAGTCTTCGTAAGTAATGCTCGTCTGGTCACGTTCATCCCTTTCAATGTCCTTCGACATCAAAATGAGTTTTTCCACCTGAGGAGCCAGCTGTTGCACTCTCAAGGCCGTGTCATACTGATATTGCTCCCCCACAAAGATATAGCGAATGGAAGCATCCGACACCATGTATTTCACCTGCATTTCGCTGGATGTGGCATAAAACGGAATCGTCACGGCGCGAATACCGTATGCTCCAAAATCCGTCACCAAACATTCTGGCATATTTTGGCTAAACACAGCAATATTCTCCTGCACTTTAACTCCCATTTTTAACAAAGCATTGCTTGCCAGTCTTACTCTGCGAGAGAATTCGTTCCAAGAGATATCCTTCCAGACGTTTTCATTATAGTCACGATACATCATCGCTGTACGCTCACCATACTTATTTGCCTGGTCGTGAATAAGTGTAGAAAGAGGACTTGTAGAATACATGGGTAAAAGCTTTTATTCGGGTGCAAATATACAAAAAAAAGGTGATTTTTACACAAAAAGATGACACATTGGGGCTTGAACAATGAACTTTTTCTTACTTTTGCATAGAAATCATACAGAAATGACCTATATAGAACTACTCTGCCGTCTCATTGAAACCCCCCGATACTCACGGGAGGAGACCGTTGCTGCCGATATTGTGGAAACTTATATGAAGGAGCACGGACTTCAAGTCCAACGTCACGGCAATAACCTGTGGAGCATACATCCATCGAATGTCGGGCCCACAATATTATTGAATGCCCACATTGACACGGTACATCCTGTCAGTGCATGGACGCGAGATCCACACAAAGCCACAATAGAAGGCGACTACCTCTACGGACTTGGCAGCAATGATGACGGAGCTTCGTTAGTGAGCCTTCTTGAGACATTTATTTTATGCACCAAAAGGACACTCCCCTACACCATTATCCTACTCCTCTCCGCAGAAGAAGAAGTAAGCGGAAAAGGCGGAGTGGAAAGTGTACTACCTATCTTACCCCCAATTGACATGGCGATAATAGGAGAACCTACAGGTATGCAGCCAGCCATTGCAGAAAAGGGACTTATGGTGGTAGATGTCACCGCCCACGGACGTGCCGGACATGCTGCCCGCAATGAGGGTATCAATGCCATTGATTTGGCTATTGAAGATATTAAAACAATACATTCTTTACCAAATACTCTGAATTCTTCACCGCTTTTGGGTCCCGTGAAGATGACCACGACCATTATTCACGCAGGCACACAACACAATGTTATACCAGACGAGTGTACATTCACCGTTGACATCCGCTCCAATGAGCTCTATGATAATGAGACGCTATTTAACCTCATTTCATCGAGCATCAAGGGCACAGCCAAAGCACGCAGTTTCAGGCTCTCATCGTCATATATTGATAAGAGTAATCCCATTGTCCAGAAACTGATTAACATGGGTAAAAAACCTTTCGGTTCACCGACACTTTCCGATCAGGCTCTAATGCGCTTCCCCTCATTAAAGATAGGCCCTGGTGATAGTTCCCGCTCTCACACAGCAGATGAATTCATTCGACTATCCGAGATTGAAGATGCCATCGCTACCTACCAATCCATAATTCTGGATTAAGTTTCGCCGTTTCTTTTCTTAGTTGGAAATGTAGCAATGTATTCCCGTTATCATCGGTAGCCGGAGTACCGAGAATATCGCATGTCTTCACCTTTTGGCCTTTAGCCACTATCACCGATGACAGATTACAATACACAGATATGTAGGAGCCATGACGGACGAGTACATTCTTGGTGCCTCCAAACGCAAATACTGCCGTCACCACACCATCAAATACACTGCGCGCCCGAGCACCTTGTTTGCCGGCATAGTTCACACCTTTATTATCCAAAGTGACATGACTCAAACCTTCCACACGATATTGCCCGAAGTGGGCTGCTATGCGGTATTGACCTGTCAAGGGAACCGGCAGGCGTCCCCTATTCGCTTCAAAGTTTCCTGAAAGCTTTCGTTCCTCCGGTGTAAGCCAGTTACTGCTTTTACTACTTGAGGTTGATGACGACGATGAACTCTTTTGAGTTGCGGTACCACGGGACTTAGCAGCCTGTTTCGCCGCCTGCTCTGCAGCTCTCTTGCGCGCCTGTTCTATTTCATATGCAATAAGATCATCTATCTTCTTATTTAATGCTGCGAGTTCCTTTTTTCTTTTGTCTACCTCTATGGCAAGATCCTTTTCTTTCTTACGAAGGTTTTTCACCTCCTTTTGCTTTGTAAGCTGCTCTTGGGCCAACTTTTTACGTTCAGCAACAAGTTCGCTCATTACACCATGCATTTGAGTTCGCTTGTCTACAAGACGATTTCTCAACACCTCCAATTCTGCCTGCTTGGACTGTATTTGCCGTCCTAGAGTGTATTGATAACTGGCATATTCATGTGTATAGCGCAAGCGCCGATACATTTGAGTGACATTCTTAGCTGAAAGCACAAACAGCAAAGGACTCTTTACTTTAGGATAAAGCCTCGTCATTCTCACCGCGCGGGAAAAACGCGCTTTCTTTTCATCCAACTGAATCTGCAACGAATTGATACTGTCCTTTATCCGCTCTATCTCGTTACTTAACTTCTCCAGCTCTTCCTCCAAAGAATGAATGTGACGAATACGGTCCTCCAATTGTAAGCCAATGTGATGAATGCGTGCCTCACCTTTTTTAACTTCTTTTTGAGTCGTCTCTATCTCACGCTGCTTGCTCTTGATGTTTTTTTCCAACTGCGTCTGTTGCGCCTTGAGCTTCTGAACTTTTTTGGAGTTCTGAGCACAAAGCGATACGCTTATCAACAGTAATATTATGGCAATAACCCTGTACACCTTATTACATATTTATTATAGTTTGTATCAACTGCTCCAAAGACACCTTGTCAAATCTCTGTTCATTGAACGGAGTTCTTGTCTGCCAACTATCATCCTTTCCCCACTCGTCAAAGACGAAATTAGCCTTAAGAAGCTTTCCCGATACCGGCAAAGCCAACTGCAGTTGCGAGGGTTTCTGTCCTTCGCCGTCTCCCCAGAACATACTCTGTACATTTTCAAAGTTAATATCCCTGTTCAGGAAACCGTCCGCCTCTGCGTATGGTGCCCTCGTGTACTGTTTGTGAATACGGTTCAAGAACATAAACTCATCTTTGGTCAGTTCCATTGTGCCCACCTGAATAGTGATAATAAAACTGTACGAGAACTGCACCTGCACAACATCGTCTCTCTTTAAGCGAACATGAGCATCTAGTGTTGCACGCCGTCCGTTGTATGTCATTGTCACGCGTCCCGTTGTCGTAGCAATATCACCAGTTTGCCACACGGGAAGCACCTCCGTCTTCACCGCTTTATCCTGTGTCGTTGCCACAACGGACTTTTGGGAACGGCACGAACTCAGCACGGCAATGATTATCAGAATGTATAAGATTCTACTTCGCATAATATTTCTTATTTTTTAGTTTTCGTGATAATAATATTGTAGCCGTACCGTCATTTCTCTCCATTGCCAAACGCCAGAAACGTACAGCCTCCTCTTTTTTTCCCACATTCCAAGCTATATCACCCGCATGCTCCAAAACATTGCTCATACAGTATCTGTTCTCCAGCAAAGCCTCATCGGTACTATCCGGTGGCACCACCTTGTTCATAACATCCTTTGCCTCAAGATATTCCTTTTTAATGAACAAAATCCAAGCATATGTGTCAAGATATATCGGATTATTAGGTTCTGCCTTTATCGTGAGTCTTGACATCTTTTCTGCCTCATCCAGCCGCTCGCCTCTAAGAGAAAGATAATAGGCATAATTATTGAGATAAGTGATATTACCCTTATTATATACCAGGGCCGAATCGTATGCCAAAAACGCGTCTTCGCTTCTACCCACTTCGTGACAAGCGTCGCCTTTCAGTCCCCACACTTCACTAATCAAAGACGGTTTCATATCTTCACCCCTTTTCTCCAACCCCCTTTCAAAAACCTCTATTGCCTCCGCCATCTTCTTTTGCTGCATTAGAGTAATGCCCAAAAAATAAGCGTATCCTAAGTTCTCCGGAAAAAGATTCATTCCCCTGCGGCATAGTTCTTCAAGATGCTCATAATCCTCCTTTTTCCCATAATACTCCATTAGATAGCCCATCACCATTTCATCATCCGGCTGTAGAGCGAGTATTTTGTTAAATACACTTATTATCTCCTCTTCCGGAGCTTCACGTTGCAAAAGTGACACCGCATCACTACGAAGAAGCATTAATTCCGTCTCCTCCGGCCCAACTTTGCGTGCTTCATCAAAAAGTATCCGGGCCCTTAACGTATCACCGTAATATTGGCATAATCTCCCGTATTGTATCTTCGCCGCCACATCATAAGGAGTCTCGTCGCATAAAGATTCATACTCCCGAAAAGCTTTTGCGCTATCTCCTTGTTCCATATAGAGTTCAAACTTCTCATTCGTTGTGACAAGAGTTCTGCCCTCACGCTTTTCTATCGCTTCCAGGCCCTGCAGTGCCTTTTCTATTTCACCACTGCGCCTATAATAGTCAACAAGCTGCATTTGCACCTCAGAACGCTTGGGCTGCAAGCGGACAAGCCTCTCCAAATATACAACAGCGTCATCATCCATATGTCGCTGTATCATCACCGCTGCCACATTTTCCTGATAGTTCGCATTGAGGGAATCTGTATCAGCCGCCTTCTTCATCATTTCGATTGCAATACTATCAGCTCTCAGTGCCAGTTGCAGGCGTCCCATCTCAAACAAGGCTTCCGGACGCTTTGAATCCAATTTTAGACAATGTCCGTAAAGCGCCATTGCCTCATCAATATGTCCAGACAATCTCCTGCTCGTCGCCTCCTGAAATAAAAAATCGTAACGAATATCAGCCACAGCAAACTGTGGCAGAACAGCCAATATAACTAGAAATCTTTTCACCTTGTTCTTTTTTGCACTACTTAACTCCGCTGTGTCCGAACCCTCCTTCGCCACGTTCCGTTTCGCTGAGTTCCTCCACCTCAATGAGTTCCGGCTGTTCATGTCGCGCAATAACCATTTGCGCGATACGTTCTCCATCTTCAACGACAAAATCCTCTGTAGAGAGATTTATTAATATCACACACACCTCTCCCCTGTAGTCGGCATCTATCGTACCTGGAGTATTCAACACCGTAACACCCTTCTTTAAAGCCAAACCGCTGCGCGGTCTCACCTGTGCCTCATATCCCTCCGGTAAGGCCATTCTCAATCCTGTAGGTATAAGTTTCCTTTCAAAAGGATGCAATATCACCGGAGTCTCCAGGTTCGCACGCAAATCCATACCAGCACTTAAAGGTGTTGCATATTTGGGTAAAGGATGATGACTTTCGTTTATTATTTCTATCTTCATAGCATAGGTATCTTCATTCCGTTTATTTTTCTATATACATCAATGGCATATACATCCGTCATTCCACTGATGTAGTCAAGCACAGCAAGAAGTCTTCCATACAAAGTGGGGGCATTCATCTCGTACTGACGACTCACACGGTTTAGCAACAATTTTGAGTATTGTCTATCCGGATGTGTTACTGCTTCCACCATCAAATCCATAAGAGTACTTATGACCTTGTAGCCGGCAATCTCTATGTCGACAACATCTTTGCTGTGATATATCCGCCCATACGACACCTTCTCACAAGCCTTATATGCCTCCTTGGGAATGTCGCTGATATAATTTATAAGCGGTCCCTCAAACTCGCCTTCCAGAATTTCCTCCTCATGATCCACGAAAACACGGACGCATTCGTTTTCCAGACAATTTATAACACACGAACGCAAATAGACGACTCTTTCATTTGCATCATCGAGTGTACTCATCCTCATTTTGATATGCTCTTGCTGCTCTTTGGGGAAATAAGACAGGAGCAGATCCGTTGTTTCCTCTGTAGTCAATATCTTGAGTTTGTGGGCATCTTCGATGTCCATGATTTCATAACAGATATCATCCGCAGCCTCCACAAGAAACACCAGCGGATAGCGTACAAAACTCAGCTCACCCTCTTCTGCCGGAAGTTGCTTTATTCCCAATTCACGAGCGATACGGAGATAACTCTCTTCTTCCGCCCTAAAGAATCCGAACTTTCCTTTTTTCCCTTCATGTCCACTCGTGTACGGATATTTCACGATTGAGGCAAGGGTACTGTATGTCATCACGAAACCGCCCTCTCTTCGTCCCTGAAAGTGATGGGTAAGAAGTCGAAACGCATTGGCATTTCCCTCAAAACGGGTAATATCATTCCATTGTGCTTCCGTAAGTCCGTCTCCTGTTATAGGACACACATAGTTCCTCAGTTTCTGACCGGCACCTTCGCTGAAGTAGGTAGCTATCGCATTTTCTCCGCTATGTCCAAATGGGGGATTTCCCAAATCGTGAGCCAGGCACGCGGCAGAAACGATATTGCCCAATTCCGTAAAATGTGTCTCGCGCAATTTGGGGTGTTTATCCACCAGAGCTCTGCTTGCATCATTACCCAAAGAGCGTCCCACACTTGACACTTCCAGTGAATGGGTCAGACGGTTGTGCACAAAGATACTTCCCGGCAAAGGAAACACCTGAGTCTTATTCTGCAGACGACGGAATGGCGCAGAGAATATCAAACGGTCATAATCCCGTTGAAACTCCGTCCTATCGTCCTTGCTGTGCGGTTGGTTTTCCTGACCAAACCGTTTATTACTCAACAGTTGCTCCCAATTCATACTTTGTAGAAAATTCGGTTTTCTGCTGTTGCCGCATTAGCATATTCCGGATGCTCAGCCGCAAAACTGTCAACATGTCGCATTCTCTTCTCCGGCCATATCTCATCCAAAGCTATCAGTATGCCACTTTCCTCCACATCTCCGAATTCATCGTTGATAGCTGTTTCAAAGAACCTCATTGTGGGTGAAAGTCCCATATATGCATTCACCAGCGGTGGTATTGCCACTCCGCAATTGTGCACCTCACGGTTCAGTATGCGATAGTCTTTCTTGAAGTCTTCTTCTGCAAAGATTCCTTTCATCTTTTCCTCGTCAATATCCACTTGAAGAGGCACTTTTGGCCACACCAGATGATCTTCATCCCGGAAATGTTTCCTCAGGAAATAGAGTATAAGATCACGAGCCGTACGATTATAGCTGGGATACATCGTAAATTTACCGAAACAATACTTTACCGACGGCTCCATAACGACAATAGCACCCAGTCCGTCCCACAGATTGTCAAGGGCAAACAGTGATTTTGTACCCATTCTCGTACTCTGATACTCCAGCGTGACGAAAGAACGTCCCAATTCTATTGTCCAGGGCAAATAGTTCTTCACAAAATCCTCCGAGAAACGGAACATGTGACTAGTTGCAAGAATCGGTTGACCTTCATCGTCCAACGGTGTTTGGTTGCCCATCATATAACGATAGCCGCCGATTATCTCCTGCGCCTCAGGATTCCACACGATAAGATTCTTGTAGGGTTTATCCATCGTGTCAAAATCATCCAAATCCACAGCCTTACCACTTCCCCCTCCATAGGCACGAAACGCAATTTCACGCAAACGTCCGATTTCACGCATAGTATTAGGGGCATTCTGCCACGTCACTACGTAGATTTCATTGCCTGCCTTATTCGTATCCCTAATCTTTTTCTCTGGTGTAAGCTCAGCAAGGATAAGTTCTGTCGGTATTCTCTCAATTATGGATTCCATGTCCGGTTTTCTACTTTTTATTCTGATTCTATTCCGATACTAACGATTCGATTGTTGATAAAGTAACGTCCACGCGGCAGTCCACTAAGGAAATTCGTACCTTTGGTAAGCCTCATTACCATGTAAAACGCCCCGCTCTGCGTGTATATGGGTAATATCTGATTGTGGTCGCTCTGTATCTTCAATGCATTGCCCATTTTTGTGATTTGCACAGGAAATGCAGAATTACTCATCTTCCTCTTCTGCGACACATCACCCTTGGGTGTTTGCTGGGCAAGTTGTTGTACTTGACTGCTTGCAACAGCACCTCCACAACATAACATTATCATTATTCCCACCAAAGCGGCTTTAATGCCTCCGCCCTTCCTGTGTCCTTCCAAAAAATCCTCCAGCGCCACACCCTCTATCTTCTTGAAGCATGCCTTCGCCGTCTTCACCACTCCAAAACCAGCATCCACACACTCACTTAACTGCGTGATTTCCCCGCGCTCAATGAGACACTTAAGTTCTTTCACGCGATAGAGCATCAAATATTCGTGTATATTATTATGCCCCTGAGAGCGCAGGCATTGCAACACCAGCTGGCGATTAAGCCCGACTTCACGGCACAGACATTCACGATTGAAAGTAAAATCCATCCATGCCGACTTATTGGCGGCCATCCAACGCTCTATCACCTGATATCGCGCTAGATTTCTTTCATTAAAGTCATCATCTGTCGTCTGCGGTTCCGACTTTTCATCCACCTGCGTTTCATTTTTCTCATACAAACCTGGTTGTGGCAGATGCTGGGCCAAACTTTTCAGGGTAAGGAATACCAGGAAACAATTCAAGAGCGTAAAACACAGCACAAAAATGCACAGAAGAATCGGGCTGTAATGCAACGAAACATATATATAGAAAGCATACGACAGGGCCATGAAAAAAGTATAGCCTTCCAGATAATGCGGTATCGGAGTCTTCTTAGCCAGCCGGCGAGGCAGCAGATATATGTTTGCAATATACCCGACACCTACCAGCAGGGAAAGCAGCCCGAGCCACCAGGCATCAGGGAACAGGGCATGTACCACTCCGAGAACGATTATCGGAGAGGCATATCGCACCATTCTCTCCCACTGCAAGAATCCCGGCATCGAGAAACCGAAGGTATATATACTCTGCAAGAACGTCCCTATGAGCAGCATCCACATCATAGCGGGATGCAATACACCGGGCTGACCTTCTGCCACACTCTCACTGAAACACCCCACCACCGTCAGCACGGCAGCACAGATGCCCAATATCCACGCAAGAGCAAGATATTTCACCCTGTAATGAGCAAATACGGTAGCAACAATGCACAACACCAAATGTATTGTGGCAGCAGCAGCAAAACTGAGAAGTACTGTCGTTTTTGTCATTGCCAGCGCGCGTGAACACGAATTTCTGCGCGCAAAGATACAAAAAAAATGCAATTCCGGCTCATCGAAACGAACCGGAATTGCGTTTATGTATCGTTTTTTTGACTTTTCTACCTCTAAATAGAGGATAGAAGGTCTTAAAGACGCTGGCCGGAAAGACTGAAACGCTTACCGTTCTTCACAACGACCACACGACCGTTAATGAAATACTTACCGTCGGACAAACCGTCGGCAGAATTTTCCGCTTTCATCGTACCGACACCAGTAACCTCCCCGGGGATGTTGTTTTTGTCGCCCACGGTCACCTCAATCGTCGCGTCACCACCTCCTTGGACAATGGAGAGATGGGCGAACATGTGTCCGTCGTAAACATAGCCTTCATCCAATACTATCTGGAGCTCGCCTAACATCGGACCAATCCAGTCTTCGGGATTGAACTGTTCATCCGTGCCCGGAGCAATCACGATTGTCTGCTCCTTGGTGAAGCACAACACGCCCAAACGCTCCTCCATCTCTATGTCCGTGAGTCGTATCGTGCCAATCGGCATGGGGAACGCGCCAAGATCAATTACGAGGTTGGAGAGCTCAAAATTATAGGTTTCATCGGGTTTTTCGGCCAAATATACAGTGATATCACCACAAGGCATAGGCTCCCCGCCCATATTAACTGTGAGTGATTCTGTGAACTCCTGAGGTGCAGGAATTTCATGGAACTGCACCTGATATTCTACCGGCTCCAACTCGTAGTCGTACCCATCCTCCTGACTCAGAGTAATCGTGTAAACTGCCGTCTCGGAATCAAAAGATGTGGTTACTACGCCATAACCCTTAGTGATTACTTCACATTCCTTCGTCTCGTCGTAATAAATCTCCGAGAGGTCTATCTTGCCCTCTTCATCGGGCGTATAGCTCTCGCCGTCGTAGTCGAACGATACCATCTCCAAAGTAGGAGTCGGCACAGCCAGGAGTTCAATATCTACCACAGAGAACCACTGATGAATCGTCTCTGCAGAAGCATTGAATTTCACCGTGACGTTTCCGCGCTGCTTCATATCAATAGCTATATAGCGATATTGCCAACCTCGACCTGCACCGTCGTTGCAGTAAACACCATTGCTGGAGAAGTTCACATTGCCCTCGACATCGATACCGTATCCGTAATCATCTTTGGCGGGGAATGCCACCTCAACACCGTCCACACTCATCTTGGCCTGTGCGAAAATGCTGCTTCGACCGGCAGCTTTAAGCAGATACTGTCCGGCAGGAAGCTCAACGGTCTGCTCTGCTGATGCCGACCAACTGCTCTCTGCCCAATGATCTGAGTGCATCTCGTAGTAGATTCTATCAGGATCGCCGCTCCAGTGCTGGCTCTTGTTGGTAACGAGATCGGTGGTCCAACGGCTGTTGTCGGTGAGATCGGTGGTACCAAGCAGAATCGTGCGATCTTCCGTATACTTGTCACTCACATACTGCGCTTCATCCAGACGCAAATGATCAAGCAGCGACTGCAACTCACTCGCACTCTCGCTCGTTTCTATGGCACGGCGCACTTCTTCTACGTCCATGCCTATCTGTTCTGCACGCAGCATCTCCTCTTCAAGTGCCTTGCGTACCATATACAACTTATATTCGTTCACATCGTAGAGCTGCCACTTACCTGCATCGGAAGAGCCATTGTCAGCATAAGTGAGTTCCGAACCGTTGCCGGTCAGATAAGCAGTATAACTTGCCTTGCTCCACACGCCGTAGTTCCAAGAGGTGGTGGCACTGAAATTGTAGCCTTTGACATCACCGGCAATTGTCAGCACCGTAGCTTCGGAAGCATCCGTTTTAATCGTAATACTCTTAGGCTTATTATTTCCAAAAATACCGCTATTACCTACAATCGTGATATTGACACTCTTGCCTTCTACGGCACGAACGGTGTTATCCTCTCCTATAATCCACTCCGTCACGGCGTCAACACCGAGTCTGTTATCATCTCTAAGGAAGAGGCCGGTGGCCTTATTGAAGATATAATAGGTATTATTCTTCACAAGTTCCACAGGCTGCGGCACATCAGTAGCGGGGGCATCGCCACCTTCGTCACCGCCTTCGTCATCACCACTTTCTGCGTCTTCGCCGCCTGTGAAAGCAATCTGATAAACATGCACGTTGGCAGGATCTTCGGAGACGTTGTCGCCCTCTACGGTCACCGTCAGCGTTTTGATGCTACTCTCAAACTTCCAAGAAGCCTTTGCGCCGCGTCCATTGGTTACTATGTTACCCATCTTCTCACGCGAGAAATCCTCAGAAACCAGTTCGCTGCCCAAGATGTTCTCTCCGCCATAGTTGATGGCAGTAGCTTCGCTATTGTAAATCATCTCTATATCGTCAATATAGAGATAATCTGCGGCATTGCCGCCACCCGGATCCGAACATGTGGAGACATTGACCAGAGCATAGTAAGGCTGCTCCTCGGAAAGCCATTCGAAAGGAACGGTATATTCCGTCCAATCGTCATTGCTCACGATACGATCACCGGAAAGAGCCTGACCTACGAGGATAGCTGTGTTACGATCTGCATACACTGGGTCCTGATAGTAGCCCTTCGTGGTGAGCAGCACACTGCAGTTTCCTGTCTTCACGCCGGAGAACTTCACCCAGAAACGCACAGCATCGGGACGACCCGAGAAACGCATTGCCTGATCCTCACGAGCTTCGTTGATGTAGTTGTAGTTGCCAGATGCATCTGTGGCACTCGACGAACCCATATTCACGCAACCCGTCGTGAGGTTGCCCTGAGCTACGACGCCGAACACAGAACGAGACGTGATGCGGCAAGAATACTGTCCGGCAGATTCCGGACGAACATCCTCATCTTTATAAATCTGAGGCGTAGTGCCGGTACCAAAACTCTTCATACCGCCGGTGGCATCGTAGAAAGAACTCCACGAAACAGGTTCTTCACATACCTTGGTTGCGGTATATTCCACCGTCTCCCAATTTTCAAAATCTCCGTTCGCAAGTTGGAATTGCGCATGTGCTGCAATAGCTGCTACGACACAAAGAAATGTCACTAAGATCTTTTTCATATTATTCCCTCTATTTATATTTATTCTTTCTTCTCAAATTTAACTCTCTCTCACTTTTTAGCTCCAGAGAACTGGATATGATATACGTGCTTGTTCGCAGCGTCCTCCCTGATGTTTTCACCCTCTACTGTCACAACGAGTTTGCTGCCGGCTTCGTCATACTTCCACGATGCTTTTGCGGCCCTTGCATTAGTGGTGATTTTACCCATCTTATCCGGGCTGAATTTTTCTTCCACCCTGTCACTTTTGAGGATATTGTGCCCATCGTAGAGAACGGACGTTGCCTCGCTGTTGTAAACCATCTCTATGTCGTCCACATAGAGATAATCCTTGGCATTTCCCTTGCCTGCCTCCGCATTTGTCGAGACTTCCACCAAAGCATAGTATGGATCTGCGTCTGAGGTTTTCCAGTCAAAAGGAATCGTATATTTCGTCCATTTGTCGTTGCTCACAATACGGTTGGCCGAAAGTGCCTGCGCCACAAGAGTGGCTTTATTCCTGTCTTTATATTCCGGATCCTGGAAATACCCCTTGGATGTGAGAAACACCCTGATGACTCCTGTGTCCACTCCGGAGAACCTCACCCAAAGACGTACTGCGTCGGGATGACCGCTGAAGCGCATCGCCTGATCGCTGCGAGCCTCGTTGATATAGTTGTAGTTGCCGGAAGCATCCGAGGCCGACAGGGAACCCATGTTCATGCAACCGTTTGTCACCGTACCCTGAGCCACAACACCAAACACCGAGCGGGATGTCAGGCGACAGGAGAAGCGACCAGGCGAACCGGGTCGGTTCTCCTTCTCCTTATGTATTTGCGACTTGGTACTCGTACCGATTTTCTTATGGCCGCCCGTTGCATCGTAGAATGAGCTCCAGCCCACAGGCTCATCACAGACTTTGGAGGAGGTGTATGTCACCTTCTCCCAAGTCTCAAAATCCCCGTTTGCCAACTGATACTGTGCTCTCGCTGTCAGTGAGACGAGCATCAGCAGCAAAGCAACTCCGTGTTTTGCCATAACAAGTTGGTATATAGCCGTTTAATTTACTATTTTCCCTTATTTCGCAACTTTTACGCCGTCCACGATGTAGATCTGGCCGGGCTGCATTTCCTTCACCTCACGACCGTTCAAATCATAGATCTTGCCGGTTGTCTGAGCCTTCTTCGTCACCTTGACGTTCTTCACGCCAGTTGGATCAGTACCCAATTCCACATATACCTGCATATCATCGCTCAAAGGAATGTCGATGGTAACATAGAGGTGCTCGTCGTTGTACTGACCCGACATCTCCAGAGGTATCTCGCCAAGCATAGGACCCATCCAGAAGTCATAGCTGGGATCGTCGCCTTCCTCGATTTCGATATACTGATTGGCTGCAAACGTCGTCTTGCCATCGGCCTTTGTCGCAGGAATATCAGATACAACAATGTTACCTACAGGCAAAACAGCGTCGCCAGTATCCAGAACAAAGTTCTTCAACGTGAAATTAATCGTATTGTCAGCATTCTCTGTCACGTATACCGTAGCAGCATAGGGACCGCTCTTCTCTTCGTTTACTGTCACGTAAAGAGGATCGTCTGTAAATACCTTTTCGTCGTAAACCATCTCGATATCGTCAATGTAGAGATAGTCGTTAGCCTTACCCTTACCGGGATAAGCGTTGGTAGAAGCGTTGATCTGGATATAAGCGGGCTTTGCGCCGTTGTTGGTGTATTCGAAAGGAATCACCAGTTCTTCCCACTCACCACCATTATAAGCAATCTCTTTCACAGCAGAAGCTACCACAAGAGCCTTGTTTGCATCTGTGTCGTACTCAGGCAGACCATAAGAGATGTAGTCGGCATCATCGTGAATAATGGCAGAGAACTTAGCTTTGTTGTACACACCGTAGCCGGAGCCGCCCTGCACATACTTCACCCACACCTTAACAGCTTTGGGTTTACCGGTAAAAGACATATAACAAGGATTCACCACATCGCCCTTTGTGGTACTACCGTCGCGGTCGGTGTAGTTGTAGTTTTCTTTGTTGGTTGCACTGGCAGAACCTGCATGCACACGACCGCTTGTCAAGTTACCCTGAGCTACTATACCAAAGACGGAACGTGCCCAAATGGAGCAGGAATACTGTCCGTTAGAACCGGGACGCGTATCTGTAGACTTCTTCACCTGGCTATCTCCGGCTAATGATGCCATGTTACCATCGGCCGTACGGAAAGAGTTCCAGTTGTTGGGAAGATTATCGCCGTCATAAGTCCAAGTTTCAAAATCTCCGTTAGGAATCTGCTGGCCCTGAGCCAACACATTGATTGCGCTCATCAGCGCAAATGTCATCAACAGAAGTACATTCTTTTTCATAAACAAACCTTTTTATACTATTTCACACTTATATTAATATCTGTACGCGAGACCTATTGTCGCGTAAATAGGGTACATTGTAAACTGCACAGCCTTGAAATCAGGATGCATAGCGTTGGTGAGACCCCAATCTACCGTGCCGAACACATTCATGTGAGGAAGAGCTTTCCAGTCGAACGTCACCTCAAGACCGGCACCCCACTGACGCATCTTGTTTTCGCCGTCAACATCGGCGAAATCGTAGCTGTTGGTACCCTTACCGATTTCCTTCTTGCTGCCCGTAGGAACATCCACACGAAGATAGCTGACACCGTCGCCGTTCTCATATACCTCGCCGTCGAAACTGGTGTCGACATAGAACGAGATATACGGACCCACACTCACATTCCATCTGGGAGAAATGGCAAAAGTGCCAACGAGAGGAATGGTGAATCCCCACATCGCGGTGTTGGTCACATTACGGCCCGTGTAGTAGCCCTCGACAGCATCGCCCTCCATTTCCAGACGCATGTAGTAGCCCTTCACGTCGGCCACAGTGTGGAAACCCTGATAGAAGAAATGCAGACCGGTGGCCACACCCCAGCGCCTTGTGAACATCTTGTATGCATCGACGCCCACGTTGAAACCACCTTTAGGAGAGAATTCCGTGATGCCGCGAATCTCGGCAGGAACGGGAAGAGGTGTCGTACCGCCAATCACATAGCCGGCTCTCACGAGGAAACCTGCCTGAGTTGACTTACTCGTGGGCCCGTATTTTATCCACGACTCCTCACGATCTTTGGCCTGAACGGCAACAGCGGCCATCACAGCCACCATTATAAGTATATATCTTACTGATTTCATTTCCATTTCGTTGTACTGTTAATTATTCCTCCCAAAATCATTCGCCCAAAATACCCTCACATTCCACGACGATATTGTCGATGTATAGTTTAGAATCCAGCGCTCCTCGGAAATCGGCTCCCTGCCAACTGGAGGAGAAACCGATGATGAGGCTGTAGCCCATATTCTTCAGTATCTCAGGGTCAGGATCGCCGTTAGGATACTCCACGTCGAGCTTCACCGTCTTCCACTCGGCAGAAAGTCCGTGAATGGGGTGTGAACCCGGGCAGTCGCTGCCGTCGGGGTTCAGATTGTGCTTCAAACGGCCCTTACCGATAATCTTGGGACTAGTCAGCACATTATAGCCGTCGAGCAGGCCTCCGTCGTTGCGGTAGAATACGAGATATGCGTCCGGTTCGTCCACAATGGCGGGCTGCACCACCTTATCCTCATTCCAATAAGCAGGACCCGGTATGTACTTCATATCCACCGTCATAGATATAGGTTTGCGGTCGAAAGGCACACCAAACTGAGTGGCCGTGCGGGCTGCAGAGCGAGATTTCATCGCCTTCTGAGCATTGAATTCTCCGTCAAACAGACTGCCGGCAGCAATATATATCTTCGCCATCGCACCGATACCGCCGGTAGACACCGTCTGCATCAGCACACAGTCGCTGCCGTCAGGACCGGCCCCAAAAGCCACAGTAGTGGGATACTGATCGGGAGTGGCAGACGAACGGCTGATGGCAAAGCCGGGATTACCGTTCTTCCAATACGGGTCATCCGGATTGCGGAACAGCGATGCTATTGCCTGGGGATCTGTCGGTTTGAACTTGTAGTAGTTGCCGGGATCACCCTTGGCCGAAAGATGCAAGTCATGACTTCCCTCGTTGAAATCAAAGGTGAACGTAGAAGTGCTGATCTGCCTGTGATACATCGACAAAGAATAGCGCTTCGACCAAGCACCGTCCTGAGAAACAACTTCAATTATTGTTTTCCTCTCGTCGGAGAAATCCACCACATCACCGCTTCTGAAAAGAGTCCTCGCTCCGTTTTCATCGTAAATGTATGCAGTGGCTCCGGGAGTGAGGGTAAAACAAACCGGATATGCACCAAGCTCACAGCTGGGTTTCACCTCCCAGTTTATATTCAAACCGTCAGCCTCGGTCGAAACCATATAATCCAAATATGTGTAAGCCGTCGACGGGTCATCAAAAACCGATGACGGATCATCTATTTCCAGCCAGATGGTCTCCACATCACACTCCATGTTAGCCGGTTCATCTGAGCAAGCACCCGTCACGAGCATTGCAGGCAACAGTAAAGGAATTGTTTTCAGCGTTTTAAAGAAATTCATATCTATAAAAATTATTTTCGGGTGCAAAGGTACATCTTTTTCCGCGTGCGCATGGGCGAAAGTGGTAAAAAACGTTAATCCTACCGATTTGTTCACTAATATTTGCGATTTCATCGAGACTTTCGTTGTCTTGATTCATGTCAATATTTAAATGCTGCAGAGTCCTCGGAGAATACGAGCAGAATTGCATCAGTTAACGAGCAGTTAACGAGTAGTTAACGAGTGGACAACGAGTGGTGTACGAGAAAACTCGTTAACTGCTCGTTATCTGCTTGTATTCTACACATATTTCACTCGTACTCTGATGCATCTCTGCTCGGAGGAAGACAAAGAGCAGGAAAAAGGTGTCCTCAAAGAGCCTTGAAAAAAAATTTATCAAATTGTGATATTTTTTTTGAAAAAACGCGCATCTATATCAGAAAAAAGTCTTACCTTTGGGGCGGAATTCTACCCTTTGTTTAAACAACAATTTTAACCCAATTAGGATAACATGTTAATACCCAGCTACCATACGCCGGTAATGTTAGAGCCGTGTCTCAACGGCCTCAACATTAAGAAAGACGGGGTCTACCTGGATCTCACCTTTGGTGGTGGCGGGCACTCGAAAGCGATTTTGGGTGAATTGGGGCCGAAAGGTCGGCTTTTTGCCTTTGATCAGGACCTTGACGCCATAGAGAATGCAGAGACACTTGCGAAGGATAACAGGCTGGGTTTCATCAGGAGTAACTTCCGATACTTAAAGAACTGGGTTGAATATTACGACATCGAACCATACGGCATTTTGGCCGACTTGGGTGTGTCGAGCCATCATTTGGACGACGGAACACGCGGTTTTTCCTTCCGCAGCGACGCTCCGCTCGACATGAGAATGAACCAGAAGAGCCGCCTGACAGCCGCACAGGTGGTGAATGAGTACTCCGAGGAGCAGCTCACCCGCATATTCCGCCTTTACGGCGAGGTGAAGGAGCCGCAGAGAGTGGCTCGCGCAATAGTGAGGGCCAGAGAGAACGGAGCTCTGCAGACAACCGGAGCCCTGAATGAGACGGTGGGACAGGTGTTGCCCCGCGACCGCGAGAAAAAGGAGCTCACCAAGGTGTTTCAGGCGCTGCGCATAGAGGTGAACGGCGAGATGAAGGCGCTCAGCGAGATGCTGCGAGGCGCTGTCGAAGTGCTGAAACCCGGAGGACGGCTCGTCGTGCTCTCCTACCATTCCCTGGAGGACCGTCTGGTGAAGAACATCATCCGTTCGGGCAACGTGGAAGGCAACGTGGAGAAAGACATCTTCGGACGGGCAGAGACACCGCTGAGGGCTGTAGGCAAGGGAGTTAGCACGCCCGACGAAGAGGAAATAGAACGGAATCCCCGTTCCCGCTCGGCAAAACTGCGAGTAGCGGAGAGGGTTTAGAGTTGAGAGTTTAGAGTTGAGAGATGACAGATAAAACCACAGTTATGAAGGACGAACTGAAAAACCTGAAACGACGTCTGACGAGCGACGAGGACGACAAGCAGAGATTCCTCGAAGTAATGCAATCACTGAGCATCAACGGTCAGTGGTTCAAGAAACAATTGGGCGTCATCGCACTCATTCTGGTGGGTGTCATCATCTATGTCACAAACCGCTATCAGGCTCAGCAAGAGATAATTGAAGAGGAGGCTCTGCAGAAGGAACTGGACGACTGGAAGTACCGATGCCTCACACGCAACAGCGAACTGACACTGAAGACACGACAGAGTAAGGTGGAGGATTTGCTCCGTCAGTATGGCGACTCCACAATAACAATCGGCATCGAACCTCCATATGCACTAAGATGAAAGCGGACAAGAAAAACAGCATCCTGAGATTCACCATCGTCATCGCCGTGATGACTGTTGCGGGCGCGTATATCATACTCACCGCCCTCAATACTATGCTCAACAAGCGAAGCTATTGGCAAGCTGTTGCCAGTCGCTTCGTCACGGAGAATCTCCCCATTCCCGCTGCCAGAGGTAATATCTACGACGCCGAGGGACGACTACTCGCCGGCAGTGTGCCCGAATACCGCCTGTATATGGATTACGTGGTGATCGACCCCAACGAGAGGTCGCGCATCAAGACGCAGGCATTCCGCGACTCTGTCTTCGACACAAAACTGGACAGCATCTGCATGGGACTTGCGAAGATTTTCCCCGATAAGACCGAGGATTTCTTCCGGCAGAGACTACTTGCCGGCAAAAAGCGCGGCAGCCATGCGTGGCGCATATATCCGTACAACGCCACGTACATACAGTATATGGAGTGCAAGCAGTTGCCGCTCTTCCGCGAGTCGGTGTTCAAGGGCGGTTTCCGCGGTGAGAAGATAATGCAGCGCAAGCATCCGTACGGTTCTCTCGCCAAGGCACTTCTGGGCGACCTCTATCGCGACACCGATGCCGCAAAAGGCGGCCTCGAGATGAGTTTCGACTCTCTGCTGCGAGGCACCAACGGAGTGAGCCACCGCATGAAGGTGAGAAACCAGCGCATCAGTTTTGTCGACCAACCGCCCGTGAACGGTAATGACCTGCTTACTACGCTGGATATCAATATGCAAGATGCTGCCGAGAAGGCTCTGCGCAAGATGCTGAAAGACATCGGGGCCGAGACGGGCGTGTGCATTCTCATGGAAGTGGCGACGGGTGACATCAAGGCAATGGTGAATCTCCATCATCTGGGCGGAGGGGCTTACGGTGAGGACTACAACCACGCTGTGATGGACCTCTACGAACCCGGTTCCACATTCAAGACGGCAAGTATCATGGTGGCTCTGGAGGACGGTAAAATCACGTTGGATAATACCGTCGACTGCTCCGGCGGTGTGCAGATGATGCACGGACGTCCCATGCGCGACCACAACTGGCGTCGCGGCGGATACGGTACGCTCTCCGTACCCGAAATATTGATGTATTCGTCCAATTTGGGTGTTTCCAAACTCATCGACAAATACTACCACAACGACCCCGACACCTATGTCAACGGTCTGAATCGCGAAGGTGTAGGTATTCCTCTCGACCTTCCCTTGCCAGGAGCAAAGAATCCCCGCATCAGACATCCTCGCAAGGACAAGACGGGAAAACATTGGGCAAACTGGTATGAGACGGCGCTGCCCTGGATGAGTATCGGCTATGAGACGCAGCTCCCCTTCATCGCCACGCTGACATACTACAACGCCATCGCAAACGGCGGACGTATGCTCAAACCGCGCTTCGTGAAGGCCGAGATGAAGGACGGAAAGATACTGCGCGAGTTCCCCACCGAAATGATAAAGGAGCAGATTTGCTCGCCCGCCACATTGAGCAAGATACAGGAATGCCTCCACCGTGTGGTGCGCGACGGACTCGGCAGAAAGGCCGGAAACGGCGAGAAATATTTCCCCGTGAGCGGCAAGACGGGCACAGCACAGGTGGCCGGAGCCGGCGGTTATCACGCAGGACCTCCACGCTACATGGTGTCGTTCTGCGGATACTATCCCAGCAACGCCCCGAAATACTCCTGCATCGTGAACATCATCAAGACGGGTTCTGCCTCCGGAGGCGGACACTGCGGCCCTGTGTTCAGGGAACTCTCGCTCTACGTGATGTCACACGGCACATTCCGCAATCTCGAAGAACTAAACGACACAACACATCATGATACTCCAACAACTAATTGAGCGCTGCACTCCCCTTGAAGTAAAGGGACGCACTGACATTGAGCTTACGGGCCTTGAAATCGACTCACGACGCGTGACCGGAAACACCGGTTTCATCGCCATGAGAGGCACACAAGTGGACGGGCACACTTTCATCGCCAAGGCTGTAGAGCTGGGAGCCAAGGCTGTCTTCTGCGAAACGCTGCCGGAGACGCTTGCCGAGGATGTCACCTACGTGCGCTACGCCGATACCGAGGATGTGGCCGGCGCTCTCGCCACCTGCTTCTTCGGAGACCCGACCCGCCGCATGAAACTCGTCGGCGTGACCGGAACCAACGGAAAAACCACAATCGCTACCACCTTATATAATGTGATGCGTCAGATGGGACACAAGAGCGGACTCTGCTCCACCGTGTGCAACTACATCGACGGCACTCCTTATCCCACAGAATGCACCACTCCGGATGTCATCACGCTCAACCGCCTGCTCGGCAAGATGGCCGACGAGGGTTGCGAAGTGGCATTCATGGAGGTGTCCAGCCACGCTGTGGCACAGAAACGCATCGGAGGCCTCACATTCGCCGGCGGTCTCTTCACCAATCTCACGCGCGACCACTTGGATTATCACAAGACATTCGAGAACTACCGCGATGCCAAGAAGGCCTTCTTCGACGGGCTCCCCAAAGAGGCTTTCGCAATCACCAATGCCGACGACAAGAACGGAATGGTGATGGTGCAGAACACGAAGGCTGAAGTAAAGACCTATTCCGTGAGAGCTGCTGCCGACTACAAGGCAAAGATTCTGGAAGAGGGATTCGACGGCATGAGCCTCGAAATGGACGGAAGGGAGGTATTCGTACAGTTCGTGGGCCGATTCAACGTGCAGAACCTGCTCGCTGTGTACGGAGCCCTCAGAATGATGGGAATCACACAAGAAGACGCTCTCGTGGCACTCTCTGTGATGAAACCCGTGAACGGACGCTTTGAGACGATTTCATCGAACAAGGGTGTGACGGCAATCGTCGACTACGCGCACACTCCCGACGCACTCGAGAACGTGCTCACGACAATCAACGAGGTGCTCAACCGCAAGGGCGAAGTGTGGACGGTGTGCGGTGCCGGCGGAAATCGCGATAAGGGCAAGCGCCCTCTCATGGCAAAGGAGGCTGCCCGACAGAGCGACCACGTCATCATCACCTCCGATAATCCCCGTAACGAGGAACCCGCCGACATCATCGCAGACATGATGGAAGGCCTCACAGCAGAGGATAAGGAAAAAACGCTCACGATAATAGACCGTCGCGAAGCTATTCGCACAGCCTGTATGATGGCACACAAGGGCGATGTCATCCTCGTTGCCGGCAAGGGACATGAAGATTATCAGATTATTAAAGGCGTGAAGCACCACTTCGACGACCACGAAGTGATTCGCGAAGCGTTTGGGATTAAGGGTTAAAGGTTATAGACATATGCTATACTATCTGTTCAGATATCTCGAATCATACGGCATTCCCGGTTCCGGAATGTGGCAGTACATCTCTTTCCGCGGCTTGCTGACACTGGTGCTTTCGCTGCTGATATCCATGGTGTTCGGTGAGTATTTCATCAAATGGATGCGTCGCCACAATGTGAGTGAAACGCAGCGCGACAGCAGTATTGATCCATACGGCACAGAAAAGAAGGGCGTTCCCACAATGGGAGGCATCATCATCATCGTGGCAACAGTAGTGCCCTGCCTGCTTTTGGGACGTCTGAGAAACATCTATATGCTACTGATGCTCCTGACGACTGTGTGGCTCGCCATGATAGGATTCCTCGACGACTACATCAAGATGAAGGTGTCGAAGGACGGCCTGAGTCCCAAATGGAAACTGATAGGACAGGCTGTGCTGGGTGTCGTTATCGGTCTGACGCTGTGGCAGAGTCCAGATGCCGTGATACACGAAAACGTATCAATCGAAAGAAACGGCACGGAAGTGGTGATGCACAAGAGTGAACCCGTGAAGTCCACCGTCACCACGATTCCCTTCGTGAAGAACAACAGTCTCTCCTACTCTGCCATATTCTCCTTCCTCGGACGCTATCGCACGGCAGCCGGCTGGATATTCTTCGTCCTGCTGGTGACATTCATTGAGATGGCAGTGTCTAACGGCTCGAATCTCAACGATGGAATGGACGGAATGTGTGCAGGCAACTCCGCGATAATGGGTGTGGCGCTCACGATACTCGCTTACGTGTCATCCCATATCGGAATGGCAGCATACCTGAATATCATGTATGTGCCGGGAAGTGAGGAACTTGTCATCTTCCTCCTGGCCTTCGTGGGTGCTCTCGTCGGTTTCCTATGGTACAACGCGTATCCGGCACAGGTGTTCATGGGCGATACGGGCAGTCTCGCCATCGGAGGCATCATCGCCGTGACAGCAATCATCATACACAAGGAACTGCTCATCCCCGTCATCTGTTTTGTTTTCCTCATGGAGAGCATCTCTGTTATCTTGCAGACACAGGTGGCACGTCGCGGCAACAGGGTTGGCGAGAAATGGAGAGCCGTGAAGCGAGCTCCCATACACGACGCTTTCCGCGTGGCTCCCGGACAGCTCCCCAGCGACTTCAAGGTGTGGCTCAACTGGCCCAGAGGATGCTGGTTTGAGTCGAAGATTACCATAAGATTCTGGATTACAACAATTATCATGGCTGCTTTGGCCATTGTAACACTCAAGATACGATGAAGAAAATAGCTATATTAGGTGCTGCGGAAAGCGGCGTGGGAACAGCCATCCTCGCACAAAAAGAGGGATGGGAGGTCTTTGTGAGCGATATGGGCCTCATCAAGGATGATTACAAGAAGACACTCACGGAGCACAATCTGCGCTGGGAAGAAGGCAAACACACGGCCGAAGAGATACTCTCGACAGATGTCGTAGTGAAAAGTCCCGGCATTCCCGACACGGCACCGATGGTGAAACAACTCATAGAGAAAGGTACACCCATACTCTCCGAACTGGAATTCGCGCACCGGTACTCGCGCGGCAAGACCGTCTGCATCACAGGCAGCAACGGTAAGACTACTACTACCACCCTCATCTACCATATCATGCAGAAGTGGGGTGTGGACGTAGGACTGGCCGGAAATATCGGACGCTCCTACGCCCTGCAGGTGGCAGAGGGCGACCACGACTGGTACGTACTCGAGATATCATCGTTCCAGCTGGATAACATGTTCGACTTCCGTGCCGATGTAGCAATCCTGATGAACATCACACCCGATCATCTCGACCGCTACGACTTCAACTTCCAGAACTACATCGACTCCAAGATGCGTATCATCCAGAACCAAAACGAGGATAACCTCTTCGTCTACTGGCAACAGGACGAACACATCGGAGAGGAACTGGAGAAGCGTATGGGGGGATATGCTCCGCAACCGACACCTTCGTCGCGCCCCGCAGCAGAGGGGAATCCCGCCCTCTGTCCGTTTCAGGACAGAGATTTCGAGACCTTGGGGCTCACCTTCTCACAAATCGGACAGCACAACAAACGCAACGCCCTGGCAGCATTCATGGCGATGAAGAGCATCGGCGTACCCGAAAAACTGATACGTGAGTGCCTGGAAGACTTCCCCGGAGTGGAGCACCGTCTGGAACGTGTCTGCGAAAGAGACGGAGTGCTGTGGCTCAACGACTCGAAAGCCACCAACGTGGATGCCTGCCGAGTGGCACTGGAGGCAATGGAACGCCCCACAATACTTATTGTCGGCGGTAAGGACAAGGGCAACGACTATTCCACCATCGCCGACCTTGTGAAGGAGAAATGCTGCGGATTGTGCTACCTCGGTGCCGACAACACAAAGCTCCACGAGAGTTTCGACTATCTCGGGCTGCCTGTGAGGGATACGCACTCTATGAAGGATTGTGTGAAGGCGTGCCGCGAGATGGCGAAAGAGGGCGACACCGTGCTGCTCTCCCCCTGCTGTGCATCATTCGATTTGTTCAAGAATATGGAAGACCGCGGCGAACAGTTCCGCGAAGAGGCTAAAGGATAAAAGAAAGAAGAGAATATGAGTCTGTCGACATTCAAAGAGAAAGGACTGCTGCAAGGCGACATGGCACTGTGGATGATATTCCTCTGCCTGTGCATGATATCAGTGGTGGAGGTGTATAGTGCGTCGAGCAGTATGACCTACAAAAGCGGTTCCTACTGGCAACCTGTGATGGAACATGCCGGATACATAGTGTTCGGTATCCTGCTGGCGTGGGGAATGCATCTGCTGCCGTGCAAGATATACAAGATAAGTTCTGTCTTCATTCTCTTCCTTTCATGGATACTGCTTGTGGTGGCATTCTTCTCCGGAAGTGTGAACGGAGCGTCCAGGTGGATAAGCATTTTCGGCAAGACGATACAGCCATCAGAACTTGCCAAACTGGGTCTTGTTGTGACATGCGCTGCGATTCTGTCAATATTCCGCGATGAAAACGGCACATCCAAGATGGGAACGAAGCTTCTTATCGGCTTCACCGGTTTTACCTTATCACTCATTGTCACGGAGAACCTCTCTACCGCAGCACTTATTTCCGCCGTCATATACATAATGGCTTTCTACGCGCAAGTGAACACAAAACTGCTGGCATGGGCCTTCGGTGCCGTTGCAGCACTTGCTATCGGAGGACTCACACTCTGCTACTCCATACCTGAGACTACTCTCGACAGTTGGGCACAGTCGGACGGCGCCCTTCATCGCGTGCCCACATGGGTGCACCGCATTAAAAACAGCAATACTCTTCCTGAGGACCCCAACAAATACGATATTACGGAGAATATCCAGGTGACGCACGCCCACATTGCCATTGGTACGTGCGGCGTCATCGGACGAGGTCCCGGCAACAGTATCGAACGCGACTTCCTGCCGCAGGCCTACTCCGACTTCATTTATGCCATCATCATTGAAGAAGGCGGCATCCTAATGGGAATCGGTGTGATGTTCCTTTATATACTCCTGCTTTGGCGCGCAATGAAAATAGCGAGCAAATGCAAAGGTCTGTTCCCAGCCTATCTGATAATGGGACTCTCCACCATGATTGTCATACAGGCCATGATAAATATGGCAGTAGCTGTCGGTGCGATGCCTGTGACGGGACAACCCCTGCCGCTCATCTCAAGAGGCGGTACGTCCACGTTCGTCAACTGTGCTTACATGGGTATGATGCTGGCCGTGTCGCGCAATGCGAAGATGGTGGGCAATGAAGAAGCCATCGAAGAACAACAGATAATAGAAGAACAACCAATAATCGAAGATACAAATGAGAGTGATAATTAGCGGTGGTGGCACGGGAGGTCATATCTTCCCTGCTGTGTCGATAGCCAATGCCATCAAGGCACTGAAACCGGACACAGAGATTCTTTTCGTGGGGGCACTGGGAAGAATGGAGATGCAGCGCGTACCTGCAGCAGGCTACAAGATTGTGGGACTTCCCGTGAGAGGTCTCATCCGTCCCCTCTGGTCACCGAAGAACTTCGGCATCCTGTGGGATTTCTGGCGCAGCAAACGCCGCGTAAAATCCATCATACGCGAATTCAAACCCGAGGTGGCAGTCGGAGTGGGCGGATATGCCAGTGCAGCCACACTCAACGCTGCCTACGAACTCGGCATCCCCTGTCTTATTCAGGAGCAGAACTCATTCGCCGGTCTCACGAATAAGACTCTTGCCAACAAGGCTGAGAAGATATGCGTAGCATACGACGGAATGGGACGTTTCTTCCCGCAGGAAAAAATCATGATGACGGGTAATCCCGTGCGTCAGAACCTCCTCAATCCCACTCTCAAAAGGGAAGACTGCTGCAAGAGTTTCGGTATGGACCCGAAGCGTCCCGTGGTACTCATCGTTGGTGGAAGCCTCGGTGCCCGCACCATCAACGAAAGCGTGCTCTCATCAATAGAGATTATCAGGAAGAGTCCTGTACAGTTCATCTGGCAGACAGGCAGTTTCTACAAGGATGAAATTGCCAATGCTCTTTCTAAGATAGAGAAACCCGACAACCTCTACGTGACGGACTTTGTGTCTGCCATGGACGAGGCATACAAGGCTGCAGACTTGGTTATATCAAGAGCCGGAGCCAGCAGTATCTCCGAACTGTGTCTTTTGGGCAAACCCAGCATCCTTGTGCCCTCTCCCAATGTGGCAGAAGACCATCAAACACACAACGCCATGGCACTTGTGAAACGTGGCGCAGCGATTCTGGTGAAGGACGCAGACGCGAGGGAGCGCCTTATAAATCAGGCAATCGAAACCGTCACCAATCCTCCCGCACTCACAAATCTGGGACAGAACGCGCAAGGCATGGCATTCAAGAACAGTGCCGAAGTGATAGCAAAAGAAGTCATAAAACTCGCAGAGGGATAAAAATAATACGACACAGCACGATGAAAGCAGTATATTTTATAGGTATCGGAGGTATAGGAATGAGTGCTATCGCACGCTATTTCCTCAATCAAGGTCTCTTAGTGGCCGGATACGACAAGACACCGTCACCCCTGACTCGCCAACTGGAGGCGGAAGGTGCCCTCATTCACTATGAGGAGAACTTGGACATGATTCCCGAGGCATGTAAAGATTCTAAGGAATGTCTTGTGGTCTACACCCCGGCCATTCCTGCAGAGCACAAGGAACTGCAATGGTTCCGCGCCAACGGTTTCGACATACAGAAGAGAGCGCAGGTGCTGGGCACCCTCTCGAAAGGCAAGAAAGCTCTCTGCGTGGCCGGCACACACGGCAAGACCACAACGTCGTCCATGGCAGCACACATGCTCCATCAGGAAAAGACCGGTTGCAACGCATTTCTCGGCGGCATTCTCAAAAACTACGGTACCAATTACATCCTTTCCAAGGAATCTCCCTACGTAGTGATTGAAGCGGACGAATTCGACAGGAGTTTCCATTGGCTCACACCCTTTGCCACAGTAATCACGGCAACGGATGCCGACCATCTGGATATCTACGGCACGGAAGAGGCTTATCTGGAGAGCTTCACAAAATACACATCACTCATCGTGCCCGGCGGACATCTCGTCATGCATACGGGACTCAAGATGAAGCCCGCCACCGTTGAGGGTGTCACCACATGGACCTACAGCATCGACGAGGGTGACTTTCACGCAGAGAACGTCAAAATCGGCAACGGAGCCATACGTTTCGACCTCGTCTCACCCTTCGGGAATATCAAGGACATAAACCTCGGCGTACCCGTTACCGTGAACATTGAGAACGGCATCGCAGCTATGGCACTGGCACAGATTGCCGGTGTGTCGGAGGAGAATATACGCAAGGGGATGGAGACATTCGCCGGTGTGGACCGTCGTTTCGACTTCCACGTGCGCCGCGACGATATGGTCTATCTCTCCGACTATGCCCACCATCCCGAGGAGATACGCAAGAGCCTCAGTTCCATCAACCAACTTTATGAGGGACGTCACGTCAAGGTTATCTTCCAACCGCACCTGTACACGCGCACCCGCGATTTTTATAAGGAATTCGCCGACGCTCTTTCCCTGGTGAAGGACATCGCGCTGGTGGATATCTACCCTGCACGCGAGCTTCCCATTGAGGGCGTCACCTCTGCTCTTATTGCAGAGAACCTGCAGTCGGACGTGAAGTGTGAGCTCTGTCGCAAGGAGGACGTGCTCGACATCGTACGTCGCAAGGACTTTGACGTACTTGTGACTCTGGGAGCAGGAGATTTGGACAATTACGCAGACGACATCACAGCAATACTCAATGCTTAAAATAATCTTCAAAATACTCACACTGGTCATCCTGACCGCATATCTCGTCTTTGCGATAGTGCACTGGGCACACCCGCAAGAGGACGAAATGTGCTGCGGTGTGGACTATCTCATAAGGCACAAAGGCGAAATACCGGAAAAGAGCATTGTGGATGTCCGGTTTGTGGCAAACCAGATAAAACGCGCACATATCTCGCCCGTAGGTAAACCTCTGCGGGATATCAACCTGCGAGGTCTGAAAGCAATGCTGGAGAAGAATGTCTATATCGACTCCGCTTTCTGTTATTACACGGCAGCAGGTACGCTGTGTGTCGGTGTGGTGCCGAAATTGCCTGTGATGCAGGTCATCACCCCCACGAAGAAATACTTCCTCACGGACCGCGGCAACACGATGCCGATGGGCAACTACGAACTCGGTCTGCCGCAAGTGACCGGCGATGTCAGCGTGGCACGTGCACGCAAATTGCTTCCTCTGCTACAATACATCAGAAACAGCAAATGGAAGGAAAAAGTGGAGGGAGTGCAACTGGATGTCAAAAACGGTTTGATTCTCGTCATGAAAGACGAGCCGTTCAATGTGATGATGGGTTCTGAGGAAGATTACGAAGAGAAACTGAACAATCTGGAGCTGTTCATAGAAAAGGCACTGCCGAAAGTGGAACGGGACAGATATGCGTTTATCAACGTTGCCTTCGAAGGCCAGGTAGTAGGTGTGAAGAGAACACAGAAAACAAAATAACATACATAACAAATAAAACATCAAAATGAAAATGAAAAACGACTTCATTGTTGCCGTGGAACTTGGTTCTTCTGCGATTCGTGGCATCGCAGGAAGGCGTCTGCCCAATGGAAGTGTTGAGGTAGTCGGGGCTGTGGAAGAGCCGGCACAGAGTTGCATCCACAAGGGAGTAGTGGACAACATTGAGAAAACCACACAAGCCATCTCTACGGTGATTGAGAGACTGAATTTTGCCGTAGGCGGAGAAATCAAACGCATATACGTCGGGCTGAGTGGACAGTCGTTGCATTCTCGCAAGAACAAGATGCGCGAGGACTTTGAGGAGACCACACAGATCACCTCCGACATGATGGATGCCATGCGCGATGCCAACTGCATCAAGGAATACCCCGGATTGAACATTCATGAAGTGGTGCAGCAGGAAAGCCATGTAGGCAACCGTCATGTGGAAGACCCCGTAGGTGTCATGTCCGACTCGCTGGAGGTCACCTTCCTCAACGTTCTTGCACGCACCACATTGGAAGAGAACATACAAAAATGCGTCAAGGCAGCCGGACTCAGTGTCGCAGAGATTCTCGTTTCGCCGCTCGTGCTGGCTGATTCCATTCTGCGTCCCGACGAGAAGCGTTCGGGCTGTGCCTTAGTGGACATGGGTGCCGAGACCACCACCGTCGCAGTCTATTCCAAGAATCTCCTGCGTCACCTCATCGTGCTTCCGATCGGAGGTCTCAATGTGACACAGGATATCATGTCCAAGAGAATCGAATTGGACGAGGCCGAAAACCTCAAGATAAGGTACGGTACTGCATATCGCAACAACAATTCCACTAAAGACGAGACCATCAAACTCAAATACGGCAACACCATCCAGGAAGAGGATCTGCTCAATGTCATCGAGGCACGCTACCACGAAATCGTGAAGAATGCCTGGAATCAGATAAAGCCATATTCCGATATGTTGCTCTCCGGCCAAATCATACTCACCGGCGGTGTCTCTCACACAAGGGACATTGCACAGTGTTTCCAGTTTGTGGCAAAATGCAACAAGCAGGTGAAGATCTACGGAGGACTGCCCGACCGTATCACGGTCAACAAAGATGTCATACTGCCGGAAGACGGCCGCTACATCACGCTGCTTGCCCTCCTTCTGCACGGAGACCAGAACTGTCTCGATCCCAAACACGAGGAACCGGTCGTTGAGCAGAAACCGGCAGAACCTCAAGTGACCGTAACACCCGAACCCGTAAAAGAGGAACCCGCTCCGGCTCCCAAGCCGAAGAAGAAGTCCGGACTCAAGTCCATCTGGGATAAGATTGTTGAGGGACTTAGCGAGGCCGACGAGTAACGACAACGTTGAATGCTTAAGAATAATAAAACTACTATGGATATGAACGACGATTTTGGCATGGGCATTCAATTTGAGATGCCTAAAAGCAATCCCAGCATCATCAAGGTGATCGGTGTGGGCGGTGGCGGCGGCAACGCAGTCAATCACATGTTCCGGGAAGGCATTCACGATGTCACCTACGTATTGTGCAACACCGACCGCAAGGCGCTGGAGGACTCTCCCGTCCCCAACCACCTGCAGCTCGGCAAAGACGGTCTGGGAGCCGGCAACCGTCCTGAAAAGGCAAAAGCCGCTGCAATGGAAAGCATTGAGGAAATCCGCCAGATGCTCTCCGACGGAACGCGCATGGTGTTCGTCACCGCAGGTATGGGCGGCGGCACCGGCACCGGTGCAGCTCCCATTATTGCACAGTGCGCCAAGGATATGGATATACTCACTGTAGGTATTGTCACCATTCCCTTCCTCTTTGAGGGCAAGGTGAAAATCCTGCAGGCCCTGCAAGGTGTATCGGAAATCAGCAAACACGTGGATGCACTGCTTGTCATCAACAACGAGCGCCTGCGCGAGATATATCAGGACCTCTCCGTGTCCAACGCTTTCGCCAAGGCCGACGACACTCTCTCTATTGCAGCCAAGAGTATCGCGGAAATCATCACCATGCGAGGCATCATAAACCTCGACTTCAATGATGTGAAAACCGTCCTGAAGAACGGCGGTGTTGCAATCATGTCCACCGGCTACGGTGAAGGCAGCGGCCGTGTAAGCAGAGCCCTTGAAGAGGCACTGCATTCTCCCCTGCTCAACAACAACGACATCTACAACTCCAAGAAGGTGCTCCTCAACATCAATTTCTGTGCCGACGACGAACACAACAGCCTGATGATGGAGGAAATGAACGAGGTGAACGACTTCATGGCCAAATTCAAGGAAGACGTAGAGGTGAAGTGGGGTCTTGCCACAGACCCGTCACTGGGCAACAAGGTGAAGATCACACTGCTGTCCAGCGGTTTCGGACTGCAGGGCATCACCGGTGTCACTGAAAGGGAACAGGCAATCAAGGACGAAGAGGCAGCAAAAGAAGAGGAAAGCAGGCGTCAACTGGAGGAATTCATTGACATCTACTATAAGAATCAGGATCCCACTGCAGCCAAGGTAAATCCCTATGTCTTCCTCTACGACCTCAACAGCTTCGACAACGACGATGTCATATCGCGCGTCGACGGCAAACCTACATACAGCCGCACACGTGAGGAAAAGACTGCCATCGAGCAGCTCTCATCTCAGGACATCGTGCAGGACGGCGAGACTGCTTAACGCCGGAAACTCCGGCACCACTTCACGGTAGTATGCCACAAGTTCCCGGAGAGACATCTCCTGGAGTTGTGGTGTGCCGTAGCCCAGAAAATCAACTATGCCGCGCAGCATTTCCACGTGCATGGAGGTAAAATCCTTCTCTGCCTCGTCCAGATAGCGCAGCGCCTCTGCGACGTAGTGCAGCAATGCGGGATTCTTTCCTTCCCTGCGGAGAGCGTGCGTCAGGAATTCTGCCAGGAACAGTGCCATCGTCTGCTTTAGCGGATCATACGGGATTGTGACATACTGCCTCATGAGCTGCACCTCCTTGAGCGTCTGCAGTTCACGGTTCTCGCGGTACTCGTAGTCTATCTCCACCACATGCAGGGGCATGAGCAGCAGCGAACGCACAGCGGCATTCCTGTTGTGTGTGTTGTGCACCAGAAACGGCACCGTGCCCCGCGTCTCTGTGAAGATGCGGACAACGGTCTTGCCTCCCGGCAGATGCACACTGCCTAGCACTATACCCCACGTTTTCTCCATATTACGCCCGCAAAGGTACCTTTTTTAAGGGAAAAGATACCCGTTTTGGCCATAAAAACTCATTTTTCTCAAAATATTTCCCCCTTCGGGCATCTTAATTCAGCTTTTTTCCGTACCTTTGCACACGCTTTATGAACTAAAGCACCGGGTTGGTCCCTTCGTCTATCGGTTAGGACGAGAGATTTTCATTCTCTAAAGAGGAGTTCGACTCTCCTAGGGACTACAAAAATTAGAAGATAAAAGATAAAGAAATTTTTAGACAATGGCAAATCACAAGTCCTCTCTAAAGAGAATCCGTCAGGAGCAGAAGCGCAAGCTCCACAACAGATACTACGCCAAGACCATGCGTAATGCTGTTCGCAAACTGCGCGCCACCACAGACAAGGCTGCTGCCACCGCCATGTACCCCGCAGTGCAGAAGGCGTTGGACAAGCTTGCCAAGGTGAACATCATCCACAAGAACAAGGCAGCCAACATCAAGTCGAAGCTGGCTCACTACATTGCTAAGCTGGCATAAACGCCAGCTTTTTTTGTTTTATAGACGAAATGGATACGATGGACGAAATCGAAAAGAATAAAGCGACCTACAGTGCCTCCAACATTCAGGTGCTCGAAGGTCTTGAGGCTGTGCGCAAGCGCCCTGCCATGTACATTGGCGATATCTCTGAAAAGGGTCTCCACCATTTGGTCTATGAGACGGTGGACAACTCTATCGACGAGGCTCTCGCCGGTTATTGCACCCACATCGAGGTGACCATCAACGAGGACGGCAGCATCACCGTGCAGGACAACGGCCGCGGTATTCCCGTGGACATGCACGAGAAGGAGCACAAGAGCGCTCTGGAGGTGGTGATGACTGTGCTCCACGCCGGCGGTAAGTTCGACAAGGGCAGCTACAAGGTGAGCGGCGGTCTTCACGGTGTAGGTGTGAGCTGTGTAAACGCACTCTCCACGAAGATGATATCCCAGGTGTACCGCGACGGCAAGATCTACCAGCAGGAATACCATCGCGGCAAACCTCTGGCACCCGTTGCTGTAGTGGGCGAAACCACTCTGCGCGGCACACGCCAGCAGTTCTGGCCCGACGACACCATCTTCCAGACCACGTTCTACAAGTACGACATCCTTGCCAACCGTATGCGCGAACTGGCATACCTCAACGCAGGCATCCACATCACGCTCACCGATATGCGCGTCGATGTCAACGAGCAGAGCGGCATCGAGGGCATCCGCAAGGAGGTGTTCTACAGCGAGGGCGGTCTGAAGGATTTCGTGCGCTACATCGATTCCAGCCGCACACATCTCATCAACGACGTCATCTATCTCAACACTGAGAAGCAGCAGACGCCCATCGAGGTGGCTATCATGTACAACACCGGTTTCTCCGAGAACCTCCACTCCTACGTCAACAACATCAACACCATAGAGGGCGGCACCCATCTTCAGGGCTTCCGCACCGCTCTGACGCGCACGCTCAAGAGCTACGCAGAGCAGCAGTGCCAGAAGGAACTGGAGAAGCTCGCCAAGAATAAGGTGGAAATCAGCGGCGAGGACTTCCGCGAGGGACTCACCGCCGTCATCTCCGTCAAGGTGGCAGAACCCCAGTTCGAGGGACAGACGAAGACCAAGCTCGGCAACTCCGAGGTGGCCGGCGCTGTGCAGCAGGCTGTGGGCGAGGCTCTCACCAACTATCTTGAGGAGCACCCCAAGGAGGCCAAGGTCATCGTCGACAAGGTGATACTTGCCGCCACAGCACGTGTTGCAGCACGTCGTGCCCGCGAGAGTGTGCAGCGCAAGTCGCCCATGTCTGGCGGCGGTCTGCCCGGCAAACTGGCCGACTGCGCCGACAAGGATGCTGCCAACTGCGAACTCTTCATTGTCGAGGGTGACTCCGCAGGCGGTAGCGCCAAGCAGGGCCGCAGCCGTCAGTATCAGGCCATCCTGCCTATCCGCGGTAAGATATTCAATGTGGAGCGTGTGATGTGGCACAAGGCTTTCGAGCACGAGGAGGTGAACAACATCATCCAGGCTCTGGGCGTGCGCTTCGGTCTGGGCGAGGACTCCAAGGAGGCTAACTACGACAAACTGCGCTACTACAAGACCATCATCATGACCGATGCCGATGTCGACGGTTCCCACATCGACACGCTGCTCATGACGCTATTCTATCGCTATATGCCCGAACTCATCCAGAAGGGTCACCTCTATATCGCCACTCCCCCTCTCTATCGCTGCTCCATCGGCAAGATTGAGGAGTACTGCTATACGGAGCAGGACCGCCTGGAGTTCATCAAGAAATACAACGACGGCAAGGAGGAAGGCATCCACACCCAGCGCTACAAAGGTTTGGGTGAGATGAATCCCGAGCAGCTGTGGGAGACCACAATGAATCCCGCCACCCGTCTTCTCAAGCAGGTCACCATTGAGGACGCTGCCGGTGCCGACTACGTGTTCTCCATGCTCATGGGCGAGGATGTAGGTCCCCGTCGCGAGTTCATCGAGCAGAACGCCGTCTACGCCAAGATTGACGCATAAGTCGTCACAGGGCACAAACAAAATAAAGGCTATCCTTGCGGGTAGCCTTTATTGTTTGTTATAGCCTGGAACTTATGTCTGAAGAGGGTGACTCTGAATACACTTGGCCTGAATGGCCGAAATGGCCGATGCGCTCCTGCGGGGCTAAATGACAAATGATAAATGATAAATGAGGAGGCTCTCAGCATGTTGCCGTCCCCCGGCCGTCTCCTTTGATTATCCCAAGTAACTTGGGATGTGTTTGGAGGTCGCTTGCACACTGCTTGCAGACTGGGTATTCCTCCTGTGTTTGGCCACTACGGCCACTCGGGCCACACGTTTTCAGAGTCGCCAGCGAGCAGCCTGTGTCCAAACCCTCCCTCCTAAGCCTTCTCCGGTAGAGAGAAGAGAATATCGGCCCTCAAAAACCTAAAAAGTCTTTATCGGGCTTTTCTTATAATTCTTTTAAGTAATTTCTTTTTTATATATTTTTTCTTTAAAAGAGGGTGTGGGGGAGTGCTTTCTTTTTTGGCCTGAATGGCCGTAATGGCCGCAAACTCCCCTCTTCGGCCATATCGGCCATTCAGGCCAAGCGTATTCAGAGTCACCCCCCCGGGAAAGGACGAAACCAAATCTCAGGATGCTGTGCCGGTATATTCCGAGGGTTTGCAGCCGAACTCCTTCTGGAAGCACTTGCTGAAATAGCTGACGGAGTAGAAGCCCGAGCGCTCTGACACCTCCGTGATGCTCATATCACCGCGCTTCAACATCTCGGCGGCACGGTGCAGACGGATGCTGCGGATGAAGGCCACCGGCGACTGCTGCATCATAAGGGTGAGTTTCTTATAGAGACCTGTGCGCTCCATACACAAGTCTGCCGCAAGTTGCTTCACACTGTACTGCGGAGAGGCGAGATGCTGCTCGACAAGCTGTGTGGCACGAGCCATGAACTCCTTCTCCTGTGCGGAAGGTTCTGACACGTATTCTTCATCCTGCACATCGGGTTCGTTGAGCACAACGGCTGCCTCGGAATGCTCGTTGCGGTTCACCTGCTCCACAAGGTTCTGTATGCGCAGAAGCAGCATCGCCTCGCGGCTCCTGCGCTGCAGGATGTAGCGATAGATGCGGAACGACACCAGAACAATCACAATAAGCAGCAGAGCGTACACGGAGTATGCAGCTGGTGTCTGCCACCAGGGATGCTCCACGGTGAGACGGATGCGGCGCACGTCGTCATAATTCCAATGATCAGGATTGGTGGAGGCCATCACCTCCAGAGTGTATTCGCCGGGCGAGAGAGCTACGAAAGGCAGATAGAGAATACCGCTGTCATCCACCATGCGCCCGAGGGAATCGGCAGAAAACGTGTGCCACTCGCCCTCGCCGCCCAACAGACGATAGCGATAGCAAGTGCTGCGGGGACGCACGTAGTTCATCGTGCTGAACTGGAACGCAAGCGAGTTCTGATTATGCTTCAAGGTTATCTCCCCGATATACGGCGGTGTGACATCCAAAAGACGGCGTCCGTCGTATTCCGCTCCGACATGTAGGGGCTGTCCGTTGAGGTAGATGGTGGTGAGAATGGGATGCACCTCGATGTCTATCGGCTGTGTGTCGAAGAGACCACTCTTGGGAGAAGTGTAGAGCAAGCCATTGTCGTAGGTGCCCAACCAGATACCGCCCTCGCGGTCGAGACACACGGTGTTGACACCCGTGGAGAGTACCGAACCGTCGGGCAAATGCAGGTCGCGAAACTCCTCCCTCTCCCCCGTATCGGGGTCTATGCGCAGATAACCCTCGGGGGTGGTGAGATAAAGTATGCCGGTGGGAGTCAGCGTCAGCGTGTGCAGGAAACGGTCGCTGGAGAGCATCTGCTTCCACTCGCGACGGTTAATGTCAAAAGAGAGAAGTATGGCTCCGCCATCTCCGCAACGCACCTGATAGAGACGGGAATCGCGGCCCAGCACCACCAACGATGTCGCATCATATTTCCAAGCCGTTTCTTCGTCGTAGGCCTGCGAGCGGAAATCAATGCTCCCGTCGGGGAGATAGGCTATCACCGTGCCGGAAGAGAAAAACAGCAGAGTCTCCTTACCGTAGCAGATGAGGTCCTGCAAGTTGCCGGCATCCCGTGGCAACACGATGCTGTCGCCGAGAGCCTCGCGTATCAGGAGGGAGTCCCTCAGGAAATAGCGGTTTCCCCGTTCGTCGATGAAGAAGTCGCTGTAATCCCATTCCTCCACAACCTGCCGCATCGTGCGCAAGTCGAAGCAGTAGAGACGTCCGTTCTGCTTTATCCAAAGGCGGGCTCCGGCATCGGCAAAGAGATGGGTGGCACCACCGTATGCCGGCAAAGACATCCATGCATCGTTATCAACGACAATGCCGTCGAAACTGTGTCCGTTGTAGATATCAACCGTGGTGGGAGTCACAGCCACCATACGGCCGTCGGAAAGCTGCATGAGTTGCTGGATACGGTTGTCTCCAAGTCCGTTCTGCGTGTTGAGCGTATAAAAATAAGGAATCTCCCCCTGTCCCCACGACACAGAAACACAGGAAAGAAGAAGACAAACGCACAGACGGCGCAAAAACTTGAAGGCAGGCATCGTTTATCTCATTCTCTGTCCGGATGTGTTATATTTCATTCCATTACGAACAACAACAATCTTTCCTCCCACGAAATACTTGCCGTCCCCGGGAGACTGCCTTTGCGAGGCTGCGAGGGTGTTCACGGAAGTGGGGTCGTCACTAAGGAGTTTGGTCAGACGGAAGTTGTCTATCTTGAACCACGTCTCGGCAGGAGCTCCCTCGGTGGAAACACCGATGGATATGGGCGTGTTGTCCGCCGTCTGCTCGAAATCCACAAAGATGGTCTGCATGGGATAGGTGTCGCCCTCGCCGGCTGCGCTCAACTGGTCGGCAAAATATCCTTTGTTCTCTCCAGCAAAGACATGCTGCGTGCCAAGACGCACGGCATTGCTGCGGTTGCTTGCCTGCATATCCACGGAGAGGCGATAACGTCCCTTAGGAAGGGTGGACAGCGTCTGGGAGATGACGGGACAAAGGGAGTTGCCTCCGTCCCATACACCGAAGATATAGCGACCGTCGGTGGGCTGCGGGTCACCGTTGCCTCCGCCCGCATTCACACCCCACCAAGCTGTGGAGCTGCTTACCGACCAGCCCTTGGGAGCAGTCTTGGTGAGCGTCTGGTTGTTGTCCTCAAAACTGGGATTCACGATGAGGGCGGTCTTGTCCTCGAACTGCTCCTCCGGTTCTACGGCTGCCTCCAGAACAACCGTCTGGGGCTCACCGTCGTATGTCACCACCTTGTCGAAGGTTTCCGTGTCGCCGTCAGCGATACCCTTTGCTGAGGAAACTCTCACGATGCGGAAGGTGCGCTGCTGTAGCATACCGTCGAACTGGCCCTCGCGGCGTCCGATTGTGAGCGTCTGCTGCTGCTCATCCCACGTGAAGGGAATCTCCGAGAAGGCACCGCTCTTGTAGCCGTATCCGTCGAGTTCGTCCTCGTAGAGGGTGAAACGTCCGTCGGCACCGGCATAGACGCGAATCTCGAGTTCATCCCACTTCTTCTCGCTGCTGTATTGCACCTCGGGACCGAAAGGCAGGATGGTGCCGGCAGGGATGTAGAGAGGCATGATGTCCTGAGGTGTGGTGCGGAACACACTCTTGCCACCCTCGACAACATGTCCCGTCCAGAAGTCGTACCACAGGTTTCCGGCAGGCAGATAGACATCACGACCGGCGGCACCGTTGGTCACCACAGGAGCCACGAGGAAGGAGCGACCCAGCATGTACTGGTCCTTCACGTCGATGCAGTTGGCATCGTCCTCGTAGGCAACGGGCATTGACTTCATGAAGGTCTCATCATTTGCCACCACCTGATGAGCGGTGCTGTACAGATAAGGAAGAAGACGATAGCGCAGACGGATGTAGCGCAGGATGTTGTTGTAGTCGCCGCGCGAGTCGTTCTCGCTGCCGAACTGCCATATCTCTCTGGGAGTCTGGTCGCCGTGGAAACGCATCATCGGGCAGAAGCAGGAGAACTGCGTCCAACGGGTATAGAGGGCACGCCAGTCGGCATTGTTCACGCCTCCGCTGTAGCTGCCGATGAAGAAGGCACCCGTGTCGCTGTTCCAATAGGGAATGCCGGATACGGAGAGATTGCAGGCTGCGGGAATCTGTATGGCAAGCGTCTCCCAGCTGGAAGTGATGTCGGCACTCCACACGAAAGCTCCTGTGCGCTGCATACCGGCAAAGGCGGAACGTGTGAGGATGCTCACACGCTTGTCGCTGAGACCGCTCTCTGCCAGATGATTGTCATACACGCCCTCCACATGACAAAGTGGGAAAGCGTTGCGCACACTGCGGAAGGTGCGTCCGTCGAGACCCGTCACATAGTCGTAGTCGGTGGTTTTGTTGCTGAAGTCGTCCGGTTCGGAGGAATCGAGCCAAAGGGCGTCGATACCCTTGCTCATAAGTCCGTCGTAGAGATAGTTCCAATACCTGGCTCGTGTCTCTGCATCGTATACATCGTAGGGACGTGTGGCAACATTGGTGGGATAGCTCTGGATGGGAATCAGACGTCCGGCTGCACCGAATTCAGAGTATTGCTGAGTGGAGGGACCGAAATCCGGCCATACGGAAATCATCAGTTTGGCATTCATGCCGTGCACCTCGTCTATCATGCGCTGATACTGACTGTAGTTGGAGTTGAGGAACTGCATCGCATTCCAGTGGTTGTCGTCACCCCAGTACTGCCAGTCCTGCACCACACAATCCAGGGGCACACCGAGAGTGCGATATTGTGTTACCACGTCGATAACCTCCTGTACGCTCTGATAGCGCTGCTTACTCTGGTAGAGACCGAAATTCCACAGCGGGGGCAACTGCGTGCCGCCTGTCAGGCGACGCAACGAACGGAGCACACCGTCGCTGTTGCTGCCTGCAAGGACGTAGTAGTCGATAGCCTGCCCGGTGGAGAGGAACGACATGCAGCTGTTGTCGTCATTGAAGTCCGTGGGGGAATAGTTGTCCCAATAGATGGCATAGCGCTTGGAGGAATAGAGATACGGGATGTAGATACTGCGGTTGTCCTGTATCATCCTGGTGGATAGACCGCGAGCGGAAAGCCTGCCGTTCTGCAGCTGTCCGAAACCATACATCTGTTCGTCGTCATCAAGACGGAACACCTGCTTCAGCTGGAAAGCGGCATTCGGACCGTCGGCCTTCTCCGTGAGGTCGGCTTCCAACTCACGGATGAGACCCTCACCGCCGGGACGAAGCACACTTACAAGAGCCTCCGAGAGATTGTAGTCCACACGCACCTTTTCTGTGGCCAGCGTCACAATACCTGCAGACTCACCCTTGCTGGTGAAAGCCACAAGTTCAGGAGCAGCCGTGATGACGAGACTCTTCTCCACACGGCTCTCATCGCCTATGAATTTGGTGACTCTCACCGTGCTGTCGTTAACAAAACGCACACGCACATTGAGGTCGTCCCAGTGGGCAAGCATACCGTCATCGGTGAACTCCCAACTGATGGTGCGGCTCGCAGCATAGTACACTGCAATAGCATCCTTTAAAGTGTTGATATCGGCGGGAACTGTGGTATAGTTGTCAATGGTGATGGCATCGCGCACTCCTTCCGCAACACCGATAGCCGTCTGCAGTGCACTCTTGGCAGCATCAGAAGCGGGACGGGTCACGAGCAGGGCATTCGCCTCGTCGATGGCAGCTGTGAGACGCGTGCGCATCTGCTCTGCCAGCGCTTCGTCGGTGAGACCGAGTGCAGACATCAGGAAACGAAAAGCAGTGGCAATATCCATGTCGCTGTAATAATTCACATCGCTCACGGTACCGCCGTTGCTGTTTGTGGCTGTCAGTCCCAACGCCAGAATGATACTGCGACCATTGTCGGTCTGCACCATCTTCTCGCTCTCGGGATTGAACCATGAGAAGAGAGCATCGCCGTTGAGCATGTTCCATACAAAATACGTCTGACCATCGTTGGCAACAACATGGTCGGGAGCCACCTGTGAATTATTATTGGTGCCGCCGCTCCACCAGAGATACGTATCGGTGGAACCTGTTTTCACGTTGCTGGCCTTCACCACAAACCAGTGGTCGGCACCCGTGACGAAATACTTTCCATTGGAAGCGCTGCCCATCTGGAACGCCACATTGTTCTGACCGGTGACGCGAACGGTGAAACTCGCATCCGTGTAGGAAAAACGGTCTTGCGGAGCACGGCTGTTGTCGGTGGAGACATAGTCCTTAGGTTCAAAACTGTAACACACCGCCTGGGCAACAGCCTGCGTGAAACCGCCGACCCACAGCATCATAACAAGGAGAAATGTGTTCTTTTTCATAGTTTTTTGTATCAAATTATCACTTGATGCTGCAAAGGTCCGTGTTTTTTGTGAGTCTATCGCAACACAAATGTTGATTCAGACGTCACAAATGAAGATATCGCCCCTTCTAGGACGATTTTCATGATATCGCACTATCGTATGCCGTAGTCGACGGTGGTCACCACGCGCACGCGCTTGATATAAGGTGTGTAGGGGTCACGGTCGTCGATGCTGAACTGACCCTGCTGAGCGGAGATGACGCCTTCGATGTCCGCGTTGGTGTCCTTGGCAAACTGCTCCGCAGTCTTACGGGCATTGGCCATAGCCTCCTCCACCATCTCGGGCTTGATGTCCGTGAGACCGGTGAACTCATAGCGGATTTCCTGACCGCCGTACTCCTCCGTGACGAGGGCAATACCCTGCTTCATCAGTTCCGACTGGCGGTTCATCAGTTTGCGCACCTTGTCCACATCCGTTGAGGTGACGGTGATGACGCACGCTGCCTTATAGCGGTAGGTCATTATCTCGTTGCCGTAGTTATCAGCCTGGCGGTCGCGTATCGTAGGAGGATTCACGCTTATCTCACTGTCGGAGAGTCCCGCAGCCTTGAGAAAAGCTACCACCTTCTTGTTCTTCTTCTCAATGAGTTCATACATTTCCGAAGGGTCGTTGCCCAGTTCCTTGTAGGTGAGAGGCCATGTCACCTTGTTGGCAGGCACCTCCCTTTCACTCAGGCCCTTCACCGTGACATGGTGATCCAGCGTCTTGAAGCGCTCCACACCGCTCTTGATGCAAAAACCCAATACACACAAACCGATTGCAATAACAATCGATGGAATCAACAGTTTCTGTTCTTTCATGGTTTTATTTTTTTTACAAGTTCGCTTCGACTTCGCTCGCGCTCATTTGCTGCGCAAAAGTAGACAAGTTAACGAGTAGACGAGTAGACAAGTTGGATGAAAATTATCAATTGTCAATTATCAATTATCAATTGTTTACAACTGTTGCATATCATTGAGTTTCTTGTAGTAGCCGTCGAGGGCAAGGAGTTCTTCGTGGGTGCCTCGCTCCACAATCTCGCCCTCATAGAGCACGCATATCTCATCGGCATTCTTGATGGTGGAGAGACGGTGGGCGATGGCGATGGTGGTGCGCGACTTCATGAGGCGCTCCAGAGCTTCCTGCACAAGACGCTCCGACTCCGTGTCGAGAGCCGACGTGGCCTCATCAAGGATGAGGATGGGAGGATTCTTCAGGATGGCGCGGGCAATGGACACACGCTGGCGCTGTCCACCGGAGAGACGACCGCCGCGGTCGCCAATCATCGTGTTGTAGCCGTGTTCCGACTCCATGATGAACTCGTGAGCGTTGGCTATCTTGGCAGCCTCGATAACCTGCTCCATCGTGGCGTTCTCCACACCAAAGGTGATATTGTTGTAGAACGTGTCGTTGAAGAGGATGGCCTCCTGGTTCACATTACCGATGAGCGAGCGCAGGGATGAAATGGTGACATTTTTGATGTTCTCGCCGTCGATGAGTACCTCGCCCTGCTTGATGTCGTGATAGCGCGGCACGAGGTCGACAAGCGTGGACTTGCCGGAACCCGACTGACCTACCAGTGCGATGGTCTTGCCCTTCTCCACAAAGATGTTGATATCCTTGAGCACGGGACGGCCCTCAATATACGAGAAGGAGACATGCTTGAACTCCACACCCTTCTCGAAGCTCTTTATCTCCTTGGCACCAGGAAGCTCCTTGATGGGGTTCTCCGCCTTGAGGATGAAGTCGATACGGTCCATGGAAGCCAGTCCGAGAGGCACCTGATAGGTGGCGCGGGAGAGCTCCTTGAGAGGATTGATGACCGAATAGAGAATCACCATGTAGAAAATGAAGGTGGAGGCATCGATGAGGTTGGAACCCTTGAGAATCAGGAAACCGCCGAACCACAGCACGATGACAATGATGATGGTGCCGAGGAACTCGGACATGGGATGCGCTGCGTTCTGGCGAATCACCATCTCGTTCATAGCACGGCGGTACTCGTCATTAACAAATACGAAACGGCGTGTCATCTTCTCCTCTGCAATGAAGGCCTTGATGATGCGAAGACCGCCCAGCGTCTCGTCGAGCTGCGCAATGATGTCGCCCCACTGTCCCTGCACTTTGCCGCTCTGAGCCTTCAAACGGCGGGACACAATACCCATAATCCATCCTGCCACTGGAGCCACAATAAGCACGAAGAGGGTAAGCTGCCATGACACGGTGAAAAGCGTGAAGAAACAAACGAGGATGGCTATCGGCTGACGGATGAGCATATCGATACTGCTCGTGATGGAGCCTTCCACCATCTGCACATCGGCACTCATACGGGCTATGATATCGCCCTTCTTCTCCTCAGTGAAGAAACCGAGGGGGAGCTTAAGCACTTTCTTATAGACCTGAATACGGATATCGCGTACGACACCGGTGCGCAGCGGCACCATGACAGCTGAAGAGGCGAAATAGCCTGCAGTCTTGATACCCGTCATGACGATGAGCGCAACACCCATGATAACCAGCGTGATGAAAGCACCGTGGGTGGTGATCATCTCCTGACACCATGCGTAACCGTTGTTGACAATGTCGTCCTTGCTAATATGATTCCAGTCAATCTCGTGGTATTCGTATACCGTCTGGTCTATCTTGAAAAGGATATTCAGGATAGGTATCAGCACGACGAACGAGAACACATTCATCCACTGCGAGAAGAAATTCAAGACGACAGACCACACGAGGTATTTGCGGTAAGGACGCAAATATCGCGCCATGATGGAGAAGAACTGTTTCAGCATATCACATTACAATTTGGGCGCAAAAGTAGCAAAAATATCTCACATTACAAAAAAACTGATGTGCGTGCTCTCCGAACTCAGAAGTTTTTGCTAATTTTGCACCTGTGATACGCTCTTTCATATTCAATTTCATCTGGGCATACATCATCTTTATGATGTGTCGCCTGGTGTTCGTTGCCGAGCACTGGGGGCTCATCGCCGTGAACGGAGGAGATGCCCTGTGGAGGATGTGTGAGGGCAGTCTGGTGTTCGACACCTCCGCCCTGCTCTATCTGCTGGCCCCCTACGCCCTGCTGGCGCTGATGCCCGTACCCACAACGTGGAAGACGCAGAGAGGCTACAGATACACACTTTGCACGCTGTATGTGGTGGCTATCGTGGTGGGTATCGTGACGAACCTGTGCGATGTGGCGTATTTCCCCTACACGGGACGGCGCACGACTGCAACCATTTTCAGCGAATTCTCCAATGAAGGCAACCTCCTGAAAATCTTCCTGACAGAGATGGTAAGACACTGGTATGTCGTTCTGGCGGGAGCCCTGATGATATGGGCCACGTGGAAGATATACCGCCCCGTGAAAGCCTTCATCTGGGAAAGGACGAGCCGGATTAAAAGCGCTGCGGGAAGCTTCATTATTCTTGCCCTCTACATACCGCTGTCGATAGCCGGCATGAGAGGCGGGTGGACCACGGCGGTGCGCCCGATTACCATATCGAACGCATTCCAGTACGCCGACACACCGACGCAGGCAGCTGCGGTGCTCAACACGCCCTTCTCCATGATAAGGACTTGGGGCAAGGCTGTGTTCCGCGACCCGGGCTACTACACTCAGGAGGAACTCGATGCCATCTATTCCCCCGTGCATCCCAAGAGCGACAGGGAGCCGACGCGGCAGAATGTCGTGGTGATGATATGCGAGAGTATGGGGCAGGAGTATTTCGGATTCTACAACGACTACGAGGGTCAGACACCGTTTCTCGACTCGCTGTGCAGCGCCAGTCTCACCTTCAGGGAAAACTACGCCAACGGGCGCAAGAGCATCGACGGTATGCCCTCCGTACTCTCCTCAATACCGATGATGGGCGAACCCTTCCTGCTGACTCCTGCGGCAATGAACCGCGTGGGAGGACTTGCCCGGGAACTTGCCTGGGAAGGATATGAGACGGCCTTCTTCCACGGAGCGGAAAACGGTTCGATGGGATTTGAGGCTTTCGCCAGGAACAGCGGTTTTGAGCGCTACTACGGTCGCACGGAGTTCGACGGCGACAAGCGTTTTCGCGGCGAGGATGAGTTCGACGGGATGTGGGCCATCTGGGACGAGCCCTTCCTGCAGTTCATGGCCCTGCAGCTCACGGACATCTCCGAGGGAGGCAAGAAACCGTTTGTGGCTGCTGTTTTCACGGCATCCAGCCACCATCCCTATCACATCCCGGAAGCATACAGGGAGCGCTTTCCCGAAGACCCGACAAACTCCATGCACCACTGTATGAGGTATCTCGACTGGTCGCTGAGACAGTTTTTCGAAACGGCACGCAAGCAGCCTTGGTATGAGAACACCGTGTTCGTCCTGACGGGCGACCACACCAACGCCACCTCGCACGAAGAGTACCAGACACCGTGGGGACTCTTCCGCGTGCCCGTCATCTTCTACGACCCCTCGGGAAGAGCTTTTCAGGCAGAGAGGAGAGAAGGTCCCGTGCAGCAGATAGACATCATGCCGACGGTGCTCTCGGCTGTGGGTCACCAGAGGGAATATATAGCCTTCGGACAGGACGTGCTGACTACGCCCGACTCGCTCCTGTGGGCCGTCACATGGCAGGGAAGCCTGCAGATGACGGGCGGCAGCGAACGGCTCAAACGCGCCATCGAACAGAGCTACATGCAGCGCATGATAGGAGACAGTTTGGTGGTTAATGGTTATAGGTTAAAGGTTATAGACAAAGGGTGAAGACGATAAAGACATTTTTTCAGGTACTGTTGCTGTGGACGCTGGTGGGAACGCTGGGCCATCTGCTGTTTCTTGCAATATACAACGAACTGCTGAGCGATGCCACGCGGGCAGAAAGGGCACTCTCATTGCTTTACGGCCTAAAACTGGACATCGCCATTGCGGGCTATCTCACCATCATACCCGCTCTGATGCTCCTGCTGCGCGAACGGCGGGGACTGAAACTGCTGTGGAACGCCTATTTCATCGTCATTGCAGCGATTTACGCCCTCGCCATTGTGTCAAATCTGGGGCTTTACGGTCCGTGGGGATTCCCTTTGGACTACACTCCCGTGCTCTATCTGACCACATCGCCTGCCGACGCAATGGCATCCGTCACTCCGCTGCAGATGCTGGCGGCTGTGGCGGGAATAGCTGTCATCACAGCGGCTGTATATCTGGCCCGTCCACAATACTGCGTTGCGAAAGCCAAACCCTACAGGATAGCGACATTCATTCTCACGGTGGCACTCATACTGCCCATCAGAGGCGGTGTGGGCACCGGCACGAACCACACCGGAACGGTGTATTTCTCGAAAAACATGCGACTGAACCACGCTGCCGTGAATCCCGTCTTCTGCTTCATCGAGAGTGCATCCCACCAGACAGATCTCGCCTCTCTCTATCGCTTCATGACGGATGAGGAGGCCGACGCTCTGCTCTGCAAGCTCAACCAGCGCACAGACAGTACGGAGGATGGCCGGCGCGACTCACTGTTCCTCCGCCGTCCGAACAGGATTGTGATGGTGATACTGGAGAGCTTCTCCACCCAGCTGATGGAGGAAGGCGGAATGGTGAAGGGCATCGTGCCGCAATTGGAGCAGTTGTCACGGGAAGGAATCTATTTCACGGAATTCTACTGCAACACGATGCGCACCGACCGGGCTCTGGTGAGCGTGCTGAGTTCCATACCGGCATTCCCCACCTACTCGCTCATGGACCAGCCCCGCAAGAATGCCGCACTGCCGTCCCTCGCCTCAGCACTGAAGGATGACGGTTTCCACACATACTACTATTACGGAGGAGACACCAATTTCAGCAACATGCGCTCGTATCTCGTGGCAGCCGGTTTTCAGAATATCGTCTCCGACAAGAGTTTTCCCAAGAAACTGCAAACTGGGAAATGGGGCGTAGCCGACGGTCCTGTCTTCGACCGCGCCGCGAAGGAATTCATCGCAACACGCGGGGAAAGGAGCTTTAGTGTGGTGCAGACCTCCAGCAGTCACGAACCCTTCGATGTGCCCGATCACCACGCGATAAACGACGGGGCTCTCAACGCCTTCCACTACGCAGATTCCTGCCTCGGCAGCTTTGTGGCGCAACTGAAAGGGAGCAACGACTGGGAAGAGACGCTCGTCGTCATCCTGCCCGACCATCAGGGATGCTTCCCGCCGGAAATGGACAACTACTCGCTGAATCATTACGACCTGCCTCTCATCTTCACGGGAGGTGTGGTGAGGAAGCCCTACCGCGTGGAGACGCTGTGCTCACAGGCCGACATCACGGCCACCCTGTTGGGAATCCTGGGACTCGGACATGAAGAGTTCCCCTGGTCGAAGGACATCTTCGATGCCGGAGCACCCCACTACGCCGTATTCGCTGTTCCCGACGCGGTGGGTATGGTGAGAGAGGAAGGCAGCGTCATCTGGGACAACAGTTCCCAGCGTGCCGTGCTTTCCACATATCCGCAGCAGGAGGAGGAGCTGGCGCTCCGGACTCTCAAGGCATACTATCAGAAACTCTATAAGATGGCAGACGAACTATGACATGGCGTGAACTACGATACCGGTTCTTCTCCTGGAAGACATTCCCTCCCGTCGCTCCCTCCGGGGAACCCATTGATGTGGTGATACCCGTCATTGCGAAGGACCTGGGCACACTGCCGCTCTGCATCGAAGGCGTGAGGAGACAGGTGCAGCACCCCATTGAGAAAATCTACCTCGTCTCCCCCGACGACGAGCGTGTGAAGCGCTTCTGCGAAGAGCACGGGCTGCGGTTCGTGGAAGAGAGCACGGTGCTGGGTTTCGGTCCCAAGGCACTCAATCTCGGCTCTCGCAGCGGATGGCTCTTCCAACAGTTCATCAAGCTTAGCGGCAACGTCGGCACATGCCGCCACTATCTCTGCATCGATGCCGACCACATCCTCATCCGGCCGCACGTATTCCTCTCTGCGGAGGGCGAGACGGTGTTCTACATGAGTTACGAGTGTCACCAGCCCTACTACGACAACATACACCGCCTCATCCCGGAACTGACGCTCTCCGACCTCTCCTATGTAGCTCACAAGATGCTGTTCTCGAAAGACAAACTGCAGGCACTCCACCGACGCCTTGAGAACGGAGGCGGGAAACGTTGGTGGGAAGTGGTGCTCGACTCCTACGACAGGACGCAGGGCTCCGGATTCTCGGAGTTTGAGCTCTACGGCAATTTCGTGCAGAAAAAACTGCTGCGTCCGTGGCTGCAGAAGCGACTCCCCAACAAGCAGATGGCCGACTACGACACACTCGCGAAAAAATATGCCGCTTCCCGCGCCTCACTCACATTTCCGCAATACATGAAAGAAAACCAATGATATTTGCCAGAGACAAAAGCCAGATGTGCAACAACCTGTTGCAGTTCGCCCACGTTTACGCCTACGGACGCGAGCACGGGAGGCATGTGCTTTCCATGCGTTTCTCCTACAAGTATCCGTATTTCCACATACGTCACACTAGGCACACGAGTTTCATCCTCTATATTCTGGTGAAGATTGCTGCTGCGCTGCGCCTGATTCCCACGGCGGCCTACAAACCGGGGTGCAACCGCGAGGAGCTCGACCGCTTCGTGGAGAAGCACAATAATGTGGTGGTGGCCGGATGGGAGGTGCGCCACTACGAACTCTTCCTGAAATACCGCAGCGAGATATGTGAGCTCTTCCGCATCGACGAGGCATACACGCTGCCCGTGCAGGCCAAGATGCGCATTCTCGACGAGGGCAAGGGCGTGCGGCTGGGACTTCATGTGCGCCGGGGCGACTACGCCCTGTGGGCCGACGGAAACTACTTCTACGACGATGCCACTTACGCCTCCTATATCAAGGGCTTCCTCCGCATGCATCCCGGGGAGAAGGTTCACGTATATATCTCCACCAACGACGCGGCTCTCACGGCGGAGCGTATGGAACTGCTGGTGAAATCCGGCACGGAGGAGAGCCTTGTCTCTGTGCATCTGCTCGGCGGCAGTGCTCCGGAGGACCTCTTCATGCTCTCCGAATGCGATGCCATCATCGGACCGCACAGCAGCTTCTCACTCGTAGCGGCAATGTATCGCGACATACCCTTCTGCCGAATGGACCGCGCAAAAGCGGAAACGCTGTCCGAGAATGATTTCAGGAAATTTGATTACTGGTTCCGACTGTTAGGGCAATAAAGTCAAACCACGAGCGATGAAATCAGTAAAAATCATAAATCTGAGTTTCCTTCTGGCCCTCGGCATCGTGTGGCAGCATTCCCAACTGCCGATATTGCCGAGCACTGTGGCACATCCTCAATTCTTGTATATGCTGCAGTTCACAAACAAGATGATGGAAGTTGTCGTGCCCTGCTTCTTTTTCATCAGCGGCTATCTGTTTTTCCGCAACTACACTCCGGCTGATTTTCTGAAGAAACTGCGCACCAGACTCAGGAGCCTTCTCGTGCCGTATCTGCTGTGGAACGTCATCTTTGCCGCAGCATGGTATGTGGCCATACGGTTCATTCCGGATTTTGTCACCGACCGCTTCCCATACGACAGCATTCTGGATGTCATCGTCGGAATAGTGTCCTGCCAATACACAGTGCTGTGGTACGTCGGTGTCATCTTCGTATATGCTCTCATCGCTCCCCTCCTGTGGCTGATGGTGAGGCGGAAAAAGCTCTTCCCCGTCTGGCTGGTTGTCACATGCGTTATATGCCTCGTGTTCCGCCACCCTTTCTGCAGCCCTGTGTTGTGGCTGCCTATTTACCTTGCCGGAGCGTATGCCGGAGTGCATCATAAAGACTTCCTCTTCGGGGAACAGCCTCTCTTCCTGACTATCCCCTCCCTCATTCTTTTCCCCATCGCCTTCTACTGGGATTGTTTCCGGCCCAGCAACCTGAGCATGAATATCGTGCAATGGATAGGCCCCACACTATGCATCGGTATCTACGACATCGTCAACCGGCTGCACACCGTTCCCTCGCTCTCCTTCTTCAAGTACTCCTTTTTCCTCTACGCGATGCACTATATGCCTCTGCACATCCTAGAGCGCATGTGTCTGATGCTGTGGTCGCATCCGTATGCTCCGTATGTAGCATATTTCGGGGCACCGCTTGTCGTGACCGTCTTCGTCATCCTTGTGGCGCGCCTCACCGACCGCCGTCTCCCCAGGCTCTACAGCCTCCTTTCCGGCGGCAGATAACTTACTGCACGACGTACTTCTTCCCGCCTGTGATATAGAGACCCTTGGGCAATGTACCTGCATTGACAAGCTGGCCGGCCATATTATACACCCCGCCAGCCCCGTCTCCCTTTTTCGTCATTCCTTTTGCCTTAAGCGCCTCTACGCCTTCCCCACCTCCATCGATATCGAAGTAGTCATCCATCTCGCTGAAGCGTCCCTTGTACCATTTCTCTATGCACTCTATCTCGTGTGCGAGGTCGCTGACATATTTGGGGCGCGACATTTTGGCATCGTAATGCTCTGTCATGCGCTGCCAGGCACCGCTCCCGATGAAGAGGTCGCGCCAGCGCTCCAGCTTCTTGCATATGGAGTCCACGGAGAAGGCTCCTTGCCGTCCCTCCTCCCAGCGCTGCTTCAACAGGGCCAGATACTCCGCATCCCCGGCAAGGTAGCTGATGGGATACGGCACATTGTTCATGATGACGTTCACGGGCCAGTCGGCATAGTTGCCGTCGTAGTAGTCGCCTGCATAGTGGCCTCCGAAACTGGTGTCGAGGTCCCAGGGAGTGATGACAAAGCGGCGGCGGTCGGCATCCGCAGGGTCGGGCGCATCGATATCCTTACGCATGTTGCGTATGCTGAAGTAGTGGTTCTTGTTGCCCCAGTTGTCGCCGATACACAGCGCCATGACGTGAATCTGATAGTCGGCGAGATTCTGCAGGAAGAAGTAGCGCTTCACGTAATCCGTGCTCCTGCCGTTCAGTATGGCATCCAGCAGCGGCTGCCACACCTGCAGACCTCCGTAGTCCTCGGGATAGGTCAGTTCCCATGCGTTGTGCCATTCGATGACGCACGCCGTAGAGTCCTCGTTGTAGCCCGGTTCGTCCTGATTGGAAATCTCCTGCGTACCGCTCTTGTAGAGCACGCCTCTCAGTTTCACGGCTCCGCCCTCTTCCTGTGTCTTTTTCAGGTTGAGCAGTTTGCGGTTGATACGGTCGCTGAGGCAGTAAATGCCGTAGTACTCATTGTTGATATACAGCTCCAGAAAGCGTCCCTCCGTACCGTTTCTTCCGTCGAAATCCGTATCGTAGGGCAGCCGTGAGAAATCGTTCCATATGTCGAATGCCACGCGGTTGCGCATGCAGATGCGGTCGATGGCCATTGCGTCGAGTATCCACGAGGAGCAGGAGCGCATACCGAGCAGTGCGGAATCGGCTTCCTCCTCGTAGTCGGGGGTGCGCAGCTTCATGTTGAGCGAAGGCTTCATGATATAGTGGCTGGCTGTAGCGCCTCGTGTCTTGAACTTGGCCGGCAGTTCCACCATGTCACCATTGGTGTCGGTCAACTGCATCGAACCGTTCACATAGTCCATTCCGCGACTCAGGCTGCCCTCGAAGAATATTCTCATTTCGGGCATTTCCGCAGCACTGACGCCAAGTGTCGTAGCGCCTGTCAATACCGATAGAAATAAGATAAATAGTGTCCTCATCACCTTAAACTGACGTTTTTCCGCTGCAAAGGTACGAAAAAGTTAAAAGTGAAGAGTGAAAAGTGAAGAGTTTTTATTGTTTTTTAGCACAAACCCTTTCACATTATCAGGCAAAAAAGATGTCTTTTTTCGGTTTAGAGTTTAGGGGTTAGAGTTTAGAGACGGCTTCTTTGCGAAATGTTTGCGAAATGTTTTGTTTGTACGGGTCGGCATTTTTTCGTAACTTTGCGCAGAAAAAGAGACCGAAGCATGAAAAATACATCTGTATTAAGTATTCTGGCCCTCGTGGCAGCTTTGCTGCTGAACGCTTGCCACAAGGCTGAAGAAATAGCCGAAAACATCGATGATCCGACGAATCTTAGCGGAGTGTGGCGTCTGGAGAAGTGGGAATACCCGGGAGGCAGCACCTATTACTCCGATTTGGAAAACGCCCCTTGGCGCATGCGCCTTTACGAGGGCGACAGCGTCTTCTACGACTACAGACAGAAAAACGATACCAGCGGCACGGTGATAGTACCCTACGGCCGCAGTTACTTCACCGTATATCTCACGGCTGACAGCACGCTAGCATACTATGAAGGTGAAGACCCTCATCCGTTGGTGCGTGCGGGCGACTCCGTAATGGTGATTCAGAGCAGCGGCATACAATACACCTGGGTGCGCCAACCCCTCAACGAGGAATTGCGCCAAACGTTTCTCAACTACGCCGACGATGCCTGCGAACATTATATCGTTATCTCCATGGCCGAGCGCAACCTCAAGAGGAAGAACTATCTTCTGGTCAGCGTCCTACTTGTGGTTTTCGTCCTGCTCGCAGCCGTTGTGGCATATACCCTCCGTATATATAAAAGGAAACGTTATATCGAGCGCCAACTACTGGCCATCCGCGAAGAGACGCAGTTGCGCCCGGCTATTGTCCACGATGCCATGCAGCGCGTGGCGGAAGAATTCAAGCGTTCGCCATATTACAGCGGTTTGCGCCGTCGCCTGCGGAATGGTGAAGTGCTTTCGGAGGCAGACTGGCGGGAAATGGAGCAGCAGCTCAAGACGGTATACCCCGACTTCGTACGTCATCTCTCAAGTCTCTATCGTCTCTCTGAAGTGGAGTGGCGCATCTGCCTGCTCATCCGTCTGGAACTCTCGCCCTCCGATATGACAAAAGCTCTCTGCCGCGAGGCCAGCAGCATCAGCAGCATCCGCAGCCGCCTCTACGCTAAAGTCTTCGGGCGTAAAGGGAGCCCGCGCGACTGGGATGAGTTTATTCTCTCATTGTGAGTTGATTGTGAATGTGTGCAAAACGATGCGAAATATATGCGAAACAATCGCGAAAGACCGTTTTTAAATTGCGAAACTATTGCGAAACGAAATACTTGCATCAGTCGGAAAAACGCGCTACCTTTGCCGCAGAATTCAAAAAATGAGTGTGCAGACGCGTCGCACAGCAAGTTTAATTATTAAAAAGGAAATGCTATGAAAAAGTCAAAATTCGTAAGTGCCATCTTCGCCCTCGTGGCAACGTTGGTCTTCGCCGGTTATGTGCCGTGCAGAGCTGAGGAATTCAGCGACAACCCCGACCTCTACGGCACCTGGGTGCTGGAGAGCATGCAGTATGAAGGAGAGAAACTGATCCAGTGCCGCTCCAACGGCTACACCCAGATCAAGTATTATGGCAAGGACGGTGAATATGCCTGCGTGCAGTTCTTTACCGTTAACAGT